>JBKPSH010000206.1:0-14219 GCA_046734955.1 Acidobacteriota bacterium
GGACGGCGGTTTGACAGTTGTAAAAGTAGCCATAAGCAGCTTTAGGTCACATCACCCGGCACACGTTACCCGATCTTCACAGAAACTGTGGAAAAGTTTGTGGAAATCGAGAACAGCTGTGCATGACGTACCGCGCCAATCTGCAATTTCGAGCGGTTTGCACCATCATGGTGCGCGCACTGACGCCACGCGGTGCGCTTTCGAATGAACGAAACACGACATTATACTGACAGACTGGATCATGCACATCGTCATCGCCGATCAATTACCTTCATCTGCCGTTGAACTGCTTCGCAGCGTGTCCGGGTGGACCGTTGACGCCCGCAGTGGGAGAAGCGCCGAAGAGCTGACGCGCGATCTCGCCACCGCCGACGCGCTCGTCGTTCGCAGCGCGACCAAAGTGACCGCGTCGATCATCGCTGCGGCTCCCCAACTGAAAGCCATCGCACGCGCCGGAACCGGTGTCGACAACGTCGACGTGCCAGCCGCGACTGATCGGGGCATCGTCGTCATGAATGCACCGGGCGCGAACAGCATCAGCGTTGCCGAGTTGTCGATGGCGTTCATGCTCTCGCTCGCCAGAATGATTCCAGCCGCCGATGCGTCGATGAAAGGCGGCGTCTGGGAAAAAAAGAAATTGACTGGCGTCGAACTGCGCGGGAAGACGCTGGGAATCGTCGGTCTCGGACGGATCGGGCAGGAAGTCGGCCTGCGCGCCAAGTCGTTCGGGATGAATCTCGTTGCCCACGATCCGTTCATTTCGGAACAGGTCGCGGGCACTCTCGGAATTCAACTCCTCTCACTCGACGATCTGTGCGCGACCTCGGATTACATCACGCTGCACCTGCCGGCGACGCCCGAGACCCGCCATCTATTTAATGCATCGCGGCTCGCGAAGTGCAAGGCAGGAGTTCGAATCGTGAACACGGCGCGCGGCGAGTTGATCGATGAAGGGGCACTCGCAGACGCGATCGAATCACGCCATGTTGCGGGTGCCGGTCTCGATGTGTTCGAAAGTGAACCACCGACCGAATGGCGCCTTGCGAAGCTGCCCCAGGTCATCGCCACGCCGCACATCGCCGCATCCACAACCGAAGCTCAAGAGCAAGTTGGGATCGAGACGGCGGTCGCGCTGCGCGATTTCCTTCGAGAAGGTGTGATTCGTAACGCGGTGAATTTCAGAGGCGTTCGCGGCGACGAATTCGCGCGCGTCCGACCGTTCATGGTTCTTGCCGAGCGAGTCGGCATGCTCGTGTCACAAATCGCGGACGGACGCACACAGGCGATCGGGATTCGCTACTACGGTCCACTGGTCTCAGAACACGCGGACATGATTGCCAGTTCAGTTGTCGCGGGCGTTCTTCGACCGATGCTGTCGTCAAACGTCACGGTGGTGAACGCGCGGGCCATTGCCGCCGAACGCGGCATCGAGGTCATCGAGTCGCGCAGCTCGAGACCGCGTGCGCTCGCGAACATCCTGTCGGTGAAGCTGCATACGACGAGCGGCGAGCGTTGGGTCGAGGGAACTGTTTTCGAAGGCGACAGTCCACGCTTGACAATGCTCGACGGTGTCGACGTGGAAGTTCCGCTCGACGGGCTTGGGACAGTGGTGGTCATTCGCAACGACGATCGGCCTGGCGTCATCGGTGAGGTGGGCACGATCCTCGGCCGCCACGGCATCAACATCGGCGCATTCGCTTTGGGCCGCGCGAAAGGTGGCGCCGTCGGCGTGATCAACCTGGATCAGCGGCCTGGCGAAGAACGTCAAAATCCGGCGGCTATCGAGGAACTCCGCGCCGCGAAGGCGATTAGAGAAGTGAAGCTGGTGTCCTTAGGAAGAGCCGCCGTGTAGTGCCCGTCACGAGATCGACCAACTCAATCGCATCGACGCCGACCTTCAGCACACGATAACGGCTGACGATTGTCTGGCCTTCGGTCGCCATCACCAGCTCGTCGCCAGATTCGATCATCGCTGTCCGCGTCGATCCGTCTTCCGCCAACCCGATGAGCACCAGATTAGGCTCAGGAGGTGCTTCAATAGCCGCAGGCGCGGGCACGGCCGGTGTTTTGATGTTCACGGTCGGCGGCTGCAGCGCGACGAACTCGAACGGGTTGCGGATGGTGGCACGCGGCGCTGGTGCGGCGGCAAGACGCTGTCGAAGACGCAACGCCTGCGACTGGACGTCGGAAGCCAGGACATCCAACTGCACGGCCTCGGGTGAGCGGCTCGCGACTGGCGGAATTGACGGACGACCCACTCCTGCCGCTGAAGCAAGCCACGCCGCCAGCAGCATCCCGCCACCGAGGTACGCCGCCGCTCGTGTGGGGCTCATGAAAATTTTCTTGGACTCGATCGACCGCGCCTCGATCTCGACCCTATCCTACTACTATTCTCATGTTTGATCACGATGCATGCGCATGACGCCGCGTGCAGTTGTGGTAATATTTGCCGTGCCCCCGGTTTCCAGCTTCGGGCCTCCTTCCAGTTCCCCTGTCGTCTCCGCAATCGCCGTCATCCCCGCGCGTTTCGCTTCGTCCCGGCTTCCCGGCAAGGCGCTCGCCGAGATCGGTGGAAAGCCGATGATCGAACACGTCTACCGGCGCACAGCCCTCGCGCGATCGATCGAATCGGTCATCGTGGTGACTGACGACGAGCGAATCTACCGCTGCGTCCAGGCGTTCGGAGGCACGGCACGCATGACGTCGCCGTCGCACCAAAGCGGAACCGATCGAATTGCGGAAATCGCCTCCGATGTGTCCGCCTCGCTGATCGTCAACGTTCAGGGAGACGAACCGCTGATTGAACCGGCAATGATCGACGAAGCGGTCGCGCCGTTCGCCAGCGACTCGACACTGATGATGAGCACGCTGCGGCGTCGCATCGACGACGACACGGAAAGACAGAATCCAAACGTGACCAAGGTGGTCGTCGATCAGGACGACTTTGCGTTGTATTTTTCGCGAGCGCCAATTCCGTTTGTGCGATCTGGTTCCGACGCGGCTCCCGCCTGGAGACACGTGGGTCTGTACGTGTACCGCCGCGAATGCCTCATGAGGCTCGCGGCGCTGCCACCCACGCAGATGGAAAAATCGGAAGCACTCGAGCAATTGCGCGCGCTCGAACATGGCATCAGGATCAAAGTCGTTGAAACACGTTTCGATTCAATCGGAGTAGATACCGCCGAGGATCTCGCGCGCGTGCGAGCGACGATCGAGGGGGAGTCGGCAAGGGCCCGTGCGGGTGTGGGCCTGGACTAGAAAAGGACATAACAAGACGATGCAGCAGCAGAACATGGATGCGACTCAAAAGCCCGGCGGCGGGTCCAAGCGTCCCGTCAAATACATCCTCGTCACCGGCGGCGTGGTCTCGTCTCTCGGCAAAGGCCTCGCGGCGGCATCCATCGGCGCGCTGCTCGAAGGACACGGATATCGCGTCGCGTTACAGAAATTCGACCCGTACATCAACGTCGACCCTGGCACGATGAGTCCGTACCAGCACGGCGAAGTCTACGTAACCGACGATGGAGCCGAGACCGATCTCGACCTCGGCCACTACGAGCGGTTCACCAATAACATCACTGGCCGGAACAACAACTGGACCACCGGCAAGATTTATCTGTCAGTCATTCAGAAGGAGCGCCGCGGCGATTATCTGGGCCGCACGGTGCAAGTCATCCCCCACATCACAAACGAGATCAAGGACAGCATCCGGGCGGTCGCAAAGGACGTCGACATCGTGCTCGTTGAAATCGGCGGGACGGTCGGCGACATCGAGTCGCTGCCGTTTGTCGAAGCGATTCGTCAGCTGCGTCAGGATGTCGGCCGCGAAAATACGCTCTACATTCACTTGACGCTCGTGCCGTTCATCGGTGCGGCAGGGGAACTGAAGACCAAGCCAACACAGCACAGCGTGCGCGACCTCCGCGCGATCGGTATTCAGCCGGATATTCTTCTCTGCCGCACGGATCGATTCCTGGATCAGGACATCAAGCAGAAGATCGCACTGTTCTGCGACGTCGACGAGGAAGCGGTCATCACCGCGAAAGACGTGTCGAGCATCTACGAGGTCCCGCTCGTCCTCGCGGCTGAAGGGCTCGACCGAATCGTGTTGAATCGTCTCAATCTGCCGCAAACCGAAGCGCGCATGGGCGCGTGGATCGATCTCGTCGATCGCATCAAGAACCCGTCCGATGAGGTCACTATCCATGTCGTGGGCAAATACGTCGGTTACGAGGACTCGTACAAGAGCCTGAACGAGGCGCTGTATCACGGCGGGTTCAAGCACAGATTGCGCGTGAACATCCGGTGGGTTGAAGCGGAAGCACTCGAGCAGCCGGGAGGAGAACAGCTGCTTGATGGCGCCAACGGCATTCTCGTGCCTGGTGGCTTCGGCGATCGCGGCACGCGTGGCATGATGCGCGCGGCCGAAATCGGGCGCGAGCGTCGGATTCCCTATTTCGGAATCTGCTATGGATTCCAGTGGGCTGCCGTTGAGTACGCGCGGCATGTCTGCGGGATGCCGGAAGCGGACTCAACCGAGTGTGCACCCGATGCACCTCAGAAGGTCATCTACAAGCTGCGCGATCTGCTCGGAGTGGATGATCTTGGCGGTACGATGCGCCTGGGATCGTATGCGTGCGAGCTGAAACCGGGATCACGAGCGCATCAGCTCTACGCGCAACCGATAATCCACGAGCGTCATCGACACCGGTACGAATTCAATTGCCTGTATGAAAAGGCATTGACCGATCAGGGTCTCCAAATCGTCGGCCGATCGCTCGACGGCAAGTTCGTGGAGATCATCGAACTGCCATCCCATCCGTGGTACGTGGCGGTCCAATTCCATCCTGAGTTCAAGTCGAAGCCACTCCAGCCGCACCCGCTTTTCGCCGGCTTCGTTCAAGCGAGTCATGCGCGGAAGCTTGCCGCGCGGCAGCACGACACGGCCTCCGTGGTAGGGTAATCGGCGTGAAGCCGATCCAGGTCGGAGGGATCACAATCGGAGCTGGGGCTCCGCTGGTCCTCATAGCCGGCCCATGCGTGATCGAGAGCGAGAGTCACGCGCTCGAGACGGCGCTGGAGGTACGCGATATCGCACGGCGCGCCGGCGTCCCGTATGTGTTCAAGGCGTCGTACGATAAGGCGAATCGAACCTCGGGCGAGTCCTTTCGTGGACCGGGACTTCACGAAGGCATTCGTGTGCTGGCGCGCGTGCGTGAGGCGGCGGGTGTCCCCATCCTTACCGATATCCACGAGACGTCTCAAGCAGAGCCAGTCGCGACGGTCGCCGACATTCTGCAGATCCCCGCGTTCCTTTCGCGTCAGACGGACCTGCTGAATGCCGCCGCAGCAACCGGTCGCGTCGTGAACATCAAGAAAGGACAGTTTCTCGCGCCAGACGACATGCGACACGCGATCGCGAAAGTTAAGGCGGCGGGCAACGACCGCGTCATCGTGACCGAACGCGGCTTCACGTTCGGCTATCACAATCTCGTCGTTGACATGCGCGCGTTTCCGATTCTGCGCAGACTCGGCTGTCCGGTGATTTACGATGTCACCCACAGTCTGCAATTGCCCGGCGCCGGCGCCGGCGTCACCGCCGGACAGGCTGAATTCATTGAGCCGCTTGCGTCAGCGGGAGTGGCGGCCGGGATCGACGGTGTGTTCATGGAAGTGCACGAACGTCCCGAGCGGGCGAAGAGCGACGCACAGAATGCACTGAAGCTTTCGCTGCTCGAGCCGTTGCTGACGCGGCTGGTTCGCATTCATTCGATCGCGCGCGAGGCCCGAGAAGTGGTTTCAACACCGGTGGCGAGTGGCGAACGAGCGCGCGAGTGAGCCCACGCGAGCGGAGTGGGGATCGCGGGGCCCCACGCGCGAGCGTGCATTGGAGTCCGAGGGGCGAAGCCCCTCGGAGTGATTTGGTATGACCGACACGATGACTGGCCTGGAACTGGCGCGCAAGGTCCTGCGGATCGAGGCAGCGGCGATACTCGGGCTTGTGGATCGGATCAACGGCGACTTCGAACGCGCGGTTCAACTGCTGTTCGAATGCCGGGGCCGCGTGATCGTGACCGGAATGGGAAAGTCCGGTCTTATCTGCCGCAAAATTGCCGCGACGTTTTCGAGCACCGGCACTTCCGCGTGGTTCCTCCATCCGGCCGAGGCGATCCACGGTGACCTCGGTGCCATTCGTGATGATGACGTCGTGCTCGCGGTGTCCTACAGCGGTGAGACGGAGGAATTGATCCGGCTGCTCGAGTCGATCCGGCGAATTGGCGCACGCCTGATCGCCCTGACCGGCGACCCCACGTCAACCCTCGCGCGCGCTGCGGATGTCACGCTACATTGCGGGATCGCCAAAGAAGCGTGTCCGATGAATCTGGTTCCAACCGCCAGCACGACTGCGGCGCTCGCCATGGGAGACGCCCTGGCGATGACACTGCTCGTTCGCAAGGGTTTCCGCGAGGAACAATTTGCCTCGCTTCATCCCGGCGGCAAACTGGGTCGCCGCCTGATGCGGGTCGAACACGTGATGCACGCCGGCGATGCAGCCCCGGTCGTGCAAACGACGACCCGCATGGCCGAGGTGTTTCACGAAATGTCGAGCAAGCGCCTCGGCATGACCTGCGTCGTCGACGACGATCGTCGCCTCGTGGGTGTGTTCACCGACGGGGATCTGCGCCGGCTTTTCAGCCGCGTGCCGGACGTGCTCGCGCTTACCGCCGGCGAGGCGATGACGCCGCGACCAGTCACGATCGCGCGCGACGTGCTGGCGGTCGAGGCGCTGAGGGTGATGGAGACGCATAAAATCACGGCAGTCGTCGTGGTCAATGCAGAACGGTTCGTTGAGGGCGTCGTGCACCTGCACGATCTCTGGCGAACTCAGATGGTCTAAATCGGAGATCGTGTGGCTTCCGCCTTTCGGCGGAAGATTAGTGCATGACAGTTGCCGAACGTGTCGCTGACATTCGATTGCTGTTGTTCGATGTCGACGGCGTTCTCACCGACGGCGTCGTCCTGATGTACGCGGACGGCTCGGAAGCGAAGGGCTTTCACATCCGCGACGGTGCCGCCATGGTCTGGGCCCAACGCGCCGGTCTGACCGTAGGATGGCTTTCAGCACGGACGTCGGGGGCGACGACACATCGCGCGGCACAGTTGGCGATCAGGCTCGTCGTTCAGGGAGCCAATAGCAAACTGGCCGCCTATGAGCGGATCCTTCGTGATACCGGTCTCAGCGACAACGCCGTCGCCTACATGGGCGATGATCTGCTCGACCTGCCGGTACTGACGCGTGTCGGACTGTCCGCCGCGCCGGCCGATGCTGCAGCGGAAGTTGCCTCGCGTGTGCATTGGGTCAGCACGGCTGCCGGCGGCCGCGGCGCCGTGCGCGAATTTGTTGAAATGGTTTTGCGGGCGCAGAACCGCTGGGACAAGGTTCTGCGCGAATACGTCCCCGGCGACTAATGGGACCCTACGTCACGCTTTTCGTTCTGCTCGCGCTTCTTGCCGGACTCACTGTCGGTAAAGCATGGGAGCGCTACAAGCTCAAGGACGGGCGGTGGATCGATCGCCGTCGCGCTCGCGAGTCGCCCCACTACATGCTCGGCCTGAACTTCCTGGTCGCCAATCAGATCGATCCGGCAATTGAGGAATTGAGTACCGCCGCCGAATCGGCCGGCGACCCGTTGGAGATCCATCTGATCCTCGGCAATCTCTATCGCGAAAAAGGGCAAGTTGGCCGCGCCGTCCAGGAACACCAGGCACTTTTGCAGCGCCCACACCTCCGAAAACTCGAGCACGCGAACGTTCTCCTGTGCCTTGGGCTCGATTACAAGCATGGCGGGTTCGTCGACCGCGCGCTCGAGGCATTCACGGAAGTCGTCCGGCTCGATCCTGGCAACCGCTACGCGATGTCGAACCTCGAAAAGCTTTACGAGGAGCAGCATCAGTGGACCGACGCGTACAACATGCGGCAGAAACTGGCGGCCCGAGACACTGCCGAGCAGCAGCCGCGTCACCAGGAGATCCTCGCATTTCTCGAAAACGAAATCGGTCTTGATGCGCTGAAACGCGGCCAACCCGCCGAGGCAACCAAGCGCTTCCAGGCGGCGATCGAGCTGGATGGCAAGAATGCGCCTGCATATCTCAACCTCGGCGACGTGCAACTCGCTGATGGCAACGTGCCGGGCGCAGTTACGACGTGGGAACGCCTTGTTGCGACATCGCCGGAGCGCGCCTATCTGGCCTTCGCTCGCCTCGACGCCGCGTACGTGCAATTGAATGAGCCGGGAAGATTTCCAGCGCTGTGCCGCCGCTTGATCTCGGGCGTGGCGCAAGAGTGGCGTGCCCGCCTCGCGTTGTCCCGTTATTTGAGTGCCCACGGACAGGCGACGGAAGGACTGGAGCTTCTCTTTGAAGCGTTGGTGATCAACCCGCATGCGTTAGCGCTGCACCAGGCAATCTGGCAGACTCTCTCGCAGCTGAAGCTTCCACCGTCACTCGTCGAGCGTTACACCGACCTCGCCCACGACGCCATTTTCTACGTCGATCCCCACATTTGTGTCCGCTGCCGTTATCGCAGCACGGAGCTGTTGTGGCAGTGCCCGCACTGCCACGAATGGAACACGTTCGTCGAAGAACGGATCGCGCCCGCCAAGGACACAGAGGCGACGCTTACCAGCTGACGTTGAAATTGCTGATTGCTGATTGCTGATTGCTGATTTTCTGAAGCGTCTCATCGAGCGCCCTGCGCTATTTTTGATTTGGGTCGCCGACGCGCCCGGCGCGACGCAAATTCCTTTCCCGCGCGTAATTCGCCCGCGCGGTCTTCTGGGAGGTGGTGAATATCGCAACTAATTGATTCGACTCGGCGTGGAGCGTCCTTACGGAAAACTAACGGGACGAGTTCAGTGGCTACCACGTACTCGAGCCAGAAGCATGACTCGCCTGACTCCTCGATGACCGTACCGAGCTTCGCAATAAAATCCTTCTTTGGATTTTGCTCGGCAGCTCGCGCGGTAATTCGACGCCACGGCGGCGCTGGAGCGAACCAGCTGCCCTGTAGGAACGCGGGCTTCACACGTTCGCATCAGAGGGCGACAGACTCGGAAGCGGCAACAGCAATGCTCCGTCAATCAGCAATCAGCAATCGAAAATCAGCAATTTCAGCGCGCACCGATTACTCGGCACTCAACAGCTCATACACGGTCCGCACCTGACTGTCCGTGTCGGCGACCGTGCCATCCGTCTTGATGACATAGTCCGCGCGTTGTTCCTTTTCCTCGATCGGCCACTGCGAATCGAGACGCGCGCGGGCGTCTCGCTCGCTCAATCCGTCACGCGCGATGATTCGCCGGAGCTGTTCCCTGGGATCGCAGGCGACGACAACAACTCGATCGAAATCATGCGTGTGGCCGGTTTCGAACAGTAATGGGATGTCGGCGATCGCCACGCGCGTGCGCGGTGGGAGCGTGGCAAGCCATTCACTGATACGCCGATAGACCTCGGGATGAACAATCGCTTCCAGGTCGGCGCGCGCCGCTCGATCGTTGAACACGATCCGGCCGAGAGACGCGCGGTCGAGCGAACCGTCGGGCCGGATGATCGCCGCGCCGAACCGGGTCGCCACTTCCTCGAGCGCGCGCGAGCCGGGCGCCACCGCATCGCGCGCGAGCTGATCGGCATCGATGACCGGAACGCGCAACGAAGCAAATCGCGCGAGACAATAAGACTTCCCTGTCGCGATGCCACCGGTCAATGCGACTCGCAGCATGCGTCACGCCGGACGGCGAGCCTGCGCAGCGGCGACCGTATTCTTCAGCAACATCGCGATCGTGAGAGGCCCGACCCCGCCAGGCACCGGCGTGAGGGCACCGGCGACTTCGGCGACAGATGGATGGACGTCTCCGACGACGACCGAGCCGCGGCGCTTGAAATCGGCGAGTCGCGGTGATGCCGGATCGAACAGGCTCGCGGCCGTGGCGGGATCAGTAACTGGACTGATGCCGACGTCAACCACTGTCGCGCCAGGCTTGACGAACGCCGGCGTGACGAAGCCGGGGCGGCCGATGGCCGCGACGAGAATGTCGGCTGTTCGCGCGACACCGGGAAGGTCCGGCGTCTTCGAGTGGCAGATCGTCACCGTCGCGTCGCGCTGGAGCAGCAACATTGCCATCGGCTTCCCGACGATCTCGCTCCGGCCAATGACGACGGCACGCGTGCCGGCAATCCGAACGTCGCTGCGCTCGAGCATCTCGATGACCCCCGACGGCGTGCACGGCAGTAGATGCGCGCGCCCCTGCACGAGCTTGCCGACATTGACAGGATGGAAGCCATCGACATCTTTCGACGGGTCGATGGCATCGAACACTTTCTGCGCCGCCCCCTTTCCCATCGCTGCGGGCAGCGGCGACTGCACGAGAATCCCGTCGTGCTCCTCGCTCGCATTCAGCTGATCGACCAGCGAGAGCAGCTCGCTTAGCGTGGCATTGGCTGGAAGCCGGTTCAAAACAACTCTCAGGCCGGAGTCGGTGCCCGTCCGCACCTTGTTGCGCACGTAAATTTCCGACGAAGGATCTTCGCCAACCAGGACGATGGCGAGCCCAGGGGGCCGACCCGCGCGGGCGGTGAACGCATGAACGTCAGGGAGCACCGACTCCCGAATCGCCGCACCAATCGTGCGGCCGTCGAGGAGGCGCGCCGTCATGCGATCACCTCAGGACACCTGATGGTCGCGCAGCACCTTCGAGTTCACGCAGGTTCCTCGCCTGACCAAGGACGACGAGATAATCGCCGACACCCATGATGCTTTCCGGTGGCGGGTTGAATTCCATGTTGCCGCTCGCCCGCTGGATGCCAACGACGACCACTCCATATCGCTGCCGGAGATTCGCTTCGAGAATGCTCCGGCCGGCGAGCGGCGCGCCCTGCGCTATCTGCACTTGCTCCATGTTGAGATCAAGATTATCCGAGCTGGTGGCTAGCTGCACGAAGTCCACGACCGCCGGTCTCAGCGCGGTTTGCGCGAGTTGCAGGCCGCCGATCTGATACGGCGATAACACTCTGTCCGCGCCGGCCCTGACCAGCTTTGCTTTCGCGTCCTCGGTCTCGGCGCGGCCGATGATGAAGAGATCCGGACGCAGCAGACGGGCGGTGAGAATCGCGAAGACGTTGTCGGCATCGGTGCTCACCGCCGCGATGAAACCGCGTGCGCGGCTAATTCCCAGCCGCTTCAGGACCTCCTCGCTGCTGGCATCGGCCTCGACCGCAAGATAGCCCATGTCGATCGCGGTCTGCATTCGCTCGATATCCCGTTCGATGACCACGAATGGCACCGCCTGGCGCGTGAACTCGCGTGCGACGATCTGGCCGATTCGACCGAAGCCGCAGATGATGAAGTGATTGGTGAGATCGTCGAGCATGCGTTCCCGGCGCCGCCGGGTCCAGCGCGCCTGGAGGTCTCCCTCGACGAGACGCGCCATCAGAAACGAAAACGTGTAAAGAACCGTCGCGACGCCAAAAATGATGACGCCGCTGTTGAAGATCCGTCCGACACGTGACAGCGGGTGAATCTCGCCGTAACCCACGGTCGTGACCGTCGTGATCGTCATGTAGAAGGCGTCGAACACGTCCCAGCCTTCAATGACGACATAGCCGGCGGTGCCGATACCGACGATGACGAGGAGCAGGACGACCGAAAGCCGCCACCCCGCCCACCAGGGAGACAGCTGGGCCATCTGATCTCGTTTTCTGCCCAGCTGCGTCCCGATCGCCAAACCGCGAACCCTGAACCGTTATCGCTTTGTCGTCGACCTGGCGAGCGCGTAGCCGATTGCTGTTACCACTGCGCCAGCCAGCAGGATCTTCCACCCGAATGCATCGGCAATCTCAGGGTTGACGTGCATGCCGATGTGCGACAGCACGGCATCGAGTTCGCCCCACTTTGCGAGCGTTTCGTTGGTCACATTCAGAATCGTCAGATACGCCAGCAGCGTGATGCAGAATCCGTTGAAGAGCAGCATATAGCCGAGCATCTTCAGGAAGTTCGCAAGGTTCTCTGCGGCAGTGCGGGCGGCCGCTTCGGTCGCGTTGACCAGCGGACTGTGAGTGCGGCCATAAAACCAATAAATCACCATTCCGATATCCAGCCACCCGAGAAAGCGAACCCACGTCATCACTGAGAGACTGACCATCAGATAGGTACACGCGAGCACACCAAGAACCGGAATCACGTAGCCGCCCGGCACGCGGAACGGCCGTCGTGCTTCGGGGCGTTTGTTCCGCAGGACGATGACGGCAATCGAGACGACGACAAACGCGAACAGCGTTCCGATGCTCGTCATTTCGCCGAGCACGGTGATTGGAACAAATCCGGCAACCACGGCGACGATGACGCAGGTGATGATGGTCGTGATGTACGGCGTGCGGAATCGCGGGTGCACGCGGCTCACGCCAGCAGGCAGCAGTTGATCGCGGCTCATCGCGAAGAAGATTCTCGGCTGGCTCATGAGCATCACGAGCAGCACGCTCGTAATTCCCGCAACCGCCCCTGCCGACACCAGGCCGGCCGCCCAGTCCTTGTTGATCACCGCGAGTGCATAACCGACCGGCGCGTTCAGGAACTGCTGATCGCTTTTGAACTGCACAACAGGAACAATTCCGGACAAGATTCCCGCGACGATGAGGTACAGGAGGGTGCAGATGACCAGCGACGCGATGATTCCAATCGGCAGGTCGCGGCTTGGATTCTTGGCCTCTTCAGCCGTCGTTGAAACGGCGTCGAACCCGATATAGGCGAAGAAGACGACCGCCGCCCCCGTCATCACACCGGAAAATCCATACGGCATGAAGGGGGACCAGTTCTCTGGCTTGACGTAGGAGAAACCCATCACGATGAAGAAGGCGACCGCGACAAGCTTGACCGCGACCATCGCGGCGTTGAACCGGGCACTCTCGCGGACGCCGATGACCAGCAGCACCATGATGCCGAGGACGATGAGCACGGCTGGCAGATTGACCAGCGTCCCGGCGGCCGGATCGGGTGACGCCGACATCCACGCCGGCAGGTGCGCGCCAAAGCCGGCGAGAATGCGCTGGAAGTAGCCGCTCCATCCAACCGCCACGGTCATCGATCCCACCGCGTACTCGAGAATGAGGTCCCAGCCGATCATCCACGCAAAGATTTCGCCGAGCGTCGCGTAGGCGTAGGTGTAGGCGCTGCCCGAGATCGGAATCATCGACGCGAACTCGGCGTAGCACAGAGCCGCGAACCCGCAAGCGAGACCAGCGATGGTGTACGACAACACAATCGCCGGGCCGGCCTGATTCGCCGCCGCGGTGCCGGTCAGAACGAAAATGCCCGTGCCGATGATGGCGCCGATGCCGAGCAGCGTCAGGTCCAGGGCTGAGAGGGTCCGCTTCAGTGCCTTGCCGCCATGCTCGACATCCCCAACCAGCTGCTCGATAGACTTCGTTCTCAATAAATTCGAATCCATTCACCCTCCGGCGACGAGGCCTGGCACAAGTGGCGGCATTATTCCACAAAGTTCAGGAATTCACGGGTTCTGCGAGTCGCGCGATGAACGCCCGCGTCCGCGCGGCTGGATCGCCGTTCAGCAAGTCACTGATCACCGCGATTCCCGAGGCGCCAGCACGAACGACGTCGAGCATGTTGTCAAGCGTCAAACCGCCGATCGCGACGACCGGTTTGCCCCGACCGGTCGCAGTGCGAATCAGGTCAAGTCCGCGCGCCGAATAGCCGGTGTCCTTGGTCGATGTTTGAAAGATAGGCCCGACGGCGAGATACGTGGGGTTCTGTTCGATCGCGTTGTCGACTTGACGACCGTCGTGGGTCGAGAGGCCGACGATCGCCGGCTCGGGGAGAAGTTTCCGAACGTCGGCGACAGACAAGTCGTCCTGGCCGACATGGACCCCGTGGGCCGCACTCAATCGCGCGATGTCGGCGCGGTCGTTGACGACGAGCAGCGCTCCCGCCTCGGTCGCGCGCTCGACGAGCATATCCGCCAGTTTCAAGAACTCGCCGCTCGCGCGTTCTTTCTCCCGCAGTTGCAGCACGCGTGCGCCGCCAGCGAGGTACGCCTCGCATAAGGAGACCGGATCGATGGCGCGCGTGCGACACAAACCGGTGTCGATGATTGGGTAGAGGAAGGGTGATGTCGGCAGCGTCAATGTTCAATGCTCAATGTCCAATGTGC
>JBKPSH010000207.1:0-13213 GCA_046734955.1 Acidobacteriota bacterium
CAAGTCGTGGAAATCTCACTAACGTGTCTCGTTGACCGCTACGTAGTAGCCGTCGGGGTCACGGACCACGAAGGCGCGCATACACGTACCGTTATCTTCGTTCGGTTGCTCCTCGATCGAGGCGCTCAGAGTTTGAGCTCGTTCCCACGCTGAATCGAAATCATCAACAACGAACCACAAGAGCAGCCCATTTCCTTCATGTCCTTTGACAGGCTGGGAAAGGGAGGGGTAGTAATGGTCGCCTCGAAGGCCAGACGGTCCCCAGCGGTGAAGACACAACAACACCGTCCCATCCCTGTCGACGATCTGATCGAACACTGTGGCTCGTGGATGGTTATCAGTTGCGTCCAACAGCCGCGCGTACCAGTTGGCGCTCGCGGTCACATCGGCAACAGCGATCATCGGCCAGTTGCGCTTCATCGGTTCCTCCGCGCGAAAAAGATCGAGGTAATCGATCTCGGTTAACTACATTGTCGCCGATGCCGACAAACAACGGCGGCTCGCAAAACAGGCGTCGATCTGAGTGGCGCCCGCGACCCGCCACGCATGGCTGCGCATCAGTTCTACACGCGACTGAACTGGGTCTTGACAAGCCGGGCTTCGACTTACGTCGAGTCGCTTTGCCAGCGATTCTACGCCGGGAGTTACCTGAGAGAAACTGTTGCACCATCGGCTGCTGGAGGGATGCTCGCGGTTTGTTGTGAAGATGTGGGCTTAGCGCCTGTCGCACGAAGCGAGTGGCTGGCCAACCGAGTCGAAATCGGAATCGACAGCGCCGATGCTAACGAGTCGGCATTGAATCTAACCGAGGTTCGGAGGAAAAAGCGGAGGTGGCGGTCTTGTTTTGGCGGCTAGTCGCACCGGAATCGATTGGCGAGTCAACGTCCTGACGAGATCGCTGCCCTTCGCAGTGAATCGTATCGCTCCGGCCCGGCAATCAGGGCTTTGCTTTTGCGTAGAGGCTAACGAGGGGTGAGCACCACGATGCCGATGCGGTAGGTATTTCGGTCGCCCTGCTGGCCGGGATACTCGGAACTCTGCACTGAAAAAGCGGAGCGCAGCCGGTCCACGCTGCCGAATTCCCGCTCCTCCCAGTCCTCGAAGTGCACCGGCTCGCCGCGCACCGTTCCGTGCAGCAGCATCTCGAGGCCCAGTGGATCGTGGACTTGTTCAACCAGATTCCCCTTTAGGCCCGCGTAAGCTCCGGTCCGGCCGCAGAATGGACAAATTTCGACGTCGGCGTGGTTCGGATTGCCGTGCTCCACCTCGTAGTGAACGCTGCCGGCGAAGCGGTAAAAAGGCCGGCCGGCGATGTCCACTCGCTCCAGATGACGCCGGACCAGGTCCGAGTAGTAGTAGCGCATGTGGAACGAGTGGGCGTGCTGAAGCGCCTTGTGCGCCGAGTCCTCCCAGGGCTGAAAGTGCTCGAGACGGACCTCGAAATCACACCCTTCCGAATTGGGCACGCGCAATTCTCGGAGGTGAAGGGCCTGCCGCAATTCTCCGGTCACCAGTTTTACGGCGGCCTGGTGATCCGCGGCGAGTGATGCCTCCAGATAAAACCAGACGTTCGGGTAGCGGGGCATCGACGTAGAGAAGACGGCCTTGGGCGGCAGATGGAAGTCGTCAATTGAAGGTCCCGCAGGGGCGGCGGCCAACACGCAGACGGCCAGGACCAGCGGGGCGGCTCTCATACCCCGTCATTCTATCCTGCTCCGGATCACACCAACGGTCACCGGATCTTCATGGACCAGGAAAAGTCCCAGTCGCTCCAAGGTCCTCTCCGTATCGCGACCGCCGCCGCTGAACTCCTCCGCGCCGAGGGCCTCCGCGTCCTGCGAAATGTATCGATGCGCCACTCCTGCGATCGCTTTCGAGTCGTATTCGCGGCCATTGAACTACACACGATAGTCGCGTGCGGGTCCGAATCCGTAACGGCGAAGAAAGTCTTCACGACCGAGTCGATCGTATTCCTCTATAGCCGCTAAGACGGCTGACCGGGTGAGATCTGTAAGACTCATGGCTGGACTTGTAGGTGATGCACCAGAGCCGAATCGAGCTTGCCTGACAGACGCTAAATGCAAACTTCGATTTACCCAGGTGTCCACTTTCGACTCAAGCAAGGGGAGAGCTTACAGATTACATGCAGGTGGCGCCAGTGATTTCGAAGTCCACGACCAATTCCCCGTTGGCGTTGATGGTGTAATGGCTGACGGTGTGGGCGATGAAGTTGTTGCCCACACCCTGCCCGATTACCCGAAAATCATTGAGGGTGGTCAAAGTTTCCGCCATCGAGAGGACGCCGTTCTCTATGTAGCCACCTGACAAAACGTAGCTGTCCCCGGTTACCTGTCCAATCCCCACTACATTCTGTGCGAGGGCGGTCATCATGTAGCGCACGGGGCCACCACTGGAGCCGGTGAAACTGTAGATGTAGTGGAAATTTCCAGTGAAATCTACCAGCTCACCAGCGCCGCTGGCAGCGCACGCGACGAGGAT
The DNA here is from genome assembly GCA_046734955.1 of Acidobacteriota bacterium. Taxonomy (GTDB): domain Bacteria; phylum Acidobacteriota; class Vicinamibacteria; order Vicinamibacterales; family 2-12-FULL-66-21; genus JALZOC01. The sequence continues at coordinate 2,500 of JBKPSH010000207.1, forward strand.
GCTGCCAGCGACCGGCGAGACAGTATTCTCGTTGACAGTGATTGCTTCTGCCCGGGCCAGGGCAGCGCCGCTGGCGAATATCACCGCCAGCAAAAGTAGAATCAACCCGAGTCGATTTGCGTTGCTTTTCATTGAGTTTACCCCCCTGATTGGAAAGAAAAGTTCCCTGCGTAGCTGAATGACGCGACATTTCTGATTTGCACGCCGAATCTCGCCAGCCAGCTACACCCGCCGCCATCCAGTTGAACAACAATCCTCGTCTTCCTGGTCATGCACGCGCGGAGCAGGCGAGAGCGACCCGAACGTTTCTTCGCCAGACGGACTGCGGACAAGGCCGGGTGATCATCCCCTCGGCACCGTCCCAGCAGCGCTTTGGGCGGATCATTACGCTTCTCCTTTGCCATGTGAGTCACGCGCTGAGCGCGCTGAAGAAACTTTCCTGCTGCCTTGAATATCGAAATCGGAGCGAGGAACGCGACACACCCAACGAATCGTCGAACCGCTGGCGCGATTGCGACAAGGCGGAGGCCCGACGCGGAGGCGGCGCGATAACAGTGATGAACAGTGCAGTCGACGGACTGGTGGCGGATCTCAGCTATCACACTCATGGCGTCCTTCGACGGAGTTTCGACAGGACGCTTCGGTGTGATGCTGGACCATAGCGAAGAGTGCGGGTGAGGATGAAAAGAGCTCTCTATCTCTTCTTTCTATATAAATACAAGAACCTTCCGGGTTTAGCGTGCTTGGCGAACCGGAGGAGCCCCGCGAGATGACGTTTGAGCGTGGCCGCGACGTCCTTTACGGGCTCGAGCCGCGAGCGAACCGCCCAACCATACCAGCGGGTGAAGAATCGTTTCACCGCCGCAGGCTGGCGGAGGTCCACGGGGTGCGGAGGGCTTCTTTGATCGCCCACGCGCGACCGACTTTCAGATTCAGGGCCTGGAGTGTAGCGAACGCTTCCTCATGGCGTTCGGGCCGGCGCTCCTCGCTGAACAGCCAAGGTACTTCGTGCCAGTCAGCGGCGAGTCGCCACCCATCGCGAAGAAACGGGCGGTGCTCCTGCTTCCGCACCGTGTCGACGGCTTTCGTTATGTCCCGCATGATGTGGAATCGGTCGAACACAATCTTGTGTCGCCGTCGGGCAAGCCCTTGCGCGTCGCGCCGGATGTACGGCTCCCACATATCCATCGCGACCGCCTTCAGTGCTGCCTTCTGCGCATCGGTCAGCGTCGCGTAGTACGCATCGACGCCAATGTAGGCGATCGGGCGTGCTTCCTTGCGAGCCTCGCCGCGCGCAACGGGGCGGTGCATGATGCCCCAGGCTTCGTCCCAACTGATCCCGGTGATCGCACACGCGCCCTTCACCGTGCTGCACTGCAGGATGAGATCGATCACCAACCGCGCCATCAGCAACGTGAAACGACTCCGCGGTTCCGCCCACGGGACGCGCACTTGCTTGACGCCGTGCGTCGGACACTGGATGCCGGGAATCTCCGCGTGCAGATGCGTCTCAAACTGGCAGGTGTCGAGATGGCGCCACGTCCGGGTTCCGCGTGATCGAAGCTGGCCAGCTCGGCCCAACACTCGGGACAGGGCCACCGCGTCGGATCGTGCTCCAACCACAACTCCGCGCGCTTCGCGTCCGTCTTCAACTCGACTCGCGCAATGTGCCACGGCGCGGTGATGTTCAGGATCGTCTCGAATAGTTTCGTGTCCTGCAAGGCGGCTCCTTTCTGCAGCGGTCGTACTTAACGGGACCACCGCGACGCAGATCGCGAGTCACTCGCGTGACGCGGAAACTCTGTCCACCTCCGCGGAAATCGGCTACACTTCGTCTTTATTCGACGGCGAGGCCGCAATGCGTACCGGATGGTTGGCGTTGCTCGCGTGGCTCACCACCATGCTCATGGTTGTCAGTGCGCCGGACGCTGGAGCACAGCAGGACGGTTCCGATGTTGTTTTCAGCGACGTGCGGGTATTCGACGGCGAGCGCGTGCTGCCTTCGGCGACGGTGACGATCGCGAACGGCACGATCGCATCGGTTGCGAACAAATCCCGTGACGGTCGAAATGCCATCCGCATCGACGGCCGCGGCCTCACACTCCTGCCAGGCCTAATCGACGCTCACGATCACACAGGCGGTAGGCGCGAGTCATTGCGCGATGCGGCGCGCTTTGGTGTGACGACAATCGTCGATCTTTTCGATCGCCCCGAACGCATGCGCGCGCTCCGCCGCGAGGTGATGGAGACACCGTCATGCGCCGAAGCCAACTACTTCAGCGCGGGTCTGGGAGCCACCGTCAAAGGAGGCCACGCCTATTTCTCCGAGGATCAACGGACGGTGACCGGACCCACGGATGCCGAGGCATTCGTCAGGGAGCGCGTTACCGAGGGATCCGAGTACATCAAGATCTTCGTCGAACGCGGCTTCGCCGGAAAGCCACTGCCGACCCTCGACGCAGCGACGGTGAAGGCGTTGATCGATGCCGTGCATCGCAGCGGCAAGCTGGCGATCGTCCACGCCACGTGGCCCGCCGACGTGCGCATGGTAGTGGAAAGCGGCGCGGACGGCCTGGCACACCTGTGGGTGAGCTCGCGGGGTGAGCGGGGTGATGACGATCAGCTCGTACGCCTGATCAAGGCGAAGAACGTCTTCGTGGTGCCGACGCTCACCATGAGTGAGGCGTTGACGACTGGCGAAGGAACCGCCGCGCTCCTCGCGGATGCCAGACTGGCCCCGTACCTCACAGATCGGGCAAAGGCGAATCTAAAGCCGGCCCGCGCCGGATCGTTGACCGACCCGATCACCTCGTTTTACGAGAACGTCAACAAACTCCATCGTGCAGGCGTCCGGATCGTCGCCGGTACCGATGCGCCGAACGCTGGCGTCGAGCACGGGATCAGCCTTCACCGCGAACTGGAGCTCCTAGTCAACGCGGGGCTGACGCCAGTTGATGCATTGAAAGCCGCCACGTCCTCGGCTGCGACCGCTTTTCGGCTCACCGGCCGGGGCCGCATCGTGCCAGGTGCGCCGGCCGATCTGGTGCTCGTCAAGGGAGATCCCACAAACGACATTCTGGCGACGCGGAACATCGTTTCAGTGTGGCGGTGCGGACGGCAGCTGGATCGCCGTCGTCGCGACGCAGCGAACAATAACGAATAGCTTCTCCCGCCTCGGCCCGCGCAGGCGGCCTCACGAATTACCCGAATCCTTGTGACCCACGGAGATTCCGGAAGGACCTCTAGAATTAAGGTGTCAGGAGGGCTTTGCATTCTTCACGCATAACGTCCGGCATCCGCGGGAAGCAATCAGGGCCGCCGGGGCTACGTCTGAGCGGACCCGTAGGTGTCAGCAGCCTTCAGTACGTGTTGGCTACGGCGGCACCGATGTGAGCCTTGAGTAATCGCCGCATCCCATCTCGCGCATGGATCGCGATCGTTGTCATTGCGATCATCGCGGCGTATGTCTTCGCGCTCGGTGCGCTCTCTCGTGTGGGTCTCCCAGTGGCGTTGATTGCCGGGTTGTTGGCGTTGATCGTGTTCAAGCATCTGTGGTCGAGACGTCGGTGCCGAGGTGCCGATTTTTCGGCGTCTGTCCGCGAAATCCCCCGCGTCGTCCGGGCTGGCTACCAGACAATGATCAAAAGCGGTGTGTTTTCGCGCGGGTTCCTCTTCTGGCAGGTGTGGCGCAGCTCTTGCCTGTCATATGAGTGAGATCAAACGTGGTCCGAGCTGCCGTCCTCTCGATCGTGCTGATGCTAACGGTTGGGCAAAACGCCGCCTTGATGTGTAACGTGTGGTGTCACCCGGTTGAGGGGACGACTGCTGCCGGATGCGGGCATTCGAACACGTCTCCACGCGTCACCAGTAATGAAGACTGCAGGGACACAACGCTCGCCCCGATCGCCGTCATGCGCGAACAGGGCCGACGCGGACCCTCGGCGCCGCACGCGCAACCGGAAGGTGTGGTCTCGTGGCTCGCGTTCGCTCGCTTTACTCCCGCAGCACGCTCGGACCACCCTCCCGATCAGCAGTTGTTGCTCGCCGCACGGCCTCTCGTTCTCGCACTTCGAGTCTGAGTCACCTCATCGCACCCGGTCGATCTGACCGGCGACTTCGTCGTCACAACTGAAAGCCTACTGTGCGGCTGTTGCGCAGTTTAAGAACGCAGATTCGGGTGACAGTGCGTCACCAGAGAGGTAGTAGGTCATGTCCGTACATTTCCGCTCATTCGTGATTGCAGCCATTGCCGTCGTGACTGCGGTTGGCACCGCTGCGGCACAAGAGAAGTCCGGCACGCTGCTGAACAGCCTAGAGGTTCGACAGCTGGCCGCCCGCGGCGAGCCCGATGACAACGCCCGGCTCGCGGCTCACTTCTACGCACTCGCGGATCAGTACTCGTCTGAGGCCGCGAGGCATCAGTCGATGGCACAGAGCGCCGTCGGAAATCCGAGCCGCAACCTTGGCAGCGGCATGAGTGCTCACTGCAAGCGTCTTGCTGAATTGAATACGCAGGAGTCAACGACCGTACGAGAGCTCGCGGCGTACCACAACAAGCTCGCCGGCGGAGAATCCGCCACTCCGCCGCCCAACGCGGCTCGATTCCACAGTGGGGCTGGGGCCCCGGCGCCTACCGATCAGCAGCTGGCTGAACTCGCCGCGAAGGCGCGCACGCCGGCGGATCATCACGCACTCGAAGAGTATTTCCGGACGCTGGCCGGCCGGTATGCCGCCGACGCGAAGGAGCACGACGCCTTCGCCGCCTCACTCAGGGGCACTCGTATCGAACAGGCGGCCCCTATTCACAGCCATCTCGCGGAGCTATCGCGGGACGCGGCAAAGGAGGCGAACGCTGCCGCGGACATGCACAAGCAGCTCGCCAACGTCGCGCAGTAACAACCGTGGGAACTAGGGGCCGGCCAACAGCCGGCCCCCAGCTCGATTCTGTTCATTATCGGTGCGTCCCATGAATCGCTTCCCTTACTCTTCCATCGTGCTCACGACCATCCTGCTCGCATCGCTGGGCTCGGTGACTGCGCAGTGAACCAGCGTTAGGTCCCATGGCGTACCCCCATCGCGTGTCGGCACTGCCTAATCCACTTGCCCCGATCTCGCATCACTGGCTCGACTCGACGCACATTACCTACTGAGAGGGAGTCAGGATCTGTCCGGCGACCTGCGGATTGTCGACACCCGGTCAAGGCGGTCCGACACATCGCCTTGCGAGGCGGCCTTTGCCGTTTGCCAGTGACGGTGACTACTTCAGATCCGCCAGCCACCCATGGACCACGCGCAGCCTGGTTCGCGGCGGCTCCTCCCTTCTCTTCACGACGAGGATCCGTTGGCCGTCCGGAGAGAGCGCCCACGATGGTCCAGGGCTGTCGTTAAATTGTGTTTGAAGGATCTGATGTGGCGGCTTCCATTCGAACCGAGGGGCCAGGCGCACCTCTGTGCTGAACCACCGATTGCCTTGCCGATACAGCAGCTCGGTGCACTTCCGACACCATCGCGGCTCTGAGCCGATATCTGCGATCTTCTGAAACCCCTCGCCGACGGGCAGGGGTCGAACATTGATGCCCGTGTCAACGTACACGAGCCAGTGACCGTCGGCAGTGATGTCGTGCGTGGTTCCCGGAAAACTCATGTACTCCGGCGGAGATGAAGACGTAGGGCCATCGGAAACCACAACTCTGCCGATGCGTTGTGGCAGAAACTCGTAGAACGTCAAGTGCCCGTCAACGCTCCACGTGCACGTGGTCAACCGGGTCGTCGCCTGGGCGACGGCTGTCGGAGGGCGATCGGAATCTATGGATTGCACGAGGATCCGATACGGTTTTCCTTGAGCGAAGCTTGTATAGGCGAGCGCATCTCCGTTGGGCGACCACTTGGGCCATCCGGCGCTGTCGTCCGTGGGCAGTCGCCGCGATTGATGGTGCTCGACGTCGTAGATCAGGATGTAGTCCTTGTTGTCGGACACGTGCACGGCGAGCCGTCGGCCATCATCGGAGAGGTCGAGCATCCCATAGACGCGCGGCTCGATCGGGAGAAAGTCGGCTCGTCCTTGACGATCGACCCACGCGATCCCCGCGACCGCGACATCGCCGCCAGGGACATAGACCAGTATGCCCGTTGCAGACACGGCAACCTGCAAATGCGGGTAGAGGGCGTGCATCCGGACACCCGACGCCACCGGCACCGGATCCCCGAGGACCTGCCGCTCGGCGTCGAATTTCGCCACGAACACGCGCCCCGACCGGCCGAACACCAGATCCCCCGCGGGCGTAAGCCGCGCGTCATAGCCCTCGCTTGTCAGCACTCTGACTTGTTTGGTCGCAAGATTCACGAGCTGGATCTGCGCGAAGTCAGCGCCAATACCGCCGATCCGGAATGTGGCGAGCACGTATTTGCCATCTGGCGTCACGTGGCCGTACCTGTAGCCCTCTCGAATGTCAGCCATGAGCACCGGAACGGCGCCGGTGTGTGCACTCACACGGAACAATCGCCTGCCTTCCTCCGCACCGTAGAAGAGCTGATCGTCGGCGGTCCACGTTCCGATGACCGGAACCGAGACATCGCAAATGGTGGTCGCTGTTCCACTCGTGAATGAGTACGTCTTCACTTTGTCGTTCGTCAGAAAGCCGACCGACCGACCATCCGGCGAGAAGAACGGATGCAACGCGCCTTCCGTGCCGGCCAACGGCCGGACCTCGAACGTATCGAGCTGCCGCGCGTAGAGCCGCACGGTCCCCTGTGAATTGCCGACGTACACGAGCGTTCGTCCATCGGGTGAGATATCGAGCAGGGTCGAATCGTACCCAATGTCCGCTGCCTCGGAATCCAGGGCGAGTGGCGCGTCATCCGGAAGGTTGATCTCGGTACTGAGACGTGGAGTACCGGTGGGACTCTCGGGGCGCGCACTGCCCGGTGCGAGGATCGGCAGGAGCCAGCGCGCTCCTATGAACCCAAGAAGCAGTCCTGCAGTAAGGATTGAGATGATCAACACGATCGACCGCGTCCCCAACAACGTCGCCGGCACCGTGGCGCTGCTTTCTCCCACAGCGGCCAGCGCGTCGCGCAGCTCGAGCCGTGCATCGGCTATATCGTGAAGACGATTGCCTGGATCCTTCTGCAGGCAGCGTTGGACGACCTGAACGACGGACGACGGCGCTACGCTCGAGAGCACGCTCCAATCCGGTTCGCGCTCGATCACTCGCGCCATCGTCTCGGGCACATCGCCGCCCTCGAACGGGCGCCTGCCCGTCAGCATCTCGTAGAGGACGCATCCGAATGCCCACACATCGGCGCGCTTGTCGACTGTCCGGCCGCGCACCTGCTCGGGGCTCATGTACGCGGCGGTGCCCATGATCAGGCCGACGCGGGTCGCGGCCGGACTGGTTAGCGTCGGCAACTGGGAGGTACCCGAGGCGGTCGCGGCCGGATCCAGGGCTTTTGCGAGACCGAAATCGAGCACTTTTACGGTGCCGTCGGCGCGCACCTTGATGTTGGCCGGTTTCAGATCGCGATGGACGATCCCGTGATCGTGGGCGGCCTCAAGCGCCTCCGCGATCTGTGGCGCGATGGACCACGCTTCCTCGAGCGGAAGCGACCCGCGCACGAGCCGATCGGCCAGGGTCATGCCTTCGACGAGCTCGAGGACGAGCGCCGATGTGCCGTGCGACTCCTCGAGCCCGTAAATAGACGCGATGTGGGGATGGTTGAGCGAGGCGAGGACATGGGCCTCCCGTCTGAAACGCGCGAGGCGCTCGGGATTGAGCGCGAACACGTCGGGAAGCACCTTCACCGCGACGTCGCGGGCGAGCTTCGTATCGCGCGCCCGATAGACCTCGCCCATGCCGCCCGCGCCGATCAGAGCCAAGATTTCATAGTGACCGAGCCGGGTGCCTGGGGCCAGCGCCATGGCAGTCGGATTATAGTGGTGCGCTGCGGATTCTCCATCGTCACGCGATCATCTCGCTCGCTGTCTGGCCCAGCCGTAAGTTCTGGTGAACGTCTCCACTGATCCAGCCCGCCCGCCCCGTTTGTTGAAGTTTTCGGTGCGGCTGCCCTCGACGACGGCTCGGGGAAGGTGGCGGGAGCGGGGAGGGTCCTAGGAGCGGAATAGCCGCTGCCCATGAACTCGGTCGCACTATCAAGGCTGGCCGATTCCAGTCGCCATGCTAGATCCACGCTTCCCTACATCACGCAGGTCTGTGTCGACAGCCACCTGGTCGACGCCTTACGGGATTGGACGTCAACTTGAGGAAACGAACGGACGTGGACTCGCTTAGGGTCGACGCTCTCCAAGATAGTCGACTGGCGTTGCTAGTGGTGTCGCGCGGCGTTCCGGATAAGAAATGCCGCCGTCGTCAGGCGGCGGCATCCACACATGATCCCGATAGATGATTACTGAATGAAGATCACCCGCACCTGGAAGGTGTCGTTCTGTCGATTATTCGTCGCGTCCAGCTGGAAGTCACGATGTTGGTACTCCGCAATGATTTGGAAGCCATTCTGTAACGGAATATTGACGTATGGCGTCACGGACCACTGGGTGTTGAGTCTTGATGTGTTCGCGTGAAAGCGATCGTATCGAAGGCCCGCGGTTACGTACTCGTGGACCGTGTACGCGCCTTCTACGAAACCGCCAGTACTCGTGAATCTGTTTATCGTCGAATTGGTCGGAAACGCCGCCGGACTTGCCGGAATGTCGTCGCGACCGTAGTGATACCCGGCCTGTCCCATGAACTTGCCCAACGGATACGAGCCGTACAGCGCAAGGCGATCGAAGTGGTTCTCGAACGCCGTGGCCTCGGTGAAGTCGAAGTCCGTGTTCCCGATATCGCCGGCCGCCGACACGCCGCACAACGTTTCTGCGGCGGCGCTGCCTGTCCCGATTGCCGTCCCATCTGTGCAATGAGTCGGCGTCGCAATGGTTCCGTGGTAGTACATCACCGCTGCGACACCGCCGTCGGGATGGAGGAAGTACTGCGCGTTGGCGGAAAAGTCGACTGAGTTGTGACCGATTGACGTCGGCGGCTTTCCGAGCGCGGCGATCGCCTGGTTCGCCCCCTTCCACGGACCGGTCTGCGCGGGAAACGGCAGGAACGCGTTCGACTCCTCTTCCCAGCGCATCATCGTTCCGCCGAGAATCGCGGCGCGCACTGAGAGCTTGGTGATCTCCGCCCCCACCTCGGCGCCAACTTCATCGAGGCCCCACGGCTGAAACACGTACGGCACGGCACGTCCGCCCGCTGAAATTGCGGTGGTCTGGAAAAGCGCTCGCGCATTGGAGAACGGCCGGTCGGATCCGCCAAAACCCTCCCACGGATGGAACACGCCGAACCGTGAGGTGAAGAACCTGGTTTCGTTGCCCGCGATCGCTCGCACGTACGCGTTTTCGATCTCGAAGACGTCCTCGGGCGAGACGGACAACTCGGATAACGAACCGAAGTGATCGCCCCACGAGCCGGTGAGCGGATAGATCGTCGCCTCCATAAAGCTCATGGCCGTGGTCGTCGTGCGTGGACCGCAGACATTCCCCGGACAATTCGCCACCGGCGCGCCGTTCGGCTGATTCGTCGCCTGCGAATCGAAGCGCGACTGAATTCGCGCCGAGAAGTAGTCGCCGAGCGAAAACTCCTTTTCTTCCTTTTGTGGCTTGCCGATGTCCTCCACCAGCCGGAATCCGGCAGCGCGGAACTTGAACCCGGTCTCGTTCAACCGTGGAATCGTCGTGTGACAGTAGCTACAGCCGACGCTGTACTTGCGTGCGAACATCGGCATCGCCTGCGCACGAGCCGCTCCTAGTGTCAGGCTGATGAATACGAAGACGATCAGTGAGACGACGGATCGCATACACACCCCCCTTTCGTGTTGCGCGCCACTCCAGTCGCGCGACACATCGGCTGTGTGCCGATCAAATTCCCTACCGTCTCTCGTCGTCCTCAATCCATACGTTTTCCGCCAAAGTAGATTCGCCACTGCCGGAATTCCGGCACCGATCTACTCACGGTCTCCTATTCACTGGCGACTCATGGCCGATGATCGTTCTCAATTGCATCCGGAGCCTCGCGTAGAATGCGTTGTCGCCACTCACCCTGGGCGGGTTCTGATGATTTCAATTCCGCGAAAGACCGCTACTGCGTTGATCGTTGACTTACGGTTCTCACGTTTCAGCCATCGACATCCGCACATCACCGTTGGCGGAAGTACCACTCCATGACCGAGCGGAGGAGCTGATTACGTTTGACGTGCGAACACGGAGGCAGCGGGGCCTGTTAGCGATGGGCTATGATAGATAGACGCCTCAACGGTCTGCGACCGATCGCAAGGTCCCGCCCATGAACGAGATTCGAAGCCACGACTACGTCAACCACCCGTATACGGCGGTACGTGACGCGCTCGTCAAGGATCCGGCGGCCGTACTGAGCGCGGCCACGAATGCTGCGGCCGCGCGCGCGAGGGACGTCGCCGCCGCACTGCACGTCAACATCGGGCCGCTCGATATCGGCGCAGAGATTGCCGTCACGGTAGGGGAGATCAGCGAGCAGAGCTACACAGCGCCGATTTCACCAGTCACGCGCATCCCGATCGAATGGTCGGCCGCGCAGCGTGCCGCGCTGTTTCCGGTCATGAAAGCCGAATTGTCGGTCTATCCGCTCACGGCAACTGAAACCCAGCTCGACTTCGTGGGACGCTATGAGCCGCCGCTGGG
>JBKPSH010000208.1:0-6879 GCA_046734955.1 Acidobacteriota bacterium
TTGTCCGGATAACCGACGCCGACGTAAAGCGTCTTCACCTTTTCTTTCGCCTTCGCCTTGGTCTCCGGCGTCATCCACTGGAGCGCGTCGATCCTCTTGTCGAACGCCTTCGTGAGGTCGTCGACCATGGCGCGAACTTTCGCTTTCGCGTCAGCGGAGAAATGCTTGCTGACATACATCTTTCCGACCGCTTCACCCAGCGCGGCACTGGTGGCGTCGACACCGCGCTGCCATCGCGGCCGCTGCTGCGGCGTTCCATTCAATGTCTTCCCGTAGAACGTGAAGCCTTCGTCAACGAACGCCTTGGGCAGAAAGCCTGTGACCTGATTCACGGCATGAAAGGCGAGCCAGTCCTTCCACGTCTCCAATGGCGACTTGGCGACAAGCGCTGAGAGTCCCGTTACTGCCGACGGATGCCAGACGATGAAGCTCGGTGCTTCGTTCAATCCGGCCGCCTCGAGCAGGACCGGCCAATCGAGTCCCGGCGCCTTGGATGGCAGTGCGTCTCGCGTCCAGACCTGCGGCTGCTTCACGTCCGCCGATTGCTCCCGCGTGGCGTGGACGCCGGCCATCGTTGTCTCGAGATCAACGACACGGGCAGCCCGCGCAGGGGCATCTTTGAAACCGCCAAGCCCGAGCACAGCGGCAACATGCCGCTTGTAGTCTGTGCGCACGGCGGCCATCTTGGGACTCGTAGACACGTAGTAATCGCGATCCGGCATGCCGAGTCCACCCTGCAGCAGGTATGGCGTGTTGTGCTCCGGATCGGTCAGGCCCTGTGCGACGAACACGCCGAAGAGATGCTCGGTCTGGAAGTTCGTGGCATTGAGTGGATCGACGTCGGCGCGCAGCGTCGCACCGATTGCCCGGGAGAGCTCGCGCTTGTCCTTAATCGCGGCAATGGCGTCGAGCTGCGACTTCAGCGGTGTGAGCCCGTTCGACTCGATTCCGCTCTCGTCCATGAAACTTGCGTAGAAGTCGCCAATCTTGCGCGCATCGGCGGACGCATTCGCACCGGTGTTTGCCGGATCTTGAATGATGTCCACCGTCTGCTGTCGCGTCCGATCGATCAGGACGCTGATAACTCCATAGGTTGGTTTGTCGGGCGGAATCTGGGTGGCCTTCATCCATCCGCCATTCGTGTAGGCGTAGAAATCGTCGCCCGGCGAGACCGACGTGTCCATGCCAGCGATGTCGATCCCTTTGGGCAGGGAGGCCGCGTTCGTCGAAGACGACTCGGTCTTCGACGAGCATCCTGTTGATAACGCGACGATGAAGGAAAGAAAGAGAATCCGCAGCCTCATCAATTCTCCTTGCTCTCGATCTTCGACTATAAGGCACGCGGACACGGCGCGTCGACCCGACTGGGGCCGAGCGCACCATGGTGGGACGAATTCGTTTTCTTACTGGTCGCCGTGCAGAGGCTGCATCGCGTGCTGATTCACATAATTCGCAATCGTCTCGCCCAACTGATTGCTGATCGCGATCGTGCTCGGATAATGCATACCGCCCCAGATCCGCGCATTGTTTCCATCGGTCCGCGCCTGCGAGATGCTGTTGTAAGTGCGGCTCGGCAAGTCGATGCCAGCACTCGTTCTCGTGGTCAGCGTGAACGTCTGCGCATCGTCGAAGCAATTGAGAAGGACTGTCGCCCCCGCGCCATTGAGCGACGGGTGCCCCGCCGGGTACTCAGGATGCGCCGGAGTGGTGATGAGAGGAGTCCACTCTACATCGGGGGCGGTGTCGGGATTACCATCGGTATCCGCGAGAGGGATCGCGGTGACCGGCCGCCATGTCACATCGGTGTCGCTCGCGCCGTAATGTCGTTTGCCAGTCCACGTGGTAAACATCGTGTCCGCCATGGCGATGTTCAGCAGCGCCAGAAGCCGATTGCTCTTGGACATCGAGAGATCGCTGGCACGCGCGATCTGATTCGCCGCCTGATTCCAATGGACACTGGCATTGCCGTCCCAGAACGGCGCGAGTGCCGTTTGCTCGTCCGTCCGCGTCGATCCCGTGGCTCGGCCAAGCTGCTTGACCGTGTTGAAGTCGTCGGTGTACGTGCTACTCAGGAGACCGCGCGGTGCCGGGGGTTGGAACTGCGTCGCGCTGGAGAGAACGAAAGGTTGTGTGAACGCCAGAGTCTGCGATGCCATCGACGCGAAAGCAGTTGGTGTCGGACGCCACTGGCCGACTGCCGTTCCCCCCCGGAAAGCTGGCAGTGCCGAGCTGAACCCGTCGGTTGCGCGCCATGCGAGCACGGCCTGCGCTACCTGGATTCCCCATGAGATGCCATGCTCGCGCGATTGACCGCCGCTGTCATCCTCATCCTCAGTCAGCGCGGCCAGCGACGCGGCATAACTGGCATCGAGATCCGCGCGACGCGTCGGAAACAGTGCGTACAGCGTCGTGTAAGCCGCCGCGATTACCGCTGCCCTGCGCGAGGCCCCTTTCGGAGCCGGTCCCTGGACAAAAATCGGAGTGTAGCGTTGCTCGATTCCGTTGTAGGCATCGAAGATCGCCGTATGAACGATGGCGCTGAGCCGCGGACTCGCTGCGTTTACGGCATTTCCGAGAACCAGCGTGTCGATGAGAATCTGATTCCATTCGAGTACCTGGTTCGTCTCGGCATCCGCCGCGCGGGGGGCAGGCACCCACGCCAGGTTCACTGCCACAATGACTGCCAGGCCAACCAAAGAGCGTCTGAAGATCTGTGATCTCATGATGCATTCCCTCCGGGGGCGCGTTGAAAACCGTTGCGTACCCTGAAATGCGCGAATTCCGGTTCGAAGGGTGAACGGGAAAGGGAAAGGAACAAGGAAAAGGCAAAAGGGAAAAGGAAAATGCCATACTTCGCCACGAATAGAACATGGAAACCCCTTCACCCGGGGCGGTGACCGAACTCCTTCGGGCCTGGAGCGACGGTGACGATGCGGCCCTCGAACAGCTCGTTCCGCTCATGGAAGCGGAGCTCCGCCGGCTCGCGCGCGGCTACATGGGCCGTGAGCGCCACGGACACACGCTCCAGACGACGGCGCTCGTCAACGAAGCGTTCCTGCGGCTGACCGACGCACGGCAGATTCGATGGCAGGATCGCGCTCACTTCCTGGGAATCTCAGCGCGTTTGATGCGGCGGGTGTTGGTGGATTATGCGCGGCGCCGCGGATTCCAAAAACGCGGCGGCGGCGCACAGCGAGTGACGCTCCACGAAGGACTCGCGACGGCTACCGATCCCGCGTTGGACATCGTCGCGCTGGATCGCGCATTAAAAGCATTGGAGGAGTCCGACGCTCGAAAGAGCCGCGTCGTCGAGTTGCGCTTCTTTGGTGGACTGAGCGTAGAAGAAACCGCTGAGGTCCTGAAAGTGTCGACCGACACCGTCAAGCGAGACTGGCGGTTGGCAAAGCTGTGGCTGCTTCGCGAACTTGAAGGCGGGAAGTCATGACCAACGCCGAACGCCGCCGACGCGTCGATGAACTCTGCGACGCCGCACTCGATCGCAGCACCGAAGAGCGAGCGGCGTTTATTGCAGCTGCGTGTAAGGACGATGACGCGCTGCGGCGCGAGATCGAAAGTCTGCTCGCGCACGCGCCGCGGGTTGAACGGTTTCTCACCACATCGGTCACCACTATTGCCGCCGAGATGTTCGCCAGCGATCGAGCGTCGCTCGTTGGGCGGCAGATTGGCCCGTACACGATTACCGACTTTCTCGGCGCCGGTGGCATGGGAGAGGTGTACCGCGCCCGCGATACGAGGCTCGGCCGGGACGTGGCGATCAAGGTCTTACCGGATCCGTTCGTTTTGATCCCTGGACGGCTTGCGCGCTTCGAACTGGAGGCGCGTGTGCTGGCAACGCTCAATCACCCGCACATCGCCGGGATCTACGGGATTGAAGAGTCCGCCGCCGTGCGTGGGTTGGTGCTCGAACTGGTGGAAGGGCCGACGCTCGGCGAACATCTCGGTGCCGGCCCGGTCTCGATCAACGAGGCGCTCGAGCTCGCCATCCAGATCGCCGATGCGCTTGAATCAGCACACGACAAGGGCATCATTCATCGCGATCTCAAACCGGCCAACATCAAGATCACCGCCAATGGCAGGATCAAAGTGCTCGATTTTGGATTGGCGAAAGTATTTGCCAAGGAGGACTCGCAGGATGAAGTCGTGAACCCGTCGCCCATCGGGGCCGCACACTCGCGTGACGGAGTCATCGCCGGCACAGTGGCCTACATGAGTCCGGAGCAATCACGAGGAAGACCGGTCGACAAGCGAACGGATATCTGGGCGTTTGGTTGTGTCCTGTTTCAAATGTTGACCGGGCGCCCGGCATTTAGCGGCGAAACCTCTCCGGACACGGCCGCCGCGGTGCTACAGCGCGAGCCCGATTGGACGCTCCTGCCGGCGCAGACGCCTGCCACCATCAGACGGCTTCTCCGACGGTGCCTCGAGAAAGATCCAAAGCGGCGGCTCCGCGATATCGGCGACGCGAGGCTCGAGATCGAAGAGACGCTGAATCACCCAGACTCTAACCAGCCGCACGTCTCGTCGGGTCCCAGGCGCGGCGGCTGGTGGGCAGTGACTGCAGCAGCGCTGGTGATTGTCGTTACAGCTGCCGCGGTGTGGAGACTGGACCGATCCGGCTACTTCTGGCGAAACCCGCTCGAAGCCGCAAAGCCCATGAAGTTGACCGATTTTGGCGGCGCTGAGCAACACGCCGCGATTTCACGGGATGGCAAATTCATCGCCTTTCTGTCGGACCGCGGCGGCGCGTGGGACGTCTGGGTAAGCCAGGTAGGAACCGGGACGAGTCACAACCTGACCGAGGGCAGCATCCTGACCAAAGGGAGCATCCGGGAACTGCGAAATCCGGCGACGCGAACACTGGGCTTCTCGCCCGACGCATCCCTGGTCGCCCTCTGGACTCGGAATCCCGGCGGCGCAGTCGATGCTGGCTGGTCCGTGCCAACGATGGGTGGCACGCCGCAACCATATCTGACCGGAATCTCCGAACTCGACTGGTCATCGGATGGCACACGGATCGTGTATCACCCTCCCGCAGAGGGAGACCCTCTTTTCGTCACCAGAGCAAACGAGAAAGTCGGCCGGCAGATTTACGTTGCGCGCGCGGGCTTTCACAACCATTTTCCTGTGTGGTCGCGTGACGACGCCTACATCTATTTCGTTCACGGTTTGCCGCTCGATGAAAGCGACCTCTGGCGCATTCCGGTGGACGGAGGCGAACCGGAGCGCCTGACCTTTCACTCGGCACGTGTATCGTTTCCGACGTTCCTCGACAGCCGAACGCTGCTGTATCTCGCGACGGATCACGATGGATCGGGTCCCTGGATTTATGCCCTCGACGTCAAGCGCAAGACGTCGCGCCGCATCGTCACGGGTCTGGAGCAGTACACGTCGTTGTCGGCGAACGGGGACGGGACACGGCTGGTCGCAACCGCCTCGCGTTCGACAAGTCGTCTCTGGCGCGCCACGCGTACCACGCGCATGATCAACGAATCGGACAGCGCGGCGATCTCGCTGCCGACGGGCGGCGGCGTTTCGCCACGTATCGGACCCGACTACATCGTCTACCGCGCGCCGATGGCCGGACGCGATGGTCTGTGGAGAATCGCGAGCGATGGAACGGCGGCCGAGCTTTGGAACGGCATCAACGGACGCGCAGTTGCCGCCCCTGCGATTTCCGTGGATGGCCGGCGCATCGCATTCACGGTGCAGTCAGCGGACCGCACGCAGTTATACGTCATGAACGCGGATGGAACCGGCACGCGTCGAGTCGCTGAGCAGCTCGACGTGCGCGGCGCACCCGCGTGGTCTCCGGATGGGCGAACGCTGGTCATCGGCGTCAACGAACACGGGGAACCGCACCTATTCAAGATCCCCGTCGACGGAGGAACCCCGGTTCTGCTGGTGAAGGAATATTCGACCGATCCGACGTGGTCGCCGAACGGAGCCTTTCTCGTTTACTCAGGCGCCGACATCGGCACGACCTTTTCTGTAAAAGCCGTCGCCGCCGATGGCACACCACGGCCGGTGCCGAAGCTCGTTTTATCGAGAGGCGCGCGGCGATTGGTGTTTTTGACCAACGACATCCTCGTGGTCATGAAAGGCGACCTGTCACATAAGGATCTCTGGTCGATTGATCTCAACACCGGGCGCGAGCAGCAGATAACGTCACTCGAGGCGGGCCCGGTCATGGACGACTTCGACATCTCGCGCGACGGTGGAGCAATCGTCTTCGATCGAACGCGCGAAGAATCAGATATTGTGCTCTTTGATTTAGAGCGGCGGTGAAAGGGTCTTCGCCCACTCCGCGAGCACCTGCACGGGATCGTCACTCGTCTCCAACGTACGGACCGTGGTATTCGGCGCGCTCTTGTATCGATCAGCGGCCGCCGGTCCTGCTGGTTCGCCGCGCGGGCTCACTGGGTTGATTAGCAGTACTGGTCGCGGAGCGATCGCGCGAGCTATCTCCGGCAGATCGAATTCGCGGAGCAGTCCGTAGGCGTAGATACCGAACGGCTGCGTATATCGTTCCGCGGTCGCCAACGACCGGTAGTCGGTGACGGTTTGTCGCAGCGCGACCTTGAGGACGCGGGTGTCGAGCGCGGCTGCATACAGCGCGATCACCCCATGTGCTCCATCGCCGACGAGCGATACACGGCCACCGACATCCGGTCGCGAACGCAGATAGTCCAGCGCGCGCAGGGTGTCGTACACCTGTCCACCGAGCAACGGCCTGCCCAGCATCAACGAGAACCAGGTTAGATACGCCTCGTCTGCAATGCGGCCTGGAAAGTAAAAGCGTCCACGCTGCGGATACCCGATCGCGCAGTCACCGCGGCCGCGCACGTCAATGACGGCGAC
>JBKPSH010000209.1:0-7210 GCA_046734955.1 Acidobacteriota bacterium
ACGTTCCTGCTCGACGAATTCCTCGAGCTGCGAACGTTCGAAAGCTTTCCCGGACTGCGGTCGGTGCTTCGCGATCTGCTCGCCGCGTTGTCGACGAGCGGCAACCGCTTCGTGCTGACGACGAGATACACAGCTCGCGCACACCGGTTGCTCCGAGATGCGCCGGCGCAGTTCGAGATTATCCCGGTCGCGCCGCTGACGCCGAGCGAGGTCCGCGCCACGCTCCCGGCCGTGCCCGCCGCCCGCACGTTGTCGGGCACGATCGAGGACGAAGACGATCGCGCTCGGGACGAGCTCGCGCGGCTCGTACACGCCATTTCAGACGGACGCCCCTCGTACGCGCGCATGCTCGCGGAAGCATCGACGAGTTTAGGCGCGCGCGGAGCGGTCGATCCGGTCAGCGCGCTGACCGCGTTGCTGTCACCCGCCGGAACAATCGCCATCGCCTGCCGGTTCTCGTACGAATTGCGCCTGCATCGCGCGCGCGGCTATGGCGCGCTCAAGGCCATCCTCGACGTGCTTGCTGAGGAAGAACCGTTGACGCTGACCGAGATCGCATCACGACTGCGACGGACGCCGGGATCGACCAAGGATTACTTGTCGTGGCTTGAAGATGTCGACCTGATCGTGTCGCGCCAGAAGCGATACAGCTTCGCCGATCCGATGATGCGCCTCTGGGTTCGACTCAACGCACACGCGGCGCCACCCACCGAGGAAGACATCGCGCGCGAAGTGCATGCCTACGTGATGAATCGACTTCCCCACAACGAGCCTGCCCTTGCGATGGCTGGGGCGCAACCGCGCGATGCAGCGCGTGAAAAGCCGTGGGGGATTATTGAGATTGATTGAAGGGGAAAAGATTATCCTTCACTCGCTACTCAAGCGGTCCAATGCCAGCTTCGCTGCCGCCTGGGCCGCTTCCTTTTTGCTCTTCCCTTCGGCTCGCGCCACGGGCACTCCGTTAACCACGACCTCGACGTCGAACAGCCGGCGATGAGCCGGACCGATTTCGCCCGCCAGCCGATACGCCGGCAGCCCTCGATCGTGCGACTGAAGCCACTCCTGCAGCGCTGACTTATAGTCTTCGGTGAAGGTCGCGTGCGCGCCAGTGCGTCGCGCTTCCTGGATGAGGCCGGCGAACTGCCGTTCGATGAAGCCCTTTGCCGGCTCGATCCCGCCGTCGAGATAGATCGCCGCGATCAGTGCCTCGTAGCAATCAGCGATCAGCGCCAGTTTCCGTCGCCCTCCGGTTTTCTCCTCGCCGCGTCCGAGAATCAAGAACTCACCGAGATTGATCTTCTCGCCGAGGCGCGCCAGCGACGCCGCGGACACAATCGACGCTTTGAGCTTCGACTTCTGTCCCTCATTGTGGTGAGGAAACTGACGGAAGAGCATGTCCGCGATGACGAATCCAAGCACCGAGTCGCCGAGGAACTCCATCGACTCGTTGTCAAAGACGCCGCCACTCGCGTCCTCGTGGACGCGCGATCGATGCGTCAGCGCGTGCTCGAGCATACCGCGATCCTTGAAGCGGTAGCCGATTCGGCGCTCGAGCGGTTCGAGCTCGGAACCGAACGGCACGACACGGCCCGGCCCGCTTTCCTCTCGATGGCTCGCGATGATCCGCTTCGCGCGGTCGGCCTCCTCGTCGTGGACGGCAATCCGCAGCTCGTTGACGGCCAGCGGAAACGGGGTTCGCGACATGTCGGATGAGACGATCGTCTGAATCCCGTGGGTTTCGAGCAGGCCGCGCACGACGTCCGCTTCAATCTGCGATGGCGTGCGGAAAATGACGGTCAGACCGATCATGAGCTACAGGCTGCGCGGTTCAGACGGCGATCCGGTTGGTCGCTTCGAAGGCGCGATCCACTTTCAGCAGAATCATCGTCATGTCGTCGTGCTGATCGGCGCTGCCGACGAACGCCTCGATCTCGCGCATGATCCGTTCGCGAAGTTCGTCGGAGTCGAGATGACCGTGTTCCTCCACGATTCGGCTGAGACGCGACTCACCGAACAGATCGCTGTTCGGGTTCATCGCCTCCGTGATTCCATCCGTGTAGAGCACGATCACGTCTCCGGGGGAAAGCTCCACCCGTTCCTGCTCGAGGAGTTCGGCAAATTTGTCCGCCGCACCGTCGATCCGAAGTCCGAGCACCATGCCGTTTGGTGTCAGCACTTTTGCCGAAGGCCTCCTCGAGGATGGCCCGGGAAGAAAAATCAACGGCGTGTGCCCGGCGCGGCAGAAGGTCATCGTGCCGGCGTGCAGATCGATCACAGCATACGTGATCGTGATGAAGCTTCGGCTGTCGAGATGCTCCGAGATGATCCGGTTCACCTCGATGAGCAGCTCGCGTGGTGATTCATATCGCTGGCTGAGCGCAAGCACGAGTCCCTTGAGCTCAGCCATGTAGAGTGCAGCCGATGTGCCTTTACCGGATACGTCAGCGATCAGGATGCCCAGCCGATCTTCTGGCAGGCGAAAGAAGTCGTAGTAATCCCCTCCCACTTCACGTGCAGGGACGCAGAGCGCTGTGATCGCAAGTCCCGGCACGTCGAGCGGACCGCGCGGGAGCAACGACATCTGGATCGCGCGCGCGATGCGCAGTTCTTCCTCGAGCCGCTTCTTCTCGGCTGCCGTTTGCAGCAGGCCCTCGATGCTGCCGGTCATCTCATTGAACGAACCAGCGAGTTCTCCAAGCTGGTCGTTCGACTGCACGTTGATGCGGTGCGCGAAGTCGCCATGGCGCACTCGCTCCGTCCCCATGAACAGTTCGTGGATGGCGCTGGTGATCGATCGCGCGAGCGCAAGCCCCATGCTGAGCGCGACCATCTCGATGATGAGAAACAATCCCGCGATGATCAGCAGGACGATGATCGCCAGTACGCCGAACGGAATATCCCTGAACGCGATTTGCTGCGCATCGGAAAGCCGGCGATAGAGCTCGCTCGGGCGATAGCTGAGGGAGATGCTGGCTCGGTCCTTTTTTCCGGAATTCCAGTCCTGGTAATCCAAGAAGATCACACTCTTTCTGAAAAGTGTCGACCAGTTTCCCCCACCTCCTGTGTCGCTTCCTGCATTCGCCGGGATGGTTGACGCCGGCCCGTTTGCCGGGATGATCGCCGCCGTGCCCGCTCGCACCCCGGTATCGAGCTGCAGTTTCTGGATCATCTCGTCGGCGATCGGCAGATCGCCAATAACGAAACCGACCACTGCTCCACCGACCACGACCGGCGCAACCGCTCGGTTCACGAGTTCGACTTGGCCGGGACCATCCGCTAAAGGAATGGCAACCGTGCCGAACCATCCATCGCGTTTGATCCACGACGGAATGGAAGAAGGGGACGGCATATGCTCCCACCCGCCGGCGGTCACGCGGGCCACAGGATTGGGCCGCGTTCCAGTCCCGACCGGAACATAGACGAAAGACACACCGCGGTACAACAACGCGGCATTCCGCTGGGTACGCGCGAGCGACTGGGCGGCAGCCTCCGGGGCACGTGAGATCTCCGATGCCGCGCCGCTCGTCACCACTTTGAGATCATTCAACGCCGCGTCGTAGCCATCCTTGAACAAATACGCGCTGACGTTCATGAAGATCAGCACGCCGCCAAGGAGGAAAAAGATCACGATCAACAGCGACGGTACGACGCCAATGAAGATGTAGGACAGAATCAGCTTGCGCCGTACACGCCAGAGCAGCTGCTGCCGCATGAGCACGAACAGCCGCCATACGAACACCGACACGGAGAGGACGAGACCGATCGTGGCGGCGCTGCTGAGAATCGAAACGAGCGTCGGCAACTGGCCGACGAGGCGCAGCAATCCGACAACGAGTTTCAACGCTGCGGAAATAATGAAGAGCCGGCCAGGCCACGTGTTCAGGAGCAGGTCGCGTGCCGAGTAAGGAAGCTCCGCCCCTGGCGCGGGCGCGGATCGGCGGCTGCCGGGCAGCACCCGCTCAGGGAGTCGTGCCGTACTCATTGCCTTGGCAGCGATGATAACAGAGCGTGAAAGGGAGTCCGAGGGGCTCGGCCCTCCGAATGATAGAGTCAAAAGCCATGAAGCTTCCCGACAACGCGCGCTTTTCTACTATCTGCATCCACGCCGGCCAGGAACCCGACCCGTCGACCGGCGCCATCATTACGCCCATCTATCAAACGTCGACGTATGTTCAGGAAGCAGTCGGTCATCACAAAGGCTTCGAGTACGCGCGAACGCAGAACCCGACGCGGCTCGCGCTCGAGAACAACATCGCCGCGATCGAAGGGGGTAAAGCGGCGTACGCCTTTGCGTCAGGCATGGCGGCGATCGACGCCATCACGACCCTGCTCGAAGCTGGCGACCACGTCGTCGTCACCGACAACACATACGGCGGCACCTATCGTTTGTTCGAACAGGTGCTTCGGCGGTATCAGCTGGCGTTCACCTACGTCGACACGTCGTGTCTGGACGAGGTCGAGCGCGCCATCCGTCCCGAGACCAAGATGCTGTTCATCGAGACGCCAACCAATCCGGTGATGCGGCTAACCGATCTTTCCGCGATCAGCGAGCTGGCGCGAAAGCACCGCATCAAGGTCGTGGTCGATAACACGTTCGCGAGCCCGGTCGTGCAGCGTCCCATCGAGTACGGCGCTGATCTCGTCGTGCACAGTACGACGAAGTATTTGAATGGACACAGCGACAGTGTCGGCGGCATCGTCGTCGCAGTCGGCGATGAGGACATCGAGAATCTGAAGTTTCTTCAGAACGCTGCGGGAGCCATTCTCAGTCCGTTCGATTCGTGGCTGATCCTGCGTGGGACGAAAACGCTGGCGCTGCGCATGGCCCAACACAACGCCAACGGTCAGGCGTTGGCCGAATATCTCGCTGGTCATCCGAACGTCAAAGCCGTGCTCTACCCGGGTCTTCCGTCACATCCGCAACACGCCCTTGCCAAACGTCAGATGAAAGGTTTCGGCGGCATGCTCACGTTCGATGTTGGAAGCCTCGAAGCCGCGTACGACGTCTGCAAGCGTGTCCGGCTGATGGCGCTGGCGGAAAGCCTGGGCGGCGTCGAGACGCTCATCTCTCATCCTGCATCGATGACGCATGCTTCGGTTCCTCCCGACCGTCGCGCAAAGATCGGACTCACCGATGGTCTTGTTCGCATTTCCGCCGGCATCGAGGATCCGGAGGACCTGATCGCGGACCTGGCGCAGGCGCTACTTTAAATTGGTGAATTGGTGGATTTGTGAATTGGTGAATTGCGGCGTTCCTGCGAAGCCCGACGCCAATTCACGAATTCACCAACTCACGAATTCACCAATCAGCTCGTTGACTCGGCGACCCATCGCAGATACGCGTCGTTGCCATCGACGATTGGCATCACCAGGAACTCGGGCATGTCATAGGGGTGCAGCTCCCGGACGCGATCCCACAATTCAACGACCCGCTCGCGGGTTGTCTTGATGACGAGCTGTCGCTCGGATTCGGTTTCGATTGCGTCGTCCCAGCGATAGATCGATTCCATCGGCGCCGAGAGGTTCACGCATGCGGCCAGCCGCTCCTCGACAAGGTCTCGGGCGAACGCGGCACCGTCAGCATCTGCCGGCAACGTCGTCAGAACGATCACGTACTCCTGGCTCATGCGCGTGCCTCCGTGCCGCGAGTGACGGGCAGGCTGGGAAATTCAGCCTTGGCCCTACTTTCGGCGCTCGATTGGGACGAAAGTATTGTACAAAGGACCAGCTCATTCATGCCCCGTGAACGGACTGAAAGTAAACGCAGCGCAGGCGCCGCGCCGTTGCGCCGCAATCGCGTTACTCCTGCTGCCCCTTCGCTCATTCGAAAGCGCGGCCTGCACGTCCTGCTGATCTTCATCACGCTGGTCCTGATCGTGGACGCGCTCGTGGGCGAGAAGGGGCTGATGCAGTCGATGAACGCGCGACGGCAGTATCGACAGCTCCAGGCCTCGCTGGACGAGCTTAAGCGAGAGAACGGCGCGCTGCGCGAAGAGATGCGCAGGCTGAATGAAGATCCCGCGACCATCGAATCACTTGCACGCCAGGATCTCGGCCTCATACGTCCTGGCGAAGTGGTATTCATCCTCAAAGACCTGAAGGACGATACGAAGTAGTTACACTGGCGCAAGGTGTGCAACGCGCATCCACTAACGGAGTCATTATGCTCAAGTGGACGTCGCAAAGCTCGACCGTCTTTGCTCTTTTACTCTTGCTGATGTCGCCAGCCGTGCGGGCGCAGCAAGTCGACATCCTCTCGGATCAAGGGGCACAAACGCCGCAAGCGGCACAAACGCCTCAAGGGTCGGGGCAGAAAACTACGGAAGGTGAAGAGCCTACCAAGCCGACCAGGAGCTTCTTTCCCGCGCTGGTCCACAATCTCGGCGACGACATCAAACATATCCCGCGCAAGAACACGCTGTACTGGCTCGCGTGGGGCACGGGCGTCTCACTTGCGGTCCATCCGGCTGACGATTATTTCAATGACCATCTGAGCACGTCCGATACCGCGAAGAACGTATTCCTGCTCGGTAAATACATCGGATCATTTCCCGTGCTGATTGGAACCGCAGGCACGACGTACGTCGTCGGCCGCGCGCGTGGTTCACGCCGCGCACAGCACCTCGGCATGGATCTCATCGAGGCCACGCTGCTGTCACAGGGCCTGACGCAAGGAATTAAGGTGGCCGTTCGGCGAGATCGACCGCTCCGCGAAGATGGCACACGCGCGTCGGGATTCGCGTTTCCGTCGGGCCATGCAGCCGGAACATTCGCCGCAGCAACCGTGCTTCAACAACATCTCGGCTGGAGATGGGCGGTGCCGACCTACACCATCGCATCCTATGTGGCCATGTCCCGCCTCGTCGACGATCGCCATTGGGCCAGCGACGTCACGGCGGGCGCGGCGCTCGGGATCATCGTCGGACGTTCGGTCACGTGGCACGGACGGAATTTCTATGCGACACCGATGTTCGTGCCGAAAGGCAGCGGCATCCTCATCAATGTGACGCCGTAGTGGGCCTCGTTTCGTTGACCCTCTTTGTCGCGGCGTGTTACGATTAGGTTTCTCGACGCGGGGTGGAGCAGTCCGGTAGCTCGTTGGGCTCATAACCCAAAGGTCGCAGGTTCAAATCCTGCCCCCGCAACCAACTTTATTTGGACCAAGAGGTCGCCCGTTTCTGGCGACCTCTTGCTGTCTCTGGCTGCGCTC
>JBKPSH010000210.1:0-23634 GCA_046734955.1 Acidobacteriota bacterium
CGTGAACGCGCGGCCGACGAGCCGCTTGTTCGGGTGCAGGATCTGAAATCCGTCGGCGTACTGATTGCGGAAATTTTTTCCCGGCAGGATGGCGAAGACTTCCTCCGCAGAAAGTCCCTTCGCGCGTTCGATCAGGCCGTCAGGAACTTTAGGACGGCCATCAGGAAACCGATCGAACGGGTTCTGCGCCGTCAGCTCGATCATCTGGTCTTTCGTCAGCGTGAACAGCTGCGCGTGCGAGAGCACGGGTGTCAGCAGCGCGACGAGAGCTGCCAGGGTCGCAAAGCGATTTCGATTTGCCATATGAATTGTCCTGTCTGCATTATTCAATGCGCGTGGGGCCCCACCCCCACGCGCTCTCGCTCGGGGGCCCCGCTCCGCGGCGCTTCCCTCCGGCCCCTCGCTCGGGCCGCAGGCGCTTTAAGACCACTGTCGATCGCTCGTGCGATCAGCGTTCCATTCGGGCGTCGGCAAGAAGTAGCCCGGTTCGAGCAGATGCTGTTTCACCGCTGCCTCGTTCAGCGTCACCCCCAGACCGGGCTTGTCGGGAACGGTGATGAACCCTTTATTGACGATTGGCTTTTCAATGCCGTCCACGAGATCGCCCCACCACGGCACGTCAACCGAGTGATTCTCCAACGCGAGGAAGTTTTCCGTCGCCGCCGCGCAGTGAACGTTGGCCATGCACGATACAGGTGTGCCTGCAAAATGCATCGCCATCGGTACGCCATATTCCTGCGCCGTGTCGCCGATCTTCTTCGTCTCGAGGATGCCGCCTGACGTGGCGAGATCAGGATGAATGATGTCGACGGCGTGCGTGCGACACAGCTCGATGAACGGCTCTTTCAGGTAGATGTCTTCGCCGGTCAGAATCGGGATGTCGACCGCATCGGTGATCTTCTTTAGCAGGTCCGTATACGGCCACGGCACCATGTCCTCGAGCCAGGCGAGGTTGTACTTCTCGAGCCCCTTTCCGAGCCGGATGCAGCTGTTGACGCCGATGTGGCCGAAATGATCGGCACAGAGCGGGATATCCATGCCGACGATCTCGCGGATGGCGGCGACGTAGTCGCACATCAACTCGACACCCTTGTCGGTAATTTCGGTGCCCGTCAGCATGCCAACCGTTGGGTCGCCGTACGCCAGGTTGGTACCGGCCGGCATTGTCAACGCTCCCGGAACATCAGCGACCAGGTCGATGCCGAGATCCATCTTCAGCCAGGTGAAGCCCTGATCGCGGCGTGCTTTCAGCCGCTGGCCGTAGACCTTCGGATCGTGGGACTCGGTCGTATCGGCGTAGCAACGGACCTTGTCGCGGAACTTTCCGCCGAGCATTTGATAGACCGGCACGTTGTAGGCCTTGCCAGCGAGATCCCACAGCGCCATTTCCACCGCACAGACGCCGCCGCCCTGACGTGAATGCGATCCGAACTGCTTGATTTTCCGAAACAGCCTGTCGACGTTGCAGGGATTCTGGCCGAGCAGGCGGCTCTTCAACATCAGCGCATAGTTCTTACTGGCGCCGTCGCGCACTTCGCCGAGGCCGTAGATGCCCTGGTTGGTGTCGATGCGAATAATCGGACACGTCATCGGCGCGCCGCCAATTACGGCGACACGAAGATCGGTGATCTTGAGATCAGAAGGCTTCGAGTTTGTGTTGATGTTCTGTCCGAGCGCTTCGATCGGATCAGGCGCCGCCGCGCGAGTGGAGCGTGCCAGCGACCCAATGCCAAGCGCCGCGATGCTGCTCTTGAGAAATGATCGCCGGCCGTCAACGGGTGTCTGTGCTGATGTCATAGGCCACCCCTGTGTTTAAGAAGCGAGAGCCGCTTGCATCATTGCCCGGGTGTATCCGACATTGAACGCATAGCCCGCGTAACCACCGCCGCCCGGATACTGCGGCTTGAAGTTCGGGCGTTCGCGATCGTAATCGATGCCGCGCGGGTGCTCCGGATAGATCAGGCGTGTGTATTTCTGCCGAATCAACTCCTTCATCACCGAAAACATGTCGTTCTCGCCTTCGTCGATGAACACCTCAGTGTAGCGTTCGTACGCCGTCTGGACTTTGACGTTGCGGAAATGGACGTGATTGATCCGATCGCGCGATCCGAACCACCGGCACACTTCTACCGGATCGCCGCCCATTTCACGCGTGACACCGCAATCGAACGTAATCCCATTCGATGGACTGTTCACGATGCCGACGAGCTTCTTCCATCCATCGATGGTGGCCATGATTTGTTCCGAGCCACGGCTGATCGGTGCTGGTGGGTCATTGGGATGCAGCGCCAGTCGAACGCCCGCCTTGTCCGCCTCCGGGACGACGGCCTTCAGGAAGTACGTGATATTCGTCCACATTTCATCGAGCGTGTGCGCACCTTCGTCGTCGAGCGGGGGAAGGCCTTTCATCCGTTCGTAGTCGAATCCAGTCCAACCGGCGCCGGCGCGGCCGGTTTCTTCGAAATAGCCTTCCATCGCACGATGCGCATACCAGTTGTATTCAACCACCGGTAATCCCACTCGGCCGGCCGCCTTGATCGACTGGATCACTTTTTCGATGTCAGCGTCGCGATCGGGCCGGTTGTAGATCGCGTTGGGAAATCCCGAGATCATCAGGTTGGCAAGTGTGAGTCCGTTCGCTTTCAGCCGATCCATCATCTCCTTGAGCCTCGCCTCCTCCCACGGGATGCGCGGTCCGCCGGAGATGACATGGTCGACGCCGAGTTGGCGGATGCGCCGTCCCGCTGCCACGGCGGCTTCATCCGGGCTCGCACCGGCCGGTGCGCCCAGGCCGGACTCTAAGCAAATCTTCGGTGTGTCCTTCCCCGCGAAATGCGGGCGTGCCTGTGCCGCTGACGCAATCGGAGACGCGCCATACGCGGCTCGTACTCCCAAGGCTGCAGCAGCGGTGGTTTTGAGCAGGGTTCGGCGAGAGGGTTTCATCGTCATAAGCGGATTAATACAGTCGGTGTCGTGCGATGTGTCAAGGGGAAACAGTCTGGGTGCCAGGGGTGCCAAGGGTGCCATGGGTGCCATGGGTGCCAAGAGGGCCAGCAGTGCACCCGTGGTACAGTCCCGCCTCATGAACTCGTCCGACCATCTACAGCGCCGCTTCGGGCTGCTGCACGCAACCGCGCTCAACATGACAAACATGATGGGCGTCGGGCCGTTCATCACGATTCCGTTGCTGATGACCGCGTTGGGCGGGCCGCAGGCGATGCTCGGATGGCTGCTGGCGCTGCTGATCGTCATTCCCGACGGGATGGTGTGGAGCGAGTTGGGATCGGCGATGCCGGGATCGGGCGGCAGCTATGTGTATCTGCGCGAAGGTTTCGGCCGCGAGACATGGGGACGCCTGGCTGCGTTCCTGTTCATCTGGCAGTTCATTTTGAGCGGTCCGCTCGAGATTGCGTCCGGCTACATCGGGTTCTCGCAATATCTCGGCTACCTGTGGCCGTCATTGACGCCCATCCAGTATGCGCTGCTTGCTGCGGCGGTCGGTGTGTTGAACCTTGCGCTGCTCTATCGGCCGATCGGATCGCTTGGAGCGCTCACGGTGACGTTGTGGGTAGGCAGCCTGCTGACGACGGCCGCCGTGATCATCACCGGCGTGGCGCACTTCGACCGGACCGTTGCGTTCGATTTTCCACCCGGCGGGTTTAACTTTTCGCTCGGATTTCTCGTCGGCCTTGGCGCAGCGTCACGCGTCGGTATCTACGATTATCTGGGCTACTACGACATCTGCTACATCGGTGACGAGGTAAAGAATCCCGCCCGCGTCATTCCACGCTCGATTCTCATCAGCATCGTCCTTGTCGCACTCATCTACATTCTGATCAATCTCTCGATTATCGGTGTTGTTCCGTGGCGGCAGTTCGTGCCCGCTGCCGATCATCCCGAGTCTCGATTCATCGTCTCGGTGTTTATGGAGAAGATTTACGGCCGGCAGGTGGCCACACTGTTTACTGCTGCCATTCTCTGGACCGCGCTGGGCTCCGTATTTGCACTACTACTCGGATATTCGAGGATTCCGTACGCGGCTGCCAACGACGGTTACTTCTTCAAAGCGTTCGGCCGTCTCCATCCGACGAAGGCGTTTCCATACATTTCGCTGCTCGTCGTCGGTGCGGCCTCAATCATCTGCAGCTTCTTCTCACTGGGCGTTGTCATCGATGCGCTGATCACGACACGAATTCTCGTCCAGTTCATCGGCCAGATTGGCGCGCTGACGCTGCTGCGACGCCGCGGCAGCGAGCGTCCGGGCACATATCGGATGTGGCTCTATCCCTTGCCCAGCGTGGTGGCACTCGCGGGATGGATCTTCGTGTTCGCAACCTCGGACGTTCAGGTCATCCTTTTCGGTCTGTTGACGCTATTGCTCGGCATCGTGGTGTTTGGCATCTGGTCATGGCGGGCGCAGCGATGGCCTTTTTCCATGGTCACGACATAGATGCGTCACACCTTCCTCGCGGTTGCTGGTCTGTCGCTTCTGCTGGCTCCGAGCCGGCCGTCAGTCGATCAGCACGCGTCACTCACACATGTCGAAGCGTCGCGCATGTCGATGGCCTGCCTGTATGCAATTGACGCATACGCGAAGACCGACGAGCAGACGCTTCGCAGCATTCTTGAATCGGCTCTCAACGAAGTCGATCGGATCGACCGGTTAATGAGCCACTACAAGCCAGAGAGTTCGCTGTCACGAATCAATCGCGAGGCGGCACATCATCCGGTTGCCGTCGACGCTGAGCTGTTTGAGTTCATCAAACAATCGCTGAAGTACAGCAACGAAACCGGCGGGGCTTTCGACATCACCGTCGGGCCGTTGATGAAAGCGTGGGGATTCTTCCGCGGCGAAGGTCACATCGCAGCCGAGGCAGACCTGGCGAATGTACGGCAACGTGTTGGGTCTCGTCACGTAATGCTCGACGAGGAAACGCACACGATCCGTTTCGATGCCGAAGGTGTTGAGCTCGATCTCGGCGGGATTGCAAAAGGGTATGCCGTCGATCGCGTCATCGCGATTCTACGGGCACGGCGTGTCGATGCCGCGCTCGTCAGCGCCGGCGGCAGCACTATCTATGCACTGGGCGCGCCGCCAGGCCGTAGCGGCTGGAAGGTCTCCATTCAGGATCCAACTGATGCCAGCACAATCGCGCAGGAAGTCACCCTCAAGAATCGTGCGCTGTCTGTTGCGGGCAGTTCGGAAAAGTCGTTTGAAGCGGATGGTGTTCGCTATTCGCACATCATGGATCCGCGTACGGGCCGTCCTGTCCAGGGAATGCTCAGCGTCGCGATGATGACAGATACAGCAACTGAAGGCGACGCGCTGGATGATGCGCTGTTCGTGCTTGGTCCTTCAAAGAGCGAAGCGTATCTGGCCCGCTATCCAGGCGCGGAGGCGTTGTTTTTCGTGCCTGACGGGGCACATGGATGGAGTCTGGTGACCTCGCAGCGGCAGAGTGCAGACTTCGAGGCCTTGCCGTTTGCTCCACGGCATTACGTCGCATATCACGCTCCATCAACGATCACCATCGACGGCAAGTTGGACGATCCCTCATGGAACGTCGCGCCGTGGACGGAGACTTTCGTCGATATTGAAGGTGATCGGCGGTCCCGGCCTCGATTCCGCACACGCGCGAAGATGCTGTGGGACGACGAGTGGTTCTACGTTGCTGCGGAGATGGAGGAGCCCGACGTCTGGGGCACCCTGACCGAGCGCGATTCCGTAATCTTCCGCGACAACGACTTCGAGGTGTTCATCGATCCCGATGCCGACACGCACGCGTATTACGAACTCGAAGTGAACGCTCTGGGCACGCCTTGGGACTTGATGCTGATCAAGCCGTACCGCGATGGCGGACCAGCCGTGAATGGCTGGGACATCGATGGACTGCGAACACGGGTGGACGTAAAAGGATCGATCAATCGACCTGGCGATCGTGACGAAGGTTGGACGATTGAGATGGCCTTGCCCTGGAAGATCCTCAAAGAGGCCACGCCTGGCCAACGTCGGCCGGCGGCCGGTGACCGATGGCGGATCAATTTTTCACGGGTGGAATGGCAGGCGGAAATCCGAAATGGGAAATACGTTAAAAAGACGAAACCGGGAACGGCCGACGCTCTTCCCGAGGACAACTGGGTCTGGAGTCCGCAGGGAGCGATCAACATGCACATGCCGGAGCGCTGGGGGTACGTGCAGTTCGCCGAGACTCCGGCAAGCCCGTACGCTTCGTTCGTCGAGGATCCGAATGAACGCATCAAATGGGCATTGCGCCGGCTGTACTACCGGCAGCGTAATTATCGCGCCGCGAATGGCACGTACGCCACCACGCTCGACGCGCTGAACGTAGCAGATATCCGCGTCGACGGTGTGGAGTTCAAGCCGGCGTTGCAGACAACGGCTTCTACCTACGAGATCACCGTGGCTGGGTTAGAGGGGACTACGGCTCACATCACGAACGACGGTCGCGTTTGGAGCACGCGGAATCCCTAGAGGGATTGTCGCGCTTGACAGCGCCCGGCGCGACTGTCATACTGTCCTATGACAGATGGGCCACTGACGTGCGCTTTCAGCTCAATTTCAAATCGGGAAAACCGGTCTACCTGCAGCTGGTCGATCAGGTGAAGTCGGCGGCCGCATCCGGCGCGGTGCAGCCGGGCGACCCGCTGCCGTCGATTCGACCGCTGGCCGAAGAACTCCGTGTGAATCGCAACACGGTGGCGAAGGCGTACGCCGAATTGGAAAACCAGCGCGTGATTGAAACCATTGCCGGCAAGGGTTGTTTCATCCGTGCCAGCAGTTCGCCGTTTCGCAAGGACGTTCGCCTCAAACTCGTCGCGGAAACGGTGGACGATGCGGTGGTGCAGGCCCATCACCTGCAGGTTGGGAAAGCGGCGTTCCTTCGCCTGGCGGAGGAGCGGTTCGATGCGTTCGAAGACAAACGAGCCCGTGCGGTTCATGAATGATGCTTATGACTCCAACCAACGTCATCGAGATCAAGCAACTCGTTCGGCGCTATGGCAGGACGGATGCGGTGAATGGACTCGACCTTGGTGTCGAGCCAGGCCGCTGTTACGGGTTCTTCGGCCGCAATGGCGCGGGGAAGACGACCACGATCAAGTGTCTGCTGAATCTCCTTCGGCCGACGAGCGGTGAGATCAAACTGTTCGGAATGGATCCGGCGCGGAATGAAGTCGCGGTGAAATCGCGCCTTGCGTACGTGCCCGACTACGTCGCGTTTTATCCATGGATGACGGTGCGCGACACGCTCGAGTACTTCGCGTCCTTTCGTCCGCAGTGGAATTTCAATATCGAGCGCGCGCTCATCGATCAGTTCCGTCTCGATCCGGCGCAGAAGACGAGTCATCTGTCCAAGGGGCAGCGCACACAGGTGGCACTTGTGGCTGCAGTGTGTCCTGAACCCGATCTGCTCGTCCTCGACGAACCAACCGCCGGCCTCGACCCGATCGTTCGGCGCGAGTTCATTCAAACGGTGATTGGCGCATATCAGGACGGCGATCCCGGCCGTCGCACGGTGTTCGTCTCGACGCACTTGATCTCCGAGTTTGAGGGACTGATCGACGAGTTCACGATCATCGAAAACGGCCGCAATGTGCTGACGATGTCGGCCGATGCGGCGCGCGAGCGATACCAGAAGATCCACGCCCGATTTGCGGTGGAACCGTCAGGCATCGAACTTGGCAGCGCGCGCGTGTTGCGTCAACGCGGGAAGGAAATGGAACTGGTCGTCAACGGCGACGCCGGCGCTGTGATGGAGACGCTGCGCGCGCGATCGCTGGAGTCGCTGACCACTGAGTCGCTGAGTCTCGAAGAAATTTTTATCGCAACGCTCCAATCTGGAGTCGCGATCGCTTGAGGACCAGTCACCTGCTCCCGACGGATCTTTCGAAAGAAATGCGTGCCCTCGCGCCTCTGTGGCTGGGCTGTGTCGCCATCGTGTGGATCAGCGCGGCAGGCGGCGAGTTGTGGTTCCGCGCCGGCTTTCTCGCTTATTTGCTCGGTTCCGCCGCGCTGGGCGCCCTATCGATCGGCCACGAGTACACGAACCGCACCCTTCCTGTGTTGCTGTCCGTCCCCGTCAGCCGCCGCCGCATGTTTGCAATGAAAGCATGCGTCCTGCTGGCGATGCTCGCCACTCTCGCGGCAATTGCCGTGATTCGGCTGCCCGTCGCGCCGGTGGGCCGCGAACTGAAGGACACGGCACTTGTTGGCATGCTGTCGCTCTTGAGCAGTGCGTTTCTCGCGCCATGGCTCACGATGGTGTGTCGCAACGTGGTCGCGGGGGCGGTGTTCTCCCTTTCAATTCCTGCCGCCGTCCTCGTGGGCAGCGAGCTTGTGGCACTCGCGGTGACCGGGCAGATCGATTCTCCGCCGTCGCAGTCGTTCAGGATGCAGGTCGTATGGACCGTCACGTTGCTGCTGTCGATAATTGGCGCGGTCTCGAGCTGGCGCACGTTCATGAGGCTCGAAGTCGATGACGGGCCGCGATCGGAGTTCCGATTCCCCCGCCTTATCAGCCGCTCTGTGCCAGGCACATCAGCGCGCGAAGGGTTACGCCGGACTCATCCCGTTTGGCGTCTCTTTCGAAAGGAGTTTCACCTTCAACAGTTGACGTTCGTGACATCTGTGCTTTACGTCTGCGGCTGGATTGCGACGCTGGTTGGCCGGCGGTTGACCGGCATCCGGGATGTTGAGGATGCGCTGTTGATTCTCACCGCCGTCCACGGTGCGATTGTCGCGCTACTCAGTGGATCGCTTGCCAGTGCGGAGGAGCGACACCTGGGTGTATTGGGGTCGCAACTACTGATGCCGATGTCAACGGTCCGACAGTGGACGATCAAGGTCGCAACCGTGTTCGCGATCTGTGTGGGCTTGGCCATGCTGCTGCCTGCAGGGCTGATTGTGATCTTCGGCCTCGCACGCTCCGTCAACCTCAATGTGCCGTTCGCAGCTGTTGTACTTATGCTGGCCGCCGTTTCACTGTATGTTTCATCGCTGAGCAGTAGCGGTGTGCAGGCCCTGTTGATCTCAGGTCCGGTGGCGCTATCGCTCTTCGTGTTCGTCGGAGTTCTAGCAGAGACTGTGCTCAGGGCCGGTCGAATCGCAGGTATCGTGCCGAGCGGCGACATCTTCGGACCACCGATGATCGTAGCCATTGGTGTTATCGCCTTCGGTCAACTCGTGGCATTTGCGCATACAAATCACCGAACGAGCGATCGATCATCGATACGAATCTGGCGTCACGTGCTCTGGTTCTGCGGCTCGGTGGTCTCCATCATGTTGATCGCGCTGATCGTTCGATGAGATCCGTATTCCAAACAACGCCGCCGAGTGACGTATAAAGTCCCCATGCTGCAAGAGCGACCGCAATCCCGGCAAGCAGCAGCATGTTGCCGAAATACCAGACGGACGTGTCGACAGTCGCGGGCAGGTTCAACAGAATTGACGTGATGAAGTGGGCGACGGCGTAAGAGAGGAGTCCCCATCTGAGCACGACAAGCGCGCCGGTCCCGAAATAGGTAAATCCCATGAGTGCGCCGAGCCAGGGAGGGTCATTGCTCAACGCGTTCAGCAACGTAAACATCCCGACGAAGACAACCGCGGCGGCCCATTGATTGCGCAGGAGCACGCGCAGGACGAACAGCAGGAAGAAGTAGAGCAGCCCGTTTCGTATCGCGTACGGAACCTGTTGAAGCACCACCCCGAGCGTGCTCCGCAGACCCGAGAGGAGTGCGATCGATCCGGGAAAATCACCCAGCGATGCGCCGCCGCTCGCCAGATCGAGTCCTCGGATCATGAGCACCCACGCGACTCCCAGCGCCACTCCAAACAGCACGTCTCGTCCCACCACGGGGTCGCGCAACCGTCCGGTCAACACGTTGCTCCACGAGACGAGAACCTGCGGCCAATGCCTGCGCACGAAAGGTTCAAGCGCGAGATAGAGAGTCCACAGAAGTACACCGTTGAACACCGACGTGCACACGGCAATCAGCAACATGGCGAGCAGGCCGAGCGATGCCGCCAGATGCACCTGACACACCCACAGCGCGAGCAGCACACTCGATATCCATATCGCCAGGGTTGCCGCGCCGTGCCGGTCGCCGCGGCCAGATCGCAGGTTTCTAAATGCGAGCAACCCGGCCGCAGAGACAATCGAGATCGCCAGGGCGAACAGCACGACGATGGTTGCGTTGACGCGTGCGGTCGAAGGCGGCGGCATCCGCCATGGTTTCCGCCACGGCCCGGCGAGCATGAACGCCACCGGTCGTCCACCGAGAGCGGCGCCCTCGACTCGAAGTGGGCGGCCGCTCTCCGGCCACTGACCGGTCCATGCTGCGCGAGTGTCTGACGCAGCGAGCCAGTTCCAGAGCGGTTCCGTGGTCTGAAACTTGGAAGGATCGAGCCCCGCCAACGCGAAGAGCGGTTTCCAATCGACCGCCGCGGCGTGCGTGGGCGCGTCTTGCCGTTGCGGTGGAATCGTCTCGAAGAGCGTGAGCCGACCACGATGATCGAGTTCAATCTCCGTCATTCCCGACAGCAACGGCGGCGGATCTTCGCGATCGACAATGCCGGGTGTCAGTAGATCGGTATGGAACGCGAACCCTGTCAACGGGAAAGGGCTTTGCCGATACCAGAAATTCAGCGGCGACGGTGATTGGGACAGGACTTCGTTCCACTTCGGCGACGGCTTATCGTTGTCCTTGATGTACTTCGTCAGATCCTCGTTCCAGGTAAACTCGTACTCCTGATCCTGTCCACGCGAAGACAAGCCGAGCTGGGCGACGATGTCCCTCGCCTTCTGCGCGAGGATCTCACTGCTGTACTCCGGCCGCATGCGATCGAGCGGACTCGTCCGGAGGGCCACCGCGAAGGTCACGACTGTGCCGACGAGGACGGCGCCAAACACCGGCCACGCGACACTGGCGCGCAAGCCGATCCCTTCGCCGGCGGCTGCGACCATTTCCGGCGACGGCGTTTCACCCGCAGCCAACGCGGCCGCTAATGGATCTCCTCCGGGGAGCGCCGCCGAAACCGCCAGCGCTGCCGTTGGACGCCGATCGGGATCGGGCTCGAGACAACGCAGAATCGCGCGCTCGATTGAGGGATCCATCGCGCTGACGATCGTCGACGGCGGCGGCGTCGATCGATTCTGGTGCTGCGCCTGCAGTTCCGCGATCGTGGTGGCGGTGAACGCGCGCCGGCCGGTGAACAGCTCGTACAACACGAGGCCAAGCGCGAAGATGTCGCTCCGCGTTGTCACTTCTTTTCCGAGGAGCTGTTCCGGCGCCATGTAGGCCGGCGTCCCGGCGCGGACGTCGTCGGCGCCGCCCACGACGGCAAGGCCAAAGTCCATCACCCGGACACGTCCGTCCTCGTCGAGCATGACGTTGGCAGGTTTGAGATCGCGGTGAATGACGCCGCGCTGATGAGCAGCGGCAAGCCCGGCGCACAGCTGGCGCGCAATGTCGGTGGCCTTGTCTTCCGGGAAGCGTCCGATGCGGCGAAGCGAGGTCGCGAGGTCTTCACCGCCGACGTACTCCATCGACAGATAGAGCAGACCTGAAACTTCACCGATGTCGTAGACCCGGCAGACATTCGGGTGCGATACCTGCCGCGCGACTCGAACCTCGTTGTGGAATTGAGCGAGGCGAGCGGGTTCCCGCTGCAGATCTACGGGAAGGAACTTCAGCGCAACGGGCTGGCCCAGTCGGAGATCATCCGCCCGGTAAACCTCACCCATTCCCCCGCGGCCGAGGAGACCAATGATTCGGTACCGCTCGCTGAGGATCGCGCCCGGTGCGAAGCGTCCGTGGCTGATCGAGTCCGATGATGACAGCCATCCGCTGGATGGCGGGCGCCGCGCGTCCTGCGGTGTTCGGAACCCTGATCCGGCGGGGCCGAGAACCGTGACCTGTTCAACTCCGCCAACAGTCACGTCCGCGCCGGTCGGCCGGCCGCATGCCGGACAGAACCGCGCCGTTTCAGTCGTCTCGCTTCCGCATGACGAGCAATGCACGTGAAGATTCTACTTGCGTTTGTCACCGTATTGACTCAGCGATAGTTCAACGATCGATCCCCCTCTCGACTGCGACGCGCCAGCCCAGTTATAAATAAGAAGATATGTCGATGCCAGTCGAAGTGCGCCTGCGGGTGCCCAACATGAAGGTCCGCGCGCTGGATGAAAATGGATATCCCATCGATCACGCATCCATGCGCTTTCGAAAAGTCATTGAAGTTGCGAAGATTCCGAAGCCAGACGAGATGCTGGATCTTTCGACGAGCTCCGGAAAGACGCTGCAGGCCCGGGTCGTTCGCGCCGATTGGAATGAAGGGTTGGGTTTGTTCGTGCTCTCGTGCCAGTATGCCAACCGTTCGATCACGCCCGAAGAATACGGAGCGCTGAAGACCGATCCAGACTGGCAGCTGAAACACCTGCTGGAGTAGCTCTAGGGGACCTTTGGTTGGTTTTGCTCGATGAACGTGACATGAAGCAGCCGCACGGCATCGTCCAGAACTGCTCGCTCGACGAGCCACGTCGCACGAAAGGAGGAGGTCGACACGCCGTGTGATGCGATTCCACGTGCGCCGAGACATTCCGATCCACGACGCACATTCGTATAGGTCGCGTTGATCCCCGCGCCGATGATGCTCAGTGCCCCCAGTCCGTCCAGCAGTTGCACGTCCTTGCCAAACGCCGCATCGAGTTGCTTGCGGAATCGGTCCTCGTTGTGAAGGTTCTCGCGACTGATCACGACCGTTGCGCCGTCACCCGGTGCGCCCAATGCTGAGACGTGCAACTGCTTGCCGCTGACACCGCACTCGTCCATCACCTGGACGAGTCGCATCGCGTCGTGCGTTGACTGCAGCAGCAGGATATCGCGCTCGCTCGCGACGCCGGCCACCGCGCCCGGCATGCGCGGCGCATGCCGCCGGACGACCGTTCCGTCGGACGAAGGATCCGGTCCCGGAAGGGGAGAGGACGTCGCGCGCGCGTAGATCGCGATTCCTCGTTCCTTCGCGAACTCCACCGCCTGGGCGTTGAGGACCTTCGCGCCCGCTTCCGCGAGTTCCTGTGTTTCTTCGTATGTGAGCGCGCCAATTCGCCGTGCGCCGGGGACGACGCGTGGGTCAGCGGTGTAGACCCCATCGACGTCCGAGCAGATCTCACACCACTCGGCCCCCAGAGCGGCCGCCATTGCGACGGCGGTTGTATCGCTTCCACCACGTCCCAGCGTCGTTACCTCGCGACGGTACGAAACGCCCTGATAGCCGGCAATGACTACTACCCGTCCGCGTGCGAGTTCGTCCTGCACTCGGAATGGGCGGACTTCGATGATTCGCGCGTCGACATGACGATCGTTGGTG
Organism: Acidobacteriota bacterium; assembly: GCA_046734955.1. Taxonomy (GTDB): domain Bacteria; phylum Acidobacteriota; class Vicinamibacteria; order Vicinamibacterales; family 2-12-FULL-66-21; genus JALZOC01. The sequence continues at coordinate 13,388 of JBKPSH010000210.1, forward strand.
ATGATCCCTGACTGGCTGCCGGTGAAGCTAATGGCGTCCCCACCCAGCTCGCGAATCGCCATCGACAAAAGCGCCATCGAGATTCGTTCGCCGGCCGACAGCAGCATGTCGAGCTCGCGACGGTCAGGATTGAGCGAAACCTGGCGGGCAAGTGTGAGCAGCTCATCAGTGGTATCGCCCATAGCCGAGACGACCACGGCAACATCGTGGCCTTCGGCCTTCGTTCGCATGATGCGCTCGGCAACCGTGCGGATGCGCGTCACGTCCGCGACGCTGCTGCCACCGTATTTCTGAACGACGATCGACATTTGCCGCTCGCATGATAACCCGGTGAATCCAGTTGTAGGGCGCGGTCTTCAGGACCGCGTCTGGACACGGTCGAAAGACCGTGCCTACACCTGACATATGACGTCAGTTGTGTGATGAATGCACACGGGTGTGATCGCACGATTTAGTGGCAGAATGTCCCACCCGTAGGAGGCCTCATCATGGCCACAGCCACCGTTCGCGCAGACGTCCGGCCGATTCGCGAATCACGTCCCGCCAGCGTTGCCGCGTCGCTTCAACGAATCGGCTCACTCGATCTCGTTCGCGGCTTGATTATGGTCCTGATGGCCATCGACCACGTACGCGTCTACTCAGGCGTGCCGGCCGGCGGGCCAACTCCCGGCATTTTTTTCACGCGGTGGATCACTCACTTCTGTGCACCGGGATTCGTGTTCTTTGCCGGGACCGCGGCATATTTGCAGGGCCGCAAAATCGCGCGGCCGGATCTCGCGGGCTACCTGGTCACGCGCGGCTTCATGCTCATCGTCCTCGAGCTGACAATCATCAAGGCATCGTGGACATTCAATGTCGATTACTCTCAGTTTCTCCTTGCCGGCGTGATCTGGATGCTCGGGTGGTGCATGGTCCTTCTTGCCGCTTTTATCTATCTTCCGCTTCGTGCAATCGCTGTCGTCGGGCTGCTGATCATCCTCGCGCAGAGTGCATTCGCCGCGATTGGCGGCGCATTGCCGCAATCGCTCCATCCGCTGTGGGAATTCATCTATCCGATCGGTGCGCAATTGCGTCTTGGACAGAATGGTCCGAACGTCACCGTGCTGTACACCATCGTGCCGTGGATCGGAGTCATGTGCGCGGGGTATGCGTTCGGATCGATCATGACGCTGCCCGACGATGAACGACGGCGATGGTGCATTCGAATCGGTTTGACGGCGACAGTGTTGTTCTTGTTGATTGGCGGTGCCCAGGCCGCCCGCGGCGGAGGGGCAGAGGGACCTCCGGCATTTGTGCGGCTTCTGAATCAGCAAAAGTATCCGGCGTCTCCGTTATTCCTGTTGATGACACTGGGACCGTTGATCGCGCTCCTTCCATTCGCCGAACGTGCGCGCGGATGGCTGGCTGATGCGCTGACGACGTTCGGTCGCGTGCCGTTCTTCTACTACCTGTTGCACATACCACTCATCCACGCTCTCGCACTGATCGTCAATCTTCTGCGGACCGGAGCGGCTCATGGCCAACGCTACGCGACGGCACCGTACGTGTCGATCCCACCCGATCAGCGATGGTCCCTGGCGTTGTTGTATCTGGTATGGCTGATTGCCGTGGCGATTCTGTATCCGTTGTCGCGATGGTACGCGCACAGGAAGGCGCGCCGCGCACAGGCGTGGATGCGGTATGTGTAGCGTACGGTGTACTGCTGCGATTGCCGCGCGGTGTATAGGCCGCGGGTCTGACCCCTGTTTGACCCCGCTCTGACCCCTGATAGATTTGCGGGATGTGCGCGTCATTCCCCGAATGGATTGAACCGATGGCCGCGACCCTCACGCAAGAGCGGTTCACCGGTCCGGAATGGATTTTTGAGCGCAAGTTCGACGGCATTCGGCTGATTGCATTCAAACAGGGCTCGGACGTTCGTCTCTACTCGCGAAACCGCCTGCCGCAAAATATTCCATCAGTCGCTCGAGCGATTGCGGCGCTCCCGGCAGCGAACCTGATTCTCGACGGAGAGATCACCTGGGATCGATCGGGTGCGTATCATGTCTTCGACATTGCCTGGATCGGCAATCGTGATGTGCGATCTCTCCCGCTCGAGGAGCGGCGTCACCTTCTGTGCCAGTTGCCGTTCAACCCGCCCCTCCAGCGCGTTGCGGCGGTGAAGGACCCCAATCCGTGGGAGCGCGCCGCGCGCGAGGGTTGGGAAGGTGTGATCGCCAAACGGCGCGACTCGCGTTACGAGCATCGCCGCTCACCCCACTGGCTCAAGATGAAGTGCGAGGCATCGCAGGAGTTCGTGGTGGGCGGTTTCACTGATCCGCAAGGCGCGCGGGTTGGCCTCGGCGCGTTGCTGGTTGGCTACTACGAAAACGAAGACTTCGTATTCGCGGGCAAGATCGGCACTGGCTTCGACACCAGGCTCCTCCTCGAACTGCGTTCGCGACTGGACGCGATGGAAGTCGCGACCACACCCTTCACGAAAGCGAAAGGGCTGCCGCGACTGCGCGCCCACTGGACGCGCCCGGAAATCGTCGTACAGGTGGCATTCATCGAATGGACGGTGCATGGAAAGCTGCGCCATCCGCGGTTGCTCGGCGTCAGAGAGGACAAGAATCCACGCGACGTCGTGCGGGAGGAGGCGTGATTCCGATCACGCATCCCGACAAGATCCTGTTTCCGGACAATGGGATTACGAAAGGCGAGCTGGCGGCGTACTACGAGATGATCGCGCCGTCCATGGTGCCGCATATGCGCGCGAGGCCGGTCACCATGGAACGGTACCATCGCGGGATCGCTGCGCCAGGATTCTTTCAGAAGGATGTGTCGAAGGGCTTTCCCGAGTGGCTACAACGTGTCGAGGTAGCGAAGAAAGGCGGGACCGTCCATCATCCAATCGTCACCGACACGCGGTCGCTCCTGTGGCTCGCGAACCAGAACTGCATCACGCCGCACGTGTGGACATCGCGTACACCCGATTTGTATTACCCGGATATCTGTGTCTTTGACTTGGATCCATCCGAGGACAATCCTGCGCAGCTGAAGGCGGCGACATTTCAACTGCGAGATTTCCTTGCTGAACTCGGCCTCCCCAGTTGGCTGAAGACGTCGGGGTCGAAGGGATTTCACATCGTGGTTCCGCTCGATGGCAAATCGAACATGGGAGAAGTTGCCGGGTTCGCGCACACAGTCGGAACGGTACTCGTGAGCCGCGACCCAGACAATCTGACCCAGGAGTTTCATAAAGTAGATCGCGGCAAGCGGATTCTCGTCGACACGGGGAGAAATGGCTACAGCGCGACGTTTGCCGCCGCCTACGCCGTCCGCGCGAAACCTGGCGCACCAGTGTCTGCACCCTGCACGTGGGACGAACTACAGCGCGGCGAAATTGGACCTCAGAGCTTCACCTTGCGAACCATGGCCGCACGCAGCGAAGCCGTGGGCGATGTATGGGCCGACATGCGCAAGCGCGGCCGCTCGCTCAGACGTGCCATCGCGCAGTTACAAAAAATGAAAAACGACCACGTGTCGTAATGTCGCTCGGCCCGCGCGTGCTATAGTCGCCGCGGCGAATGTTCGGCCTATTTCCTTACGGCATCCTCCTCCAGGTCCTCGCGATCATTCACTTCATCCGCCGCCGCCCGGACACGTACTGGCTGTGGATCATTCTCATGTTCCCTGGCTTCGGCGCTCTCGCTTATATCCTCATCGAGGTCATCCCGGATTTTGGTCTACTGCGGTCATCTTTCCAGGTCTTTCCACGGCGAAAACGCATCAGGGCGCTCGAAGGAATGATTGTCGACAATCCTTCAATCGGAAACTACGAAGAGCTCGGCGATCTGTATCTGGACGATGGTCAGCTCGTCAAAGCTCGCGAGTGCTTCGACAAGGTGCTGGCGCGCGAAGAGTCGATCGACCCGCTGTATCGGCGTGGGCTGACGGCGCTGGCGCTCAACGATTACAACGCGGCGGTTACCGACCTGGAAAAAGTGGCCGCCCTCGACCCCAAGTACGACTATCAGCGGGCGGCCGGGCTGCTGGCCCACGCGCTCGGGAAGATCGGTGAGCGCGATCGCGCGAGCACGTTGTTCGCAGACGTGACCCAGACCTCGACGCTCACGGAAACACAGTACAACTACGCCTCATTTCTCGCCGAAACAGGGCGCGCTGCCGAAGCACGCGAATGGGCGGAACGCATTCTCCGGAAGAAGGCGACGATGCCGGATTACATTCGGCGCCGCGAACGCCCGTGGTTTCGAAAGACTCGCGCGCTCCTCAAGGGGCTGCCGAAGACCTGACCTCTACTTCTTCCTGAGCACCGCCGCTGAAATCACGGTTACCAGCCTTTTTCACACGCAAAAGGATAAAGCATTGGTACGCTAATCAGCGTGCAGCGGCTCTTGTCAACACTGGCATGTGCGTGGCTCATCGGTTCGTACGGAGCCGCCCTTGTTGCGGAAGACTGGCCACAGTTTCGTGGGCCAAGCGGTCAAGGGCACTCGACCGAGCGCGGTGTACCAACCCAGTGGAGCGAAACGCAGAACGTCGCGTGGAAAGTTCCCGTCCCCGGGCGAGGCTGGTCGTCGCCGGTCGTCGTCGACGGCCGCGTCTGGCTTACGACGGCGACGGCGGCCGGACGCGAGACTTCGCTGCGGCTGATGTCGTTTGACGGCGCGTCGGGACGTCAGACATCGGACGTCGAAGTCTTTCGCCTGCGGAACTCGGCGCTCCTGAATGCGAAGAACAGTCACGCGTCGCCGACTCCGATCGTTGAAGGCGATCGCGTCTACGTGCACTTCGGCGCGCAAGGCACAGCCGCTGTTTCCACGGCGGGCGACGTCATCTGGAAAACCCGACTGCAATACGAGTCGCAACACGGCAACGGCGGCTCACCTGTGTTGTATGGCGATTTGTTAATCGTCAATTGCGATGGTTTCGATGAAGCCTTTGTCGTCGCGCTGGATAAGCGAACAGGCAAGACACGATGGCGCACGGTTCGCCCTGAGCCCTGGTCGCAAGCGTATTCCACACCGCTCGTGATCCGCGTCGGCGATCGTGATCTCGTGGTCAGTGCCGGCGCGTTCCACGCCGGCGCGTACGATCCGCAAAGTGGCAAGGAGGCGTGGCGGGTCGATTACCCGGATGGATTCTCCAACGTCCCGCGTCCCGTGTATGGCGCCGGGCTTGTTTTCATTGCCACCGGTTTTCAGCAGCCGTCGATCCTTGCCGTGCGGCCCGACGGCAAGGGCAACGTGACGCGAAGTCACGTCGCGTGGACGTTGAGCCGTGGAGCGCCGCTGACACCCTCGCCGCTTCTCGTTGGCGACGATCTGTATATCGTGACTGACGCCGGCATCGCGTCGAACGTGGATGCGCGGAGCGGCTCGATCCGCTGGCAGCATCGACTTGGCGCCGCGGTGTCCGCATCACCGGTGTTCGCGGACGGACGCGTCTACTTTCTGGACGAAGAGGGAAGAACGACCGTGATCACGCCTGGAGCGACGTTTCAGCAGGTGGCTGTTAACGCGCTCGACGGACCGACGCTTGCGTCAATGGCGGTCGCGTCGCAGTCATTTTTCATTCGGACCGCGACGCATCTGTATCGAATCTCAACCATCAATCAGCAATCAGAATTCAGCAATCAGCCATTTCAGATTACACGTAACTGAGCCACCAATCGCGCCGCCTCGCCTTGACGCCCGCGAACCAGAGGCACAGCGGATACAGCAGGATCACGCCGAGAATCCACAGTGCATACACGACTGGTAAACCGAATCCGACGTTCGCGGGCGGCGGTCCTCCGAAACCGAAGTTGCTGAAGAGATACGCGACTGGCTTTCCGGCCATCAACGTTGCGACGATGGCGAGCACGTGCGATGCGACCCACTGCAGCATGTAGAAAAAGAGCGGGACGCGGCCGAATGTGATGAACACACGCGCGGCGGCACTCGAAGTGTGTCGCTCGGCGAATGCGAGGAAAAGAATGCCCGGACCAATCGTCATCATCAGGTAGAGCAACGACGGTGGGTATTTCGTCAGGGCAAGAAACGACAGAGCCGCTTTCGCTGCACCGAACTTCATCGTCCATGGTGCCGGATCGCCGTAGACGTTGATCAATCGGATGGCAACAAACCCGAGGACGATCGCGCTGCCAAGCAGAAACAATGCGCGGCGCCTGTCGCTCTCACTCTTGCGGTAAAGCGCACCGAACGCATATCCGGCGAGCATGACGGCCGGCCACGGAATCAGTGGATAAATCACGAACACAATCGGACCGGGAAACCCGAACGGGAAGATTGGTCCCTGGCGATGGAGGACATACCAGACCGATTCCCAGAATCCGGGAACCGGACTGCCCGGACCGTTGAACGCCGTGACGCGAACGCCGTCGAGCAGGTTATGGAGGGCAACGAGCGAAAGGCTCAGCGCGATGCTCCAGCGCAAGGGCAGATGTATTGCCGCGGCGAGCACGATCATGCTGCATCCAATGACCCAGATCACTTGCACGAAGAACAGCAGCTCGGAGTAGTGAAAATTGAAGAAAATCAGCGGCCGCAGGATCAGCAGTTCGACGGCAATCAGCCACAGTCCGCGAGTGACCAGGAATCTCGAGAGCTGGGCCTTCGAACGGCCGCGCATCTCCTGAAACGAGATGGCAGTTCCCGCGAGGAACACGAACAGCGGCGCACAGAAATGCGTGATCCAGCGTGTAAAGAAGAGCAGCGCGAATGTCCGCGAGACGTCGGTCGGATCGAAGGCGAACGCGTCGCGGTGTACGAAATCCCGCGTGTGGTCCAGCATCATGATGACCATGATCAGACCGCGCAGCAGATCGACTGACTCGACGCGAACTTTCGTCCTTTGCGCAGTCGTGACAGCGGGGAAGGCAGCCAGCGAGTCGATCGCGTTCATCATGCGGTGAACGCGATCATACGTCACTTACTTCCAGATCCGCTGCCACCACGCGGCGGGTTGGGGCGGCTGATCGACATTCATCGATCGCCGGATGTCGCTGATGTTCCAGCCGGTGAGCATCGCGAGGGTCTGCGCGTCGCGTTCGCGGCGCTCGGTCAACTCGGTCCGATACCGAACTGCGGCATCGCAGGTGGCGTCACCCGTCCACGCGTGTCGAAGCACGTAGCGCCCCTGAAAGTTGGCGCGATCGGCTGTCTCCTGGAAGACGAGATCTTCAGGGAAGTGCGCGGCGTCGTAGCGCACGTGCAGCCTGGTGACGAACGGTGCCTGCGCGCCAGACGGCACCGGGATGGGGATTCGCGGTCCGATCCTGCCTCCCGGTCCACCCTCAGGTAACCAGAAGACACCGAGCTGTCGTAGCTCCTCATTCGTCAATGGATCGGCCGCGCACGGATCGCACCAGTTCATGTCCCAGGCGTACTCCGTGAAGATCGCACTCATGTTTTCCTTTGCGGCCTGGTGCGAGAACATCGCCTTGTAGAAATCAGGGAAGCGCGATTTGACGTAAACCGGCACGTCCATTCCCGTCGGAAGCTTCACGGTGCGATAGTTCGTCGTCTCGACGCGCCCTTTGCTCGTCAACGCATAGACGAACAGCTCCTGCGGACCATCGGCATTTACCATGCCGAGACGGATCGGCAGCATGAACTTCGGCGACTCGTATGCAACCTGTATCGGGCGCAGCATCGTGAAGCCAAGCTTCGCCTGTTCCTTCAGGTTGACTTTCGCAACGAAGAACTTGAGATTCTGGCGGATGTAACTGGTGAGCACGTCGCCGGCGCCGGCAGGAATCCGATAGCCATTTTCGCGCAGCCACGTTTCAAGGCCGGTGCTTTGCTGCGCCGACAGAATCAGGATGTCGTACTCGCCGACCGTGTATTGGGCTTCGATCGTGACGCCCAGACTCTTGGCACGGGCGGTGCTCTCCGCCAGGCCCGCAACGGGTGCGCCTGCGGCGGCCATCGGCATGACCCGGTCATATGCATATTGCCGGCACGGATCCTCATCGAAGTACTCGACGAGCCGCGGTGCCGAGTAGGCATCGAGGTGATCGAGAATCGCTTTGTCTCCGATATGAATCTGTCCCTTCTGCAACAGGGTTGGAACAGGAATGACGACAGCGAACTCTTTGGGATCGCCCTTGAAGTCGTTTGCCATCGTCAGCACGGTGCGATCGCCCTGGCGCACCAGGACAACCTGCGATGCTTTGTTAAACAGCTTCGTGTCTGCCTTGGCGACGTAGAATCCGCAGAACGCTAACAGCGCCTGGCCGTTCCATACCGCGGCGGCGAACAAGACTGCGAGAATCGATGCGACTCGTTTCATATGACACCTCTTTTATCCGAGGGGCTTCGCCCCCCGGACTCCCTTACAGGCTCTCTCGCGCGCCGCTTCGCCGGCGCGCTCCGTTCGCCTGCCTCGCTTCGCGGCGCTCGCTCGCGTCGTCTTTCGCGCCAGCCTTGCCTCGCCGTAGCACCGTCGATCGGTCGGTGCGAAGGCGGGTCGCCAGGCCCCTTCGATCCCCGCTCCGCTCCCGTGGCTCACTCGCGCGGCTGGTTCGCGTGCTCTCGCCGATGAGGCTGGCTTCCGCCTTACGCGGAAGCCAGGAAAGTTTTAGCCTCTAATTTGCGTGGTCCCCACTCATAACGGTCCGCGGGAAAAACGCAGTCAATCAGCGGAACCATCACCGAACAAATCGCCAGAGACCACAGCGGACCGTTGGTTCGGAAAAGTCGAAACTGGATGTACCAGGCGCCGGCTGCGACCAGACCCGCGAAGAGAATCCGACCGACTTTCGAGTTCGGCGTGGTTCGCGGGTCGGAGATCATGAAAAACGTGAAGAGCAGAAGCGCGCCGTTCTCGAGACGATGGAGCGGGATCGTCAGCGGCTCACCGAGCCAGATGGATCGACCGAACACGAGCGTCATGTAGAAGCCGATGAACGCGTAGGTCACGTCGCTCCGGCTCGCCCGGTTCACGACCAGACCGCCAACACACGCCATCAGGAACGCGAAGAATGCGAGGTTGCCCCATTGACCGGGCGAGACCCACACATCTCCGGTGACCAGCATCAGCACAACGATGGCGATGTTCGTTGGATTGAAGAGATGCTTTCCGTTCAGTTTGACCAGGAACTTGCTTGAAACCGCAACAATCGCGGCCAGAAGCGCGAGCGTGACGTCGTTTGTGCGGAGGAGGAGACACAACGACAAGCCTGATATGAGTGCACTTCGTGGATCGAACGATGGGACATGCCAGACCTTCGTGCAGACGTATTGAGTCAGCAGCGCCGTCGAGAGAATCGCGACCGCCCGGGCCGCGCCAATTTCAAAGTCGAGCCCGAGAATCCCATACCCGAGAAGCGACGCCAGCGTCGCGATCTGGTAGTGGCGCGGGTCGCGCGTAATTGGCCGGAAGAGCGTGAAGGTGGTTTTGACCATCTCCGGTGTCCGTTCTTAGGTAGAACGAAGCACCGGTGATTTCTTGCAGCGTCCCGTAACTGTCTGAGGTAACTGAGTTTGAAAGGAGATAGCAGAGGCTTTTCACCACAGAGGTAACGGAGACATTCTCTGTTTACTCTGTTGCCTCTGTGGTGAGGAACTCTGTTTCCTCGATTGATCTCCGATAACTCCAGTGACTAACCACCGAAGTACCCGCTTCGCGCTTTGACACTCGCCGACGAGCGCTTGACGCGCACTTCGAGCCGGCGCCATTCAGGCGTGTTCGACGCTTCGATCGCGAGCACGTACTGCTGGCGCAGCTCGCTGAGCAGGTCCGCGGCCACCAGGACCGTTTCGCCGGCCGTTGTTGCGAAGAGCAGCCGGCCGCCCGTCCAATCGGCCAAATCGCGCAGATCGGCGGCTTGTGAAGAGATGACGCGTTCGGCGGTTTCTGTCAGCGAGATTCGATCCGTCGATGCAACCGTGGCGACGATATAGACGGGTACGTCGATGGAGCTCGCGACGGCCGACACTTCCGGCGCCGACAGGCTGCTGCTCGTATCGATCCCGTCGGTCAGGATGATGATCGCCTTGTGCGCGGCGGAGCGCTCCGCCAGGCGGCGCGCCGTGGCGGCGGTGGCGTCGTACAAAGACGTGGCGCCGAACGGTTTGAAGTCGTCGAGACAGTTCCGCAGACCGCTGATTGCCGTCGTGAACGACTGGCGCTCATGAAGCCGTGAGTCGAACGTGAAGACACCAACCTCGTCGTCGCCGTCGTGGAGTTGCGACAGGATGGAATCATAGGCCTGGCGCGCGGTCGCGATCTTCGAGCCG
>JBKPSH010000211.1:0-22152 GCA_046734955.1 Acidobacteriota bacterium
GCGGGTGATTTCACAGCTCGTGGAGATGGGATTCGACGTTCACCGATCGACGGGCGCGCTTCGCACGGTGATCGGAGCCGTCGGCGGCAACCGCGCCGGCGACCCGCGGCTGCTCGAGGTGCTCGACGGTGTGCAGGAAGTCCTGAGAATCACCGAGCCCTACAAGCTCGCCAGCCGCACCTTCAAACCCGAGAACAGCGTCGTCTCGATCGGCGAGTTGCGGATCGGTGGCGACGAGGTGATCGTCATGGCCGGTCCGTGTTCCGCAGAGAACGAGGATCAGGTCGAGGCGGCCGCGTCGGCGGTCAAACGTGCCGGCGCCAAGGTCCTTCGCGGCGGCGCATTCAAACCGCGGAGTTCTCCCTACAGTTTCCAGGGACTGGGCGAGCAGGGCCTGCGGCTGCTGCGCAGCGCCGCCGATCGCCACAACCTGAAACTCGTGTCCGAGGTGATGGACATCAGTCAGCTCGAGATGATGCAGAAGTACGCCGACATCCTGCAGGTCGGCGCGCGAAACATGCAGAACTTCACGCTGCTACGGGAACTCGGTCACGCTCGCACGCCGGTCCTCCTCAAGCGCGGCATCTCGGCGACGATCGAGGAATGGCTGCTGTCGGCCGAATACATCCTGGCCGGCGGCAACATGAACGTGATGCTCTGCGAGCGGGGCATTCGAACATTCGAGAGTTATACGCGCAACACGCTCGACATCTCCGCAATACCAGTCGTTCGCAAGTTAAGTCACCTGCCAATTCTGGTCGACCCCAGTCACGGCACGGGACTGCGCGACAAGGTTGCGCCAATGGCGCGCGCGGCCGTTGCCGCTGGCGCTGACGGCCTGCTGATCGAAGTGCATCACGATCCGGATCACGCGCTCAGCGACGGCGCCCAGTCGTTGTTCCCGGCGCAGTTCGATCGCCTCATGGCCGAACTCCGCATCATCGCCCCGGCAATCGGTCGCAGTATCTGTCTTGAACCGGTCGCGAGAAGAGGATGGGGTGTCTAAAAGGCAAAGGGAAAAGCAAAAGGGAAGAGCGCAGTAAGAAATGCAGACAGACCTTTCAGGTGATCGATGAGCCTTGACAGTACCGAACAGACCGACGATGGCCCGTTTAGACGTATAGCGATCGTGGGCTTCGGGCTCATCGGCGGATCGATTGCGCTCGCGGCACGGAAGCGGTGGCCGAACACGCCAATTGTCGCGATTGATCGTCCGGAGGTGGTCGCATCTGCTCGTAAGTGCTTCTCGGCGGATGACGGCGGCGACGACTTGCGTTTGTGCGGCGATGCGGATCTCGTGGTCCTCGCCGCACCCGTGCAGACAAACGTCCGCCTTCTCTGCGAGCTTCCGAACCACCTCTCGCGGCCAACGGTTGTCACCGACGTTGGCAGCACGAAACGACAGATTGCGGAGAGCGCCCGCTGCCTGCCCGCGCATCTCCAGTTTGTCGGCGGGCATCCCCTGGCCGGTGCCTCGAGGGGCGGTTTCAACACTGCACGCGCCGATCTGTTCAACGATCATCCCTGGATCCTCACGCCTGCTGGTGACCGTCAATCAGCCCTCGGCCCGCTTTCGCGCTTCATCGAAGGTCTCGGCGCGCGCGTGCATTTCATGACCCCGGACGCCCACGATGATGCGGTGGCGTACTTGAGCCATCTGCCACAGATGGTCGCCAGCGCCCTGATGCATCTCGTCGGCGAGAAGATCGGAGCGGGCGGACTGGCGCTTGCCGGACTCGGACTCCGGGATACGACCCGTCTCGCCTCGAGCCCTGCGGACATCTGGCGCGACATCGCGCTCACCAATGGCGACAACATCGGGCCGGCGATTGACGAACTCATTCAGGTACTGGTTCGAATGAAGTCAGGCAGCGACGCGCTCGCGTCAACCTTCGAATCCGCGGCACGGTGGAAACGTGTTCTCGACGCGGATCGAGATCCGGCGTGAGCGGACGGCGCGTGGTCGGGACGCGCACCTACCTGGAGATGAACAGTCCTTCGCAACTGGTGCACGCTACGTTGCCTGACGCGGAATGGCGCGTGGAACACATGCGCGATTGCGCACCGGAGTTCTGGCGGTTCTTGTACGCGGAGGTTGGGCGCGACTACCACTGGGTCGATCGATTGCCATGGTCACTCGACGAGATCCGCGCCTACATCGATGACCCCGCGATAACGATCTGGCTTCTCAGCGTCTGGTCGTCGCCAGCGGGGTACTTCGAGTTGCGCAAGGAACTGGATGGCAGTGTGGAGATCGCGTACTTCGGCCTGCTGAGACACTTTCATGGCCGCGGACTCGGCGGTCACTTCCTCACGCAGGCAGCACAGACCGCGTGGGATTCCGGCGCGAAGCGCGTCTGGCTGCACACCAACACAATGGACCATCCGGCGGCGCTGCCGAATTATCTCAACCGCGGGTTCAAAGTGTTCAAGACCGAGAGTTTTCTGATCGACGTGTAACCCTCGGCCTGTCACCGCGACAGCGAACGACGTCGCTATACTTCAGAGATGCCTCCCATCTGGGAACCCTCTGCTGAACGCGTCGCCAACGCCCGCATGAGCGCGTTCATGCATCATGTGAGCACAAAGACAGGACGACACGTCGCGGCCTACGCCGATCTCTACCGCTACTCGATCGATCAGCCCACTGACTTCTGGTCCGACGTCTGGACCTTCTGCGGCATTCGGGGAGAGATGGGCAATCGACTCGTCGAAAACCCTGACAAGATGCCCGGCGCCAGGTTCTTTCCTGATGCGCGGTTGAACTTCGCCGAGAACCTGTTACGCCGGCGCGACGATGGTCCGGCGCTCATTTTCAATGGAGAAGGACGCCGACGCACTGTCACCTACGCCGAGCTTTACGCCGACGTGGGACGCTTCGCGAGTGCGCTGCGTCAGGCCGGAATTCGAGCCGGCGATCGTGTCGCCGCGTACATGCCAAATCTTCCGGAGACGATCGTCGCCGCTCTGGGCGCGGCGTCGATTGGAGCGGTCTGGTCCTCGTGTTCGCCTGATTTCGGCGTCCAGGGCGCCCTCGATCGTTTTGGCCAGATTGAACCTCGCGTGCTCGTTGCCGCAGACGGCTATTTTTTCGCTGGCAAGCGATTCGATATCGTGCCGCGGCTCGCGGAGATTCAGCGGGCGCTTCCGTCGGTCGAGCAGACGATCGTGGTGCCGTACGCACACGTCGACGACAATGGACTCTCGCAATCGACATCCTGGTCCGAGTGGCTGAAACGCGGGACCGACAAACGCCCGCAGTTCGACCTCTTCCCGTTCAACCACCCGCTCTACATTCTCTATTCCTCCGGCACCACCGGCATCCCCAAATGCATCGTCCACGGCGCCGGCGGGACGCTCATCCAGCATCTCAAAGAGCATCAGCTGCATTGCGACATCAAAGCCGGCGATCGTGTTTTCTACTTCACGACGTGTGGCTGGATGATGTGGAACTGGCTCGTCACGGCACTCGCATCTGAAGCCACTTTGTTGCTCTACGACGGGTCGCCGTTTCATCCCAATGGCAACGTCCTGTTCGACTTCGCCGATGAAACGGGCATGACGCTCTTCGGCACCTCCGCGAAGTTCATCGACGCGGCCAACAAAGCCGGTCTTGCGCCGGCGCGCACGCACCGCCTCGAGGCGGTTCGGACGATCACGTCTACCGGTTCCCCGCTCGTGCCTGAGAGTTTCGACTTCGTCTACGGGAAGATCAAACGGGACGTTCATCTCGCATCGTTCTCCGGCGGGACCGACATCGTAAGTTGCTTCGTCATTGGCATTCCGATCTCACCGGTGTGGCGCGGCGAGATCCAGGCGCGGGGGCTTGGAATGGCCGTGGAGGTGCTCGACGATCAGGGCCGGCCCGCGCCGATTTGCGAAAAAGGAGAGCTTGTGTGCACGGCGCCGTTTCCGTCGATGCCGCTCGAATTCTGGAACGATCCGGACGGCCGGAAGTATCACGCGGCGTACTTCGAAAGATTTCCCGGCGTGTGGCGGCACGGCGACTACGCAGCAATCACCGAGCACGATGGCGTGATCATTTACGGGAGATCAGACGCCGTACTGAACCCCGGCGGCGTCCGCATCGGCACCGCTGAGATCTATCGGCAGGTCGAACAGATCGACGACGTGGTTGAGAGCCTGGTGATCGGACAGAAATGGGAACACGATGAGCGCATCGTCCTGTTCGTTCGGCTCAAGGATGGTGTCCGGCTGACGCCGGAACTGAAGGACCGTATTCGCCGGCGAATCCGTGAGAACGCATCCCCCCGGCACGTCCCGGCCCGAATTCTGCAAGTCACAGAGATCCCGCGGACGAAGAGCGGGAAGATTGTCGAGCTCGCGGTCAGGGAAGTCGTCCACGGGCGAGACATCAAGAATGCCGAGGCGCTCGCGAATCCCGAGGCGCTCGAGGAGTTCCGGAATCGGATCGAACTGAAATCGTGATCGGATCGGATCCCGGACAACGGATCCCGGATAACGTATCCCGGAGGGAGTCACGAATTGGACGAAGCCGTCATTCTGAGTGCGTGCCGAACGCCGATCGGATCCTTCGGCGGCGTGTTCAAGGATCTTTCAGCCGCGGATCTTGGCGCCATCGTCATTCGCGAGACCATCGCCCGTGCCGGCATCGAGCCAAAGGACGTCGGCGACGTCATGATGGGATGCGTGCTCCAGGCCGGCGCCGGAATGAACGTGGCTCGACAGGCGGCGCTGAAAGCGGGCGTCCCGGTCGAAGTGCCTGGTGAGACGATAAACCGCGTGTGTGGCTCTGGCATGTCAGCGGTAGTACACGCGGTGGAAGCGGTGAAGGCGGGCTTCGTCGATTTGATCGTTGCCGGCGGAACTGAATCGATGAGCAACGCCCCGTTCCTCTTGAAAGGAGCTCGATGGGGCTACCGCATGGGAAATGCCGAAGTAATCGATTCGATGCTTGGTGAAGGACTCACGTGTGCGATTAACGGATGTCACATGGGCAACACCGCCGAAGAGATCGCGAGGCGTTATCACGTCAGCCGTGACGATCAGGATGCATTCGCGGCCGAGAGTCAGCGGCGCGCGGAACGCGCGGTTGCGTCTGGTGTGTTCGATCGAGAAATCGTCGCCGTTGACGTTCTGCAACGAAAAGGGGCGCCTCTGCGCGTGACGCGCGATGAATACCCACGCACGGGTACGACCGCGGAGAAGCTTGCGGCCCTGAAACCAGCGTTCGAAAAGATCGGTACCGTGACGGCGGGGAACTCGTCGGGAATCAACGACGGCGCAGCGGCACTCGTGATTGCCACTGAAAAGAAAGCGCGGGAGCTGCGCGGCGCACCGCTGGCGCGGATTCTGTCGTACTGCACAACCGGTGTCGATCCCATGATCATGGGAATGGGACCGGTTGAAGCGATTCGTAAGGCGCTCAGCCGGGCAAAGCTGTCGCTCGAGGATCTCGATCTCATCGAACTCAATGAAGCGTTCGCAGCGCAATCGCTTGCCGTGGTCAGAGAGTTGAAACTTGATCCGTCGAAGGTCAACGTCCACGGTGGCGCCATCGCGCTCGGCCATCCCATAGGCGCCAGCGGTGCTCGGGTGCTCACCACGCTTGCCTACGCGCTGCAAGCGCGCGGCGGCGGGCGGGGAGCGGCCTCTCTGTGTGTCGGCGGTGGCATGGGCACCGCAATGGTTATCGAGGCGTGGCGCTGAAGATCGCACAACACGTGCTCGCTGGATTGATCGAGCACGCGCGCGAGGAGGCGCCGTTCGAGTGTTGCGGGCTGCTCGCGGGCGACGGTGATCTGATTGACGAATACGTCCGGACCCGCAACCTCAGGGCAAGTGAAGTCGCCTACGAGATCGATCCGCGCGAGCACATTTCGGCGATGAAGAGTCTGCGCACACGAGGCCGTTCAGTGCTTGGCGCCTACCACTCGCATCCACGAACCGCCGCGCGTCCATCGCCGAGGGATGTCGCAGAAGCGCATTACGAGATGGATTTCGTTTACGTGATTGTCTCGCTCGAGCGCGAGCCGCCGGACGTCCGCGCGTACCGGCTCGAGCGTGATGCAATGATTGAAGCGCCGTTTGAAGCAGAGGCCTGAAGGCTTCTATCTGTCTATCAGGCCCGGATCCCGGATACCCGGTCGAATCTTCACATCCGTCGAGCCTCGCCCGACGACTTTGTCCTTCTGCTTGAGGCGGAACTCGACCCGATAATCACCCGCGGTGTTGAAAACGTGATCGATCGTGAAATGGCGCTTGATTGTGCTCTTGCCCGCCTCGTAAGGCTCGCAATCGGTCTTGGCCTCGGACTTCGTATCATCGCCCCAGTCCCACTCGACGCTCGCGCAGTAAAACTCCTCGTAATCGTCGGCGCCACCCTTGAGATCGGCGGTCAAGACCATGCGCGCGGGGGAGAACCCGGTAATCGGTGAAACTTTGACGTTAATGCTCGGTTTGTCTTTCTTATCCGAACCGGCTGCGTGCACGGACGCGACAAGAGCCAGCGCACACAAAATCGCCGGGAACAGGCGGCGAAGGGGACTTACTTGCATGTCAACCTCCGAGAACGGAGCGCTCGTTCTGATCGACAAAACGGGAGAAGATCTGCGCTCGACGGCTTCGGTCGCCACAATCGATCCTACCATGCAGGGTCGCACCACGGACCCGGCAAATCCCTAATCCACTCTATAATCTAGGCATGCCCTCGACGGTCTCCTTGCCCGCGATTGCGCTGAGTGCTGCGTCGCCTGCCGACATCGACACTGACTTGCTTGCGGTCCCCGTCTTCGAGGGCGACGATGCATCGGCAGACCTCCGGTCCTTGGACGCGGCAACCGGCGGCGCGCTTCAGCGGGCACTGCAGTCGCAGGAGCTTCGCGGAAAACTCTACGAACAGTTGATCACACCGGTCACGAATGGGTGGCGAGTCGGCCGCATCGCATTCGTCGGCGCCGGCAAACAATCGGATTACAACCTCGAGCGCGTGCGACGACTGGCGTCGGCCGCCTCGCTGAGCGCGCGTGAGCGTCGGGTGCAGCGCTTTGGCTGGCTCAACCGCGGTGATCTGCCGGTCCTGAAGTCGGTTCAGGCGGCGACCGAGGGGATCGTGCTCTCGGCCTACAGCTCGGATCGATACAAGAGCGAACGCGGCGCGCCCCCGATCGATCAAGCGCTCATTGCCGCCTCGGGCGCTGAGCGATCCGAGTTGGACGCGGCGATCAATCGCGGGCGGATCTACGGCGAGTCGTCCAACATCGCGCGCGAACTGAGCAACGAACCGTCGAACGTACTCACGCCGACAACGTTTGCAGAACGGGCCACCGAAATCTGTGAAGCGGCGGGAATCGCCGTCGACATTCTTGACGACAGCGACATCGAAGGACTCGGAATGGGGCTGCTGCTCGGTGTGGCGCGCGGCAGCGCCGAGTCCCCGCGCGTCATCGTCATGCGGCATCGGCCCGCGGGAGCGCCGCAGGCACCGGTTCTTGGACTGGTCGGGAAGGGAATTACTTTCGACACCGGCGGCATCTCGATCAAACCGGCCGATGGCATGGAACGGATGAAGGACGACATGGCCGGGGGCGCCGCGGTCGTTTGCGCAATGCGCGCGATAGCATTGCTCAAGGCTCCCGTCAACGTGGTTGGCGTTGTGCCGACGACGGAGAACATGCCGGGCGGGCGCGCGTTGAAGCCTGGCGATGTCCTGACGTCGGCATCCGGTAAAACTGTCGAAGTCATCAACACCGACGCGGAGGGTCGGCTGATCCTCGGCGATGGTTTGTGGTACGCGCAGAAACTTGGTGCGACGCACCTCGTGGATGTGGCGACGCTCACCGGTGCGGCGGTTGTGGCGCTGGGCAAGGTGACCTCGGCGATCTTCGGACAACCGGATCCCTGGGTCGATCTCGTGCGTCGAACCGTCGAGGACGCCGGCGACCGTTGTTGGCCGATGCCGCTGTACGACGACTACGCCGATCAGCTGCGAAGCGAGATCGCCGACATGCTCAACACGGGCGGACGACCGGCTGGTGCGTGCACGGCGGCCATGTTCCTGAAGGAGTTCGCCGGCGGACTGCCCTGGGCGCATCTCGACGTCGCCGGCACCGCGTGGTCCGACGATGCCAAGCCATGGATGGTGAAGGGCGCGACGGGCGTCGCGGTTCGCGGCCTCGCTGAACTCGCCTTCACTAGCGCAAAATGGAAATGATGATTCAAACCCAACCCATCATCGTCCACGTTGTTCAGCCGGCGACCGAGTCGACGACCGTGGCGGACGTCTTGATCGGCGCGTTCGGCCTGACCGGCCTGCTGGTGCTTCTGGCAATCCTGCTCGGCGGGATGTTCGGTGCAATCCTAATCGGGATCAAAGTGCTCCGGCGCCGGATGAACATCGAGCCGCCGCCGGACGCAGGGATCATCCACATCTTCTGACTGAAGTAACTACATCATCTCGCCCCGAGACCGATTACCGCTGGCCTTGGCTTCTTCAGCGTCTCCTGATATTTCACGACCGCGTCGAAGAGCGCTTCCGCAATCTGCTGCCGGTAGGCCGCACTCTTGAGGAGTATCCCTTCCTGATGGTGGGTCACGAAGGAAATCTCGGCGAGCACGCTCGGCATCGACGCGCCAATCAAAACGACGAATGGCGCCTGCTTCACGCCGAGGTCCCGGAGCTGCTTGTTCTTCGGACCCAGCTTCCGGATCATTGAGCGCTGGACGATATCGGCGAAGTCTCGCGATTCGTCGATCTTGTTATTGAGCGCGATTGCTTTGACGATATCGGGGAGGCTGTGCATCGCGCGCCCCGACGTTGAGTTCTCGCGTGCTGCGACCGCCTCGGCCTCGGGATTATTCGCGAAATTGAGGAAATATGTTTCGACGCCGCGCGCCTTCGGATTCCGACTCGCGTTTGCGTGAATCGAAAGAAACAGGTCGGCACCTTCGCGATTCGCGATCGCCGTTCGCTCCTCGAGTGGAACGAACACGTCAGTGTCTCGCGTCATGACCACTTCGACGCCAGGTTGCTTCTGAAGCAGGCGGCTGAGTCTGCTGGCTACATCGAGCGTCAATTCAGCTTCATTGACGCCGTTTGCCTGCGCTCCTGGATCGTGGCCGCCATGTCCGGCGTCGATGACGACGCGCGCGACGCTCAACCCAAGTTGGCGCGCGAGCGAGAACTTGCCATCGAGATTCGCAACCGGGGACGCGGCCACGGGCGTGGGCGTCGCCGCTGCAGCCGCCGTCGTAGTCGCAGTCGCCGTTGTCGTCGCAGTCGCGCGAGGAGCGATCGGGCGTGCCGGCACCTGCGGAAGTGGTTCGCGTCGGAACTTTGCCGCGGCAGAAGGCGACACAGGCGTCAGAGTCAGCGACGGCACTCGAGGCAACGGCGTTGCGAGCGGAACGATGACCGGTGTGACAGAGAGTTCCTTCAAGGCCTCGCTTTCGAGAGTCGCCGGGCGCTTCAACTCTGGCATCGGTTGACGTCGGGTCGCGCGCGTGCCTGACGTTCCTTGTCCAATAGGGGCCGGTGCCGGCTTCTGGGCGGTCGTCGCCGCGGCGCCCGCCTGCTGCTTGAAGTCGATGACGAGCCGGTATGGGCTATAGAGCGTGAACACGCTGTAGGTGTCGACGCCTGCCATATCGAACACAATCCGGGTCGTCGAATTGGGATGACGGCCGAGCCGGATTTCACGGACGATTTCGTCGCTGTACCTGATCGTCGCATCGAGAAGCGCCGCCACTGGCCGCGTGCCCCTCAAGTCGAAAAAGACGCGCGGCGGCCCTTCGAGGCGCTCGGCCCGATAGCTGGTTTCCGAATCCATTTCAATCGTGACGCGCATGCCCTCCGGGATCACACTGCGCTTGATGTCGCGGATCAGAATCGGTGCGGGTGGCTGAGTCTCCTGGACGTCTGATGCACTTGCCGTTGTTCCAATCGCTTTCTCCTCGGACGTTTCCCGCGCCGACGTCAGTGCGACGGCTGGCGTGCTCTCCACGCTTGCAGCCGGCGTCGCGTTGGCGGCGCGAAGAACCTCATCGGCATCTCGTCGCAACGAGCTTGTCGGGTATTCGCTCTTCAAGCGAGTGAGATATCGGACCGCTGATTCGCGATCCTGCGTCTCACCGAATCGCTGAAACGCCAGCCAGGCGAGATTGCCGGCCTGCCACAACGCGTTGTCACTATAGCCGCTGCCGGGAAATCGTCTGACGACGACAACGTAAGCGCTGATGACACGGCGAAATGCCGCGAGCGTTGTGTGGTCCTGATCCGCGCTCCGAATCGCGCGCTCGCGATTCATCGCTCTTTCGTAGAGCGCGCGCGCCGAGTTGTCGCCGTTCGCCGCGACCGGGGCGGCCAGCGTGCACGCAAGCATGAGAACTGTCGCGGAATGTCTGAGCGTCATGGCTACCTCAGTTGCGCGTCCACTTCATCGAAGTAATCGGGCTTGACCAGAACCTCGCGAGACTTGCCCCCCGCGGCCCCGGAAATCGGAGAGACGAGCCCTTCCGCCTCCATCATGTCGACCAGGCGCGCGGCGCGGCTGAATCCGATGCGCAGCCGCCGCTGCAGATACGAGACCGACGCCTGCCCGCTGGACACGACGATCCGGGCGGCTTCGTCGTAGAGTTCGTCTTTTTCGAAGTCGAGATCGGCCGACGTCTTCTTGTCGTCCTCGGTAATCGTCGTGTCGTAGGTTGGTTTCCCCTGCTTGCGCAGGAAGCTTGCGAGCCGCGCGCTTTCCTGCTCGGAGATGTACGGACCGTGCAGGCGCACATATCGTGACGAGGCGGGAGGCAGGTACAGCATGTCTCCCTTGCCGAGCAGCTGCTCGGCGCCGTTGCCATCGAGGATTGTCCGGGAATCGATCTTCGACGAGACGCGGAACGAAATACGCGCGGGGAGATTCGCCTTGATCAGACCGGTGATGACGTCCACCGACGGCCGCTGGGTCGCAAGAATGAGATGGATACCGACGGCGCGCGCCATCTGGGCAAGACGGCAAATCGATTCCTCGACTTCGTTGCTGGCAACCATCATCAGGTCCGCCAGTTCGTCGATTAACACCACGATGAAGGGAAGCGCGCGAATCTCATTGCCCTTCGGATCGAGCACAGGAGCGCCTTTATTCTCGGCCTGTGCGAGCTTGAAATTCCGGTTGTATTGCTCGATGTTGCGAACGCCGACGGCAGCGAGGGTTTTGTAGCGTTCCTCCATCTCGCGCACGGCCCAGCGAAGCGCATTTGCCGCGAGCTTCGGATCGACCACGACGGGCGTGAGCAGGTGCGGAATTTCTTCATACATGCCCAGCTCGAGACGTTTGGGGTCGATCATGATCAATCGCACATCGTCCGGCGTAGCGCGGAAGAGAATGCTCGAGAGCATCGCATTCACGCTGACGGACTTGCCCGTTCCGGTGGACCCGGCGATGAGCAGGTGAGGCATGGTCGCGAGATCGCTGACGAACGGCTCGCCGTGGATCGTTTTTCCGAGCGCGAGGGTGAGCTTGGAGGCGGATCGCTTGTACGCATCCGCGTCCAGAAGTTCGCGCATCGAGATCAGCTCGCGATTCGGATTCGGAATCTGAATCCCGACGGTCGACTTTCCAGGAATGCGATCGATCAGGACGGACTCGGCCTGCATCGCCAGGCAGAGATCATCGGCAAGCCCGGTGATCTTGCTGTACTTGACCCCCGCGTCCGGCTTGAACTCGTAAGTCGTAACCACGGGACCGGGATGAATCTGGACGACCGAGCCTTCGACCGAGAACTCGCGGCACTTCTCTTCAAGGAGCCGCGCGCCATCCATCAGTTCACGCTCGTCGATTTTGCGTTCACTGCGAGGCGCATCCAGCAGAGCCAGTGGCGGCAGCGTGTAGGTGCCCTTCTTGCGCTCCGCCGGCAATTTTTCCGGTTCAGGAAGCGGCAGTTGCGGTGCGACCGACGGCGGCGGGCGCTTGACGGTTGGCGGAGGAGTCGGACGCGACGAAGCTGCTTTCAATGCTGCGGCCGCGGCTTCCATCATCGCTGCCGTCCGTGATGGCTTTCTTGGCGCTTCTTCCTGCGCTCTCGGTTTCACCTGCGATTGCGCTGCCTCGGCCACGGGGCGCGGCGCCGGCGCCCCTTCAACGGTGTTCCTCACGGCAATCTTTGGCTTTGCTGCCTCAGTGTCTTTCGCCTTCTCGAGATGCTTCCGCAGCACTTCCTGACGCTGCTTATTCCGGCGCTGCTCTTCACGCCAGGACCGGTACGAGGCAAAGAGTGACGCGCAGCGATCGCGGAGGATCTGACCGATCACCCCAAACAGACGGCCGAGTGAAAACTGTGTCGAGAGGATGATGCCGAGAAAGAGAAGGGTGAGGATCAGAATGATCGAGCCGGTCCGATTCAGGTAGGTCGACAGCAATGCCGCAAGACGATCGCCGATAAACCCACCGGCGCGGAATGTCTTGCCCGAGATCTGCGTCGTCCCAAAAGCCAGCGACATGAACGACGATACGCATCCGAAGAGCAGGCCAGCGCCGATCAGCTTCGTATAGGCGGCGTCCAACGTCCGGCACCAGAAGTAGTGCCACCCAAGAACGACGAGCACGATCGGCGTCAGGTAGGCTGAATAGCCGAGCACCTGATAGGAGAGTTCGGCGATGAACGCACCGACCTGCCCGGCGAAATTCGACGGCAGTGCTTTCGATCCGGCATTGAAGAACCAGACCGGGTCGGACGCGTTGTAGCTTGCAAGCGCGACCAGCCAGATCAGCGCGAGCGCGAACAACGCCACACCGACGAATTCGCTGACGCGGCGCGAGATGAACGACTTAGGCACTCAGATCTCCATCACGACCGGCAGCACCAGGGGGCGCAGACCGGAGCGTTTTCTGAAGAAACGCTGAAGATCTACGCGAATCTTCTCTTTGATCAAGCCGGGATCCGTCCTTTCTTCAACGCTCGCCGTTTCCAGCGTCGCCGCCAGCAGCGACGGAATTTCCTTCAGCAGCCCTTCGGTGCGCGCATCGAGGACGAAACCGCGAGTGATCACGTCAGGCGTTTCCTCGAGGACTCCCGACTGTTTCCCGATTGTCACAACCGGAACGACGAGTCCGTCGCCGGCAAGATGACGGCGGTCACGCAGGACTTCATCGCCAACCTCGCCGCTGCGTGTTCCATCGATCAGGATTCGCCCTGCCGGAACCTTGTCGGCAATCCGCCCTCCGTCGGCGTCGAAGCGAATGACGTCGCCGTTTTCCGCCAGTAGAACCTTCGTCGATCGCGACACCCGGGTGGCCACGCGGGCGTGCCGGGCGAGCTGCCGGTACTCTCCATGTATCGGCACGAAATGGCGCGGTCTGACGAGCGAAAGCATGAGCTTGAGCTCTTCCTCACTGCCGTGGCCGGAGACGTGGACGTGCTTGTTTCCTTCCGTGATCACCTCCGCATCCCGCCGGGCGATGTGATTGATCACCCGCCCGATTGCCTTCTCGTTCCCGGGGATTTCGCGCGCGGAAAAGACGACAACGTCGCCCGGCGACAGTTTGACGTGACGGTGATCGTCGATGGCGATACGCGGCAATGCCGCCTGCGGTTCCCCCTGCGATCCGGTGCAAATGCACACGACGTCCTGTGACGGAAAGCTGCGAACGTCGCTATCGCGCGCCAGCACTCCAGCCGGCACGCGCAAATATCCCAGCCGCTGCGCGATCTCAGAGTTCTCGATCGCTCCACGGCCGACAAACGCCACCCGCCGATCGAATTGCGCCGCCAGGTCGACCACGATCTGCATGCGATAGATGCTCGAGGCAAACATGGCGACGACGATCTTTCCCTCTGCGCTGGTGAAGATCTCTTCGAACCCATCAGTGACGTCTACTTCCGAACCGGTAAATCCGCGGCGATCGATATTCGTGCTGTCAGCAAGCAGCGCCAGCACTCCCGACGCGCCAAGCTCCGCGAACCGGTGAACATCCAGATGCTCGCCGTCGAGCGGGGTCTGGTCGATCTTGAAGTCCCCGGTGTGAACGATCACTCCACGCGGCGTTTCGATTGCAACGGCCACGCAGTCGGGCATGCTGTGCGTCACACGTATGAACTCGAGCGTGAACGATCCAATCTGCACTCGTTCACGAGGACGCACCCGTCGCAAGCGAGACCGCCCCGCCTGATCGGCCTCCTCGAACTTCGTTTCCACTAGCGCCAGCGTCAGCGCCGTGCCGTAGACCGGCCCGTCGACATACGGCAGCACGTGTGGAACCGCCCCGATGTGATCCTCGTGCCCATGCGTGAGCACGAGCGCCGACAGCTTGTACTGCTGCAACTGCCGGAGATCGGGAATGATCAAATCCACTCCGAGCAGCTCCGGCTCGGGGAACATGACGCCGGCGTCGATCAGGATGGCCGTGTCGCCACAGGCGACGACCATCATGTTCATGCCGAATTCGCCAAGACCACCGAGTGGGATCAGCTCGAGCGGTGGCGCATCAATGGAAATGGACCATGCTCCTGACCTTCGATCGAATTTACTTAGAACCTGGGAGAACCCAGTCGAACGTTTTTGTAGAACGAGATCAGCAATCGGTCATTGGACAGACCACGCGGCGAGAGCCGTCCGGGCGGACGGAACACAACGTGGAGCGGCGGAGCGCCGCGGCCTTTACCCACCGTAGCTTCAGCCAAGGCGGGATTGCCCACCGGTCTGACGCTGGGACGCCAGACAGGGACCTAAAAAG
This sequence comes from Acidobacteriota bacterium, assembly GCA_046734955.1. Lineage (GTDB taxonomy): Bacteria > Acidobacteriota > Vicinamibacteria > Vicinamibacterales > 2-12-FULL-66-21 > JALZOC01. Next base: position 14,706 of record JBKPSH010000211.1, read on the forward strand.
CAGCCAAACTATAGCACAGCCGGTGGGTCAGACCGAAGCGAAATAGTCCGCAAGCCGCGCTAACTCTGTAAGTTGCAGGGTCTCAGGTCGCCGGCGTGGGTCGATTGCGGCCGTTACGAGGGCCTCGCGCGGGTCGGCGCCTCGAGAGGCCGCATAGGGACGGAGCGCATTCAAGAGCGTCTTGCGCCGTTGCGTGAACATTGAGCGCACCATCGCCTCGAACACGCGCTCGTCGATGACCGCGACTGCTGACGGACGAAAGCGAAAGTGAACGACCGCTGAGTGAACCTTCGGAGGCGGCCGGAATGCGCCGGGCGCGAGCGACAGCACCCTGCGCACATCGCAGTACATCTGCGCGAATATCGACAGCACGCCGTAATCACCGGTTCCGGGCGTGGCGGTGATTCGATCTGCTACTTCGCGTTGCAGCATCAACGTCGCGTCCACGAGCAGCGCAGAACTCCTGTGAGTTTCCAGAAGTCGGAACAGAATTGGAGACGAAACGTTATACGGAAGGTTGCCAGCGACTCGCACGGGGTGACTTCCGGCGATCGCCGCGAGGTCGATACGCAGGAAGTCGTCGTGCATCAACATCACGTTGCCGGGAAGCTTGGGCTCGAGCCCGGCAACCATATCGCGGTCGATTTCAATCGCGGTGACGTACGACACACGCGGGGCTAGCCGAAGCGTGAGCACTCCGGGTCCCGGTCCGATCTCGATGAATTGATCGTCGGATTGCGGCTCGATGACCGCGATGAGTTTGTCGGCCCATGCGTCTTGCAGAAAGTGCTGGCCGAAACGCTTTTTGGCGCGGACCCGCAGTCGATCAGATTTCGTCCAACGATTCCCCGCGCCAATACTTCGCTTCAATCTCTTCAATCTGCTCTTCGTCCATGCCGAAGTAGTGACCGAATTCGTGAATCACCGTCTCGGCGACGCAGTCGCGAATCTCGTCCTCGTCGTCGCACGCGTCCTCGATTGGCCCCTGGTAGATCGAGATCCGATCGGGCAGGGTATTTCCGTAGCTCCAATTACGTTCCGGCAGGGGAGTCCCCTGGTAAAGACCAAACAGCGAGTCAGGTGGTTCGATTTCCATCTCCTCGAGGATGTGCGCGGGTGGCTCGTCCTCGACAATGACGGCAACGTTTTTCATCGCGGCGCGAAAGCGGCGCGGGATTCCGTCGAGCGCTTCCGCCACGAGTTGCTGAAATCGTTCCCTCGTCATTATCACTCCGAGGGGCTTCGCCCCTCGGACTCCCCTGCACGCTCTCTCGCGAGCCGCTTCGCCGGCTCGCTCCGTTCGCGTGGCTCGCTTCGCTGCGCTCGCTCGCGTCGTCCTTCACACTGCCTTGCCTCGCCGAAGCACCAGTCGATCGGGCACTCGCGTGGCTCCCGTCGCTGCGCTCGCTCGCGTCGTCCTTCACACTGCCTTGCCTCGCCGTAGCACCGGTCGAGCGGGCTCACGCGTGGCTCCCGTCGCTGCGCTCGCTCACGTCTTCCTTCACACTCCCTTGCCGCGCCGAAGCACCGGTCGAGCGGGCTCACGCGTGGTGAGGAGACACGCGTTGTCGTCATGACTTGCGTGGTGTTGATGCTTGTCGCCCCTTGCTCCGTCGCTTGACGCTTGCTCGCGGCATGCTTTTGCGCGTTCCGCGCTTGACGACCGCGACAATCACATTCTGATAGTAGTCACAATCGTCGCGGACCGCGCATTTGTCGCATAGCGGACGCGGGCGGCAGATTCGGCGGCCGTGGAGGATCAACGTGTCGGACGTGCGCGTCCATTCGGAGGGCGGCGTCGCCACGCACAGTTGCTGCTCGACGACCTCAGGCTCCTCCGATTTGGCGATGCCGATCCGGTTTGAAACGCGAAGCACATGTCGATCGACCGGCAGTCCCGGTACGCCGAGCGCATGACCGAGTACGACGTTGGCCGTTTTGCGCCCGACGCCCGGTAGCTGCACGAGGTCTTCCATCGTCTTTGGCACTTCGCCGCCGTAGCGCGCGACAACGTCGGTGGCCATACCGAGAAGTGAACGCGACTTACTGCGGAAGAAGCCAGTGGACTGGATCTGTGGTTCGAGTTCGGCGGCGGTCGCCTTCGCGAGCGCGCGCGAATCCGGATACCGCTTGAAGAGGGCAGGGGTAACCTGGTTGACGCGCTCGTCGGTGCACTGTGCCGACAAGATCGTGGCGACCAGTAGCTCGTACGGATTCGAGTAGTTCAGTTCTGTGTCTGCGTTCGGATGTTGCGTGCCGAGCTTTGCCATGATCCGGCGAGTCTCGGCTGGCGACTTTGACGGTCGAGGGGGACGGCCCGCAGCCTTCGGCATTCACCGATTGTAGCGCCGCGAACGACGGACGGTCTGCAGACCTTGCACTACACCGGTAAGTCGCGGGACTGCGATTTTCTCCGTACATGTAGGGCAGGGTCTGTAGACCCTGCCGTCATAAATCATCGCGTTGTGGCAGGCTTTGTCGTTGCGACTGCGGTCAACAATGCAATCAGCGCTTTGTCGCCTTGCAACCGTGAGGTGCCGACGACGACGGTCTCGCCGATGTCCATCGTGAAGTTCGTATCGATCAGTGTTCGATGCCGGCCGGCCCCAGCCGACAAACGGAGGCGCTTCATGCTTTCTTCAGATCGAACCATCGATGTTTCACGGTCGAGTGCCGCGATCTGAGACTTGAGCTGCAGAACTTCCGGATGATTGTCGTTGTATCGGTCCTTGAGGGATTTCAGCTTCGCTTCCAGTTCGGCACGTTGGGTCGCGAGTGTCGCCGCCCTGTCGCTCGTAATGGTGTTGCCACTACCGGCCGAATTGCCCCGCGCTGGTCCAGCAAGCACTTCACGCAGGCTAAACCGCACGTTCCACTTCCCGCTGGTTTCTGAGGCTTCCGGATCGAGCTCGAGATCGTAGTCCTGGTCCTCGAGACCGCGCAGCCGCGTCGCGTTCACCGAACGTCCGCAGCAAAGCGTCCACTGGGAATCGAGCAATCGATACGACTTGTAAGGCAGGAAATCTTTCATGTCGACGAGCGCCTTACGAGCTGCCGGTGGAACGCTCTCTGCCGTGCCGGTGCCTTGCATCTCGCCAAGCACCAGGACGACGCTGAATCCTTGTGGCGCCGGCAGCTTCCCTCGTTCCGTCGGCGTCAACCGGACTCGTTGTTTCTCTTGTTGCGCTCTTTCAGGTTTCGGCGCCTCGCTTTGTTGCGCCGTGATGCCCACGGGGCAGAGCAGAGCCGTCGCTATCAACATACGCATGGCTATCGAAGGATTCGTCATCGCAAGTTCGCCTTGAGATCGAGATCAGAATTGAATACCCAGATGATGCGCGTCCCACCGGCGGTCATGAATTGCAGCTGACGATTCGGCTGGATTCCATTCGCTGCATTCGCGGCATCAATCGGCGCAGGCTGATTCGCAGTCTCTGTCGCCGCCGCTTGCTGAGATCGACTCGACAGATCCAACCGGAGTCGGGTGACAACACCGACTGAAATCATCGCAACAATCGTCGCCCCCACGAGCACCGGACGCATCCAGAGCGACGATGCCCGGCTACGCGCGTCATTGGCCACGGCCGCCACGACGACGCGACGCATTGCCTCTACTTCGTCGGCCGACAGGCGATCCTGCTCGTCCCGTTCCGCAGCCTCGCGCAGTGCGCTTCGCCAATCAGTCATGTTGCTTTCCCAGTAACCTTGCCATCTCGCGCCTGCCGATTGAAAGGTGCCACCGTACCGTCACCGCGTTGATACCGAGCAGCTTCGCAATCGCGGGGATGGGCGTCCCTTCCAGCTCGTACATCAACAGAATCGCTCGTCGTCGTGGAGGCAGCATCTCGAGCGCCTGTCGAACAAGAGAGTGCGCAATCAGGCGCGGCTCGGGGTTGTAAGCGGGCTCGGCCGCGACCGTTCCGTTCAGTCTCGCTCGCTTACGCACCGCATCCTGCCGCCATCGATCGCGACAAATGTTGATGAGCACCCGCACGAGCCATGCTTCCTCGTGCGATGCGCCCATGGGAATCGAGGCGGGTGCCCGCGCCGCGCGCAAGAACGTTTCCTGCACCAGATCGCGTGCGTCTTCCGATGATCCGGACAAACGCCGCGCCAGCCTGAACAACCGCTGGTGATGCACGTCGAACAGCGCGCCGACACGGGCAGCGACATCCGCGGGCGGCTGGTCCACAGCCACCGGCATTGCGATCGCCTGCCCGTCCATCATGCTGCTAGACGTATGGTTCCCCGTTTATGTTGGCGTGTCTGGTCTTTTACCTTTTACCTTTTACCTTTTTCCTTTTACAGTTTCGTCCATGAATGAACGAAAGCAGATCAATTTCACCATTGTCCCGGACGACAATCCGGCATTACCACGAACTTACGCCAATTTCTGCGCGATCTCGCATACGCCCTTCGATTTCACGCTGGCGTTCTGCGAGGTCTTGCCCCTGTCCGAAAAAGATATTCAGGGAGCCGAGGCGCAGCACATTGTCCGCGCGCCGGTGCGGTCGAAAGTTGTGGTGCCGCTTCAGGTAGTCCCAAATCTTATCGCCGCATTACAGGAACACATGCGGGTCTACTCAGAGTCGACGGGCCAGACGTGGGACACGAAAGGCGGTCCCGTGCACTAATACCGTCTCATCACTCCGACGACAACGCCCTGGACCTGCACCTGGTCGGCGTTGGCGATGATGGGCTGGATGGCGGGATTGGCGGGCTGCAGCCGAATACGCCCGCTTTCGCGATAGAGTTTTTTTAGCGTGACGTCCGCGCCGTGGAGGAGTGCGATTACCATCTCGCCGTTCTCGGCGGTCCGACGATCCTCCACAATCACGAAATCCCCATCGCGGATCTGCTCGTCGATCATCGAGTCCCCTCGGACGCGGAGCACGTACGTGTCGCGCTTGCCGACAAGATCTTCAGGGACCGCAATTGTTTCGTTTCCAACGACGGCCTCAATAGGTGAACCGGCGGCGACATATCCCAGCATCGGAAGTTCGACGGCGCGGCTTGCCATCCGTGCCGGGACGACTTCGACCGATCGGCTGCGATTCCAGGCGCGCTTGATGAACCCCTTGTCCTGAAGGTTCGTGAGATGTTTGTGCACTGTCGCGAGCGACGAAAGACCAAAACGACGGCCGATTTCTTCCAGGCTGGGCGCGTAGCCGTGCTGCTGGATGAAGTCGTTCAGGTAATCGAGAATCTCGCGTTGCCGTTTGGTCAGTGGCTGCATGCGCGGACACTATACGCAAAGGAAAAGCGAAAGTCAACGGATGAGATGCCCTTCTTTACTTTGAGCGTCTTTCAGCAGTCTAAATGACAGGTGAGCACCGACAGCACACTCGATCGGCCCTGGCCGGGATTGAGGCCGCGGCACTGGCGGGTGACCGTGACCCGAGACCGCAGCACTGAGACAGCGCGGCGAGACGCTCAGCCTCTGGCCGACCGCGCGGACGACCGCACGCTCGTAGAGGCGTGCCTCGGCGGACGTCGCGACGCATTTGATGCGATCGTCGAACGGCACCAGCGGCAGGTCTACCAATTGTGTTATCGCTTCGCCGGCAATCACGAGGACGCGAGCGATCTCGCGCAGGACGTCTTCATCCGCGCATATCGAGGCTTGCATAGTTTCAAGGGCCAAGCCGCGTTCAGCACGTGGTTGTATCGCATTGCCGTCAATGTTTGTTTGAACCGGGTGGGCACGCGTAGCCACAAGTGGACGACACTTGACGCCGCCGATCACGCCGACCTTCGAGAAGAACGCGCCGACGCCAGGATCCTGAGAGGCGAGCGCGCAGCGGCGGTGCGGGCAGCGATTGCGCGTTTGCCAAAGAAACAGCGAGCCGCGTTGATCCTTCGTGTCTATCACGATCTGCCGCACGACGAGATTGCCGCTATCGTCGGAACATCGGTAGGAGCCGTGAAAGCAAATTTCTTTCACGCGTTGGCGAATCTGAAGAAGCTGTTGAGTACGAAGTGATGAAGCATCTAAGCCGCGCGGAGCTCGTCGATCTGATCGACGCGTCGGCATCGCTGCCGGCGGAGCGCTCGCAGCATGTCGAAGCGTGCGCCCAGTGTCGCGAGGAAGTGGAGCTGCTTCGGGCGGTGCGCTCTCTCGCCGCCGCGGACGAGGCCCCGGAACCCTCACCGTTGTTCTGGGATCACTTTTGCGCCCGCGTGGCGGAAGAACTTCGCCGTGAGCCTGTCCCCGCGCCACGCCATCGCTGGATTTCTGTACCGTTTGCCACGTGGGCGGTGGCAGCGACCATTGTGGTCGTGTTGTTGACTTCAACCGCCGTGTGGCGCACGACCGTTCATGCACCCGCTCCGCACGTGCCGGCACAAATGAGCGCCCCGTCGGACCTTGCGACGGTTGAACCTGCCGACGATGTCGATAGCGATGAAGCGTGGGCTGTCGTTCGCGCCGCCACCGCCGACCTGGCGTGGGAAGATGCGCATGAAGCTGGAATCACGCCGCGCCCGGGCGAAATCGAGAACGTGGCCCTCCAGCTCAACGCCGCCGAACGCATCGAGCTCGAGCGGTTGCTCGATGAAGATATGAAGCGGAACGGAGCTTAACGATGATCGGAGCGCTCCTCGTCGTCTTCCTGTCCACCGGGCTCAATCTTTCAGGACCCGCCACGTCGGTTCACCAGGCAGCCAAGGCGGTGCCGGAGTCGAGGGGACCGAATCGTGATCCCGGCGATCTATCTCCGGCGGAAGTCGTTGGCATGCTCGACGCCTACGCACTGGTGCAGGCGCAAAACGCACTTCAACTCAACGATTCGCAATACGGATCGTTTGTCGGACGGCTGAAGACGCTTCAGGAAACGCGTCGCAGGAATCAGCGCACTCGCAACCAGATCGTCCAAGAGTTAAGACGGCTCACGGGGCCTCAAGTGGCCACGGTCGACGAAGCCGCGGTTCGCGAACGCCTCAAGGCCTTGCGTGAGCTCGACGAGCGGACCGCCGCGGACCTTCGACGCGCGTACGATTCTCTCGATGAAGTGCTCGATGTCCGCCAGCAGGCGCGGTTCCGCATTTTCGAAGAAAACCTGGAGCGGCGGAAAATGGATCTGCTGCTGAGGGCCCGCCAGCGCGCCGCGGGACGGAGGGATTCGGGGCAGTATTGATCCGAGGGCCTTCGCCCCCGGACCCCTGCGCCGTCTCGCTCGGGGGGCCCCTACGCCCCGCTCCGCTCCGGCGGGCGCGCCGATGGCGCGCCTCTCGTACGTCGGACACGCGCACCCTTGGCACCCTTGGCACCCCAGGGCACCCTTGGCACTCTTGGCACTCATCCACTAAGGCTTGCTACAATCGATCCATGAGCCGGCGTTCTGCTGTCTGGCTGCTCGGGACGTTAATCGTCGCCGCACCTCTGGTGGCGCAAGGTCGTCTGTCCAAGGAAGAAGCCGATCGCTTTCAGTCCAAGCTCACGAAGATC
>JBKPSH010000212.1:0-24185 GCA_046734955.1 Acidobacteriota bacterium
GCAGCGCAATGACTGCGGCGGCCCGGGTGCGCGTACACCTGTACATAACTTGCTCCTGACCGAATCGTACGCGGACTACCTCGAAAGTTTAGGCGGGATCCGGCGGCGCACGGGGCGGCATCATACATGGTTCAGACTAGAGGCCGCAAAAACGTCTGTTTGTCTCACACCCGTTATCGGCGCAGTCCACGCAGCAAATCCAGGGCGAAACCACGACGGATTCCTGCTGGGGATTGTCTCACGGTATGACGCGGAGGCGTTTCTCGATGTGACCTCGTAAAGGTCGGTGTTGTTCGGCAAATTCGGGAGTACCTTACACAATTTCTACACAGTTCTCAGCTTCACTTGGTCGTGTACGAACCGATGTTCGTCGATGTGCGTCGACGGCTTCGTGGCTGGCAGACGCCCCGCCTGGGTCAACCCGATTACCGCGTGTACCGCGGTCTCCTGAACCGGTGAGTTATTGGAATCGTGTGCCTGATCTCTGAAGGACTGCGCTGAACTGCTAGGGCTCGACGACGTTGCCGAAGTTAAACGTCGACGCGGCGGGATACGGAGAGAGTGGCCACCGCATGGACAAGAGCGGCCGAATCGACAGGTTTGGCGATGTGAAGCTGAAATCCCGCTCGCAGCGCCCGCGCGCGATCTTCATCACTCGCATGGGCGGTCACTGCCGCAGCGGGAATCCTTGCGATCGAAGATGACGACGAGTTTCGAAGTGTCTCAATGAACGTGTAACCATCCATGCCGGGCATCGCCACATCCACTAACAAGACATCAATGTGTTGACGCCGGATCATGTCGAGCGCTTCAGGCGCGCGGGCCGCCGTCAGAACGGTCGCGCCGTGTTGTTCAAGGGGCGCGCACATCACTTCACGGCCGTCACCATCGCAGTTAGACGACGTGATGAGACGTTGAAACACGCCGCCGCAGTGCGCCATGCAAAAGCGCTGGGTCAACCAGCACCAAAGTTCGATCAGCGCAGGAATCATGCAGACGACCTGGTTGCCATTGTGGTGCTCACTCTCGCGCCTGAGCGCGCGCGTATTCTCGAACTAGAGCAGCAGCGCAAGGATCTCGCCGATCGAGTACTCCCAACTCGAAGCGCGACAGAGTGCCTCTAGTGAGGTGGACAACTTAGAAGAGACGCTTGGGGGCCTGTCATGACACCCGCAATGCTAGAAGATCGCTGGCGCCTATTGTTTGAGATTGACGCGATTGCGCGCGACTTCGACGCAGTGATTCAGTCCTACGCGCCGCCGGCCGACTGCGATGAAATCTGGCGTCGTATCGAGGCCGTCCGCGCGACGACGCCCAACATTGACCGGCTCGCGGCAAGCGGGATGCGGTTCGAGAATGCTTACGCACGTCCGCTCTGCACGCCTTCGCGCGTCGCCTTGATGACGGGGCAATACAACTTTCGCAATTACACCCGCTTCGGCGAACTCCGGCTCAACGAGAAGACCTTCGGCAACATGCTGCGCGATTTGTTACGAGGCAATGGCTGCGTCGCGCGCTTCCAAGGGAGTGGTGCAAGTATCGAAGCGATCGAGGAAGCAAGGCCGTGTGGTTGTGTGCGATCTCGCAAAGCCGCGACGAGTCAAGTGCGCGCGGCCGATCGATCGTGGTAGATTGCGCGCCATGCCTCCGCAAGTTCTGCACGCTTTGCGTGGAGTGGAACGCCCATCGAGCTGGGCGATGGTGTTTGTCGTTCGGCAAGGCCAACGTGTCGCGCGCGGTGCCCTCTTCAGTCACCTGTTTGGTGGGAGCTGCGCTTACTACTGGGTGCCCGCGCCGAAACCGTTCGGTCGCGCGTCTGTCGGACGCGCGAGGAGGTGCTGTCAACTTCGGAAGCCTGGAAGGGTCTCCTCTCTGCCGAAGGTTGGACGGCTTGACCGATAAGGAATTGATCGACTTGATCGAAGCGCAGCGGTTGGTCATGATCGCCGTCGCGACTGGCGGACCTCGCATTCAGACCGTCAACTCGGAGTACATCGAACGCCGCGACGTAATCCGTTCCGATCTCGACCAGCGGGGACTTCAAGATCCGAACCCGCACAACGATCTCTGGAATTGGTATGGCAAGTGGAGCAGCGGGGATCTGCCGTCGTACCAGTCGCGTCGCGAATACATCTCGGATCTATACGGTCCTCTCGTGCGTCGTATTCGCGAAGGGCCCTCGACTCACGGAGCTGGCCTGCGCGCACATGGCGGCCTGACGGAAGTTTGCGGTTCGCCGATGCTGAAGCTCGTTAGCCAGTTCAAATGCGGCGCGCGCATAGCGGCGAACTACTTCGTTGGCTCCGCCCGCGAGTTCTACCGCCACATAGGCGTCGAGCATTCGCTTCGCGTCAGTTTCGCTGGCCTTAACGCCGTCGATCGTGGGGTGACGATCAGGATCGAAGACTGCTTGGGCCACTGAGATGAGGAGCTCGCGGCAATAGAGCCCCACCGCCTGGCACTGTTCCTCGCTCTTCGCTTGCTCAAGGAGGCGGCGCATCTCTCCCAAGGTGCGATCCACGCGCGCCCAGCCAGTCGGCTCACCAAATAGTTCTGCGCGGCAGTCGTCAATCTGATCGCGGTAGTCTCAGGTCGCCGTGATCCCGAGCACGGCGACCGTGTTTCATTCGACCTTCCGTTCCCTTGAAGGTTGAAGTCGCTACGGCAAGCCCTCCGACGGCCGGCTTCGGTCAATTCCCGTCGCGGAGATAACCAGGTCGCAGTGCACGCCGCTTACCATGTAGCGATCGTGTGCGCCTTCGGGACTCAACACCAGCGGCGTCGATCGCCCAACACCGCGTCGAGAATCATCACCCGTTCGACCATGCGGCCGATCGTGCGAAGACGCCGACTGCGGTTGTCTGGTTGGCCAATCGCTTCGTAGAGCGGCCTGTGGTGGACGTGGTAAAACGTCGCGACGCCAGCTTCAGGTATGCGATGTCAATGATCTCGTGTACAGCGGTCTCCTGAACCGCTGCACAGCACCCTCCCTTCGTCGTGAATACCAACCGTTCTAGCAGGTGGGTTGACATGCCAATTGGTTAGCTGTAACTTACCGTTAGTGGCCACTAACCGAGACGGAGATGTATGGGCGGCGCTTGGCGATGGCACCCGGAGAGCCATCGTCCTGCTGCTCGCGGCGGGACCGCTGTCCGTCGGCGACCTTGCCGCCCAGCTGCCGGTCACTCGGCCGGCGGTATCGCAGCACCTGAAGGTCCTGAAGGATGCGGGGCTGGTCAGGGAGCAAGTGATGGGCACTCGACGGATTTACCGGCTCGATGCGGCGGGCGTGGCGGCGCTGCGCGAGCAGCTCGATGATTTCTGGGATCGGGCTTTAAGCGGCTTTCGAAACATGGTCGAAGGATCAAGGAGACGCAAGAAATGACCCAGTTCGGGACGGTGACAACGGTTCGACGTCAAATTCTGGTGAACGCGCCAATCAGCGAAGCGTTCAAGGTATTCACTGCGCGTTTCGGTGATTTCAAGCCGCGCGAGCACAACTTGCTCAGGGTTGCAATCGCCGAGACAGTGTTCGAGCCGCGAGTAGGCGGCAACATCTATGATCGGGGCGTCGACGGGAGCGAGTGCCGATGGGCGCGAATCCTAGTCTTTGAACCCCCTGACCGCGTCGTCTTCAGTTGGGACATCAGCCCGCGATGGCAAATCGAATCAAATCCGGATCTCACGAGCGAAGTCGAAGTGCGCTTTTTCGCAGAGACGCCTGAGCGCACACGCGTAGAGCTCGAGCACCGGAATCTCGAACGCCACGGCTTCGGGTGGGAGTCCGTCTGCGACGGCGTCGACAACGAGGCCGGCTGGCCGCTGTACCTGCAGCGCTACGCAGCCCTGTTCGAGCGAAACGACTGAAGAACGCTTACAAGCGTCGCAATCGAGATAGGATCGGCTCGCTACAGCGATGGGGTTCTACCGAGACCGGATTTATCCGCAACTCGTGAGCGCGCTAGGAGATCCGCCACCCATCCGGGATCGTCGCCGCCAATTGCTGCGGGAGGCACGAGGGATCGTCCTGGAGGTTGGCGTCGGTTCCGGCCCGAACTTTGGGCATTACGAGCCGGAACGTGTCGACAAGATCTACGCACTCGAGCCGAATCCTGGGATGGTCCGGTTGGCCGATAAACGACTCCGAACAACAGCGCTGAGTGTCGAGTTTCTCGCTCTCACAGGCGAACGCATTCCCCTCGCTGACGCGTGCGTTGATACCGTTATCAGCACCTTCACGTTGTGCACCATTCCCGGCATAGCTGATGCTCTTCGTGGCGTGCATCGTGTCATGAAGCCGACGGGCAAGCTGATTTTCTTTGAGATCAGCGCTTCACCCGATCTGCGAGTGCGTCGATGGCAGCGCCGATGGGAACCGCTTCAGCACGCGCTCTTTGACGGCCTGTTCCTGACACGAAACATTCCCTCGCTCCTCGAGGCGAGCGGGTTCTCGATCGAGTGGATGGATAGCGGTTATTTAGCTCGGTTTCCGAAGTCGTGGGCGCATTGCTGTTGGGGCAGCGCGGCTCGGGACTGAGACTGTCTGAGACATACGGCGTGAGCTGATGTACCCGGTCGTCTTTCGCATTGGCAGTTTTGACGTCAAATCTGCCGTGGGCTGTCGCCTTTCCAGACGGACTGCCGCCCACGACTGTACCTGTGCATCCCACCCAACTGTATGAAGCCATCGGGCTCGGTCTGCTCGGATGGCTGCTGATTCGTTGGCTACGTAATGGCGTTCGTGACGCGATCGTCCTGGGTCGGTACCTCGTCGGCGCCGCTGCGCTGCGCTTCTGCATAGAGTTCATTCGCGTCAATAAGCGCGTCGCCTTCGGTCTCAGCGTTGCGCATCTGGTATCACTCGCAGCGATCGTCCTTGGCGTTGGACTGCTGGCCGTGTCCGACTCGGGGCAGCAGATTGTCTATTCGGAACGAACAGAGTCTTGATGCGACGTCTCTGTCTAGTGACGCGGGAGCTGCAGGTCTCCAGGATTATCGACTATTGATCCTCGTCCGGGTTGTCAACCCACTGCGCGAGAAATCCGTGCGTGCCTCCACCGGTATCAACATACGCCCCAACCAGGTCACCGCGTGCGTTGATCCCGAAGACTCGCGTGGCCGTCGCACCCGCCCGACGCAAGAAATAGGATCGGATTGGTGGGCCTTGACAAGTAATCAAGTATTATATTGAATACTTGATAATGAAAGATGCCCATCGAGAGTTCAAAGACCGCTTGTACGGCCAGTTCGCCAGGCTCGGGAAAGCCTTATCCAATCCTCACCGTCTGGAGATGCTGGAGCTGCTGGCGCAAAGTGAACGGACCGTTGATTCGCTGGCCACCGAGCTCGGTGTCTCGGTGGCGAATGCGTCGCAACACCTGCAGGCGCTCCGGCAGGCCGCTCTGGTTGAGAGTCGGAAGGAAGGATTGTTCGTGCGCTACCGGCTCGCCGACCCCGAGGTATTCGAGCTGTCGAAAGTGATTCGATCCGTGGCCGAACGACGTCTCGCTGAACTCGAACGATTGGTGAACGAGCACTTCGGCAATCGCGCCGATGCGGAGCCCATCCAGCTGGACGAGCTCGTGAAGCGTGCTCGCTCACCGCAGGTCGTCATTCTCGACACACGGCCGGCAAACGAGTACCTCGCTGGACACATCCCGGGCGCTCTCTCCATGCCCGTCGACGATCTCCATCGGCGGCTGAAGGAGCTCACGAAAGGCAGGGAATACGTCGCGTATTGCCGCGGACCCTATTGCATCTACGCCGATCGGGCGGTTGAGATTCTTCGCGCCAACGGTCGGCGCGCGCGTCGTCTGGCGGAGGGATTTCCCGAATGGCAGTCCGCCGGATTGCCGGTGTCGCAAGGAAAGCAAGTAGGCGTATTGAGCAACTCGCGGTCTGCTCGATCAGTAGCAACGTCGGCACGCTGAAAGGAAGTCGCATGGCCACGACATGTCCGATCGATCTCGACACTATCAAACTGCAACAAGAGATTCGCGCGATGTATGCGCGGGTCGCGACGGAGCCCTCGAGCGAGTTTCATTTCCACCGCGGTCCGGCCTATGCCGCGGAGAAACTCGGATACGACTCCTCTGCACTCGCCACGCTTCCGCCGGAGACAACAGCTTCTTTTGCCGGCGTCGCGAACCCTCTTCGCATGGCCACGGTCACACCGGGCGCGACCGTCGTTGACGTCGGGTGCGGCGCGGGCATGGACCTGATGCTCGCGGCGAATGCCGTCGGGCCGGGTGGCCGGGCGATCGGTATCGACATGACGGAACCCATGGCGCAACGGGCGCGCGCCTCCGCCCGTGCAATGGGGTTCGCGCACGTCGAGGTCCGTGCAGGAGACGCGTTGGATCTGCCAGTCGATTCGGACAGCGTCGACTTCGTCGTCAGCAACGGCGTACTGAATTTGACGCCCGATAAGCGACAGGCGTTCGGCGAGGTATTCCGCATTCTCAGACCCGGCGGCCAGTTTCTGTATGCCGACATCATCGTGGCGAATGAACTCTCCGAGTCGATCAGGCGCGATATCGATCTCTGGACTGGTTGAATCGCCGGCGCTCTGCCGGAGGCAGAGCTCCTGTTCGTACTGGAAGCAGTCGGATTCCGATCCGTTCGCATTGCCGAGTACTTCGATCCCTTTGGTGGCACCTCGAAGGAGCGAGTCGCGCGCAAGTACGGTGTCCGGGGCACGAACGTGCAAGCGTCTAAGCCGTAACGACAATGGACGCCACGAGTCGGACCGTGCAACTGGGGCTGCGGGAGAACCTCGCACAGTTTTCGCTCCTGGTCCTCGTCAATGCCCTCGTTGGCGGGATGGTGGGACTTGAGCGCACGGTCGTGCCGCTCATCGGCACCAAGGAATTCGGGATCGGCTCGGAAGTCGTCGTCTTTTCATTCATCATCACCTTCGGTCTGATCAAGGCCTGCGTCAATCTCATATCCGGCTTGCTCGCCGATCGGTACACGAGGAAGACGGTGCTCGTGGCGGGTTGGGTTGCGGGCCTGCCAGTGCCCTTCATGCTCGCGTACGGACCGTCGTGGGCATGGATCGTCGGCGCCAACGTGCTCCTTGGCATCAGTCAGGGGCTCGCGTGGTCGATGACGGTGAACATGAAGATCGATCTCGTGGGACCAACCCGTCGCGGGTTTGCCATGGGGTTGAACGAAGCGGCTGGTTACGGAGCGCTTGGCCTGACTGCGCTGGCGACCGGGTACGTGGCGGCGCGGTACGGACTTCGACCCAAGCCCTTCTACTTCGGAATCGTCTACTCAGCGCTCGGCCTCGTGCTCTCCATCTTCCTTGTCCGTGACACACGCGCGTATGCCAGGTTGGAGGCGACGACTCACCACCCATCCGAGCGAATCGACACGCCTTCGACGGCACGGGTGTTCGCCGAAACGAGCTGGCGAAACAAAACGCTTTTTTCTGCATCGCAGGCAGGACTCGTCAATAACTTGAACGACGGGATGTCGTGGGGCGTTTTCCCGCTGCTATTCGTGGCCAACGGTGTGAGCCTTGAAGGAGTCGGTCTGATCAAGGCTGTCTACCCGGTGATTTGGGGTGCCGGCCAAATTGTCACTGGGTCGTTGGCCGATCGCATTGGACGCAAGCCGCTGATCGTGTCGGGCATGCTCGTGCAGGCCGCTGGGCACGCCGTCATTGGACTGGGTCTGGCGGTCCCTCTGGTATCCGGTCTGGTCGGCTCAGTCTTGCTGGGCCTCGGCACGGCGATGGTGTATCCCGCCTTGCTCGCGACTGTCGGTGATGTCGCTCATCCGGCGTGGCGTGCGACGTCGGTGGGTATCTATCGGTTCTGGCGCGATCTCGGATACGCGGTGGGCGCACTGATGGCCGGCGTGGTCGCTACCTTTTTCGGCCTCGTCTGGGCGGTGCACGTTGCGGGACTCTTGACGGCGATGTCCGGATTCCTCGCCTGGGCACAAATGCGCGAGACACTGCCGCGCGGGCGCATGGCGGCTGAGAGCGCGCCGCTCAGAACCGTGACCGTCCCCCCCGATACCGCGACACCCCAGACCGGTGACTCTATGTGGAGAGTGCCATGAGCAACACGATCGAGATGAACACGTTGCGGGACTGGCTCGAGGGACACCGATCTGTCGTCGTGCTGGACGTCCGTAGCGACGAGGATCGTGCCCAATGGGCGATTCCGGGCAGCCTGCACGTCAACGCGTACGAGGCGTTGCGCGCCGGACAACCAGGTGCCCTGACCACCGCCAACCTTCCGCATGACCAACCCGTCGTCACGGTCTGCAACGCGGGTCGTGTGAGCCAGACGGCCGCGGCGATACTCGCCGATCGCGGGTTCGATGCGCGCTCACTGGTGGGTGGTATGAAGGCGTGGAGCCTCGCCTGGAATACCGCGGAAATACCACTCGCAGATTCAGCGGTCCGAGTCGTTCAGGTGCGCCGCACTGGCAAGGGTTGCTTGGCGTACCTCGTCGGCTTCCGTGCGGAGGCCGCTGTGATCGATCCGTCTTTGCCGGCCGACATATACGTCAATCTGGCGCGCCGATATGGATGGACGATTCGACACGTGTTCGAGACACATATACATGCGGACCACTTGTCGCGTGCGAGGGAACTCGCCACGCAGACCGGTGCTGCGCTCCTTTTGCCGTTGCAACAGCGAGCGAGGTTTTCCTTTACCCCAGTCTCTGAGGGTGATCGGATACCGATCGGGAGTGCGATCGTCACAGCCATACATACACCGGGACACACCGGTGAGAGCATGTCATTCGTTTTGAACGATGCCGTCGTTTTCACTGGTGACACGCTCTTCACGAACGGCGTGGGCCGTCCGGATCTCCATGCGAGCGCGGAAGCGGGGCGGGAACGGGCCCGCGCGTTATTCCACTCGCTCATTCGCTTACGAAAGTTGCCCTCGGCAATGCTCGTCTTGCCGTCGCACGCGAGCGAGCCAATTCCGTTCGACGGGCAGCCGATCGCTGCGTCGCTCGGCGACGTGGCCACCTGGTTGTCGGGTTGGCTCTCATCTGAATCCGGTTTCGTTGAGCGAGTGACATCGAAAATCCCGCCAACACCGCCCAACTTCGTCCGCATCGTCGAGCTGAACGAGTCGGGGGATGTTCCGGACATTGATCCCACTGATCTCGAAGCCGGTGCCAACCGGTGCGCGGTGAGGTAAGCCGATGTCCGGCTGTTGCTCGGCGTTCGAATGCGCGGCGGATCAACAGTTCAATGAAAAGAAAGCGAGCGAAGAACTGAAGCGCTACCGAAGCAACGGTCCCGGGCCAACGACACGTCTGCTGCAAGAAAGCCTCGCGCACGCAGGAACGCTGGGCGGAACACTGCTGGACATCGGATCCGGCATCGGCGCGCTGACGTTCGGTCTACTTGAACGTGGTGTTACCCGCGCCATTGCCGTCGACGCATCGTCGGCGTACAACGTCGTGGCGCGCCAAGAGGCAGAACGACTCGGCCGGGCAGACGTGACGCGATTTGTTCATGCCGACTTTGTATCTGTCGCGCCTGAGCTGCCTCCTGCCACACTTGTCACGCTCGACCGAGTGGTGTGCTGCTATCCCTCATATGAAGCGCTTCTGAACGCGGCGCTCGGCCATGCCGAAGTGACTCTCGCTCTCTCGTATCCGCGCGACGTCTGGTATGTGCGTCTCGGAGTCAAGCTGGAAAACATGCAACGTGGTCTGATGAAGAATTCGTTCCGGACGTTCGTACATCCAGCTCGCCAGATGGAGTACATGATTCGGTCCGCCGGTTTCGTGCTGTCCACAAGACGGGAGACGTGGATGTGGTCGGTCGATGTGTACACACGCGACGTCGAGCTCTACCCAACGGATGACGAGCTATTTCACGCGTCTGAACCGCGCACGTGAGTAGGGTTCGAATTCCTTACCCGGTGCAGCGAATTCGAACACTTCCTCGAATTCAACGCGATCGACTAGAACGTATGTCTCGCGCGCCCGCCAACCCAGAGCGATGTTTTCGATCGCCTCTGTCGTGAATACCAGCCGCTCTGGCTTCGCGTCCGCATCGAGGATGTACTGGTTCACAAAACCTTCGGTGTGGAATTGACGGAAGACCACACGTTTTGCGCGAGTTGTCGAAGCTGAACACTCCCAGGTCTCGTGGATCTCGCCCTTAGGGTTTTTCTCCTGCGGGGCGCACGTGCTTCGATTACGCACCTGGATGAATCGATCGCCAAACAACCCAGAGTATTCACGCTCCACTGATGCCTTCCCTAGGCTGTCCCGCGGAAGTGCCTTGCCAGCGGCCGACGAGTGGACGGAGTACCGTTAGCCGATCCATTGGTGGCGTTTGCCCACCAACCAGCACCAGCATGATTGCCGTCATCCGGGCACCGCGCTTCATCATTTGGGCTCCTAGTGTCTACGGACTATTCACCTGCGTTCACCGCCGTATTATGCTCGCCGCACCTTGAGGTGAATCCGCAATGACCACGAAAGCGCACTGGGAGCAGGTGTACGCAACGAAGCAGAGTGAAGAGGTCAGTTGGTTCCAGGAGATCCCCGACATTTCCCTCCGCTTAATCGATCACGCCAATATTGCGCCGAACACTTGAATCGTTGACGTGAGGGGCGGGGATTCCCGCCTCGCGGACTACCTGCTTGATCGAGGGGTGAGCTGCCTCACCGTCCTGGATGTGTCCGGAACGGCCCTCGCGCGTTCTCAACGACGGCTGGGGCTGCGCGGCGAACGAATCACCTGGGTTGAAGCGGATGTCACTGGTCAATGGGATATTGCACCCGTCGATGTCTGGCACGATCGTGCCATGTGTCACTTCCTGACCAATACGGAACAACGTGACGCATATATGCAGCACGTGCGTAGCGCGCTAAAGATCGGCGGAACCGCGATCATTGCGACTTTTGCGCCTGACGGTCCAGTGAAATGCAGCGGGCTACCCGTCGAACGCTACTCGGCGGAAATGATCGCGTCGATGTTGGGATCCAACTTCGAAATCGTGGAAGCACTGAGGCACGTTCATCAAACGCCGACTGGTGGGCAGCAGGCGTTCACCTTTGCGCGCTTTCTTCGAGTGTCAAATGAATCGACGATGACGCTCGGCGATTCGCGTCGCATTTGACATACGCGTCAGGCGCGAAACACCTCAGAACTCGATCCGAACGCCGCCGTTAACGACGCGGCCATCGAGTGGCGTTCATGCATCCACGGTCCAGCGACCGTCTGCTGCCTGAGCGTTAGTGGGCCTTGTGCTCTTGGGATGTCAAGCGAGGCGCTTCGACCGCGTTCCGAAATTGCGCTATTTACTGGAACATGACGACGGCACCTTCAATGCGTACAAGTCGCCGCTTTGCGTCCCGACTAGCAACGTGCCCTCGGCTCCGCCGATCGACCGGACCCGCCCCTTGACCGTGCGGGACCACACCTGGGCGCCCGTATTAGTGCAAAACGCAGAAATCTCACCCGAAAGGGTTCCTAGGACGACAAGATCCCCCCATATGAACACGCGACTCGTTAGCCAGTTTTTTTCCGCGTTGACGCGCCAACGAACGCGCATAACGTTGCGGTCAAGCGACACCAGCGAGCGGTAGTCGGCGGATTTATCCACGAGCAGCACGAGAACGTTCTCGCCGCTTACGACCGGCACGCCGGCGGGCTGTAGCATGTCGTCAACTTTCAGTGAACTGAGCACCTTTCCTTGATGAGGGTCAACCTCGACGACCAACCCGTCTGCCGTCCCGACGTACAGCGAGTTCGCTGACGCCGATACTGACGTTGACACGGGGGCGGTAAGGGTCACCTTCCATTCTTCCGCACCAGTGTCCGCGTTCAACGCAAACAGCGAACCCGACACATCGCCCGCGAACACTCGATTCTTCGCAGCGGCTGGGCCTTCGAACCCTGGAAGTTTTATGGAAGCGGTCCAGCGGAGTTCGCCGGAATCCAAGTCAAGGCTCAAAAGCAGACCCTCGCTGCTCTGTGCGGCGAACGCACGGCGATTGAAGCCGACAATGGGCCCGGTCACGCCGCGATCAGCGGGGTGCCTCCACAGCTCCTGCCCGGTTGTTCGATTGAAGGCATGAACGTTCGCGCCGCCGGCCGCATCAGAGCCGACTACGATCGTGTCTCCAGCGACGAGCGGATCGCCGTGAAAAAAGTATTGGGCCGAATCAGGACTGACTTTCGTTTCCCAGCGAACACGTCCGGTCTTCACGTCCAGCGCACGAAAGATGCCGTTGCACGACCCGAAGAAGACCATGCCGCCTACGACCGTAGGCGTATGCGCGAGTCACCCACCAGCCTCAAAGTGCCATAGTGGCGGTGCGGTATCGTTTCCCTGTTTTTGAAAGGCGATCGATGGTGAGAAGAGCCAAGAAAGTGTCGTGAACAGTACGCAAGCGAATTGGACTCGGGTCTGCACGCTTCCCCCGGGAAGAATCAATCGACTACTCCGCACAGCATACACCGACGGTTGAGCACGAATGGCTGGAAGTAGCCGTCAACGTCGCGTTAACGCGCGATCTAGTTCAAGGAGCCGTTTATTGATCTCAACCCAGCGAGCCTGTTCGCTCGCAATCTGTGACGAGGCATCGGTCTCATCGGTTTGAAGCCTTTGGACGTCTGCCATCGCACGTCCCAAGTTAAGCTTCGCAAATGCGAGGCCGGATTCGATCTGCGACCGCTCAGGTTCTACGCTCCGCTCCAGCTCTCTGCGGGTCATCGCCACACGGTCCTGAAGGTCGCCGACCCGTTTTTGCGCGGCGATCATCGCGTCGTGGACGGCGTCCGCTCGACGGACGAGCGCGTTGACGCGCTGCTCCTGAACTTGCAGTTGGCCCATCGCAAGTTGGATTCGAGGGCCAACGGAGGCCATCTGCTCGATGGCGCTGCGCAGTCCGCGAACCTCCACCAGGAGCGCCGCCAATGTGTCTTGACGGCCCTGTTCCGGGCTCTGTCCTGAAGTCATCGGATCAGAGGCCATCATCACTGCTATGGTTGCTCCGATTGTCAACATCCGGGAAGTTGCTGGTGTCACAACGTGCCCCCTTTTCCTGCCGTACCTGATGGCGCGTGTCAGGGGAACGGGCGGTATGTCGTCAGGCTATGTCAGCAGTAATTCCCTCCTGCTCGCGGCGCTGATCGGATTCATCGTCGCGTTTGTATGGGAGTGGCATCGGCTCCGCACCGCATGAGTGGTTAAGACACTCGGATCGATGTGGAATTGACGGCCGCGCGGGGTGCGCCGGAGCATCCCCTGCGTCATCCAGAATGTCCTCATGGCGGTCGTCGGCAGCCTCACGCTTCGTCGTGTCCAGCGACACACCCTGCCAGATGGACGGCGTCCGCCGCCGATAGAAAAGATCGAATACATTCAGCCCGATCGAAAACGCAAGGAACATCGCGGCTACTTCGGATATCGTCACGGCCCGCACGGTCGGGACATCTATCGCCAGGGTCCACGAACAGCGCTCATCAAGCGGTGCGATTTAGCGACGGCATTTCAGGTCAACTTCGACGATCACGAGTACACCGCCAGTCCGCTCCAGGTGTCCCCGACTCGTGAGGAAAGCGCGCGCCGGAGCCCTCGAACAACTACCCGTCCAGACGACGCCCACCGTCCTGGTCGAAACGGAAACGGTCGACACGGGCGAGCGAAAAGAACTCTTCGGCCGACCCGCTCGCCATGTAATCACGACGAGACGCGTTACTCCGCTGACCGGTTCCAGATGTCGAGAAAGCCGGACCGTCACCGATGCCTGGTACATCGACCTCGACACCAGCCTGTCTTGTGATCCGTGGTGGTGGTCGTCCGGATCGGTCGCGCCTTCTTGTCGATACACAGGCACGGCGAGGAGCCTGACACGCCGACGTTCAAAGACACCGGTGAACCCGAGCGGGGATACGCTGTCCTTAGTCGGAGCACGCACGACGGGTCTGTGGTCGATCTTGAAGTAACACATCTATCGATAGTCGCGATCGATCCCGTCCTCTTCGAGGTGCCCGACAATTTCTCACTCGTCGACCAGATTCGTCAGGACCCTGTCCCGCCGCTTGTTATTCGGTTGAAGCGGATCTACGAACGTCTCAGGCACCGCCGGCGGCGCCTGAGATCGGCATCGAACGATTCGTGACTTGGGAGACGTTTGAGATGGCCAAAGCGACCGCGATCCGTTAACGAGTCGGCGATCTCGTAGTTCGTCCACTTCTTGACTAATTCGGCAGGCCAAGTTAGCGTCGGCAACGTCTCTTACCAACGAATGTTCGCCACACTGCTTCTCGTTCTCATCGTCGCACAGGCGCCATCAGAGGAGATGCGCGCAGCGCCGGACCTCGACCGTCTCCGCAAGGCGCTTACCGTTACACCCGCCATCACGGTCCTGGCGTCCTCACAAAATCGCACGGGCCAGGTGTTTCGCGTGATCGTGTTCGGCAAGACGGGCGAAGAGTCGTTATGGAAGGACAGGTCGGTCGTTCCGCCCTACATCCGGCCACCGATGCCGATTGCTCACCACGAATTCCTCAATCAGGTGACGCCCGACGAATTCCGGGCCGCGACGGTGTTCCCGGTCGGAATTCCGGTGGTCACATTGGTCCAAGCGATCGGAAAACGCATCCGGGTCGAAAGCCGGAAGGCACAGGAGAAGCGCACGCGCGAGGAAGTCCGAAAGGCCCTCGACGAAGTCCTTGCGTGCCGCGCGGATCCGACGAGAGCGCGAGATCGGTGTGACCTGCGGCGGGATGAATGATCGAATGAATCGCAACGTCCTTCTTGCCGTCTCGTTGCTACTCGCAAGCGGTTGTACCGAATCGCCAACATCCCGCCGAACGACAAAGGCAACCCCCGCGGCGTCCGATCCAGCCCAAAGCACGCCAGCGCCAATCGTTCTTCCGGAGTCCGTCCCACTGTCTGAGGTGGAAATCCAACGGCGAACCGGCGGTGGAGGTGGCTGCAACGGCGAGTGCATGGACTACCGAGTCACCGTGCGTGGTGATGGCCGCGTGACGCTCGAAGATCTCGGCTGGGGAGGTAAACCGCCGGCAGAAGCGCCGCGCCAACGATCGATACCGGCCGACGACGCCGTCGCATTGATAGATCAACTCCTCAAGGCACGATTCCTAGAGGCTCCAGTGGAATTCGATGGCACACGCCGTGCCGTCCGAAAAGGGGACTCACTCTTCTTCCGTGGGCCTGGCGGCGGTGAATTCTTTTGGATTGACCTAACGCTTCGAGTGGGAACGATTGCCAAGACCGTCCGGTTGGTCGACGAGCAGGCGCCTCGCGATTTGCGAAGCGTCGCCGATCAGATCTGGAAGATCGGTGGACCTAAGGCGTGGCCTGTCCCGTAGCGCGGCGAAGACTTTCACTGTCGATAGGTGTCTAATCCACCATGCACCGAAAACCGCCGCCCCCCGTGTGGGCAGTCGCAATCGTAATCGCCCTCCTTACGGCCTCAGCGCTCTCGGCGCAGCCGCCGCTTCGTCAGACGGCAACGCCGATACCAGTGCAACCACCCGAGTCGCAGTCGGTCATCTTGACGCTCGAGTGCGTGGATTCGTCGAATATCCGGTTCGAAGTCAAGAATGTCGGGCCGACCGATACGGCGCTGCGGCTTGGCAGCATCCTGGCGAACGCGTACACGAACATGTCGGTCGTCGGCGTCGACTCGTGGGCGAACAGGGCGGCCAGGTTCTTGTCTTCGAGTGCTTTCTTCCACTCGGAACTTCCGAGACGAACGGAGAACACGCGACTGGTGGCCGCTGTTGGCGACACGGCGAACGACCGGAAGGCCGCTGAGCGCGCAGGCGTCGGGTGGAATATCGTACTATCCGGAGCTCACGACCGCACCACTCTGGCCGCGGAGCCGCACACCCATCTGCTCGCGTCAGTCGCCGATCTGCCCGATCTCTGATCGGCTGAACAGGAAGCGTGCGGAGACGCGCCCAACACGATGACCCATGCCAGCACAGGAGACCGGATTACTTGGTGCCCACCGTGATGATCGTGAAGGAACCTGGAATCGCCGCACCACGCCCGCCACGGCCACCAGCCGTTGGCGCAGTCCAGATCGACCGGAACATTGCGAAGGAACGAATGGTCGCCGCGACCGGCGCGTTCTTCAGCCTTCTCGGCTTGCTGCTCGTCTCAACCGGGGATCTTCGGCGTGGCCTCATCCACGGTCGCGCAGCGGACTACAGAACTGGGATCCGAATGGCGTTGGGGCTAGCCGGTGGTCGGTGATTCACGAGACGTTGCGGGACACGATGAAGGTCTTTTGCACCGGCCTGGCTGCCGGCATCATCGCGGCCATTGTGGCCGTCCGGCTGACTGCAAGCTTCATTTCCGACTTGTTGTTCGGGCTCACGGCGACTGACGTGGTAAACATCGTCGCGGCGGTGCTCGTAATGGTCGCCGTGGCGCTTGCGGCGTGTATCCTGCCGGCGCCGCGCGCGACCAGAATCGACGTTCTCACGGCCGTTCGGAACGAGTAACTCATCCTCGGCGCGCTGACGCCGCGTTGTTCCTCTTGCACTTCTACAAGAGACACCATATGCTGCTCCTGTCGAAGCGAAAGAGGAACAGATGGACGCCGATCGAATGAACTTACCTCAAGGATCCCTCGATTTGCTCGTGCTTAAGACGCTGGCGCTCGAGCCCCTGCACGGGTGGGCGGTGTCGGAGCGGCTTGCGCAGATGTCGGGCAGGGCGGTGCAGGTGCGTCAGGGCTCGCTTTATCCAGCCTTGCACAGGCTCGAGAGGCGGGGCTGGATTCGCGCAAGATGGGGTACCTCGGAAAACAATCGACGCGCCAAGTATTACGAGCTGACTCGAGCGGGCCACAAACGATTGGACACCGAGTCGGAGGCCTGGAAGCGTCTGACAACGGTGGTCAGTCAGGTCCTCGATATGCCCTGAAGGAGCTCGTACGATGCTGAGCGACTGGATGTATCGGCTGCGCGCGTTCCTCAGGCGAAGCACCGTCGAGCGCGAGCTCGAGGACGAACTTCTGTTTCACATCGAGCAGGAAACGGCCAAATACGTGCGCACCGGAGAGAATCTCGAGGAGGCAGTCCGGCGCGCGCGACTTGCATTGGGCGGCCTTGAGCAAACGAAAGAAGAGTGCCGCGACGCTCGCGGCACACGTTTCATGGATGATCTCGGCCAGGATTTGCGGTACGCCAGCCGGGCTCTGTTGCACAACCCGGCATTCACGCTCGTGGCCGGATTGTCTCTGGCCCTCGGCATTGGGGCGAACACCGCCGTGTTTACGGTTATCTGCGGTGAGCTGTACCCGGTGCTCACCTATTCTGACACCGCGCGGCTTGTCAAATTAGTCGGAGTAACGAGCGCCGCCAACACACCTCGCCAACTCTCCGACACCGAGAGTCAGTTTGCGGCGAGCTTCCCTGGTGCTGAAGCCATCGCGGCAGTAACCGGTCGCGCCTTTCACGTTACGGGCGGCGGGGCCGGACCGGAGCGACTCTTGGGGGCGGGCGTGAGCACAAACTTTTTTCAGATGCTCGGTGTCTCACCCATCCTCGGCCGGGACTTTCTTTCTGGTGACGCGCAGCTCGGGGCCGAACGTGTCGCGATTATCAACGACAGCCTGTGGCGCAGCCGTTTCGCGGCGTCACCCGCTGTCCTCGGACAACGTATCACGCTGAACGACGAACCTCATACCATCGTGGGAGTTTTTCCGTCGGACTTGTGGCTCCTACCGGAGGTCTCGAAAGTGTACGTGCCGGCGGTAGTCGATTCCTCGCAATCCACCTGGGCGCGTAACAATTATGACTGGGAGGTTTATGCCAAGCTGCGACCGGGCGTCGCGCCCGACACGATACGAGTAGACACCGCAGCGGCGTCATTGGATTTCAGGCGCGTCGGGAACGCAACGCGCTCGCTGCGAGCGGTGCCCCTTGGGGAAACCGTTTTCATCGACCGCGAGGAAACTCGCCAACAACTACTTCTCCTGCAGACGGCGGTTGCGTTCGTGTTGCTGATCGCCTGTGTGAATGTTGGCAGCCTGCTCCTCGCCCGCGCAACAGCGAGGCAACATGAGTTTGCCCTGCGTGCCGCTCTTGGAGCCGGCCGCAGCCGAATTCTTCGTCAATTACTGACAGAGGGCCTGCTGCTCGCCGCGCTTTCGGGCGTGGGTGGGCTGTTGATGTCGATTGTTGCCACCCGTATGATCGCCAGTTTGTGGGCGTGGCATCAGACGACATCGTACGATCCACGCGTGTTGGCGTTTACGGCCGCCGTCGGCCTTTGCACCGCAATACTCGCCAGCCTCGCTCCAGCGCGGCACCTCCTGCGGCACACTGACCGGACCGCGCTCAACGAGAAAGGCAGGACCCTCAGTCAGACATCACGTCGGACGCTAAACGTGCTCCTCGTCTGCGAAATCTCCCTGGCGCTTGGCTTGGTCGTCGGTGCGGGAGCGCTCATCAAGAGTCTCTTCCTTCGCCTGCAGATGACGCCCGGGTTCGCCACCGAGAATCTATTGTTAGCGCGCACCCATTTTCTGGGTGTGCGATATGCACGCACAGAAGCGAGGGCCGACTTCATCCAACGTGCGCTTGATGAAATCGAATCCCTGACGGGTGTCCGTGCTGCGTCGGTCGTTGATCCCTACCCGCCCGCGGGCGAAGCCAGGTTTCCGGTTGTGAAGGCCGGCCGTCAGACGTTCGGTGACCGCCCTACTCTCGTGCGGCATCGTTCGGCGACGTCGGGATATTTTCGAACGATCGGGACAACTATGACGCGCGGCCGCGACTTTGAAGTGCGTGACGTGGGATCGACACCAGGCAAGGTGATCATCAACGACGCCATGGCCCGCAAATTCTGGCCCGACGAGAACCCCGTCGGAGAAACAATCACGACGACACGTGCCGGACAATCGGTGACGCTGTTGGTCATCGGGGTCGTTGCCACTCGAGATAGTAATCTCGAGTATCGTCCGGAGCCGCGACCAGAAATCGTCGAACTCACCGCTGTGCCTTCGGACGCCCCCTGGTTCATGTTCGCACCGATCGCGATCCCATGCAGTTGCTTCCCGCCATTCGTGGAGCCGTCCTGAGGGTCGATTCGAATCAGCCTCTCGCTGCGATTCGGACGGTCGACGGATGGATTAGCGAACACGCGGCCGGCCATCGCTCACTCGCGCAGTTCGTGACCGGTTTTGCCGTGCTCGCTCTTGCTCTGGTTGCGATCGGGATCTATGGGATCGTTTCCTATGTGATCGCGTTGCGCCGTCGCGAGGTGGGCGTCCGCATCGCGCTCGGGGCGAACCGAATTTCAATCGTTGGCCTGCTGTTGGCGGACTCTTTTCGTTCGTTGATGGTGGCAATCCCACTTGGTCTCGCCGCATCATGGGCGCTGACGGGTTGGATGGCCGCTTTGCTGTACGGCGTCGGGCTAGCCGAACCGAGCATCGTGGTCACCGCAGTCGTATGTGTAGTCCTCGCCATATCGCTGGCAGCCATGAGCCCTGCTTGGCGCTGCACACGGATCGATCCCACGTCCGTTCTGCGCGCGGAGTGAGCTACCGCTTGACCTATGTGGTGCGTTGAAGCACTTGGAGCTGGGATAGCCAGCCGACATCTGGTTCCAACTGCTGAAAATCAGGTTCACCACTTTCTTAACGATTCGCCATCTCGTCTTACGTGCCCGGCAGGCCTTGACATCGTGCGCGATCGATCACATATACTCAGTTCGCTACCCTAGCAGTCTGAGTATATGAACCAGGCACAATCTGCGAAGACGGCGCTCGACCTTCTCGTGCTCACCGTGCTCAATCGTCGTGGCCCGCTGCATGGCTACGGGATTGCGTCGGCGATACAGGAGCTCTCCGCCGAAGCACTCCGGGTCGATGAGGGTTCCCTCTATCCGGCGCTCCACCGCATGGAGGAAGCCGGCTGGATCGCAGCCTCATTCGTGGTCACCGAGAACAAACGGCGGGCGCGCGTGTATCAGATGACGCGGGCCGGACGGAAGCACCTGGCCGGCGAGACCGACCGCTGGAACAGTCTGACGACGAGCGTCGCCCGCGTGCTGCGTCTGGCCTGATTGGAGCCACTCATGTCCTGGTTCTCCCGCCTGAAGAACACAATCCGGCGTCAGCCACTCGACGACGCGATCGACGACGAGATTCGCGACCATCTCGAACGCCGCGCGGCGACGCTACGGAACGCCGGCCTTAGTGACAGGGAGGCGCAACGGCAGGCCCAAGCCGTGTTCGGAAATGCGCGACGCGTGCGTGAGGACATTCGCGGCGTGCGGACGTGGCCGTCGCTCGAGACGACGCTCCAGGACATTCGCTATGCGGCGCGCGGGCTCCGGCGGAATCCCGGATTCACGGTCAGCGCGTTGCTGTCCCTGACCCTGGCGATCGGCGCGATCACCGCAATTGCCAGCGTGATCGACGCCGCCATGCTGCGACCGCTGCCGCTCCCGACTCCGGACCAATTGTTCACGTTGTCGGAATCCGTGGCCACCAGCCCGGACAGCGCGGCACCGACGGATGCCACAATCTTCAGCTACCCCGCCTACCACCAACTCATGGAGGCCGATGGCGGAAGGACACGACTCGCGCTCGTTGGCAGTCCCGAACGAGTCGATGCAAACATGCCGGGCGGCTCAACGCCGGCCGAGCGAGTGGTCCAGCAGTTCATCTCCGGAGAGGCGCTCGATATCCTGGGCGTCCGGCCAGTACTCGGGCGGTTGTTTTCGAGTGTCGAGGATCGCGGGCCGAACATCGAACGCGTCGCCGTTCTGAGCTTTGCGTATTGGCAGCGGCGATTCGGCGAGGACCCGGGCGTCGCGAACAGATCGATGCTCATCAACGGCAGGCCCGTCCGCATCCTCGGCGTGGCTGCTCGCGGCTTCGGCGGCGTCGAACCGGGCCGGCCCGTCGACATCTGGCTTCCGATCATGACATTCGATCCCGGTGCCGTCACGAACCCTCTGGCGCGACTGTTCAGGATCATGGGCCGGCTCCGAGCGGGCGAAGATCGATCACAACTACAGGCGCGGCTCCAGGCGGTACGGCCCGGGATTGAAGTCCTCGCGGGGTACGCCGGACTCTCGACCTTCGGGCGGGTGTTTGGCCGGGCCGTGATGATCGTCGCGACGGTGGCGACGTTGCTGCTGATCATCGCCGTCACGAATGTCGCCAGTCTACTGATGGGGCGAGCCACAACTCGCACGGGAGAGATGGCACTGCGAACGTCGCTCGGTGCGAGCCGCGGCCGACTCGTTCGCCAACTCCTGACCGAAAGCGTGCTGCTATCCGTCTTGGCCGGCGCGCTCGGCCTGGCGATGGCGGCCTGCGTGGCGCCATGGCTGGTTACGCTGTTGTCGAAGAGCAGCGATCCCCTGCAACTCGAGCTCGCGTTGAACTCGC
The DNA here is from genome assembly GCA_046734955.1 of Acidobacteriota bacterium. GTDB lineage: Bacteria > Acidobacteriota > Vicinamibacteria > Vicinamibacterales > 2-12-FULL-66-21 > JALZOC01. Next base: position 21,397 of record JBKPSH010000212.1, read on the forward strand.
GCACGTTGTGGTTCTGTCTCGGGACGGTCACCCTCTGTGCCGTGTCATTCGGACTGATTCCGGCGTGGACCGCGAGCTCCACACCCGCGAACGCATTGGGTCAGATCGGCGGGCAGGTCTCGTCAGCGCGTTTCCGGCGGGTGTTCGTCGGAGTGCAGATGGCATTCGCCGTTTGCCTCGTCATCGTCGCGTCCGCGTTCTTGACCAGCATCTTCAAGCTGTTTGCCGTCGCCACCGGGTTTGCGGCCGATCACGTCACCGTACTAACGCTGCGAAGCGACTTCGGTCCTCGCCAGGAAGGCCTGCGCATGACGCAAGATCTGCAGCGGCAGATCGGCATGCTCTCTGATGTCGAAAGCGTTGCGGTGGCCTGGTGGGCGATCTTCGATGGGACCAGTCGAAGGGATGCAGTCGCGATCCCTGGCCAGGCGGCGTCCGCGCGGCAGGAAATCTTCTATCGCGTGTCGCCCGGTTACTTCGCGACGCTGAAGACGCCACTGCTCGAAGGGCGCGACCTGAGGACCACTGACACCGAAACCGAGCCCATCCCGACGGTCGTTAACCGGACGTTCGCCCGCACATACTTCGACGACCGTGTGGCGCTCGGACGAATGTTCCAACGCTCCGACGGCACACGGCATCTCATCGTCGGCGTTGCGGCGGATTCGTTCTACGATCATCTCCGCCGGGGCGTGCAGCCGATCGCGTACTTTCCGATGAAGCCGCCGCGCTTCTTCACGATGTATGTGCGTTCCTGGCTCGATCCCGTGAGCGTCATGGAATCCGTTGACCGGGAGACCAGAGCGATGGCGCCCGGCGTGCGCGTTGTCGATGTGACGACGCTGAACACGTTGGTGGGCAATACTCTGGTTACCGAACGCCTGCTCGCGAAACTCGGGAGTCTGTTCGCGATGATCGGGCTCGTGCTCGCGGCGATCGGGGCCTTCGGGATTGTCAACTATACGGTGCTGCAGCGAACGAAGGAGATTGGCATTCGCGCAGCGCTCGGCGCCTCGCGGCGTGCGCTGATCGAGCTGGTCGTCAAGGACTTCCTGTGGATCGTTCTTGGCGCATTGGGCGCGGGCGTGCTCGCGGCCGTCGGCGGCATTTCCCTGATGCAGTCCGAACTATTCGGCGTTGGCGCGGCGAACCCGCTGGTCGTTGTCGCGGCCGTTGCCGTGTTCGTGGCCGGCACGGCCCTAGCCATCGCATTTCCAGTGATCCGGGCGTCCCGGATCGATCCGATCGTCGCCGTCCGGCATGAGTAGTGTCCGAGTGACGCTGCAAGGCAGGTTATGCAGACTAACCAGCCGGAGAGCGTTTCGAGTTGAGCTCCGTCATTGCCGTCTCTGCGGAATTCACCACCCTCCTCGGCGTCTCGCACGACATCGTCCATCGGGATCGGACTATCTCAAGAATCTCTCGTATCGACCTCACGGATTGCGCCTGAAAACGCGGCGGTTCGGAGTTGGGTCGGGCCGGTGACAGGTAAACCCACGTCCGCGGGGGACACGAGACGATTACTTGATCTGCGGCGACACGATGCCGATCGTGGTGTGCACCAGAGAAACACGTCGAGCGATTCCCAATCGCTGTCAACGTCGCGGCGGCACAGCCATCGTATGGCCCTTATCAGGCAGGCTCTAGGCGTGATGCTACACTGCCGCGCTCATGGATGTTCTGCAACGCTTTGATTGGCACGGTTCGCCGGTCCCGGTCCACCTCGGCGAACTATTCAAGCTCCGAAAGAACAATGTCGAGGCACGCTGCGTCCTGCAGTCACCAGTTTGGGTGGGAACTCTGTCTGCAGATCGGGCTCAATCGGGACTTCTTGCAAACGAAGGTGTGCCGCACGCAGGACGAAGTGTTGACGACGGGGGAGGAGTGGAAAGCCGCGATGATCGAGAAGGGTTGGCAGTAACAGTTAACCGAGATACGTGTTTGAAGGCTTGTTTTAGTCGCCAGCTCCGCGGCGGAAGCGGTTGGCACCGAGGGTTTCAATGCATTGGTTGATCCTGCTCACTGCATTAAAACTGGCATTGCAGAACGGAGGGCAATCGAGCACTGACGTGTGTCGAGCGCAGATTCCGCAGACCCTCGGTAGGGCTCTGCTCCAAAGATTTCCGAGCTATCGCCTTCCACTAGTTAGCGACAGTCTTGCTGAGGACATCCAGTTCAACCGAACGCAGGGCGGCCCCGGATGCATTCTGGTAAGTCGCGCAGATTTCAATGGCGACGGTCATGACGATATAGCCGTTGCGCTCGCGCCCAGAGCAGGTCGCCGCCCTTTGGTGGCTGTGGCATTCGCGCAGGTAGATGGTTGGCAGCTATCCACCATTCGAGGCTGGACGGACGACATGAGCCGGCAGTATGTCGATAGCGCCTCGCCCGGCGTCCACACGAAGGCGGTTGAGGGACCTCTTCGCCACAATGAGCGGCGCTCTCTACGATGTCCCATCCACGGAGCCACAGTGTTCGATCAGATCGTCGACAGGGATGGGACGGTGTTGTTGTGTCTTCACCGCTGGGGACCGTCTGGCCTTCGAGGCGACCATTACTACCCCTCCCTTTCCCAGCCTGCCAAAGGACATGAAGGAAATGGGCTGCTCTTGTGGTTCGTTGTTGATCATTTCGATTCAGCGTGGGAGCGAGCTCAAACTCTGAGCGCCTCGATCGAGGAGCAACCGAACGAAGATAACGGTACGTGTATGCGCGCCTTCGTGGTCCGTGACCCCGACGGCTACTACGTAGCGGTCAACGAGACACGTTAGTGAGATTTCCACGACTTG
>JBKPSH010000213.1:0-9736 GCA_046734955.1 Acidobacteriota bacterium
GGGCTCACTCGGGCGAGGTTGTTGCTCGGAGCGGGCGGCAGGGGCGACGTGTATCGGCGCGAGCGTAGAACCTGCCGCTCATCTACCGGATGAAGGTGGTGAACGAGGCCAGCGCCTGTGTCAGGTCCGACGGCGTCATGCACAGCTCGTGATAGTGCTGCTGCGGATGTGTGACGGATGTCGCCACCATCCTGTCGGCGAGCTCCGTCAGCTCCTTCTCGAGCTTCGCGTTGAAGTCGCAACAACAGTGCGCATCAGAGCGTCCCCGCACATCACGATGTTGGACTCGGGTTTCAGCGGGGTCTGTTCAAAGGGTACATGCGTTGATGATGGCGGGTTTGCTTGCGGTTAGGGACGCGCTGGGCTGGCCTCCGGGGTGTCGAACGGGCACAGCGGAAAGGGCGCGCCCTACGCCGCTGGGCTTTAACGAGACTTTAACTCTCACAGTTAAAGTCAGTCGTACTTGGTAATACTCAGTTGGATATGAACACGTGTTTTTCCTAACGAATCTGCGAATCCGCCAACGTTCCCGGGCGGCGCACATAACTCAAAACCCTGCGTGCACACAATCCAAAGTTCCTTCATTGCGAACCGCGCGACTGACGGTGCTTTCTTCCTGGCTAACGTTGTTCTCCTTCTCGATGACCGGCAGGAGAATCTGACTCCAGTAGTGCGAGAGGCGAAGCTCACGACTGAAGTCCTCCAGAACAGGCTTCGCGGCCGGTTCGGCGACTGTTCCGAGCCGCTTGGGGGGCCCCAACTTCTCGGTGCGTGTTGTTCGCATCGGGGTCGACGTACCGTTGGATCAGCCTGTCCCAGAGTGCCTTGGGCAACGGCGCCGAATACGGATTCTCGAGCCTCGACTTGGGCTTGCGCGGCGTGAAGTCGTACGTCGACGGGCACCTCGAACCGGACTTGGGTACGATCGGTCAGCTTCCATTCCGCAGTTCGGAGCTGCGGGTCTATGTGCAGACCCCGGGTCTTTGCTTCGCTGAGGCTCATTTAGGGTATGGAGAGTAGGGGTATTTTACGACGAAAGCCGATCAGTCGCCGAGCCGTGGGTCTCGGCGTAGTCCGTCGATGATGCGTTATTCGACGATGGCGTCAGCGCCAACCGCGCCCATTGAGAGCAGCCTTCCAAGCCTCAGTGCGGGTCAAGATCTCGTCCTGACTGCGGCACACCTGCGAACGCTGCAGCATGCCGTCCACGTTTAACACCAACTCCCACCCGAGTTCGTGCGTGCGCAACCAACACACCGCCTCGTGTCACCCCTTATGCAGACGAAATCCTTCGCCAAGATCCGCCGGATGTCCGGGCCAGTTCTCTCGTCGCAACGTGTTCATTTAACGACAGAGGATAACGCCACTTACGCTTATGCTCAATTGGGTATTCGAGCATGACTCCCAAGCAGCTGAGGGAAAGAGAGGACGCTATCGTTGACCGGTTGGAACACGCGCCGGGTGATCCGACGTTTCTCAATCGGCTATACCGCGACGGCGTGCCCACTCCAAAATCGTACCTCGCACAACCAGTTCAAGTCGTCTTTGTCTTTCGCGAGCCGAGCATGTCTGCTGGCGCTTGGCCGGAGGACATGCGTGACGCAGTGAGCGATGAGCGCTTCAGACCAATTGGGGCAGACGGCAGTGCTAGCAACCTGCTGATGGCTTTTCACAATGTCAGGGTAATCGTCCCGCCAGAAGGACGCGTGGACGCACGGACAACCTCACCTCCCTCCGGGCTGACGACTCCTGATCGACAGGATGGTGCTCGAATCCCGCAGCCTTGAGAGGCCTGGCGCCGTGCGCGACGGCGCACCAGCGTGGACGATAGCTGCGAGCAGCGCTCCGTCTGAATCCCTGTCGTGGGGCAAAGTGTAACGCCTCTGGAACTGACGCGGCGCGCGGTGCAATGTCACCGTAAATGTGAGCGAGGGTGAGTGCTCAGCCGTGGCGCGGCTGAGCGGCAACGTGACGACGAAGGTCGCTCCTTGGGGAGAAGACTCGGCCCACACGCGTCGGTCATGCGCCTCCACGATTCCCTGCGCGATGGAGAGCCCGAGCCCCGTTCCCTCTCCTTCCGATCCCTTGGGTCGCCAATAGCAATCGAAGATGTGCGCGAGATCTCGGCGGCGATGCCGCGTCCCCTATCCGCGATCGTGACCGAGAGTGCCCGTCGCGCGCCCGTGCGGACAGTGTAACGGTCCCACCCTCGGGGGTGAACTTGATCGCGTTGCCGAGCAGGTTTGACAGCACTTGCGAGAGACGGTGCGGGTCGGCGTCGATCGTCGGTGGATCGGTCAGATCCACGACGAGGGAGATGTGCTTGGCGTCCGCCAGCGGCTGCGCGTCCGTCACGGCCTCCTCGAGGAGATCGCGGCTCTCCACCGGCTGAAGGTCGAGCGGAAAGCTCTTCGCCCCGAGCCTCTCGAGCTCGAGGAGATCGTCAATCAAGGCCTTCATCCGGGCGGTCGATCTCCGAATGAGCTCCACGGACTCACGCAACGTGCGGGTGCGCTGGTCTCCGGTCTCCGGCAAGTAGGCCAAAGGTGCGCCGCTTCGAGCAGGATGACCGCCACTGGGGTCCCCAGATCGTGGGACACGACCGCGAGCAGCTCATCGCGCGCGCGCACGGCGCGCTGCTCGCTGAACAGACGACACTCGATGTCCACTTCGGTGGCGCGGCGCTGCAATTCGTCGGCGGTCTCAAGATCGCTCGGCGTCCACGGACGGGTGAATAGAGGATTCGACTCAACCAACCACCGTATCTTGTGGCACAGTGGGCCGATGTCCGTCGCGCCTGAAGATTCGCGTCCGACAAATCCCTTTCAAGAATTCTTTCGAACGGAAGCCGCCGGAGGGGCGCTACTGGTCGCCTGCGCGTCCGCGGCGCTTGTCGTCGCGAATTCCAGTTGGGCTGACGCGTACCACCGTCTTCTGTCGGTGACGATTACCATTGGCGCGAGCGATCATGCGCTTGCGCTCTCGGTTCATCAGTGGATCAACGATGCACTCATGAGCGTGTTTTTTTTGCTGGTCGGCCTGGAGATCAAACGCGAAGCGCTTGCGGGCGAACTGGCGTCTCCGCGTCACGCGGCGCTGCCGATCGCCGGCGCTATCGGCGGAATCGTCGTTCCGGCCTTCATCTATGTTCTGACCAATGGCGGAGGAATGGCGTCGCGCGGCTGGGCGATTCCGATGGCGACTGATATCGCCTTCGCCCTCGGTGTGCTGGCGCTCGTCGCGCCTCGGGCCCCGAGCGGACTCAAGACTTTCCTGGCGTCGGCGATCGTGGACGACATGGGCGCAGTCCTGATCATCGCGCTCTTCTACACGCGGACGATCGCGTCGGGCGCTCTGGCGATGGCGGGCCTCATGCTGTTGCTGCTGATCGCTCTCAACCTGCTACGCGTACGACGCCTGGCGCCATTTCTTGTCCTCGGTGTCGGGCTTTGGTTCTTCGTGCACGAATCGGGTGTGCACGCGACGATCGCCGGAGTGTTGCTGGCCTTGACGATTCCAACACGGACACGCATCGACGCCGCCCAGTTCTCGGCCAAGGCTCGAGGCTTGCTGGATTATTTTGATCGGACCGGGCCGGCCCCTGCGCTCGTGTCGGCCGGTCACCGGCAGCAGGAGGCGATCATTGGGCTCGAACGCGCCGCCGAACGCCTCGTGGCTCCGCTTGTTCGACTGGAACACGCCATTCACGGGTTTTCGGCATTCGTCGTGATGCCGCTCTTTGCGTTCTCGAATGCGGGCGTCGGTCTGCATGAAGCGCTTGGAGGACGCGTCCCTCTAGCGGTGATTCTGGCGCTCGCGATTGGCAAACCGCTGGGGATTACAGGTGCCGCGCCTGCAGCGGTCCGGCTGCGCCTGACCACGCTGCCAGACGGCGTCAACTGGACGGCGTTGCACGGATGCGCCTGGCTGGCTGGCATCGGCTTCACGATGTCGCTCTTCATCGCCGCGCTCGCCTTCGACGACACGACGCTCGTCGACGCGGCTAAAGTCGGGATTCTGACCGGATCACTGCTGGCGGGTATTGTCGGCGCAGTTGTTGTACGACTGGGCACGTCGATGCGGCCGTTCGTCGAGAAATGAAAGAGAGCCGCTAAGTGACGCGGCGTCTCCGGTGATCCGCGAGACGCGGACGGCGGCCATGTTCTGCTCATTCCCAGTGGTATACCAGTCGTTGGGAAGGGCGAGATGTTCCGTCCGATGAAATGGTACGTTGCCGCGCGATCTATGCGAGGCGGTTACCATTTACCCCAGCGGGCCTCATTTCAGCGGGGCACGAGCCGGCCCGTCGTTACGGATAAGCGGCGCGACCGCCGTATCGCTTTCATCGCCCTCGCGGCGCCGTGGTCGTGGCTTGGCAGTCAATCACCGGGAACTGGAGATGCGAGAGCGGCTCCGAACGACTGCCCGGGCCATTTCCCAAACACGCTGACTATGCGAGCGCCGTTCGAGCAGCGCAGTGGCTTAAGCGAGCAGTTGCTTCAGCCGTCGCTTCTTCAGCGTCTCGTCGGGGCTAACCGCGACGCCATCGCACCAGCGACGAATCTGCTGAACAGTGATCCGATGACAGGTGGCCGGCTCACGCACTTGGATCTCGAGTTCGGTTGCCGACGCGATCGCGTCAGCCCAACTATCGTTCGCAGACTTCTACTCAAGGCTCTGCGAAAAATTCCGCGTCCGCCGCTGAATAAATCCTCCCCCGCAGTCACGCCAACTCGCGCACCGTAGAGGAAAACGGACTGGCAGGTTGGTGGTGGGAATTGTGCCCCAGATTGTGCCCTAACGAGTGTCTACCATCGACAAACACCGTCACTTACGGGGAAACACCGAGGGACATTGTCCCGGACCCAAATCGTTAAAGCAGCTAGAGAATAAGGTGCTTCGGTACTTCTCGACATCGCTCCACGACATCGCTTCCAAAGTTGATCTCGCTGAGCGCGGTTGGTACTTGCAGGAGATAGCGCGGCACACGTGGGCCTTGGATCGTCTTGAGGCTGAGAAGCTGCAGGGGGCGGCACACTCGAATAATCCGTACGTTCTCAAGCCGCGTGGTGGGGCGCCGGTTCCGAAGCTCGATCTGCTCGTCAGTCAGAAGCGTGTCGAGCGGATCATCGCCTGGCTGCAGAATCAGTACACACACCAAGAGGCGATGATCGCGCTCGATGACGTCCTGAACCGACTTGAATTTAGCGTCAAGGCGGACAAGTTCGAGGCGGCTCTCGATGAACTTGCCCAGATCTTAGGTTTCGCCGGCCAACGGCCGGATCGACAGCAGGGCGCTGGACCGGACAACCTTTGGCAGGTCCGCGAGCAAGACTACGTCCTCTGGGAGTGCAAGAACGAAGTAAAGCTAGACCGGAAGCTGATCCACAAGGACGAAACGGGCCAGATGAACAATGCCTGCGGCTGGTTTGACGAGCACTACAAGGGTGCCACAGCCTCGCGAATCATGATCATTCCGGCGCAGAAGTGCGCTCCCGGTGCCCACTTCACTCACGACGTTAGGATCATGCGCCCAAAGGAACTTCAAAAATTCAAAGGGGCTGTTCGCGCGTTCTTCGTATCGATGGCGGGGGATGCTCTTGCTGATCTCTCGGCCAAACGAATTCAAGAGTTGCTCGATGCACACAAGATCAACAGCGAGGATCTTGTGCCCCGGTTCACGAAGACGCTGCTCGCTTAGAGGAAACTCGACCGGCAGATTGGTCGTTGGAAATTGTGCCCCAGATTGTGCCCTAACGGGTGTTTACCCTCGACAAACACCGTCACTTACGGGCGAATACGGAGAGAGACCTCTCGGGGGGCAAGTCGTTGAAACGACTGCGGAGAATGTGATTTGGTACGTCTCCACGGCGCCGCTGCGCGACCGAACACGTCGAGAGCCGTCTTGTCGGGCAACTCGCGGACCTGAACCTGGGCGAGTTCACGGGCGACGTGCGCGACCAGGTCTTCACCTTCGGTCTCACCTAGGGGAGGTGCTCGCACAAGGGCTCGGGGAACACCTGCGGCTCGACGGAAAGGGCGGTCACGAGAAGCGCTGCGACAATCATCGTCGGATTACACTCCCGCAGTTCGGTCTCGTCATCGCGTCTCGGCTCGATGGGTCCGACCATCGCGACACACATCGGAGGCCGGATTTGATTACCATCTGACGAAACCGACCGACCCGGATGATTTAGAGAGGCTCCTGGCTGAGTTCGCGACGGACCCCAGTAGGTGACCGGCGCGTCGAGCGTGACGAGGTCGAAGCTCGCTGAACCGCTTGGCGCGGCTCCGGCCGAGGCTGAACAGCCCGCCCCCGGCTCGTGTCGCGGCACGGGCGCTGATCCACACAAAGGCGGCGATCAGCAACAACGTTGGGCCGAAGCTGACCAGGAGCTTCAACCACGATGAGGCGTTCTCGTCGATGGCCGTGATCGCCACCTCTTTGTCTGCCAGCCGTCGTTCGAGATCCTGGTCGGCGAAGATCGGTCGTTGCGTCTTGAATTTAGTCGACGTCCGAGCGTCGGGGTGATCCGGTACGTGTGCCTGGTCGGCCGGCGCTCCCGAGTTCGGTGGCGGATACGTGACCTGCGTCTTGAAGCGCCGCTGGATCGCATCGCCCACACTCGTCACGTCCTCGACATTGCCCGCGTCGATCTGCGCCTTGAAGAAGGTATAGGGCACGGTGATCGAGGATGGTTCTCGAAAGAGCACCCGCGTTCCCAGGTAATTGACGGTCATGAGCATGAGGAAGACTAGCAACCAGGGCCGCGGTGGCCATCGACGGGGGCTGGCAGGGACGGGCGGCGGGGGGCCGGGCTTGTTGCCGCTTGGTCCAGCCGTCGCAGGGTCAGTCGGGAGGGTCGCCATGCTTCATGTGCTCACGTCTCGCCGACCGCGCGTGTCGCGCCTCGGTGGCGCGTATGGCGCCTAGTTGGAGTCGGGGTTTTTTCAGGTCCTTCAGGTCGCGATAGACGCGGCGCAACTTCTCGACGGATTTCATTTGTTCGAGATTCGCGATGAGGGCTTCGGCGGTGACCGCGCCCGGCGTCGATGGTCGCGTGCCGAGCATCATCGGCTGTCGAGCGCATTTTCGGCCCCCACCCGGGCGGCCTCGCCGGCGTGGCGCGCATCCTCAGCTGCGTACGACGACTCGCAATCCGTCTCCGGGCCGTTAGCAGCGACGGACATCCATGGTGAGACTGTAGCTCTCGACCGGGTGGCCGCCTGTTCAATCCAAGACAGCCTTGCGAGCACGGATCGACTACTCTCCAGGTTCCAGTGCCACCCCTTCATCAGCCTCCCTCGACGCTTCCTGAACCCGGTGACGTCCTCGTCGCGACTTGGCGGCGACGACGGAGTTCGACGTCAGTATCGTGCCCGGCCCGATGGTCATTTGTCGGACTCATCAGGTTGCGACAGCGAAGGGGACGCAATCTGGCGCGGACCCACGCGTGCACGCGTGGGTCATGGAGGAATCGGACACATTCCTGCGCCTCGGGTCTCATCGCGAGAGACGGGACGCTGGCCTCCGAACAGAACCTGCAGCTGATGGCGCAGCGCATGGTATCGATCAACGCCTCGACGCTCTTCAGGGAACTCGCATCATGGACACCGATCGCAAGCTGGGAGATATCGCGGCACACCTCGACGACATGTCCCACACACTCGCGGCACTCAAGGACGCGGTGGAAACGGGAGGCAGACCGGGCGAAGCAGCCATCGATGAACTGCAACGAGACGTGGACGAAGCCTCGGACGCGATCGACGATGTTGTGGACCCGGAGCAGCCGGATAAATCCTGAATCCGCACACATCTTCGCTACTAACCCGTGCGGGGTTGCACCGTTGCATGCCGCCGGGTAAGTTGCTGCGTGAACGAGGCGCATCTTCGGCGCGTTCTCACATCTTTCTCGAGTGCGAGGTGCGTTCGGCCCATGCCCGCCATGGGACGTTGCGGCGACTCGAGGGGACAGGGCTTCGTAGGACCCGGAGGTTGGATGTCATGCGCTCGCCGGTGATCCCAAAAATATTCGGGACCGCACTCAGGGCCTGGTGGGATGACGATGCACCTCGCCTCGGCGCGTCCCTTGCCTACTACACGCCGTTCGCGATCGCGCCAGTACTGCTCGTCGCCACCGCGATCGCCGGTGTGGTCTTCGGCGCCGAGGCCCTCCGCGGGGAAATTGTTGGCCAGCTGGATCAGCTCGTTGGACGCGAAGGCGCGCACGCACGGAAGAAGACCTCCGGAAGCAGAAACGATGCTGCACGAATGTCGGCATCGCCGCGAGTGTGTTGAACACTCGCGCACGACTGGTATCGGCGGTCGGCGACACAGTCACTGCACGGAAGTGGGCCAAGTCACGAGAGGATAGGCCCCATAGCGCGCAAGAGGTGCAAAGGACTGATGCAGCGGTCCGAGCGCTCATTCGTCTCGTGGGCGAACACCCCGCTGGAGAACCGGTTCGGCAACTCACGATGGCGGATTTGCCACCCGTTGGCGTGAAGAGTCTGAATGTCGGAACGACGTGTGTTTTGATTTTGCTATCACCTGCCGATAGTCTGACGAAATGACAGCAAAGGAACTACGACGATTTGCGCGGGCCGGTGCAGCAGCCCGCATCGCGGAGATTCAACGGGAGCTTGAAAACATTTATCACCTCTTCCCAGAATTGCGGTCAGGGCGGTCCGCTTCGAATCCGCACACGGCGGGGGTGAGAAGGGCCGTCGCTGGTGTTCGGCGAGCCGTTGAAGGTGCTGTCACTCGACGCCGTCCCAAGATGTCAGCAGAAGCTCGGAAGCGCATCGCGGAGGCGCAACGGAAGCGGTGGGCGGAATGGAAGGCGCAGCAGGACAAGGCGGGAAAAGCGAATCCTTCGGCGCAGCCTTCTGCTGGTTCTCGCAAGAGAACGTAATTCGTCGGCGAGTCCTAAGCCTGCTGGTGATGGTCAAGGTCGGCACCGCTGCCGCGTTAGCAACTGATTCACGACCGCTCAAGCGTCAGGTCAGTGTAGAACGCGGTTGCGTTCGGCTTTAAGAATGCGATTTCTTCAAGCTGCCGTGAGGCTGCAACCTCTCTGGTAATAATCCGACCGAGCGTCTCGGCGAAGCGGTCAGGTCCAGTGCCCAGCACCGCCAGTCCGAAGTCAAGAGCTTCGTTATGCAGGAACAGCCGCCCGGGGATGGTCACTTCCCCAGACATGACGATGCCGTAACGCAGATATGGATAAACCTGCTTGTGCTTACGGGCGTTTGCGTTGTAGGTGATGATGTCGTGTGTCGTGATGCGGTGTTTGAACTCTAACACCATGCGGGGGATTCTGATGGTGTCGGTCTTCTGCTCGAACACGCAGAGGTCCGTCTCGAACGCTGACTGGCCGCGAACCCGTTTCTTCGGGTCAACGGTTACTTGAAGGGCGTTGTTGACAGTCACTGCGTAAAGAAGGAGTGCTCCGCGTTCGATACTGAGGGGCGGCTGAAGGGCACGGCGGGCGATGGCGTGCGCTTCGGCAACGAGCGGATGTTCGGCCATGGATTCTGGGACAACGCCGGTCGGCGGCGGGGACCACTCGCCCTGACAGACTTAGGTGCCCCGCCGTTTCATAGTCGCTCACGGCTACCGGGTATGCCGGTGTAGCCCTCTACGAGCGATGCCGCCGCGATGGTTGCGCTATATCTTGCGTCTGCCTCGATAGTAGAATCCGCCCCCGCCGAGCAGCAGGACGACGAGAAGGAT
>JBKPSH010000214.1:0-12431 GCA_046734955.1 Acidobacteriota bacterium
GTCGATCAGACGGTTGAGATCCTCACGACGAAACCACCAGCGATCGCAGTCCGGCAGCTTGACGACTGGCAGATGGCCACGGAAGTGAAGATCGCGAAGTGTGCCGTAGGGGATGCCGGTGAGCTCTGAGGCTTGCTGAGCGGTGACGAGGAGCTCAGATCCGGTGAGCGTGCGCTTTCTTTTGCGGCGTGTCTGCGTATGTTGCATAACGTCGCCCATCATGCGCGTTATGCGTGCTGGATCTATTGAGCTTGCGGCTCGCTACTTTGGCTCAATATTCAACGCGAGGCCGGCCTCGACCCTTCCGGCGTGTGAGGCCGACGAGAGATGCCGTCTGTTTAAGTTCTCGACTGAGCGCGGGAATGTCTGGATACCCCTTACTGTTCGCGTACCTGTCGGCGAGCCGTGCCAAGGTCCAGCCTCCCACGTGGTGTAAAGCCAACCGCTCGAAATGGGACCACGGGATAAGGGGTGTTGGATTGATCGCGGAAGTCGCTTTGAGACGATCGATGTACTCTCGCTCGCGAGCTTCGAACGACGCCTTAGACTCGGTGAATCGATTCAAAACGCAAGAGGGTGGCTCCCAATTAAAGCCCGCGAATCCGTGCCAACGCCCACGCATTTCAGGATGCTCGCGCCACAACGCTGCGTGATTTCTTGCGGTGCTGAGGAGCCAGGGATCTGAGAAGCCCCACTGTGTAGCCCAGGCGCGTAGCGGAGCCGCGTCCGCGTACTCGCCAAAGGCAGTTGGCGGAAGAGCAACAAGTTCGTCTAGCGCCTCTGGCACACACGACGCGATCGCGTGAAGGAACACCAGTTGAGCGTATGGGTTCACGCCCTTGACGGTGAAATCACCGGACCCGAGTCGAACGCGCGGCTCCGACGACGTCGTGCTATCCCTGTCCCTAAAATTGTCCCCATCGCCTCGCACAACACGTAAATTTTCGCACAACTCGCACTAACGTGCGCATCGAGTGCGAGCAATGATTATTCGGTTCATTCGCAATTCGAGGGTGCCGCAAAAAAATCTGTGATGGCACTCAAAATCCCGTTCCCTTCGGGGAGTGTGGGTTCGATTCCCACCTCCGGCACCAAGAATCCTTAGAAATTCTTGCGGTCACGTGCCCCGCCTCGCGCCGCACCGCGACGAGCTTTCACTCTCCTTTAGTCAGCAACCCGCACGATCGACGTTCCTGCGCTTGGCCTGCGGCTCACATTCGCAGATGACCATACAACGCCCCGCCGCCTAGCCACGGTGCCGCAGATCAACGACCGGGGACTGAGGCGATAAGACGCCCGGTGTCCGGTCGTCGCCGTTGATCGAAGGAGTACGCCTGTTAAGGCTGCTTGTTCAGCGGCACGTCGGTGCCCAGCCCCCACGAGTAGGTCGCATAGAGCGTCGAATTAGTGCTGGACAACAGGACGTACCACACGCCGGCGCGATACATCGCGACATCTGCCTTGCCGTCGCCGTCGTAGTCGGCCGGGACGGGCGTATCCGTACTCGCCCCCCATGTGTACGCCGCATAGTTCCCGTGGTTGGTGCTCGACAACAGCACGTACCACACGCCGGATCCAGGACGATAGATGGCCGGGTCGTTCTTGCCGTCGCCGTCGTAGTCGGCCGGAACCGGCCGGTCGCCGCCGGCTCCCCACTGATACGCCGAGTACGCCGTGAAGTTGCTGTTCGAGCGGAGGACATACCACGTGCCGGCTCGATAGATGCCGAGGTCGGCCTTGCCGTCACCATCGTAGTCGGACGGGACGGGCGTATCGGTGCTGACGCCCCCCCATCCGTAGGCTGCGTAGTTCGTGTTGTTTGTGGTCGACAGCAAGATGTACCACGTGCCAGCTGAGGGGCGATAGACCGCGACGTCGGCCTTGCCGTCGCCATCGTAGTCGGCAGGCACGGGAACGTCAGTGCTGGCGCCCCATGTGTGCGACCTGTAGGTCGTGAAGTTGGTGCTCGACAGCAGGATGTACCACATGCCGGTCGACGGTCGGAAGATTCCACGATCGTTCTTGCCGTCGCCGTCGTAATCGGCTTGCACTGTGGTGTCGGTGCTCGCCCCCCACTGATGGGACGAATACGTCGTGAAGTTGGTGCTCGACAGCAACGTGTACCAGACGCCGGACTCTGGCCGAAAGACGCCGACATCAGACTTGCCGTCGCCATCGACGTCGCCTCCCGTTCGGCGAGCCGTCGGGGCAACTGCCGTCCATCCGATGTCGATGAGCAGTCCGCGCACGATCGAACCGAGGTCGTGGATGGCCTCGCCGGGCCCGATCATCGGCGTCATGAGCGAATTGGCGTTTCCCGCAGGATAGGTGACCTCGTCGAGATGAGAAAAGCTCGACCCCTGCGACCAGGTGTCTGGGGCGTACAGCTTCGGAGGGATACCTCCGTTGGAGATCTTGGCGTTGATCCCATTGAAAAAAATGTTGTTGCTGACGAGCTGTGAGCCGAGCGCAGCAGACGGGTTCGGAAAGAGCGACGTATTCACCAGAGCCTGCGACGAGCCGTTTATGGCCGAGACGTCGTAGACGAACGGAAACCCCCCGGGTCCCCAGGATCCGACTCCTGAAGTCACCGTCATCGAGCCGGAGAAACCAAGTGCGTGGCCGAGTTCGTGCAGCACGACGGACATCAGATCGAACTGGGCGCCGGGGTTGCCGTCAGTGCCGAAATACCAGGAGAATGCGCCGTTGAAGTTCGCCACGATATCGGACGGATCGGAGAGGCCAGCGGTCAGATCAGAGCCGCTCAACTTTTTCGCGAGCGCCGCCGGATACCAGGTGCCGGTCAAGGGCGCGCCGGGAAAATTACGGAAAACCCATGTCGCTCCGGCGGATCCGAGCACATTGGGCCCGAGCGTCGTCCAGTTCGCAGTGACGCGAATGGGCACGCTCGACTGAATCTGCGACGCCCACACGTCGACCGCTGCTTGAAACGCGATTTGGGCCTCGGGACTGAATCCGTTGTAGGTCACCTGGAAGGTGGAGAACGCGACGCCGGAGGCGATCGCGTGTGGCGCCGGACGAACGTACGAATGGCCGGCGAACTCGCCAGGGGGATCTTCGATAATTGGTCCCGGAAGGCGTTCGGGCTGCTGGCCTGAAACCGGTACTACGATGCGCGTGTCGAACCAAGCGTTGCTGAGGAGAATCCCGAGGGCGATGGCTCCCGTGGCCGCCGTGCGTCCAAAGACCAGACTTGTTCTCATGTGCACCCTCGCCGCGCCAGTCAGCCCTCCCCGCCATCACGTTCGGCGCGTCCGGCCGCTCGTCGTCTGTTCAATGCTTGGTCTGTCCTAGATGAGCGCTTAGAGAGCAGAGGATCGCGACGCGCTGACATCGGCGTTTCCATTTCCATCTCTGCACTGCGAGCGATGTGGGCGAGCATAGCTGGGCTAGTACTGCCTGAGCAAGGAAATTGCGTGCTGCACGGAATGCTCATCACGCTCGCTATTACCCGCCGGGCCACTTCTCGAACGAAGAGCCTCGTGACTACTTCGCCAAAATGATCGACGTGCGTTTTGAAGTGGCACCTTCGACGCGACGACGTTAATGGGGAGGGCTTCTACAGTCCGAGTCGAACGCAACATGCCGCCGGCGGATACGTGCTCAGGGACGTCTCGCAGATGGTCGAGGATATCGTCGACGCGTTCTTCATTAACTGGAGTCCGCTTGACATGGGTGAGATACGCGCGTGGCGTGCGCAGTGGCATGCTGCGGAGGACGGTTCGTAACTGAGCGCGCTCCGCTTTAACAGCTCTTTAACTGTCGCAGTGAACGTCAGTGATACTCGGTGAAACTCAGTCTCACGTTTATTGAGAAAAATCGCAAATTCGCGTATCTGGCGCGGCGCGAAAAGCGACTCGAAATCCCGTTCCCTTCGGGCCGTCCGTGTGGGTTCGATTCCACCTCCGGCTGTTCCTACTAGAGAGCCCGCCCGCGCCACACCGTCACTTTTCGTACTTGGTCACCTGGATGACATACTCGAGGTTCATCCATTTTTGCGTGCGGTCGACTCCAAAGCCGTCCGCGCTGCCGCACTTCACCCAACCTCCTTCAATCGCGGCCACTCGGCAACGGATCGAGCTGACGTTCTCATTCTGGAACGTCCCGCGCTCGAATTGCAGTAACAACGTCATCGCCGCCAAATACGGACACGGGAGCGCCCACCAGAACGTTTTGAGTTCTGACTGATGGGCCAGCGAGCAGGTACCCGACGAGAACGCCGCAAACGAGACACAACGCCGCGGTTCGATTGAACATCCGGACCTCCATTCCGAGCACTGCATATTGACGGCAGCGGCGGCTTCCCGGTTTAGAAATCCGAGCAGTCCGGATGGAGATAGAATCGTGTTGCGCCTGCCAGCGCTTTTCTGTCTCGAGGTTCCCTGTGACGGGTTTCGCGATGCGCGCGAGTGCGGTGGGCGTCGGGCTCGCCGCGCTGACGGCGCTCGGGTCGTCGCCCACGGCCCAGCAGACTCCGCAACAGCAGCAACCGCCGCCAGTCTTTCGCGGCGGCACAAACATCGTCCGCGTGGACGTGACGGTCACGAATCGTAAAGGCGAACCGGTGACCGATCTCACGCGCGACGATTTCGCCCTGACCGAGGATGGCGCGCCGCAGGCGATTGACTCATGCCAACTGGTTCGCGTTACCGGTGAACCGACTGACGATCGAACCCTCGACATCTACTCGGCAAGTCAGGTCGCGACCGAGGCTGCGCGCGACGATGTGCGGCTGTTTCTGATCTTCTGGGACGAATATCACATCGGCCAGTTCATTCCGGCGACACGCGGCAGAGAGATGTTGACCGAATTCGTCCGCACCGCATTCGGTCCGACCGACCTCGTCGGAATCATGGACCAGCTCACGATCGTTGAATCAATCAAATTCTCACGCGATCGATTGCAGCTCGCCGATCAGATACACGCGCTGAAGGGACGCTTCGGTGTTTTCGTACCGACGCGAAGTGCTGTCGAGGAAGAGCACCTGCAGAATTTTCGCGAGATCGGCCGGCTGCGCAATGAGGTCACGACTTCGGCCCTCGCGTCAGCAGCCGCATTTTTGGGAAACTTTCGCGAAGGGCGGAAGGCGATTCTTTTCGTCAGCCAGGGAATCCCGCTTTACGGTCGCAGTAGCGAGTCGGACCACTACCAGCAAATCGTCCGCCTCGCCAACACCAACAACACAGCCATCTACACGCTGGACCCGGCCTCGGAAGTCGGGCGGCGTCCCGACTCGTTGTTATCGCTGGCAGAAGAGACAGGAGGACGCCCCTTCGTTGGATCGAATCGTCCCGAGATTCAACTGCCGCAGATGGTCCGGGATTCAAGCGCGTATTACCTCCTGGGATACAGATCGCCGGCGCCGGTCGACGGCAAGTTCCACCGCATCAAGGTGCGCACGAACAAGGACGATTATGAGATTCGGGCGCGAAGCGGATACTTTGCGCCCACTGTCGGCGAGATGGAACGGGGACGCGCGGAGGCAGCAGCCGCCGAAGTTCCGGCGGATATCGAACGTGCCCTCGGCGAGCTGTCGCTCAGCGATCGGTCCGATCACGTCATCGATTACTGGCTCGGCATGACCCGCGGCGACCAGGGACTGACGCACGTGACGATCGCGTGGATTCCGAAGCCGTCCGCAACCAACCTCGGGGAGATTGCACTCGCAATCCAGGCGACCTCACCGAGTGGCGCGAGCTATTTTTCAAGCGGCCGCACCACATCACGACAGTTATCGTTCGATGCCCCTGCTGGAGAGCTGGTTCTGAAGCTGAAGACGCTCGACGGCCGCGACGAGGAAATCGAAAGCGCGAGCCGGCGCATCGCTGTCCCCGCCTTCGACGCTTCGACGCTGGCGATCGGCTCGCCAATGATTCTTCGGACGCGAACGGCGCGCGAAGCCCGCGCGATGATAGACGGAGCCGAGGGACCACCGGAGGCGAGGCGCGAATTCGATCGCCTCGATCGTCTGTTTGTTCGCTTCCCTGTCTACGGCGGACAGGACATCGCCACCGCGGCGCGCCTGCTCAATCGGCGAGGAAAGGAGCTTCGGCCGCTGACCGTCGCTCCGCTCGGGAACGGCCTGTATCAGGTTGACGTTCAACTCGGCCTCTCCGTTCGCGACGACTACGTGGTCGCGATCGAAGCGACGCGTGGTATCGAAACCACCAGAGCGCTGGTGCCTTTCAGGGTGCGGTAATTGACCTGAGCAGAAAGCAGCTAACCGCGGTGCTCGAAAGCCGTCCAAGGAGGTCATGAACTCGTTCGCCTTGGACCTGCGGTACGCATTCCGAATACTTCGGAAGCACTGGCTTTTGTCCATGTCTGCCATCTGCACGATGGCACTGGCCATCGGAGCCAACACCTCAATCTTCGCGCTCGCATACGGCGTTCTCCTGAAGCCGCTGCCGCTTCCGGACGCAGAGCGCATCATCCGCATCGAGGAGCAGCATCACGGCCGTCGTCTCAACGTTACCGGCGCGACCTTTTCAGATCTTCGTGAGCGGACGCGAACGCTGCGCGCCATCGCGGCGTATCGGATCCTCTCGCCGGGGCTGAGCGCGCCGCCGGGAATCCCGGAGCAGGTCGTGGCCGCCGAGGTGACGACGAACTACTTCGACGTGCTCGGCGTTTCGCCCGCGGTCGGACGCTGGTTCGCCGCAACGGACTTCGTTTCAGGGTCGGCGCATACGGTGATCGTCAGCGACGGAATATGGCAAAGAAGATTCGGCTCGGATCGAACGGTGGTGGGACGACAAGTCTCAATCGACAGCGTCCCCGCTGAAATCATCGGGGTTGCGCCGGCGCGCATGTTTGCACCGGGTACGCCTGACATCTGGATACCGGCAACCCGCTCAGCTCCCCTTTTGAGCAACAGGCGCGCTCACCTGTTCACGGTAATCGGCCGAATCGACGCGTCGTACTCACTCGGATCGAGTGAGCGCGAACTGGACGCTCTATCCACTGCGATTGGACGCGACTCAGGAAACGTGGACCCTGACCTGACATTCCTTGCAACCCCGTTGCAGACCAGGATGATCCAGAATGCGCGACCTGAGATTCTTGCGCTTTGGACAGGCGTCAGTCTGCTGATGCTGATTGCTGCCGCTAACATCGCCAGCCTGTTGCTGATGCACGGCAGCGCTCGCGCACGCGAGCTGTCGATCAGAATTGCGGTCGGCGCCGGCCGCTCGCGAATCGTCCGGCAACTCGCGACAGAAAGCGTGCTGCTGACATGTGCGGGCGGGCTGATCGGCACGTGCGCGGGGCTCTGGGCGGTGCCCGCCTTACGAGCCGCGTTGCCGGCCTCGATTCCCAGGGCGGCTGACCTGACGGGAGGGCCAATCGTCCTGCTTTTCAGCATCTGTGTGTCGTTGGCGATGGCCGTGATCTTCGCGCTGCCTCTCACGTTGCGAACATCGATGCTGCGCCCGGCGGACGCATTGCGAAGCCGGATCGCGTCGGGACCGGGCCACTCGCGGTCGCGGTCCATTCTGGTCATCGCCGAAATCGCCCTGACGGCGACGCTCCTCTGTGGCGCGGGCCTACTAGGCCGCAGCCTGTGGTCGGTATTGCAAGTCGAACCGGGGTTCAATCCGAGCAATGTACTGACGTTCAGACTATCGCTGCCCGCGGCAAAGTATTCGAACGCGGGGGCGCATCACGCGTTCTATCAATCTGTGCTCGAGCGCATCAATGCCTTACCTAGGATTGTGGCTGCCGGCGTAACCGGAGCGTTGCCGCTCACCGGGACACCTGCCACGACGATGGAACCGCAACGGAGTACCGCGGCTGAACAGCTCAGCGCCGACGTCGTGACGGTTACACCAGGATTCTTCGCCGCGCTTGAGATCCCGCTGCATCGCGGTCGCCTGTTCTCACCGGCGGATCTCAAGGGCACCCAAGCGGTCATGTTGATCAATGAAACAGCCGCCCGCCGCTTCTGGCCTGACGGAAGCAGTCCTGTCGGACGCCTGATCACGATGAAGGATTGGGGTGCGCCGTATCAGGCGGAAGTCGTCGGCGTGGTTGGTGACGTGCACCAGGCTGGATCCGATTCCGAAGTTTCACCAGCCGTGTATTACCCGTTGGCGCAATTCCCGGAGACGACATTGACACAGTCGATTGTCGTGCGCACCACCGGCAATCTGACGCAAACAGCCTCTATGGTCAAAGATCAGATCTGGGCCGTCGATTCGAGCCAACCGATCGCATCGGTTCGGACCATGGATGAAATCATGTCCGCGGCGGTTGCGGAACGACGGTTCAATCTGCTCGTGCTGTCGGCGTTCGCGGCTGCTGCGGTTCTCCTCAGCGCCATTGGCATATACGGCATCGTCGCGTTTGCGGTTAGCGAGCGGCGACACGAATTCGGCGTCAGGATTGCGCTCGGTGCCCCTCGCTGGGATCTCGTGCGCGTTGTGATGACACATGCGGCCCAACCCGTAGGGATCGGTCTTATAGCGGGACTCGGGGGCGCGCTGATGACATCGCGCCTGTTGCAGACGCTGCTCTTTGGTGTGCGCGCAACCGATGCGATGACGTTCGCTGCCGTCGGGCTGACAATTGCGACCGTGACGGTCCTGGCGTGCACAGCGCCAGTGCGGCGCGCGTTGCGACTCGATCCGATCGCCGCGCTCCGGCAATTGTAGGGCGGGTCTCGAGACTCGCTTCCCTATTGGCGCGGTCTGACCGGCCTCCGCTAAAGCTACGGCGGTCCGCCGGAGCCTTGGCGAAGGCGGAAGACCGCGCCCTACCCCTTTCATCCCTCTCGCAGGACAACCGCAGGATCGATCCGCACCGCGCGACGAGCGGGCATCCACGCCGCAAGAGCCGTGACCAGCAACAGCGCCAGAATTGATGTCGCGAGAACTGATGGATCGCGGACCTCAGTCTCGAACAGAAGCGCCTGAATCAACCGCCCTGCCCACAGGCTCAGCACGCAACCCACTAGGACACCAATTGCGGCGAGCGCTGCGACGCGACCAATGATCAGCCGCACAACCGCTGGCACGCTGGCGCCAATAGCCATTCGAATTCCGATCTCGGTGCGGCGTCGGCTGACCGCGTGCGCCGTCACGCCATAGACACCGATGGCACCAAGTAACAGTGCGAACGAGCCAAAATACCCAGAGAGCAATGCAAGCAATCGCTCGCGGATGTAGTAGACGTTGAGCGTCTCGGTGAGAGTCTGAAATGACACCGTTGCGGCACTGTCGACTCTTGCGATCGCCGCGGCCACGCTGCCGGCGAGCCGTGCCGGCGGAATGCCGCCAGCCGATCGGATACTGAGACTCATCGAGGGAAACGACTCGATCAACTTTGGTTCCAGCGATTGTGCGAATGCCATGTAGAACGTCGGTTCGATTGGATCCCGGACGGAGGTAAAAGCGGCATCCTGGACCACACCAACGATCTCTACTGGCTGACGATCGATCGGTTCTTCGCCGACCATGATGGTTCGTCCAACCGGATTACTTCCGGGAAAATGTCGACGGGCAAAAGCCTCGTTGATGACGGCGACTCTTGGAGCAGTCGCCCGATCGGCGACCTCGATGTCGCGCCCGCTGATCAGACGGGTGCCGAACGTGCGAAACCAGTCGGGACTGACCGGCGCCATCAGCACTCGGACTTCTTTCCCTTCAAACGTCGGGTTGCCGGATTCCTGCACGTCCCTGAGGAACCGAACGCCCGCACTACCAAGCGGAGTGGCCATCGACGTGGCTGCGCTCTCGACTCCACCGACGGTGGCAACGGACTGTCGAATACGCTCATAGAGCGCCGGGCGATCGCGCGGTGCTGTCGCACTGCTCCGCACGTCAACGACCGCCGTCAATACGCGGCTGCGATCGAATCCAAGATCGCGATACACCAGCGCCGCAAACGAGCGCACAAATAGCGCCGCGCCGATGACCAGGATCAGCGCGAGGGCGACCTGCGCGACGACCAGGACGTCACCGGCCATACCCAGCCCCGCGGCCGAGACGCCGCGCCGTCCCGTATTCAGCGCCTCGACCGGATCAACTCGGGCGGCCCGAATCGCCGGGACGGTGCCGAATAGGACCGTCGTCAGGACCGTGGCAACGAGAGTGATCGTCAGCACTCGCAAGTCCGGTGTGAGATCCAGAAACGCAGTCGCTGCCCACGTCGAGAGTTGCGCGACGACGACTGCGCCTGCCCACTGGGCGAGCGCAAGACCGATGACCCCGCCAATTGCGGCAAGCAAGAAGCTTTCAATCAGCTCGAAACGGGCGATGCGTCCCCGTGGCGCGCCGAGCGCGAGTCGAACGCCAAACTCGTAACGGCGGCTCGCGGTTCGCGCCAGCTGCAGGTGCGCGATGTTGACGCAGGCCACCAGCAGGACCAGTGCTGTGATTGCGAACAGCGTTACGAGCGCCGACTGATACCGGCTGCGCAGCCGTGAACTTCCGGTCCCCGCCGACCGCATCGTCCACGGCTCGCGCAGGTAGTTGTCGCGATCCTCGGCGCGGCTGAAGTCAGGTAACGTCGCCTCGCGGATGCCAGGCTGGGCTGCTCGCATCGCGGCCGTCGCCGCATCCAGCGTCATTCCCGGCGTCAACCGGGCGGTGACGTGCAGCCACGGCCACCTTGTGGTGCGCGAAGGAATCCGGTTGAGCATCGGCTCGGTCTCGAGTGGCACGATCACATCGACATCGCTTCCGATGTTCAGGCCGTTGAAAGCCGGACCAGTGACGCCGATAACGGTGAATGGAAGTCGTTCGAGGGTTAGCGTTCGGCCGATCGACGCTGCTGGCGTCCCGAACAGGCGATTCGCAGCCTTGTAGCTCAGGACGGCGACCGGCCCGGCCGGTCCGCCGCCACGTCGATCGTCACCGTCGCTGAATGCGCGTCCGACATTCATGGACAGGCCAAGCACATCGAAGAAACGGCCGCTGGCCCAAATGGTCTCGAGTGCCTGCGAGTTGCCACCAACCACCCCCGTCACTCGATCCGTCGCCCACACGAAAAGATCGTTCAAGACCTGGCGGTCGTGGATTTCCCGCCAGATCGGGTACGTCATGGCTGCGTCTTCGCCGGCCCTGTTGGACGCAAGCGCAACGAGCGACTGCGCATCGCGAACCGGCAGCGGCTTGAGCAGCAGGCTATTGAGGATGGAAAAGATCGCCGTGTTGGCGCCGATGCCCAGCGTCAACGACAGGATCGCGGCCGCCGACAACAACGGATTACTGCGAAGCGCTCGGACAGCATCACGAAGATCGTGCATGGGTTGAGCAGTTTAAAAGGGAAAAGGGAAAAGGCAAAAGGGAAAAGGGGCTGCGACACGAGAGCGCGGGAGAGCCTTCAGCCGCTGCTGAGCGCGAACGCGCGAAGCAGCAGCGTTTGGGGGTGGGGCCCCAAACGCATAGAAAAAAGCGGGGCCCCACGCGCAGAGAAAAGAGCATTCAGTCAGCCTGCGCGATAAACGTTACGTTGTGTTGTTCCGGACTCCAGGGCTCTGCTACCTGCACTGAGAACCCGGACGACTCGAGAAGCGCGACGAGCTCGCGATAGGGATAGGCGCGATGCGACCCACGGCGCGCCTCAACGTGGCCGTTCCTGGCAAACGTGTACTCAATATTGAGTCGGCCGCCCGCCGGATCGTACTGGTTCTCGACGAGCAAGTACACGTCGCCGGCTTTCCACCAGGGGCGCGGCTGCAAGTGTGCGAGCAGGTTCTCCAGGACCATAGGTGTCTCGAGGACGAATCGCGCGCCTTTCTTCAACGAGTGCCTCACGGCGCGGAGAAAGGCGTGATTCCCTTCGTCGTCGAGGTACCCGAAGCTGTTACCGAGGCAGAACGCGGCATCAAACCTGCCCGCCCATGGCAGGTCGCGCATGTCTCGCTGCTCCCAGTCGATCCGCGGTGATCCATCTGCTCGCGCGTGGCGCAGGCACTCGGACGACCAGTCCACACCGGTCATTTGATATCCGCGCGCGGCGAGAACCAGCGCCAGGCGCCCGGCCCCACAGGGCACGTCAAGAACTTCCGCACCAGGCGCGACCGCAAGGAGCTTCTCGAGGCGATCGGCCTCTCGCTTTGTGTGCTCCTCGGGCACTGCCTGGACCCACATGTCGACGGCGACACCCGTAAAGAAGGTCTCCCACCAATTCGATTGGACATTCATTTCCAGATCTCCTCTGCAGCCGCGCGAGGCGCGGGCGCACCATTCCTGTGTTGTAAGAGTGAAAGAGAGGACGATCTAGACGCGGACGGCGTTAAACAGCGGCAAACTCATCGTGAGGATATCACGAGTGAATCGCTAATCACTAGTCACTCATCGATGATTCGAGGATTCAAGGATTCGACGATTAGTGATTCGACGATTAGTGATTCGACGATTAGTGATTCGACGATCAGTGATTCGCGATCAGTGATCAGTGATTAGAGA
>JBKPSH010000215.1:0-31733 GCA_046734955.1 Acidobacteriota bacterium
CCGCTCTCTACGGGGCGCTTCGCCAGCTGCGCTGGCTCCGCGCCTGACAAAAAACCTAAGGCTCAATGACGTACGGATCTCGATCAACTGTTACCTATGTCGCCGGACTACTTTGTTACCCATGTCGCCGACAGTTCAATCACTGATCCTCGAATCCTCGAATCCTTCCTCGCGGCGAGCCAAGAGCCAATAGCAGTAGCGAGGAGCGAGGAGCAAAACCAAGCAAATCCCGAGAAAAACCCAAACAATCTCACTACCCCCGAGTGCTAGCGTCACCGTAAATCGATTCAGCCCTCACTTGATAGAGGAGGCCATATGCGTTGGCGAAGACTCGGGTTGATGTTCGGCTTTCTGCTACTGGCGTTTCCGCTTTCAGCGCAAGGCAAACAGGCGACCGGTCCAGTCGAACCGACGGCCGGCCAATGGAAGACGTGGGTCATTTCGTCGGGCAAGGACTATCGCGTCCCTCCACCGCCGACTCCGTTCGAGACGCAGGCCGAGCTGCACGCGCTTGCCGATCTGATTAGCCACAACGATCAAGCGTCCGCAGCACAGATTGCCTATTGGGACGCCGGCGGTCCGGCGTATCGGTGGATCGAGTTGATCTCAAACCGGCTGCTCGCCGGCACTCCGACAACGCCGTACGCGCATCGGGTGTACGGATACGTCGCGATGGCGATGTACGACGCGACGATCGCTGCGTGGGAGTCGAAGTACTATTACAACCGTCCGCGTCCGAGCGACATGGATCACAAGCTGCCGACCGCGGTCGACGTTCCAGAGAGCCCGTCGTATCCGTCCGAGCATGCAGCGGCGGCGCAGGCGGCGGCCAGCGTCCTGGCGGCCTTGCTGCCCGCCGAAGCGCAATCATTTGAGGCGATGGCTGATCAGGCGGGCTGGTCGCGCGTGCTGGCCGGCGTGCAGTTCCCGAGTGACTATTACGCCGGCGCCGATCTTGGAAGGAAAGTCGCCGAGCGCGTGATCGCGAAGGCGAATGCCGATGGATCCGACGCGGTGTGGACCGGCACGATTCCCGCTGGGCCGTGTAACTGGAAAGGCACGAACCCGGTCAATATCACCGCGGCGAACTGGAAGCCGCTGCTGCTGACTTCGCCCAATCAATTTCGACCACCGATGCCGCCGGCGTGCGATTCGCAGCAGGTGAAAGATGAAACGCTCGTGGTTCACAACACTCCCCGCGGCGTCACGGCGTTCGGCACAAACTACAAGGCCTTCTATTGGCAAAGCCCCGAAGGGTTGAACGTGTGGCCGTACAGGTATTTGGCCAAATGGTTATTCGAGGATGGTCTTGACAGGAATCCACCGCGGGCGGCGCGAGCCTACGCTCTCGTCAGCGCCGTGCAGTTGGATGCATTCATCGCGAGCCAGGATGGCAAGTATACCTACTGGTACATCAGGCCGTCGCAGGTCGACCCCGGAATCCTTCCGCTGTTCCCGGTGCCGAGTCATCCGAGCTATCCATCCAATCATTCCACGTTCTCGACCGCAAAGTCTGAGGTGCTCGCGTATCTCTTCCCGGACCACGCGGACTTCATTCGCGCTGTCGGGAAAGAAGCCGGCGATTCGCGGATCTGGGGCGGGATCCATTACCCGATGGATAATGTCGCCGGCGTCAATCTCGGGAAGGCCGTCGCTGGCGTATTCATCCAGTGGGCCGAAAGTGACGGGTCTCAGTAACCGCAGAATGATCAAATGTTCAATGCTCGATGTTCAACGGAAGGAAACGTTTCGAGCATTGGACCGTTGAGCACTTATCAGTGAGCATTGAGCATTGACGTGAAGCCGCCCCTGGCAATTGCCATTCTCGTCGCGCTGGCCGCCGGGGGCGGCTTCGCTCAAACCCGCGTTCCGGTGCTCGTCGAGTTGTACACCTCGGAAGGCTGCTCGAGCTGCCCGCCAGCCGATGTGCTGCTCGAATCACTACAGCGTGAGCAGCCGGTCGCTGGTGCGGAAGTGATTCCGATCGGTCTTCACGTCGATTACTTCAATCATCTCGGGTGGAAGGACGCGTTCTCGTCCCCGTCATTTACAGCGCGTCAGCGGAGCTATTCGTCGGTCTTCGGCGACGACAACGTATACACGCCGCAGATGGTCATCGATGGTGAGATGGCCATCCCGGGAATAGAGACGGATCGCATCCGGCACACGATCACGGAAGCGGCGCGCAAGCCGCATCTGCAGCTGCGAGTGGCGGCGCGCGCCGCAGGGGGCAACGCACAGGTGACGATCGGTCGTCCGGCCGCTCCATCGAACGCGGAGAAAATCCAGGTCCTCGTTGCGATCACCGAAGATGATTTGTCTTCCACTGTGACGCGTGGCGAAAACCACGGCCGCACGCTGCATCACGTAGCGGTGGCGCGAACGGTACAGGTGGTGAACGTGCTCTCAGAGCGGCCATCGACTGAGGAGAAGCTGGTACCGATCCGCAAGGAGTGGGGGCCACGTCTCAAAGCTGTCGTATGGCTACAGGGAATGAAGTCGCGTGAGGTCTATGGCTCCGCCAGCGCTCTGATCGGAAGTCACCCATCTGCCCTGCGTTGACGGTCAATCGACGACGGCAGTATCTTTTCCGCCGTTCCTATTTTCAGTAACGTTGGGATCAATGGCGGCGAATCAAAAGCTGCATCTGTCAGAAATCAGGAGCGTAGAGGCTTTCCCGTGCGAGATGATTGTGTTTCCGTCGTCTCGTTCCCCTGTGACAGGCGGAACGTGAACAGCAGCGATCCAATTCGAACCTGATCGCCGTCGACGATTGGTGTCGGCAGGTTGATGCGCCGGTCGTTAACGTAGGTGCCGTTCTTGCTCCCGAGGTCCTCGACGACAGCTCCCGACGCATCGATCGCGATGCGCGCGTGCTTCCGCGACACCGTGCTCGACTTCACGAGAATCAAACCTTCTCCCTCGCGGCCGATAATGTTGTCGCCAGCCAGGAGCGCGACTTCGGCGGTGGACCCGACCAGCCACCCGTTCGGTACATCACCCGTCGCATTGAGCTGCTGCGTCGCTGCACCTTGTTCCGCCTGAAATGCGTAGCCGAATCCGTGCAGCGTCCGCAGCAACCCGGGCTTTCGGCGATGATCGCCGATCGCATCGCGGATTTCAGACATGAGCGAGGGCAGGTTACTGTCGGACACGAACGTGCCCGGCCACAGATGTTCGCGGATGTCGCCTTTCGATACGGCCTTGGGTCGACGGGCGATAAGGAGCGCGAGCAGATCGAATGCCTTCGGCGAGAGCCGGATGTCTTTCTTGCCGGTCCAGACCTGCCGCGTCTCGGAATCGAATATCAGATCGTCGAACTGCAAGCGCAACGTTCAGTCCTTTGCTTTGTGTGACGATTCCATCAGCACCAGTCCGCTCTGGACTGCGCTGGGTATCTTGATGATGCTGCCGAGGCCGCTGAAGTCGTAGCCTTCCTGAAGGTGCCCCGTGACGTTGACGCGCGCGCCTTTACGCGGTGCTCCACCACTCGTCACGACCCACAAACTCTGCCCGGCATCGCTAATCCGATAGGCGCCCTTTCCCATCACCGAGGCGCTCTCGTCGACCGTCCCGTGAACGGTGACCGCTTGATTCCGGTACTTGGCCGGATTCGCCAGAACCTGGTTGATGCTCTTGGCACCGCAACCAGCCGCGATAAATGTGAAAGCGAATACGAGCGCCAGTCCCCGTCTGTGATTCAGCATCGGCACCTCACTCACACAGCAGGATAGTCCGCCGTCGAGCGATTTCCAATCCAGCTCGACCTCCACAGGGCAACGATTTGCATGACGGATAGACTTCCGTCGAATCACGCGTATTTTTGCGGTGATTGACGGATTCCCGGCCGTCGCCGCGACACTCGCTTTCGGATTTCCGTCAGGCAGCTCGGGAGGATTCGTGGAGGATCGCCTCGTCCGGCTGGAATCGCAGCTTGCTTATCTTACCGAGCGTGTTGCCGACCTCGAGCAACGTCTCGGACTGGTCGAGGGCCACAGTCCGCCGGTCAAGCCTGTATCACCTGACGAGCCCAGCGTTGCCGTGATTGGCGAGATCAGGAACCTTCGGGCCCAACAGCCGCTCGCGCTCGCCGGACGCACGCTGGTCGTACTCGGAGGCGCATACCTGTTGCGCGCGCTGACCGAATTGGGCGTGCTGACGACATCAGCCGGTGTCGGTCTTGGAATTCTCTATGGTGCGCCCTGGTTACTGCTCGCTTCCCGGGCCGCCGCTCGCGGTGCGCAAGTCGACGCGTTCGTCCACGCGCTCACGGCCGCGCTCATAGGTTATCCGCTGATGTGGGAAGCGACGCTTCGGTTCAATGTCGTTTCTCCCGCGCAAAGCGCAGCACTCCTTGGCGCACTCACCGGAGGTGCGTTTGCACTGGCATCGGTGCGCTCGCTCCAGGGTCTCGCGTGGGTGACCATGATCGGCACCATGATTTCGTCAGTCGGTCTTGCGGTTGGCACCGGCGACTGGATTGCTTACACGGTCCTTGCGATTGTCACAGGTGTTGCGACCCTATGGCTCGGCTACACACACGACTGGACGGTGCTTCGATGGCCAGCGGCCGCGATCGGAAACGTGATGCTGCTGATTGTGACGGCGCGTTCCGCAGTGGATGGTCACGTCACCGCGGCGCTGTTGGTGCAGCTGCTTGTGCTTGGGAGTTATCTGGGAAGCTTTGCAATCCGTACCCTCCTGATAGGCAGACCGGTCATCCCGTTCGAAGTCGTGCAGTCAATTGCGGTCCTGGTGGTTGCATTCGGAGGTGCCATTTCGCTCATCCGTTCGAGCTCGTCGAACGTCCTGGCGGTCGGCATTGGCAGTCTCATTATCGCGGCGGCGGGATACATTGTCGCGTTTTCCTTCGTCGATCGGCGTCGTCACGTAAAGAACTTTTTTTTCTACGCCCAGCTCGCGCAAGTCTTCGCCATCGTCGGGACCATGCTGTGCGCCGGCGGTGCCAGCGGATCAGTAGGATATTCGGCCGCCGCGGTCACGGCGGCTTTGCTGGCCCGACACAACCGACGTCAGGCTTTATTGCTGCAGGCATTCGTCTACGTGATCGCTGCGGCACTGGCGTCCGGTTTACTCGAACACGCGGTGCTCGCGTTGTGGTCCACTTCGATCAGTTTTGTGGCTATTCGTGCGACGGAGATCGCGGCGCTTGTGACAGTCGCTATCGTCACGTTTGTTCCGATCAGGAACACGATCGAACCGTGGGGGATTTTCGCGAGCGTTCTGCGGTGTGTACTGATTGCCGTGCTCGCGTGGTCGGCCGCCGGCATATCGATCGCACTCGTGATTGGAGCGATACCTGGCAGTGAGCACATCAGCGCGTCAGCGTTGGCGACGATACGAACTGGCGCGTTTGTGATCGGCACACTCGGACTTGCGCTTGCGGCGCGCCACCCGTCAGGACGCGAGGCGGCGTGGCTTGTTTATCCTGTTCTGTTTCTTACCGGCGCCAAGGTTCTGTTGATTGATTTTCCGCAGGGGCATCCACAGACACTGTTTGCGGCGCTGGCACTCTACGGAATTGCGCTCAGCGCTGTGCCGCGCCTCGTGCGGGGAGTCTCATTTCGCGCCGTGGAGACCGACGTGGTGGCGCCAGCTCACGAGAAACAACACGCCGACCAGCGCCAGCGGACCTGAGATCGCGCCCACCCAGTCAAGGCGCCCCCGCACCATCATCGCGTAGAGCAGCGCGAGGCCGATAAACGCAATCCCGCCGATCCACTCGAACTTCCACGCAATCGCCACCGCCGTCAGCACGAGTAGTGAAGGAACCAAATGGATGGCAATCGGTCACAAGCTTCGGACGAATCCCCTGATCGCGATTCAGAAGGATTTGCAGTGCCACTACGCTGGCACTCTTCTCACCGCTCTCGACCCGCAGCATGGCACACCGCCTTCCCGTTCGGCGATGAAGGGTCCCTCACCTGCGTTGAACGATTGTCCACTCGTCTCCGTAGAATAGAAGTCGCATCCTATCACCGGATCCTTCTTCTGGAGACGGCTCAGTGTCGGGCATGGTTCAGGAAATCCAGCTCAGCTTGCGTGCGCTGTTGAAGCGTCCACTGCTCACATTGACTGTGACCATGACGCTGGCGCTTGGCCTTGGCGCGAATGCGGCGATCTTCAACCTGATCGATCGCCTCGTACTCCGGCCTTATCCGCTGGAGGAA
The DNA here is from genome assembly GCA_046734955.1 of Acidobacteriota bacterium. Lineage (GTDB taxonomy): Bacteria > Acidobacteriota > Vicinamibacteria > Vicinamibacterales > 2-12-FULL-66-21 > JALZOC01. Next base: position 6,192 of record JBKPSH010000215.1, read on the forward strand.
CCCGACGCGGTCGTCCTGCTCTCCGAGACCGCACCGAATCTCGAGTTCAAAAAAGAGGCGGTCTCTCCTGCGAACTTCTTTGACTGGCGGGCCGAGGTCCGCACGCTGGATTTTCTTTCCGGTTACGTGTGGTGGGATGCGAACCTCGTTGACCGTGGCAATCCAGAGCGGCTGCCCGGGTTCCGGATCACGAGCGGATTTTTCGAAGCGTTGCGTGTGAAGCCGGCGCTGGGACGATCGTTCGTCCGCGACGACGAAACCTTTGGCCGTCATCATGTGGCGATCATCAGCGATGCGTTGTGGAGACGGCGATTTGATACCGACCCGTCGGTGATCGGCCGTGCTGTGATCCTCGACGGCGAGCCGCATCAGATCGTCGGCGTCATGCCGCCGCGGTTCGCGTTCCCCGACGGCAGTCAGATTTGGGCGCCCGTTGCGTTCGATCCAAAAACACCGCCCAGCCGCACCGCTCGATATCTCACGCCGATCGGACGCATCAGGAATGGCAGCACATTGGAGGCAGTGCAGTCGGAGCTGTCGCTGATCGCGTCGCGACTTGCCCGTGAATACCCCGAGGCAAACCGCGACCATGGCATCCGTGTCTTCACACTGACGCAGGGCATGCTCGACGAGGGCACGGGCGCGTTGCTGTCGCTGTGGCAGGCGTCGGCGTTCATCGTGTTGTTGATTGCGTGCGCCAACATCGCGAACCTCCTGCTTGCTCGGTCGTCGGAGCGACGGCATGAAACCGGCGTTCGCGTTGCGCTCGGTGCAACTCGTGGGCGGATCGCGCGCGAGTCACTGATCGAGAGCGCGCTGCTGGCATTACTCGCCGTCCCGGCAGCGCTTGGATTTGCCTGGCTCAGTCTCTACGCCCTTCGGGTCAGCATGCCGGCCAACATTCTGCGTTTCGTGCCCGGGTTCGAGTCCTTGGGTCCCGACCTTCGCCTGGTTGGCTTCACTGTCGGAATCGCCGTCCTCACCGCATGCATCTTCGGATTGTTGCCGGCATTGCAGTCGGCTAGATCCTCGGTGACCGAAACACTGAAAGAAGGTGGTCGTACATCGACGGGGCGGCAAACGGTTCGCCGCGCCATCGTCGTTCTCGAGATGGCTATCGCCCTCCCGCTGCTGGTCGCGGCAGGACTTGGCGTCATCGGCACGCAGCGCTTCCTCACCGGGCCGCAGGGCTACGATCCGGATGGTCTTCTCACGATGAAGCTCATACTGCCGGATCGTAAGTATCCTGACGATGCAGCACGGCGTCTGTTTGTCACGAAGACGATCGATGCGTTTCGGCAGATTGCGGGTGTCGAGCGAGTTGCGGCGATCAACAACATGCCCACGAGCGGGTCGAACTGGTCGCGGCCGATTGAAATCGATGGCCACCCTCCAGCCGATGCCAACAACCTGCCATCGGTGGATTATCGGACGATAACCGGCGAGTACTTTTCTGCGCTGCGGATCCCGATTGTTCGCGGCCGCGCCTTCAGCACTGCCGATCGCGAAGACACGCAGCCGGTCGTCATTGTCTCGGAATCAATGGCGCGGAAATTCTGGCCGAACGAGGATCCGATAGGACGGCGGATGAAGATCCGCGGTGGTCCCTGGTTGACGGTCGTAGGGATATCCGGCGATGTCATCCACGACTGGTTCAACCGTCGAAATACGCCGGCACTGTATCGGCCCCTGGCGCAATCGCCGAGCGATTACCTGTGCCTTGTCGTCCGCACCAGCGGTGAACCGACAACGATTGCGCCGGAGGCACGACGTGCCTTGCTAGGTATCGACCCCGATCAACCCGTGTTCGACGTGATGACCATGCGCCGCGCGCTGCACGAGCGGACGATCGGCCTGCAGTACCTCGCTGCGATCATGACAACGTTTGCGGGGATCGCGCTGCTGCTCTCCACCGTCGGGCTCTACGCCCTGATCACGTATTTCGTCGCACAACGGCGGCACGAAATCGGTGTTCGCATCGCGCTCGGCGCGTCCGCGGCCGACGTGGTCAAACTCACGGTAGGACAAGCGTTCCGGCTGACGCTGATCGGCGCGGCCTTCGGCCTAGTTCTCGCCGTTGCACTGAGCCGGCTAATGCAAGCAGGCCTGCTTGGCATCGCGTCAAGCGATCCGCGGATCTTCGTTGCCTTCGCCGTCATCTTGATCGCAGCGTCGGTTCTCGCGGGTTACCTACCCGCGCGCCGCGCCGCCGCGATCGATCCGGTGACGGCGTTGCGAGCCGAATGATGACGGCGTTGCGAGCCGAATAAGGTTAGCGATCGCCGCGGTCGCCCTGACCCCGTTTCGCCTTCGTCTTACTTCGCCTGCGCCGATCGCTGGAGAGCGATCTCCCGACGTCATCCGACTCGGCGAACCGACCGCCGGCTCCTCGTCTCACGTATCGCTTGTCGCCGCGCGGCGAGACCAGCTCGCGCGTTGCGGCGCGTTTTCTAGAGGTCGATTTCCGTGCCGTGGTTTTCTTTTTTGCCATGGATGTGCTCCTCCAGCATTCGCTTGCAACTCTGTCGCCGGAAGCGGCTCAGCCTTTTACTCCGAGGGCTGCGCCCCTCCGACTCGCCAACACGCGCGCTCGCGGGGGCCTCAGCGCCGCTCCGCTCGCGTGAACTCACTCGCGCGCTCGTTCGCCACGCTACGCAGCGTTCGAAATGTGATCGAATACCGCAGAGTCGAAACCGCGGGAATGTGGTGCTCGTAGGCGTTTCTCGATATCCCGGTCATCAGGTACGCGGACCGGCGCTCCAACTGAATCTCGTGCGTCGCCTTGCGTCGTGAACCCCCACCGTCGCGCGCGCTCGGACGCACATACGGACGAAACTTCATTCGACACGACGAGAGCAACGAAACCCCGCCGACGATGTCGTACTGCGGCGCATCGCGATGCCAGCCGATCGGCGCTCCAGGAGGATATTCGTTGATCAGCGCCATCGCGAACTCTCGCGGATCGCGTTCCGCCCAGGCAGCCAGCCTGTCGCCGAGCGGCAGGAGAAACGGCGGGATCGGGGGAGTGGAGTTACTGCCAGAGTCGTAGGATTTTCCGAAGAACGCGACCCGCCGCCGGGCGACGACACCGCGCATTTCAAACGTGGAGAATTCGACGTGCGCGATCTCGCTCGCGAGATGCTCTTCTTCTTCGACCGTGATGAAGTTCTCGCGATACTGAAACCCGCCTGGCCGGTCCGCTTCAAACAGTGACCCGGTGACCATGAGTCCAACTCATCTGCCTGTTGTGTTGATGCATGTCGGGTTCCGGAATTGGTTTGCTCCAATGGCTGTGTTGCGATCGGGGTGACGCGTGGCCGTAGAATAGAGGTGCCTGACAAAACCTGGGAATCCTTAGCATAATGTTCCCCTTCCAAGCTTTGATCCTCGCGGCTCTGACGCTGGTCGCTCAGGCTGCTGCTGGGCAGGCGACCGGCGCACTTCACATAAAGGTGGCCATCGTCGACGCGGATCAGAAGGTGATGCCGATCTCGCGTCACGTGCTGCTCATCAGCGACAACCCGGCAAGTGCGCCACCGCGGCGAGTGATCACCGCACTCGACGGCACCGCCGAGGTCACGCTGCGTCCGGGCAATTACACCGTTGAATCCGATCAGGCCGTCGCGTTTCAGGGCAAGTCGTACGAATGGATGCAGATCGTCGACATCGCCGCCGGCCGCACCGTAGTTCTGGAGTTGACGACAAAGAATGCGGAAGTCGGCACTGCGACTTCGTCAACCGCAACGTTGGGCTCTGCGGTCGAATCGGACCCCGCATTGCTGCTGATGCCGTGGCACGACAGCGTGTTTGGGATCTGGACGCCGACCGCGCACGCCTCCGGGTTCTTGATCGACGCAAACGGGCTGATCGTCACAAACCAGCGTGCAGTCGGAACGGCAACGGCGGTTGAAGTGCAGCTCACGCCTGCAGTCAAGGTGGCGGGACGTGTTCTTGCGACAAATGCCGACCGTGATGTAGCGCTCGTACGCGTGGATCCGAAGGCGGTCGAATCACTTCGTCCGGTACTAATGCCGTGCGGCCAGTCGGCGAAGAAACCGGTCGTCGACGGGCAGGAGATCTACGCGATTAGCGCTCCGCTTCGTCAACACAAAGGCATGACACCTGGAGTCGTGTTGCACGTGGGACCTCACGCGATCGAGTCCGATTTCAGACTGGCAATCGGCGGATCGGGTGGGCCGGTGTTCACTGCTGACGGAACATTGCTCGGGCTGACGTCGGTGGTCGACGAACGTGATGCGACGGCGCGCGGCGACCTGAATGTCATTCGCACCGAGGATGCATGTGAGGTCGTCGCGTCAGCGCAGAAGATCAAGGATGTGTCCGCCCCCGACGGTGCGCATCTGCCAGTCGAACCTACCCAGCCGTTTCCGGCAGACGCACTGAAAGGCATCGTCCAGCGTCGCGTCGGAAGCCTCAATCCGTATCAGTTGACTTCGACCGACTTCGATATCGGCTTCATTACGCCGGTGCTGGTTTATGGCGCGCAGTACCAGGCCGAGCAGGCGACCAAACGAGACCGCAACGACCGCGGCAGACGTCCGCAGGACGCCGGTCCGGCGGTGATGCATCCGCAGATGGATTTTGCCAACTGGTCTGAGTATGTTGCCGACGTTCCACCCGTGCTGATGATCCGGGCGACGCCCAAGTTCGAGGAAGGCTTCTGGACCAAAGTCGCGCGTGGCGCCGCACAGACACAAGGCATGGCGATTCCGGCAATCAAGCGATTCAAGTCCGGATTCTTGCGCATGCGAGCGTTCTGCGGCGACACGGAGATCACGCCGATCCACCCGTTCAAACTCGAGCAACACGTCTCGGAGACCGATACGATCACTGAAGGCTTGTATGTTTTCGACGCGAGCGCGCTTGGTCCCGAGTGTGCGAGCGTCAAGCTGACGCTGTATTCAGAGAGGGACCCGGACAAGGCGGACACACGCGTCGTCGATCCGAAACTGATTCAGCAGATCTCGAGCGATTTCGCACCGTATCGGCAGTAGCCGCCGATTAATGTGCGGCTGCCGGCAGGAAATAAAAGAGGATGGCGATCATCGCGTAGACAAGCACCAACTGGGCACCCTTGTACCAGTTCGATCGGCCATCGCCGGATACGATTGCCGCGATCAAGACAGCCAGGAACAACGTCCCGATTTCAGCGCGGCTGAACGAGAGCTCCAGCGGCTGGGGCGCCACCCAACCGCTCGCCAGCACGAGAACAGGCGCGACAAAAAGCGCGATCTGGATACTGCTGCCCATCGCAATCCCGATTGTGAGATCCAACTTGTTCTTGCGCGCCATCGCAATGGCGGATCCACTTTCGGCCGCACCGCCGATGACTGCGAGAACCACGATCCCGATGAACACCTCCGACATGCCAAGCGCCTTGCCTGTTCCTCCCGCGGCACCGACGAGGATTTCACTCATCCACGCGGCGAGCACTGAGGCAGCGACCAGACTGCCGACGGCTCGTCCGACACTCCATTGCGGCCCCTCGTGCCCGTGTTCCCCTTCACTCACCGTCACGCTCTTGAAGTAGTCGGGGTGCGTCTTCAACAGGAACACGAGATAGAGCACGTAGGCCGCCAGGAGCACGAATGCAGTACCCAGATTGACGATTTTTTCCTCGTGAATCGTACCTTCCGGTGAGAAGAATCGGTTGAACGCGCTCGGAACGCCCAGGCTTACCGCGGAGATGAGCATCATCGAGCTGTAAAGCCGGGCGGCGCTGGCGTTGTATTCCTGGGTGTGTTGCCGCAGACCTCCGAGAAAGAACGCGACACCGGACGCCAGCATCAGGTTGGCGAGGATCGATCCGATGATCGATGCACGGACCATGTCGAAGAAGCCAGCCTTCAGCGCAACCATTGCGATGATCAGTTCCGGCGCATTGCCGAAGGTCGCATTAAGCAACCCGCCGATCGCATCTCCGGTTCGCGTGGCGATCTGCTCGGTCGACAGCACGATGAGTCGTGCAATTGGAACGATCGCCAGTGCCGCCGCAAAAAAAAGCAGGGGATCGGGCGCGTGCGCGTATTCCAGCGCGAGCGAAACTGGAATGAATGCCAGAAGCCAGTTGATCGACGGCTTGAGCGAGAAGGTCGGACTCACCGCTCGCCAGTCGCATCTGGGGGAGGCTCATAAAGCCGGCTGCCCACTGTCAGGAAGAAAGCGGTTGACCACCCGCACATCAGAATTCCTGTCAGTGCTTCGATCGCACCGACCAGACGCCATTCCGGCGGCAGCACGAGATCTCCGTATCCGGTGGTCGTGTACGTCACTGCGCTGAAGTAGACGGCAGTCGGGAGTCCGGGCATTGCGCCCTTGGAGAAATACACCACAGCCCAGACGACGATCTCGAAGAGGTGCATCAGCACAATCCAGGCGGCGACGAGAATGAAGAGCCACGTGCCCGCCCAGAACCCGGGGAAGTCCGGGTGCCGCCGGATTCGACCGAGCGCCCAGGTCACTCCGCCGGCGTGGATGGTCACGCACAGTCCCATCAGACACCCTGCGAGCAACAGTTTCGTGATCATCGGCTTAATCGCGTGCTGAGCTGGCCAAGCAGGCTGCGTGCCTGACCGACGACTGGGGTGCAAAAACGGACGAAGTCCTTGCTAGGAAAGCCCTTCGCTTTTGTTCCAGATCACGCGGTGAGGGTGTCGGCCTCCGTTCCGCCGGAGGGTGTTATCCTGCCCTGCCCTGGCAGCATTTCACGCGTGTCACTGAAGCCGGAGGTGTTGGGACAAGCCCATCGTTCTCCGGCTGTGCACGAGCAAGCAGACATTTGGATCGCGGAACGAAAGTGATCACGACCCGCGAGCCCGATCTCCTTGCGCTTAAAATGATCGGATGCGTAAGCGACTGCTTCTGCTCGCCGTAGGTGCGCTCGTGCTCCTTTGCGTCGCGACGGCTGCCGGATACTTCGGGATGCGTGTCGGCCGCTCGTTTCAACTGAATCAGTTGTGCTGCCAGATCGCGCAGCGGCACAACTTCGAGATCAGCGTGAAGGAAAGATTGGGGCTGCTGACGTTTCCCTCGCAGATCGGGCAGGATCGCTGGGTTGCAGAGAAGGTGTTTCCCGGTGTCACCGACGGTTATTTCCTCGATGTGGGTTCTGCCGACGGATTCCTCAACTCGAACACGTGGGCGCTCGAGCGACGAGGGTGGAAAGGCATCTGTGTCGATCCATTTCCCTCCCACATGGAAGGCCGGACGTGCCAGATGTTCCAGGAGGCCGTTGATGCCAAGGGTGGCAACAAGGTGCAGTTTGCGCTGGGCGGCGAGCTCGGCGGGATTTCGAATTACCTCGATCGCTACAAAGACGCCCTCAAAGGCGCTAAGACCGTCGAGCTCACGACCGTGACGCTCGGCAACATTCTGCAGCGCGCGAACGCCCCTTCGTTCATTCACTTCATGAGCCTCGACATCGAAGGGGCGGAGCTCGAGGCTCTCCGCGGGTTTCCTTTCGAGCGCTACAAACTCGGAGCGATGGCGATCGAACACAACAACGAAGAACCAAAGCGATCGGAGATCAAAGAGTTCTTGAAGGGGAAGGGCTACATCAGGGCGCACACCTGGTTGCAAGACGATTTCTATCTGCCCGCGCCGCCGGACAACACCCGCTGAATTCCGCCTCCGATATTCGGGAGGAACTCCGGCCCCGCGGAGGTTAATTCCGACCAGCAACGGCGTTCGCTACCACCATTTCTTTCAAAAGCTTCACATTTTCGCCGTTCACTGTGGCGCAGTCCGGGAGTTCGCTCGGTACATCAATTGCCCCGAAATTCGCGTCCTCGGGCTCCGTACCCCGGGGTTGCCCAAAAAGAGGGGGCTTTCCCATGAAATCCGACAATCGCCCTGACGGGCATTCGTTTGTACCTGAATTCGACGCGACCGAGGTGCCCGAGGGGGTCGATCGTCGCGCGTTTGTGATGCGGAGCGCGCTGGTCGGCGCGATGGCCGTCATCACCGGTTGCTCACCGTCCAATAACCCGGAGAAAGCTGCCGCGGCTCCGCAGCCTGCGGCCCCACCGGTGCCAGACGTCAAGCTCTCGCCCGATCTCAACGTCGTCAAAAAGGCCAAGGGCCCGGTGATGACGACGCTCGACGAGTTTTACAAAGTCGGTCCCGGCCCTTCGAGTTCTCACACGATCGGACCAATGCGAATCACGTACGACTTCTACCAGCGCTCCACGAAGCTGCCGGCCGATCAGCTCGCCAAGGTGACCGGTATGAAGGTGCATCTTTTTGGAAGCTTGAGTGCAACGGGCAAAGGTCACGGCACCGAACGCGCCGCCCTCGCGGGCATCATCGGCAAAGAGCCGGCGACGGTCGAGCCTGAGTTCCTCGACAGCCTCGTCACGAAACCGGATCAGATCTTCCCGGTCAAACTCGGGGACAAGACGTTCAACGTGTCACTGAAGGACGTCATCTACGACGCGCCCAAAGGCGACTTCCCACATCCCAACACGATGACGTGCAAGTTGATGGGCGGCGACGCTGTCCTGCTGGAGCAGGAGTACTACTCGGTCGGCGGCGGATTCATCGAGTGGAAGGGCTATGAACCGCCGAAGAAAGGTCAGCCGAAGTATCCGTACGCGACGATGAAGGAGCTGCAGAAGCATGCGGCAGACAACAAGCTATCGGTGGCGCAGGTCGTGATGGCCAACGAACTGGCTGTATCGGGCAAGAGTGAAGCTGAAATCACCGCGTTCATCGACAAGATTCACAACGCCATGGTGAACATCGTCAAGGCGGGGTTGAAGGCGCCCCCGAGCACGCTGCCGGGCCCCATCAAGCTGAAGACGAAGGCCGGCGACGTCTACAAGCGTGCGATGGACGACACATACGAAAAACAGCGTGGCCTTGGAGTCGTCGCGGCTTATGCGCTGGCGGGTTCGGAAGAGAACGCGCGCGGACACCTCGTTGTGACGGCTCCGACTGGCGGCTCCGCCGGCGTCCTGCCGGCCCTCGTGTACTCGCTCGGCGAGGGTGGACGCAAGCTGCCAATCGAAAAGATTCGTAACGGATTCCTCGCGGCTGCCGCGGTTGGATATTTGTGCAAGCACAACGCGACGCTCTCCGGTGCCGAGGGAGGATGTCAGGCGGAGATCGGAGTTGCCTCGGCGATGGGCGCCGCGTTCATTTCCGAGGCGATGGATTTCGATCATCAAGTGGTCGCAAACGCGGCGGAGTCCGCACTCGAGCATCACCTCGGCATGACGTGTGATCCGGTCGCTGGTTTCGTTCAGGTGCCGTGCATCGAGCGCTGCGCGTTCGGCGCCGTCAAGTCTTGGACGGGATTCATGATCGCGAGCAACGAGATCCCGACGAATCGACGGCTCGATTTCGACACGACGGTCGACGCAATGGCACTCACGGCGAAGGAGATGAACTCGAAGTACAAGGAAACCTCCGAAGGCGGCCTGGCGGTTTCGGTTGTTCTCTGCTGAGCGGAGTTTCGCGGTCGGAGCCGTTCGGAGGCGATATCCGTGAATCAGCGGACGAGGACGGCGGCGGTGGCGTGGCTGATCACGGCGATGTACTACTTCTATCAGTACACGTTGCGATCGGCTCCGGCCGTCATGATGCCGCAGCTCTCGGATGCATTCGGGATGACGGCAACTGCCGTCGCCTCGATGGTCGGTCTGTTCTACTACGGATACTCGCCATTCAGTCTGGTGGCGGGGGCGGCGATGGACGGCCTGGGACCGAGAAGAGTGGTCCCGGTCGGTGCGGCGACGGTTGGCATCGGCGCGTTGATGTTTGCGAGCGGCGATGGGAACCTCGCGAGCATCGGACGATTCCTTCAGGGTGCCGGCGGCGTGTTTGCGCTCGTCGGCGCCGCCTACATTGCGACGACGAATTTCCCCGCCTCGCGCGCGGCGACGCTGATCGGTGCGACGCAGATGTTCGGAATGGCCGGCGGATCGGCGGGCCAGTTTGTCGTCGGCCCGATGATCGGCGGCGGCGTCAGCTGGAGCACGTTCTGGGTAGGGATGGGCATCGGCGGCCTCGCGATCAGCGTGCTGCTGTTCCTGCTCCTTCCTGAATCGACGGCGGCACCGAAGCGCGAAGGCTGGTTGAAGGAGGCGGGGAGTGCCTTCGGCGTTGTCTTTCGAAATCCTCAATCGATCCTGTGCGGCATCATCGCGGGTTTGCTCTTCATTCCAACCACGATCTTCGACATGACCTGGGGCGTCCGGTATCTGCAGGAGGGGCGTGGTTTTGATTACGCGACCGCGGTGCTGCGCTCGGCGGCAGTTCCACTCGGCTGGATCATCGGCTGCCCGCTGCTCGGCTTCCTCTCCGACCGGATCGGACGCCGCAAGCCGGTGATCATCGCGAGCGCGGCCGTGCTGCTCGTATGCCTTGCCTGGATTCTTTACGGTCCCGTCGACGTCTTTCCGCCGTATGTGCTTGCCATCGTCGCGGGCATCGTATCCGGAGCCGCGATGTTGCCGTACACGGTGATTAAAGAAGCGAACCCGCCAAAAATGAGCGGCACCGCGACCGGCGTCGTTAACTTCCTGAACTTTACGTTCAGCGCACTTCTGGGCCCTGTCTTTGCCAGGACTCTCATGAACGTCAGCGGCGGCGCATCGACGATGAACATCGAGCACTACCAGACCACGTTTCAGCCTCTGCTCTATGGCGTTGGTCTCGCGATCGTCCTGACATTCTTCCTGAAGGAAACCGGACCAGCGGCTCGTCGCACGACGGCCGTGGCCGCTTACGAGGAACTATGACTCCCATAACTGGAACCGGAAAGTACGAGCTGTTGCTCGAACGTTGCCGAAGCCTCGAGCCTGTGCCGACCGCGGTGGCGCATCCATGCGAACCCTCGGCGCTGGCAGGCGCGGTTGAGGCCGGCGAGAAAGGATTAATCGCTCCGATTCTCGTCGGACCGGAGACAAAGATTCGCGAGATTGCAATGAAGGGCGGCATTGATCTCGGCAACTCGAGAATCGTGGACGTCGCCCACAGCCATGCGGCTGCATCAAAGGCGGTCGAACTCGTGCGTCAAGGTTCGGCCGAGCTGTTGATGAAAGGCAGCCTGCACACCGACGAGTTGCTGAGCGCTGTGGTTGCAAGGGAAACCGGCCTTCGGACCGGACGCCGGATCAGCCACGTCTTCATCATGGACGTGCCGACCTATCACAAGGTGCTGATCGTTACTGACGCCGCGATCAATATCGCGCCGGCGCTGGACGACAAGGTCGATATCATTCAGAACGCGATCGATCTTGCCGTCTCGCTTGGCGTGTCGACGCCAAAGGTTGCGATTCTCGCCGCGGTGGAAACCGTCAGCTCGAAGATGCCGGCCACCATCGATGCCGCCGCACTCTGCAAGATGGCCGATCGCGGCCAGATCAAGGGCGGCCTGCTCGATGGTCCGCTCGCGTTCGACAACGCGATCAGCAAGGACGCCGCAAAGATCAAGGGGATTAAGTCCGACGTCGCCGGTGATCCCGACATCCTGTTGGCTCCGGATCTCGAGGCGGGAAACATGCTCGCGAAGCAGCTCAGTTTTCTGGCCAACGCCGACAGCGCTGGTCTTGTCCTCGGGGCCCGTGTGCCGATCATCCTGACCAGCCGTGCCGACAGCGTGCGTTCGAGGATTGCGAGTTGCGGCGTGGCGATGATCGCTGCGCACGCGCGGCGCAAGACGCTGCAAGTGGCGACCTAGGCGGCTACTGACGGTAGCGGGGTCCGGGATCGGTTGTCCGGGATCGTTGACCGGGGATCCGGGAACCGGGATCCGGCGATCCCAGGATTCAGTGATTCGAAGATTAGAGTGATCCGAGGATTCAGTGATTCGAGGATTAGCGATTCGAGGATTAGCGATTCGCGATGAGTGATTAGTGATTAGGGATTCGAAATGGATGATTTCGTAATCGTACTGAACGCTGGGTCGTCCAGTCTCAAATTCAGTATCTACCGTCGACCAGAATCGGAAGCGTGGCGACTGGAGTCACGCGGCCAGATCGAGGGGATCGGAACCTCACCGCGCTTCTCCGCAAAGGACGGATCGGGGACGCGGCTGGTTGACAACGACCTGGACAAAACAAACGTCCGCGATGCACGCGGTGCGCTTGATTCGCTCGCCGCCTGGCTTCGTTTGACCTACGGCGGCGCGCGTGTGCTTGGTGTCGGACATCGCGTCGTCCACGGTGGCGCGCGCTTCTCAGGACCAACAGTCATCACGCCGGAAGTCGTGGCGGAACTGCGAACGCTCATACCACTTGCGCCGTTACATCAGCCCCACAACCTGGCGGCGATCGACGCCGTTTCGGCGCAGCTTCCTGACGTGTCCCAGGTCGCCTGCTTTGACACGAGCTTCCATCGCGGGCAGCCGGAGGTCGCCGAGCTCGTTCCGCTGCCGCGCGAGATCCGAAACGCCGGTGTGCAGCGTTACGGATTTCATGGGTTGTCGTACGAATACATCGCATCGGTTCTGCCGCATGTCGCGCCAGAGATCGCGCATGGCCGGGTGATTGTCGCTCACCTCGGAAGCGGCGCGAGTCTCTGTGCAATGAGGAATCTGAAGAGCATCGACAGCTCGCTTGGTTTTACGGCGCTCGACGGCCTGTGCATGGGAACGCGGCCCGGCGCGCTCGATCCCGGGGTCGTCCTCTACCTCTTTCAGGGGCTCGGACTGTCGGCCAGGGACGTCGAGTCAATTCTGTACAAGCGATCAGGTCTGCTCGGGATTTCAGGCAAGAGCAATGACATGCGCGACTTGCTCGGCAGCAGCGAAGCGGCCGACCGCCTGGCGGTGGAGTACTTCGTCTACCGCGCTGCGAAGGAGATCGGTGCGCTGGCCGCCGTCCTCGGCGGCATCGACGCCCTGGTGTTCACGGCCGGAATTGGTGAGAACTCTCCGGAGATTCGCAGCCGTATCTGCGACGCGTCCGCGTGGCTCGGCATCGAGCTCGACAGCGACGCTAACAGCAAGAAGCAAACGCGGATCTCGCGAAAGGGTAGTCCTGTCTCCGTCTGGGTGGTCCCGACCAACGAGGAGCTCGTCATTGCCAGCCATACGGGAATGGTTTTGGGACTTGTTGAGACCCGTTCGCGTTAGCAGGAACAGAAATAGAGGAGTGCCACATGGACGTCGTCACATCCCAGGATAGAACCACCGCAGCGGCAACATCGCCGTGGCACGGGTTTCGTACAGGTCTCTGGCAAAAAGAGATCAACGTTCGCGACTTCATACAACAGAATTACGACCCGTACGACGGCGACGAATCTTTCCTCGCGCCGGCCACAAAACGCACGCAAAAAATCTGGCAGCAACTGCAAAAGCTGTTCATCGAAGAACGCAAGAAAGGTGTGCTCGACGTTTCACAGATTCCGAGCTCGATCACCGCGCATGCGCCGGGGTACATCGATAAGGACAACGAAGTCATTGTCGGACTGCAGACCGATGCGCCCCTGAAGCGGGCGATCATGCCCAATGGCGGCTGGCGAATGGTTGCCACCGCTCTCAAGACCTATGGCTACGAGCCAGATCCCCACGTAGCCGAAGCGTTTACGAAGTATCGAAAGACTCACAACGACGCGGTGTTCGATGCCTACACGGCCGACATCAGACGGTGCCGGAGCGCGCACATCCTGACCGGGCTTCCTGACGCCTACGGACGCGGCCGAATCATCGGCGACTACCGCCGCGTTGCTCTTTACGGCGTTGCCCGCCTCATCGAACGCAAGCAGGAAGAAAAGAGCGCGCTCGACGCGTTCCAGTCGACTGACGAAATCATCCGCGACCGGGAGGAGTTGGGCGAGCAGATTCGCGCGCTCAAAGAACTGCAGAAGCTGGCCGCGAACTATGGCTTCGACATCTCCGGTCCCGCGCGCACCGCGAAGGAAGCGGTGCAGTGGCTCTATTTCGGATATCTCGCCGGCGTCAAGGAACAGAATGGCGCTGCGATGTCGCTCGGCCGGACGACGACGTTTCTCGACGTGTATTTCGAGCGGGATCTTGCGGCAGGGATCCTGACAGAGGAGCAGGCGCAGGAAATCATCGATGATTTCGTCATCAAGCTGCGCATTGTGCGATTCCTCCGCACTCCGGAGTACGACGATCTTTTCGCGGGCGATCCGACGTGGGTGACCGAATCAATCGGTGGCATGGGCGACGACGGCCGTTCGCTCGTCACGAAAACCAGCTTCCGCATTCTTCAGACTCTCTACAACCTCGGACCGGCGCCAGAGCCAAACCTGACGATTTGGTACTCGGCGCGCATGCCTGATGGCTTCCGGCGCTTTTCCGCGAAGGTCGCGATCGACACGAGCTCCTTGCAATTCGAGAGCGACGAGATCATGCGCCAGGTGTGGGGGGACGACGGTGCGATCGCCTGCTGTGTCTCGCCGATGCTCGTCGGCAAGCAGATGCAGTTCTTCGGCGCACGAGCGAACCTTGCGAAATGCCTGCTCTACGCCATCAACGGTGGAAGAGATGAGATCAGCGGCGAGCAGGTCGCGCCAGTCTGCGAGGCGGTCAAGGGCGACTATCTCGATTTCGACGACGTGCTCGGCAAGTTCGACAAGATGATGGATTGGCTCGCAGGGGTCTATGTCAACGCCATGAACGTCATCCACTACATGCACGATAAGTACGCGTACGAGCGGATCGAGATGGCGCTCCACGACTACGCGCCGTTGCGGACGATGGCGTTTGGAATTGCCGGCTTATCGGTCGTCGCCGACAGTCTGTCGGCGATGAAGTACGCGAAGGTTCGCGTCGTGCGTGACGACAAAGGGCTCATCACCGACTATCAGACCGAAGGCACGTTCCCGTTCTTTGGCAACAACGACAACCGGGTGGATCAGCTCGCCGTGTGGTTGGTGACGACGTTCATGAGCAAGCTGAGAAAGTATCCGACCTATCGCAAAGCGGTTCACACACAGTCGGTGTTGACGATTACCTCGAACGTTGTCTACGGCAAAGCAACAGGGAACACGCCGGACGGCCGGCGGCACGGTGAACCGTTCGCGCCCGGCGCCAACCCGATGCACGGGCGGGACAGCCACGGCATTCACGCGTCGGCGGCGTCGGTGGCGAAGATTCCATACCGCGATGCGGCGGATGGGATCTCTCTCACTTCGTCACTGGTGCCGACGGGTCTCGGCCGCGTCGCCGAAGATCGCATCACCAATCTGACCGCAATGCTCGACGCCTTCTTCAGCAGCACGGGCTATCACATGAACGTGAATGTGCTGAACCGCGACATGCTGCTCGATGCGATGGAGCATCCGGAGAAATATCCCAGCCTGACGATTCGCGTATCTGGTTACGCCGTCAACTTCGTCCGTCTTACACGTGAACAGCAGATGGATGTCATCAACAGAACGTTTCACGGGGCGACGATGGCGACGTAAGGAGGAGCGAGCAGCGAGGAGCGAGTAGCGGAAGTAAGGAATGTATGACGACACCAATTCAAGAACAGCCGCTCGAAGCAAAAAACCCGTTTGAACTTCGAGTCAACCTTGGTAAGGCAGTACCCGAGTCGGATGTGCGATCCGCTCTTGCCACCGGCGACATGGGCTTCCTTCACTCGTTCACGACCGGCGCTGCCGTCGATGGTCCGGGGGTCCGTGTCGTGGCGTGGACAGCCGGTTGTATGTGGCGGTGTCTCTACTGCCACAACCCGGACACGTGGACGATGAGCAATGGCATGCCGGTCACAGTTGCCAGAGCGAGCGCGGAATTGCGCAAATACCGGCAGGGGCTGAAAGTGATGTCCGGCGGCCTCACCATCAGCGGCGGCGAACCCTTGATGCAGCACCGGTTTGTCGTCAAGCTGCTTAGCGCTGCGAAAAAGATGGGGATTCACACGGCGCTTGACACTAACGGCTATTACGGTGAGAAGCTGAGCGACGACGATCTCGAGGTGATCGATCTCGTCCTGCTCGACATCAAGTCGTGGGACGCACAGCGTCATCGGCAGCTGACCGGAATGGACAATGGCCCGACGCTCGACTTCGCGCGTCGGCTCTCTGCACGTAAGCGGAAGATCTGGCTTCGCTACGTCCTGGTGCCGGACTTGACCGACGATCCCGCAGACATCAAACAGGTGGCGGCGTTCGTCAGGAGCCTCGGCAACGTCGAACGGGTCGACGTGTTGCCGTTCCATCAGATGGGCCAGTACAAATGGGCGAAACTTGGCATTCCCTACACACTTAAAGAGAAGAAATCGCCGACGAACGAACTTGTCGAGCAGACAATTGCGATATACAAGTCTGAAGGTCTGGTGACGTATTGACGCCGGCGCCCGACTCCTGTTCGCCGCCTTTGCAGCAGCCGCCGCTATTGCGTGTCGAGCGGGGTCTGTAGACAACGCCAGTCTCGATCAACGAGCGCTGACGGCAGAGCCTGCCGCACTTGCGGCCGCGCCGCCCGAACTGCGCGATCGCCTGCGCGCTGATCCGTACAACTACTTCCGCTTCATCAATCACGAGTGGACCTCGCGGGTCTGCGAAATCTTTGCCGCCGATTTGCACCGGCAGCCGGTTGTGCAGCTCCACGGAGATGCCCATGTCGAACAATATGCATTGACGAAGGACGCCTGGGGTCTCGATGACTTCGACGACTCCACTCGGGGTCCGGCGTTTGTCGACATCACGAGATTTCTTGGATCGATCGATCTGGCCGCACGCCGTCGTGGCTGGACTCGTGATCGCGATCGCCTGTTCGATCGATTCTTCGAAGGCTATCGGCGCGGACTGGCGGACGGCGCCTTTCAGCCAGCCGAGCCAGACATCGTCCGCTGGGTCAGAAGTCAGAATCCCGCGCCTTCGCGCGACGAATTCCTTGCGTGGGCAGAGACGAAAATGGCGCCGATGCCCGAAGTGTCGATGAATGGTCTGCTCGCCTCGATGATCGTCTTTTCGCGCCTCGTGCGGCACGAACGGCCGGAACTTGCGGAGGACTATTTTCAAGTCATCCGCGCCGGTTGGCTGCAGATGGGAATTGGCAGCGCCGTCGTGAGAAAGATTTTGCTGCGGGTCAGAGGTCCGTCTGATGACCCGGGAGACGACGAGCTCCTCGAGGCCAAGGCGCTGCGGGCACTCAAAGGCCTCGACTGTCTCGAGGTGCCGAAATCACGACCAGCATTCAGGGTCATCGTCGGCAGCCAGCAACTCGGCCGGCTGCGGCACAACATCCTTGTCGCAGGTCCTGAAGAGGACATTCCGGAAATGACAATCCAGGGTGAGCGGCTGCGCAACTGGTGGGTGCGGAGCTGGGAGCCCTCGTACCGCGAAATCACGCTCGACGATCTGCGCTCGGTCGGGGACCTGTCCGACATGGTGTACGACTCCGCCGTGCAACTCGGTGGCGGCAGCATCCATGGAGCTGAAGACCCGGCGCTCGGGACGCAGTCGCTCGCCGCTATCGCTGCGCTCGAGCCGCGACTGCGCGCGGAAGCGGCGTCACTCGTCAACGAGATGATGCGAGGCTGGCAGCAACTCGGACGCTGACTGTCCTTTTCCCTTTCTCTTGTCGTCCTGATCTCGTCAGCGTGTGACCAGTGGTCCTTCGACTGGCGCGCCGCCCAGCATTGCGACTACCGACCGCCGTCATTTTGCGTCGCTCGCCGATACATTTTCCTTGGAACTCGTGCCCTGAGCGACGAAGGGAAGAGCCCGACTTTCGGCCGCTGAGGGACTCCTGCATCCGCGAGCGGGTTGCCCGGAGGCGGTGGATAGTGATAAACGACGGACTCCGAAGCCGTCCGGGAGAAGTGTATGAAACAGCTATTTGTCGCCGCAGTGATCGCCGTATCGGTCGTGCCGCTGGCCGCCCAACAGCCAATGGCGAAGAAACCGGTTACGCACGACGTCTACGACGGGTGGAAATCAATCCAGGGCACCAAATTGTCGCGCGACGGCACGTGGGTCGCGTATGCACTGGTCCCGCAGGACGGCGACGGCGAGCTTGTCGTTCGCAACCTAAAAACAAGCAGCGAATATCGCGCGCCGCGCGGGCGCACCCCTGTCATCACACCGGACAGCAGGTTCGTCGTGTTCGAGAAGTCACCGCTCAAGGCCGACATCGACAAGGCGCGCAAGGCGAAGCGGCGGCCCGAGGACATGCCGAAACCCGGCGTTGGCGTCGTCGACTTGTCGAGCGGGCAGGTGACGACACTGGCCGAGCATGTCAAAAGCTTCCGGCTTCCCGAGGATCCGGTACGGATCGTCGCGTACCTCGTTGCGCCGGAACCGGCATCGCATAGCCGTGGTCAGGAGCGGCCGGAGGAAGAGGATCAGGAGAAGAAGCCGACGGCGAAGAAGCACGATCCCGGAACAGATCTCGTTATCCGGGATCTGACGGCGGGCACCACAAAAACCATCAGCGAAGTCATGGACTACGTCGTCGCGAAAGACGGCAGCGCGATCGCGTACTCCGTCTCGTCCAGGACACCATCGAACGACGCAGCATTCGTTCTCCGGATCTCGGATGGTTCGACGAAAACTCTTTTGAGCGGACAGGGCACTTATAAAGGCTTCGCGTTTGACGCCAAGGGCGCGCAGTTGGCCTTCATCAGCGATCGTGACGACTATGCCGCGAAGGCGTCGCGTTTCAACCTGTATCACGCTTCCATGTCGGCAAACTCGGCGACCGAGTTGAACGTGCCGGCGGAAACACGCGCCGGTCCGATCGCGGTGAGTGAAAACGGCCGGCTCGAATTCTCCAAGGATGGCGCCCGGCTCTTCTTTGGCACGGCACCTCCGCCACACGCCGATCCCGATGATGCGCCAGAGCCAGTCAAGGTGGACATCTGGCATTACAAAGATCCCGAAATCCAGCCGATGCAGAAGGTCCACGCCGATGAAGAGCGCAAGCGCAACTTCCGCGCGATGATCACGCTGGCCGATCGAAAGTTCACCCAGCTCGCCTCTTCCGACATGCCGGATGTCCTGATCAACGACAACTGCTGCATGGCGCTCGGGGTCTCGAATGTTCCGTACCGGCAACTGGTTTCGTGGGACGGCAGCTACGACGACGATTACCTCGTGTCGCTTAGGGACGGATCGCGAAAGCGGATTCTCGAGAAGACGAATTTCTCGGCGACGATGTCGCCGGGCTCGAACTATGTGTTGTTTTTCGACGAGCGCGACGACAACTGGCACGTCATCCGGACGAGCGACGGCCAGAACGTCAATCTCACGGCGAAGCTCGGCGTGAAGTTCCTGAACGAGACTGACGATCATCCGGCACATCCGTCGCCGTATGGCAGCGGCGGCTGGACGGAGGGCGACAAGACCGTCCTTCTCTACGATCGCTATGACATCTGGGAAGTGAAGCCGGACGGCACCGGTGGACGCAAGGTCACCGATGGCCGCCGCGAGCAGATCATCTTTCGATACCCGCGCACCGAGCAAACGGCGCCAACGTCTGAAGAGGAAAGCGGGCAGGGGCGTCGCGACGCCGACGACGCCTCAATTTCGCCGTTCAAGCCGCTGATCCTTTCTGCGGTCAACGAGAACACCCGCGCGAGCGGTCTGTATCAGGTGACGCTGAACACCACGGCCGCTCCAACCAGACTCGTCATGCTCGACAAGAGCTTCGGCGTGCCGATCAAGGCGCGCGACGCGGATGTCTTCGTCTTTACCCTCTCGCGCTTCGACGAGTTTCCCAACCTGTGGGTGTCGAGCGGCTCGTTCTCGGACATGAAAAAAATCAGCGATGCGAATCCGCAGCAGGTGGAATACAA
Source organism: Acidobacteriota bacterium (assembly GCA_046734955.1). Classification (GTDB taxonomy): domain Bacteria; phylum Acidobacteriota; class Vicinamibacteria; order Vicinamibacterales; family 2-12-FULL-66-21; genus JALZOC01. The sequence continues at coordinate 25,928 of JBKPSH010000215.1, forward strand.
CTGGGGAACGTCGGAACTCATCGAGTATGTCAACGCCGACGGCAAGATCCTGAAGGCGGTGCTGACGAAGCCGGAGAACTTCGATCCAGCGAAGAAGTATCCGCTGCTCGTCTACATCTACGAGCAATTATCGCAGAACCTGCACCGCTATGTTCCACCGGCGCCGGGAGGATCGAGCATCAACGTCACTCGATACGTCAGCAATGGCTACGTCGTGCTTCAACCAGACATCGTGTACGACATCGGATACCCCGGCGAAAGCGCACTGAAGTGCGTATTGCCGGCGACGCAGAAAGTGATCTCGATGGGCTTCGTCGATCCAAAGCGCGTGGGCATTCAGGGACACAGCTGGGGTGGATATCAGATCACATACATGATCACCCACACCACGCTGTTCCGCGCTGTTGAAGCCGGTGCTTCGGTGGTCGATATGGCGGGCGGGTACGGAGGGATTCGGTGGGGCACGGGCATGTCGCGCGCGTTTCAGTACGAGAAGACGCAAAGCCGAATTGGTGTGGCGCCCTGGGAGAATCCGAAGCTGTATCTCGAGAACTCACCGATCTACTGGATCGACAAGGTCAAGACGCCGTATCTGACGATGGCGAATGATGAGGATGATGCCGTGCCGTGGCAGCAGGGGATTCAGTTCTTCACCGCGATGCGGCGGCTTGGTAAAGAGGCGTACATGTTCACCTACAACGGTGAGAAGCACGGCCTCAGACAGCGTGAAAATCAAAAGCACTGGACGGTGCATCTCGCCGAGTATTTTGATTACTTCCTCAAGGATGCGCCGAAGCCTGACTGGATGGAGCATGGCGTGCCCTATCTCGAGAAGGGTAAGCGTGACGTGACGCCTCTCTTCAAAAAATCGACGGATGGACAGTGAATCAGACCGTGGGACCCTATCACGGCGCTGATTACCTGGTCTGGAAGCTCGCGACCCGGAGCCATCTGTACCAAGTGCCACTCCCACGCTGATTGATCACAATCAGTTTCAGAACGCGAGGCGCAGTCCCAGGTGCATGACCGGCGGCGGTTGCACCGCCGTCGGTGTTCGAAAGGCCGGCCCGGTCAGGACGAATTCCTCGACCTCGTTCGTCATGTTGACGAAGTTGAAGATGTCCCAGACGATATCGACGCGCTGTTTGGCGGCCGTCACCGGAACCTGCAGTCGCGCATCGGCGGTGAGTGTGTAGGTGAATCGTGTGCGTCCGGCCTCGTATGCGCGGATGACTTCCGTTCCCTGATTCAGCGCTGGCGCGAGAACGAGCCGGGAAAACGGCTGTCCGTCCTGATATCGCGCGACGATCCCAAGGCGTACGTCGTGCGGGAATCGATACGTTCCAGACGTTTTGATCGTGTAACCGCGGTTCGAAAAAGGCGCGCCGCGCGAAAACGTCGTCGCGTTCGGATTGGTCAGAACATCTCCGGTTATCGCATCGTCGTTTTGGAATGCCTGAAAGCCGCGTGCCGCGGCGGGACCCCAGGAGCGACCGGCAGTCGCACCAGCGAGGACCCAGAGTCGGTTCCCGCTGTACCGCACACTCAACTCCACCCCCTGGAACGTTGAGTACGATCCGGGATTGGTCAATATGTAATGGTCCGCACCAAGGGTCTCAGGCCGTCGATTGAAGATCGGCAGGTGCTGGTCGTCGGACGGATCCAGCAAATCTCCCCCCGGGTCCTGAACGGCGGTGACGGTGTAAGCACTCTCCGGCACGCCGGAATTGACGGCAGCCATCAACTGATGCTCGCGACGCGTGAGTCCCGCAAGCCGAAGCATCCACGCTGGGGATGGCCGCGCTTCAACGCCGAGAAGTAGTTCGTTGAGGTGTGGTCTCTGCAAGCCCGGGTCGATCTCCGACGTACCAAGCGGCCGATTGCCGACATGGGAAACAAGAGGACCCTCTTCCCCCGTGTCGAACCGTTCATTGCGGTTGGCATCGTTCCAGCGAAACACGTCGCCGCCCGGTGCGGCGGGATCTCCATAGTTCAGCATCTCCAGTGGCGCGCGATATCCGTATCGACCGACACCGAGCATGCCGGTCAGTCGATCATTTGACACGACGCGCCAGCGCACCGAAAGGCTTGGAAACCAATCACTCCAACCGACCGAAGGACCACTGTCGGCTGCGGCAGTCACGCCTTCCCATCTCAAGCCTCCATCAAGTGTGATCCGCGACGACACCGGGATGCTTTCGGCGGCGTAAAGGCTCACGTTCGTCGCGTGGTGTTCAGTCCTCGTGCCGGCGAATCGCCAGAGACGGGCGGGAACCCCCTCGACAGTTTCCGCAACGGCTGGTGCGAGCAGCGACCCGGCGACAACCGTTCCGCCCGCAAACTCGATTCCGCTACGACCGTGACGCAGCCATTGATTGGAGTTATTCGGTGTTCCCGCGGCGCGCACCGCGGCCGACCAGCGATGACGCGATTGCGACGCCGACACGGCGTCCATGATCGGCATGTCGCGTATCGAGTCGATATATGCCAGCGAGGGTGTTGCGGCATCTGGCTTCGCAGTGAAGCCCGACACGCCACCTGCGACACTCAGCGAGACGCGGTCTGCCCGATGCAGCCAGCGCGATTCGAGCAGGAGATTCGACGCGCGCTGCTGTGCGGCAGGGTGATCGATCCAGAGACGGCCGTCGAGCGGGATGCGCGCTGAACGACCGGCGGCGGTAATCGAAACATCATCGATCGCCGATGGCGTATAGAGGAGGTTCGCGAAGCCACTGGCGTCACGCGAGTGAAGAAGGGTCGGATCCAGGCGCTCGAATCGCGTGGCGTTGCTCGCAGCCACGCCGATCCTCGCGGTCAGACGATCGCGTAGCAGTGGTCCGCTTGCAGATGCCGCGAGGCGATTCCAGGTGTGAAGCGTTGCGATTGGCGGAACTGTCCGCGTTGACTGTGGGGTCGCTGAGATGGTCGAGAAAAACTCTGCGCGCCCCTCCCATATCGTCGATGGGCGTCTCGGAGTGAGCCGCACGCTGAGCCCCGGAGCCGACCGCTCGATCGCCCACAGGCTGGTCGTGGTCGCCACGGTCTCCAGCATGGCCGGATCGAGAAACAGGAACGATGCGCCAAAGAGGCCGGGATCGGTGAAATCAAGGTCGCCGAGGTAAAAGGCGGTCTGCGTCCACGAGCTTCCGCCGGCTCCCAGACGGCTTTCGCTGCCGACGCTGAGGCCACCTCCTTCGATTCGATCGGAGGTGATCTGTGGGATCGTCGTTTCGAGAAGCCCTCCGATCGTTCCGCTGGACGGCAGGTCGTCGAGGGCGGAGCGGGGCAGCGTCACGGCTGCCGGGTCGCTCCCGGATCCGTTGTGCGGCGCCTGCGCACTGGCGCGTGCGGCCATGAATATCAGAAGGGCTACTGAAAGAAGGGCGCGCGACGTCAACACCAACTCCGTCCAGGTCGCGGTCTTCGGCCGCTCGGCCTCATGCGCGCTTATTCTGCCATGTTTGCTTTAATGACGGCGCGTGGCGCTTTAATAGGGCCAGGTCCAGTTCACAATCTCCTGACGATCGGTTCCGTTCTCGTGCGCGTAGCGCAGGTTCTCGATGATCTGGTTTTTCATGTCCTCCTTCAGGTGCGCCGCCTTCGTGTGAAGCTTCGGCACTCGATCGATGACGTCGATGACGAGGTGGAACCGTGACGTCTCGTTCAACATCGCCAGTTCAAGCGGCGTGTTGATATTCCCCTTCTCCTTGTAGCCGCGGACGTGTAGGTGCTCGTGCCCTTTGAAGCGGTACGCCAGGCGATGAATGAGCCATGGGTAGCCGTGAAAGTTGAAAATGATCGGCTTGTCCGCGGTGAACAGGCTGTCGAACTCACGCGAGCTCAGTCCGTGTGGATGCTCCGTATCGGGTTGCAGCTTGAATAGATCGACGACGTTTACGAACCGAAGTTTCAGATCCGGGATGCGGTCGCGGAGGATAGCCGCAGCGGCGAGCGCCTCCATCGTCGCGACGTCGCCGCAACAGGCGAGCACCACATCGGGCTCTTCACCGGCGTCGGTACTCGCACGCCCCCAGATGCCCACACCTTTCGCGCAATGCGTAATCGCATCGTCAATGGTCATGAACTGAAGATGCTTTTGTTTGTCGGCGACGATCACGTTGACGGTATTGGTCGTACGGAAGCAATGGTCAGCGACGACCAGCAGCGTGTTGGCATCCGGCGGCAGGTAGATGCGAACGACCGATGGCCCCTTGTTGGCGACCAGATCGATGAAGCCGGGGTCCTGGTGCGAGAACCCGTTGTGATCCTGACGCCACACCGTTGACGAGAGGAGGATATTCTCCGACGCTACCGGCGCGCGCCAGCGGACGTGATTACGCGAAATGTCGAGCCACTTCGCGTGCTGGTTGAACATCGAATCGATGACGTGCGCGAACGCTTCGTACGTGTGAAAGAGTCCGTGACGACCGGTGAGCACGTAGCCCTCGAGCCATCCGAGCAACGTGTGCTCGGACAACATCTCCATGACCCGTCCGTCGCGCGCGAGTTCGCCGCCGTCGGCGTCTTCCGGCAGCATGTCGGCCATCCAGGCTTTCTTCGTCGCGCCGTAGACGGCCTGCAGGCGGTTCGACGCGGTTTCATCCGGTCCGAACAGACGAAACGACGTCGGATTGTTCGCGATGACATCGCGCAGGTACTCGCCGAGCGGTTTGGTATTCTCGTACTCACCGGTGCCGCGCTGCGCAATATCGACCGCGTACTTGCGAAAATCCGGCAGCTTGAGATCCTTCCGAAGCAGACCGCCGTTCGCGCGCGGGTTCGCGCTCATCCGGCGATTACCGGTTGGTGCCAGTGCCTTCAGCTGAGGGGCGAGCGTGCCTTCGGCAGTGAACAGTTCTTCAGGTTTGTAGCTGCGCATCCAGTCTTCGAGCAGCTTCAGTTGTGCAGGGTTGCCGCGGACATCGGCGAACGGAACCTGGTGCGCGCGCCACGAGCCTTCGACCTTGTGGCCATTGATCTCCTTCGGGCCAGTCCATCCTTTCGGTGAACGCAGTACGATCACCGGCCATTGCGGCCTGGCCGCGTTGTTCGTCGCGCGCGCGGTTTTCTGAATCGAGCGAATTTCACCGATGGCTCGATCGAGCGTCGCCGCCATCTTCTGATGCATGACGGCCGGATCGCTTCCCTCGACGAAGTACGGGGCGTAGCCGTAGCCGTGAAAGAGTGCCTCGAGTTCGTCGTGGCTGATGCGGGCGAGAATCGTTGGATTGGCGATCTTGTATCCGTTGAGATTCAGGATCGGCAGCACCGCCCCGTCGCGGATCGGATTGATGAATTTGTTCGAGTGCCACGAGGTCGCGAGCGGCCCGGTCTCGGCCTCACCGTCGCCAATAACGCACGCGACAATGACCTCCGGACTGTCGAGCACCATGCCGAACGCGTGCGAGAGGCTGTAGCCAAGCTCGCCCCCTTCGTGAATCGATCCGGGAGTTTCGGGCGTGACGTGGCTGCCGATGTGCCCGGGAAATGAAAACTGCTTGAAGAACTTTCGCAGCCCGTCCAGATCCTGGCTCTTGTCGGGATAAATCTCGGAGTAGGTGCCTTCGAGATACCCTGGCCCAAGCACCCCGGGGGCACCATGGCCGGGACCGGCAACAAAGATCATGTCGAGGTTGTCGCGTACGATCAGGCGGTTGAGATGAACCCAGACGAACGACAGCGCCGGGCTTGCCCCCCAATGTCCGAGCAGGCGGTGTTTCACGTGATCGGTTTTTAAGGGTTCTCTCAGTAACGGGTTGTCTTTCAAATAGATCATCCCGACGGAAAGGTAATTACACGCCCGCCA
>JBKPSH010000216.1:0-24414 GCA_046734955.1 Acidobacteriota bacterium
CTGCCGAAGGTTGCGCTCGTTGCCGCGATGCATAAATTGCTGATTCATCTCAACGCCATGCTCAGACGTCAAACGCCTTGGCATCCGCCCGCGACGGTTTGACATCTGACACAGTAGCTACACGCTCGCTCGTGGGGCCCCAGATGCCCCACTCCGCTCGCGTGGCTCGTTTCGCTGCGCTCGCTCGCGTCTTGCTTCGCAACCGCACGTCTAGTCATATGCGCTCGAAGTATCGGCGGCGCTCCCAGTCGGTGACGGCCGACGAATAGGCCGCGTGCTCTGTCTTGAAAAAATGTCCATAGTGATCGACCACGTCGTCGCCAAAGCTGCGTCTCGCGAACTCGCTCTTGACGAAGGCATCGGTCGCGTCGCGGAGGCTCGTCGTCACCGCGGGCAGATGCCTTGCCGCATACATGTCGCCGGTGAAACAGTCGGGCGGCTCGGTCTGGTTGCGAATTCCGTCCAGTCCCGAGGCGAGCGCTGCTGCAAACGCGAGATACGGATTGCAGTCAGCGCCGGGAATCCTGCACTCGATCCGCAACGATGATCCATGGCCGACCACGCGGAATCCGGCGGTGCGGTTGTCGTAGCTCCACGCGAGTCGCGTTGGTGCCCATGAAGCATCGACGTAGCGCTTGTACGAGTTCACAGTCGGCGCGTAGAACACCATCACGTCGGGCACGCGCGCGATCCAGCCGCCGAGGAACCAGCGGAATGTGTCGGAACACTTCACCGGTCCGAGCGCCGTCTCTCCAGCGAAGGTATTCAGTCCCTCACGCCAGAGACTGAGATGCAGGTGACAGCTCGAACCTGCACGATCGGCTGCGAACTTCGCCATGAACGTCACCGACAAACCCTGCTGGCCTGCGACTTCCTTCAGACACTGTTTGAAGATCACATGTCGATCGGCCATTGGCAACGCCTCGGCATAACGCACGTTCAGCTCGTGCTGGCCGAGGCCCCACTCGCCTTTCGAATTTTCAACCGGAATGCCCGATGCCTTGAGATGCCGCCGAACCGACGACGTGAACGGCTCGGTGCGGGTGCCCTGGAGGATGTGGTAATCCTCGAGATACCACCCGGCGGGCGTGAGGCTGCGATAGTCCGTCTGTGCCGCCGCGCGGTAGTCCTGCTCGAAGACATAGTACTCGAGCTCGGAAGCCGCGAAGGGCGTGAATCCCAGCTCACGAGTCGCGTCGATCTGATTGCGGAGCAGCGACCGCGGCGCGACGCGCACATACTCGTGCGTCTTCTCATCGTGGACATCGCACAGCACGAGCGCGGTCTTCTCGAGCCAGCTCGCGATCCGCAACGTCGAGAGATCCGGAACGAGGTGGACGTCGCCGTAGCCCTTCTGCCAATTCGCGAACGTGTAGCCTTGAACCGGTTCCATCTCCATGTCGGTCGTGAGGAGATAGTCACAGCCGTGCGTGCCCTGACTCGCAGTCTCGTCGACAAACAACTCGGCATCGTACCGCTTCCCCATCAGCCGCCCGTAGTGATCCGTGAATCCAACGACGACGGTCTCGATCGCGCCGCTCTTCACACCCTCGCCAAGTTGCTCGAGCGTCAGCACAACGTTTCCCCTACACCTGCGCTACGTGATGCCCAGGCTGGTCCCTGGAACCGACGGCGCTCACTAAGGAGATACCACGCGGCAAGCAGCAGCGTCACTGCGGCAATCGTTTTTCCGGCACGCATCCCATCGGGAATGCTCAGCACGACGGAGATGAAAACGACCCACAGCATCGCGACGAGATTGATCGCCGGACCAAATCGGCCCAGGTGCCATGGTCCGCGCGGCACGTCCTCTCCGCGACCGCGTGCGCGCCACGCCAGGTACACAGGAATGATGTAGGAACAGTAGAGACCGATGACACTAATCGACGTGACTACGGCATACGTGCCAGCGCTGATTGTCGCGAGGAAGGCGACAACGACCGAAAGCCAGATCGCAGGAACCGGCGTCTGGTGCGTGGCACTGACGCGTCGCCACACGGCAGAACCGGGAAGGCCGTTGTCGCGTGCGAAGGCGTAGAGGGTTCGCGAGATCCACGTCACCGCAGACAAACCGCAGAACCACATCGCCATCGCGGCGAGCGCGGTGAACAGACTGCCAGCGCGGGCGCCGAGGGCGCCGGTGAAGATCGCAATTACGGTTGGCACTTTGTTGCCGGATGCGTCGCGCGCATTCAGCACCGACGGAATATCCGCGATTGCGAGCGTGAGCGCCAGCAGCAACGCATACCCGACTACTGCCGACACGACCACGGCCATCACGATTCCCCACGGCACCCGTCGCCGTGGATCGACCGTCTCCTCCGACACACTTGCCGACGCGTCATAACCCGTGTAGGTCCACTGCGCCTGCAGCAGCCCAATAACGAACGCAAACCAGTACGGCCAACCTTGATCGTTGGAGGTGACGCGCTCGAAGAAATATCCGAATGGCTGCTTCGGAGCGAAGAGTGCGAGCGCACCTACGATGACGACGACGCCGACGACGTGCACGGTGACACTAAAGTCGTTGAGCCATGCGACGAGTCGAATACCGAAGTGATTGATCAGTGCATGCGACAGCAGAATCGCCGCATAGACGATGAGCACCCTCTCGGTCGTCAGCGGCCAGCCAACGAGGGGCGTTAAGAACAGCGCGCAGCCGTAGTCGATGCCGGCCAGCGCGGCCAGTTGCCCTGCAATGTTGAACCACGCGGTAAACCAGCCCCAGCCCTTGCCGCCGAGCCTCGAGGCCCAGTGATACATCGTGCCCGAGGTTGGTAGAGACGACGCGAGTTCCGCCATGCTGAGAGCGACGGTCAGTGTAAAAACTGTCACGAGTGGCCAGCCGAACGCCATCTCCGCCGGCCCGCCCATGACGAGGCCGTGCTCGTAGAGCGTCACCGCACCGGTGAGGATCGAGATAATCGAGAACGAGATGGCGAAGTTCGAGAACCCGCCCATCGTGCGGAACAGCTCCTGCGCATACCCGAGGGCATGGAGCTCGTGGGCGTCCTCGCGACGGCGCTGTTCGGACGATGGAACCATGGGTGAATACTGTAAGTGCTGATGGCTGATTGCTGATTGCTGAATTTTGAGTCCAACAATCAACAATCAGCAATCGTCAATCAGAAATTTCAGCATCCACCTCAAAACGTGTATCTCAACGAGAACTGAATCGTCCGCGGTCCCGCCTGGTCCACGGACTGCGTCGTCGTCACTCGCCCGAAACTCGAGGATGTCACCGTGGTGTTCGGGTTTCCGAGATTCTCGATGTTGAACAGATTCGAGAACGCCGCCTCGAAGCGAACGTTCGATTGCCCGACGACGTTGAAGGCCTTTCCGAGCGTCATCGAGAACGCTTCCGTGCCCGGACCAATGAGCGATCCCATCTCGGCGTTGCCATACCGGCCGATGTTGTTCGCCGGAACCACGAACGCATCCCGATTGAAGTAGCGATCGACGCTTGGGTCGCTCAGGTTGCCGTCGCCCACTTGGTCTGGCCGTCCGGTCGACGTGAACCCGCGTACGTTGGCGCCGGTTCCGGACGGATCACGTCCCGACATACCCGGCGTGAGAAATGCGCCCGACTGCAGCAGCAAAATGCCCGTGAGGTCCCAGCCGCCGACGATCGCATCGAGACCGCGGCCGATGTCCGCCGCGTAATGACGGCCGCGGCCGAATGGGAGTTGGTACAGAAACGTCGTCAGGAAACGATGACGGCGTGTATACGGCAGCGGACCGTAATCGTCGTCGGGGGAGCGAAATCGATCCAGCAGGCTCGGGCCGTTTTCCGAAGGGAACGTCCCGGGCACAGGGCCGCCAGCATCGGAGAGCTGGCGCGCGATGGTGTAGGAGCCATCGATCGCGAGACCGCGCGAGACGCGGCGCGACACCTGAAATTGGACGCCGTCGTAGCGGGAATGCGCACCGTTGGCGCGCGAGGCGACCACGTTCCAATCGATGAACGGACGGGTTTTGGCGAGTGCGGCGTAGCCCTGAGTGTTCGAGTGAATTTGATTTAGATCAGGGCTGACGAGGATGTCCTCCGTCTTGTTGCCCACGTAGCTCACACGGACGCCTGTCTGCCAGCCCAGCTCACGCTCGACGGTCAGAGTCCACTGCGTGGTCCGCGGATCCTGCAGATCAATCTGGTTCGCGCGCCGGAAATCCTGACTCCCGGCGCCCGGAATAGCGCGCAACGCCTGCGGGAACACGTTCGGGAAGGTAATCGCGTAACCGCCACCGGGCGTACGGCTGTTGAAGAACACGGGCACATCGCTCGTCACGGTCGCAACCAGCGAGTAGTTCACGGATCCGTAGAGGGGTACCGTGTAAAGGCCGAGGCCGCCGCGAACAACCGTTTTGTTGTTCCCGAACGGACGCCACGCGACACCGAGTCGCGGGTTCACGTTGTTCTTGTCGGTGTAGCGCAGCGCCTCCGGTATTCCGGCCTGTGCCGCCGTCATGAACGGCGTGTTCGGCAGGCTGCGCTTGACCGCGTCGGGCACGAGCGCGAGGGCTGCCTCGTTGGGGACAATGACGCGGCCGCCCGGGAACTCCGGATCGAAGTTCCCGAGCTGGTTGGTGCGGTCTTGCATCGGCGGTCGCAGATCGTAGCGGACGCCGAAGTCCACCGTCAGAGTCGAGGTAGGACGCCACGTGTCCTGGCCATAGAAGGCCCACCATGTCGCATAAGGGTTCGTCGGCACCGGCCCGTACGCGTATCGCGTCTGATTCGGCACACCGGTCAGGAAGTCGGCGAACGGATGGCCGGTGTAATCTCCGTTGAAGATGTAGCCACCAAAATCGTCGCCATCGAAAAACGAGATGATGTCTTTGTACTCGACGTACTCGAGGTCCAGCCCGCCCTTGAACGAGTGGCGCCCGTTGATCCACGTCACCGAATCGTTAAACTGCACGACGTTCGACAATGTGTCGGTCGGCTTACCGCCGGCGGTGCTGATGAAGTCCTGCCCGGTGAACTCGAACGAGGGAGAACCGCCGGTTTCGGGAAACCCGGGAAGACCCGTAAACCCGATGTCGTGCATGAACTGTTCGGCCTGCGTCGCGAACGCATACGTCGACGTGACGTGCTGCCGCGAGAAACCACCTCGCGCCTCGTTCACGAGCTTTGTGCCGAACACGGAGTTCTGCGTGAACACTACCTGGCGCAAGGTCGTTTTGTTCTCTCCGTCGCCCATCTGCGAGTTCGTGCTCAGCCCGCTGTCGCTTCGATCCTTCACCGTGAACCGACCGATCAATCGCTCGGTCGTCGAGAAGGCGTGATCGACCCGCCCGTCGTAGCCGTCCACAGTGAAATCACGCGATGCGTTGTAGATCAAATTCGGCGCGTTCAGCGCCGCGCCGGTCGACTGATTCTGCCGTGGGAACAAGCGCTCGATGATCATGGCGGAGATCGGATTCACCGGAACCTGATTGTTTGGATACGGCTCTCCGGTGAAGGGATTGACCAGCTGACGGCTGATGCTCGACAGATCGCCGCGTCGAAAGGCGTCGGGGGGCACGATCTGCGATCGGACGGCTTCAAACGGCCGCCGCACGCCTTCGTACGTGCCGAAGAAGAACGTTCGATCGCGTCGAATTGGACCGCCCGCCGTCACCCCAAAGGTATTGGCATTCAGCGAGGGCTTGATCGGTTTGCCCTGGGCGTCACGCGGGGCGAATCGATCGACGCTGGCGAATTTGCTGTTCTGGTTGAACCAGAACCCGGAGCCGTGCAGGGCATTCGTCCCTGACTTGGTCGTCGTCGTGATGTCGGTTGCTTGCATGAACTCGGCGTTGTTGCCGGCGGTCGTGACTTTGAATTCCTGAATTGACTCCACAGATGGCAGTAGGTCTCGCACCGGCCCGCCGCTGCGTGAGCTCTGGACCGAGACGCCGTCGACCGAGAACGACGTCATGTACGGCAGGTTGCCGGCGAGCGAGATATTGCCGCCGGTGTCCTGCTGCACGCCGGCCGCGAGCGTCGCGACGACGAGCGGACTCGTGCTGGTCGTCGCGCGGAAGTTGAGCGCGAGCTTATTGATATCGTCGCCCGACTTCGAGTTATCGATGGTGGCGGTGTCGGTTTCGATCACCGGTCGCGTCGCGATGACGTCGAGCCGCTCGCTCGCACCCGCGATCTGCAGCTGGACGTTGACGCGGACCGTCTGCCGCGCGAGGAGTTGAGTCTCGCGTGTCTGATCAGCGAACCCGGCGAGCTTGATAGTGACGCGGTAAGTGCCCGCATCGAGGTTCAGCAGCTGGTACTCGCCGACGCTGTCGGTGACAGTCGTTCGCACGGTCTCGGTTGCCGTGTTCGTCGCCGTCACCGTGACCCCGGGAAGAACAGCCCCCGACGGATCGGTGACGGTGCCGGTCAATATGGCGAAGGTTGTTTGCGCGCGCACAGACGGTGCGAACAGGACCGCGAGGAGAACCGGTAAGGCCAGGAAGGACTGCCGCGCCGGACGACGTGAGTCGATGACCGATCCCATGAGCTCACCACCTTTTCTGCGGCCGCAGGGGCCACCCGCCGGGTGAATGGGAGAGTACGATGAACTGAGGCCCGTCTCCGCCGAAACTGATTGTCGTCGACCGTTCATCAAGCCGCGCGTGCCGGAACGCGGAAGTCCCTCATCAAGGCAGGGACTATATGCGCCCGCTTGACAAAAATGGTCAGGCCGACGCTACGCCTTTCGCGGCAGCGCTGTCAATTTGGCGAATGGCGCGAATGGCGCGTCTCAACGCGGGGCCCCGTTCGTGGCCTATTCTTACAATCCTCAATGCTGAATTGATTGAGCATTCACGATTCAAAATTCAGCATTGTCAGCGTTCACCGTATACTCGCCACCACACAATGCCTCTGACAACTGGCAAGAAGCTGGGAAGCTGCGAGATTCTCGCGCCCATCGGTGCAGGCGGAATGGGCGAAGTGTATCGGGCTCGCGACATCACCCTCGGCCGCGAAGTTGCCGTCAAGGTGCTGCCGCCGGACTTCACCACCGATGCCGATCGTCTGCGCCGGTTCAGCCAGGAAGCGCAAGCGGCCGCAGCCTTGAATCATCCGAACGTTTTGGCCATCTATCACGTCGGCGAGCAAGATGGCGCGCCTTATATCGTCTCGGAGTTATTGGAGGGAGAGACGCTTCGCGATCGGCTGCGCACCGGCGCGTTGGCCGTGCGCAAGGCGGTTGATTTCGCGGTGCAGGCGGCCAGCGGTCTCGCCGCCGCGCACGACAAAGGTATCGTGCACCGCGATCTGAAACCCGAGAACCTGTTCATCACCAATGACGGCCACATCAAGATTCTCGACTTCGGCCTCGCGAAGTTGACGCGGCCAGACACGAGCGAATCTGTCGGCCAGCTTGCGACGGTCACGGCGGGCACCGGCGCCGGCTTGGTACTCGGAACCGTGGGCTATATGTCGCCGGAGCAGGTGCGAGCGCAGGCAGTGGACGCGCGCACAGACATCTTCAGCCTCGGCGCGATTCTTTACGAGATGCTGTCAGGCAAGCGAGCGTTTCAGGGCGATACGCCCGCCGACACGATGAGTGCGATTCTGCGCGAGGAGCCGCCTCCGCTCACGGCGAGCATCGCCGCTGTTCCTCCGGCCCTGGAACGAATCGTCAGACATTGTCTTGAAAAGAATCCCTACGAGCGATTTCAGTCCGCGCGCGATCTGAAATTCGATCTCTCGGAACTCTCATCGCCGTCATTGGTGCCACCTTCTGGCGTGAGCGCCGCCCTGCCGGTCGCAGCCACCGCCTCCAGACGGAGCCGCACGGCGCTTCTCGCGACGGGAGTCGTACTGTTGATGGCGGTGACCGCAGCCGCAGGCTGGCTCGCGCATGCGCCAACACCACACGAACCAACGTTTCAGCGTCTGACGTTCCGGCGAGGCATTGTCAGCACGGCGCGGTTTGCGCAGGACAAGAAGACGATCGTCTATGGCGCGGCGTGGGAGGGCACGCCTCTGGAGACATTCGTCGTGACGGCCGACAGCCCGGAGTCGCGGTCACTCGGAGTACCGCGCAGCACGGTCCATGCAGTATCCCCTGCCAACGAGCTGGCATTGTCGCTCCGCACAGGCAGACCGTTTCCTCCGCAGTCAGGTACGCTCGCGCGCGCGCCGCTCTTTGGTGGCGCTGCACCACGGCAGATCATGGACAAGGTTGAGTATGCCGACTGGGGCCCCGGCGACACACTGGCGGTGACGCTCGACACCGGTCTCGGAGACCGTCTCGAGTACCCGATTGGTACGACTCTGTACGAAGTGCCGGGCCAAATCCATCAGATACGAGTGTCACCCGACGGATCGCACGTCGCGTTTCAGGGGTTGGAGCAGGGAAAATTCTCGATTGCAGTGGTCGATCGAAACAAACAGAAAACCAAAGTCGTAGATGGCTGGCTCGAGATTTTCGGTCTGGCATGGACGGCGGACGGCAATGAAATATGGTTCGGCGGAAAGAGCGAGAAGTCGGGCTGGGGAATCTACAGCGCGACGTTGTCGGGAACGGTGCGACTGCTCTTGAAATCTCCCGGCCCGTTGCGTCTCGAAGACCTTGCACCCGGGCGGCGTCTGCTGGTCAATTTCTTCAGCACACAAACCGGAATCCGGTATTTGGCACCGGGTGCTTCCCAGGAGACCGACCTGTCCTGGCTGGACACGTCCGTGGTCGCTGACCTGTCACCGGATGGGCAATGGATCCTGTTCAGCGAGTTTGGTGAAGCGGCGGGGTCGCAGGGGGCAGTTTACCTCCGCAAGACTGATGGCTCGCCAGCAGTCCGCCTCGGCACGGGCGGCGGCCTCTCGTTGTCCCCCGACGGCAAACTGGCATTGACGATGGCACGGTCGCGTCTGGAACTGCGCGTGCTGCCGGTCGGTGTCGGCGAGGCGCGCACCCTGACGCTGCCGAAGAATTTCGATCGTTACGAAGGGGCCCAGTGGCTGCCGGATGGCCGATTGCTGGTCGGAGCAATCGAGCATGGGAATGACCCGCGTCTTTACGTCCAGAAGATCGGCGGGGAGCTGCGCGCAATTTCCCCGCCAGGTGTGGTAACCGGAGCGACCGTTTCTCCGGACGGTCAACGAGTTCTGGCTTCCATCTATAACAAGCCGCTCATGCTGAGCCTTAACGGCGTGGAACCGCAGCCTGTGCCGTCGATTGAAGACGGCGAGACACCGGTAACGTGGTCCGCCGATGGCCAGTTCGTGCTCGTCTCTCGCACCCGAGACCAATCGAGGGACGTATACAGAGTCAACCTGAAGACCGGAGCGCGGGTCGTGTGGAAGACAATCGCGCCGGCCGATCTCGCCGGTGTCGTCAGACTTTCCGGCTTTCACATCAGCCGCGATGAGAAATCGTACGCGTACTCGTACACGCGGGAGTTGGGTGAACTGTACTTAGTCGAAGGTCTGCGCTAAGCGTAGCTCGCCTTGAGACTCCCGCGCCGCTCTCGCCGTTGTTCACTCAGCTCTTGTGATCATCAGGCGCGTCTCGGCGCTTTCCTTGTATCCATACCGAATCGCCTTCGCGCGCAGCGTCGTAGGAGCCGTCACGAGAATAGGTCCGGTGTACAACCGCCAGGCCGGTGTTGGTCCCTCGTCCGTCGTGTATCCGATCGACGCTCCCTGCGTGGGCACGTAGATCACGAACTCGGTCGGCCCCTCGATCTTCATCGACACCGGGCGAGCCGGATCCGCCGTCGTCCGGCGCGGCACGATGTACGGCTGCGCGGTTTCCGGTTGCACGCCGCCCGGCCACATGCGCTGAATCATCTCGGCCTCATTGATCAATCCCTGGTCGCCGGTACGCGTCATCCACGTTGTCACCGCGGCGCGCATCCGCGCGAGCGTCTCGCGATGCGCGGGATCGGCCGACAGATCGTGAATCTGATCGGGATCGGTCTGCGTGTCGTAAAGCTCCTCGGCGGGGCGACTCGTCCTCATCCACAGCGCGGCAGACCCGGTGAGTTTTCTTTCCGCCTGAAGCTGAAGCCACTCCTGCATGATCGCGCTCTGGTTCCGGTAGATGATGTGTCCGGCGTACGGCAGTTCGGGCGAGAAGTTGCGGATATAGAGAAACCGCGCGTCTCTCGCCGAGCGCATCATGTCGTACTCGATATCCATCCGGTCGCGCGCGGCGAAAACGAACTCGGGAGGCGGCGCGGCACGCGGACCGAGGAGGACGCGCCCCTGCATGTGTGCGGGGATCTCCACACGCGCGAACGCGAGGACGGTCGGCGCGAGATCGATGAAGCTGACGAGCTCGTCGCGCACCGCGCCCGGCGCGACGGGTGATCCAAGTGCCTTCGGCCAGCGAATCATCAAAGGCACCAGCAGGCCGGAGTCGTACAGCGATCGTTTCGCACGCGGGACGCCATCGCCGTGATCGCTCCAATAAAAGACGATGGTGTTGTCCAGAAGACCGTCCTCTTCGAGCTGCTTCAGGATCTCGCCAACCTGCGCGTCCATGTCCGCGATGTTGTCGTACATGCGCGCCAGCTCTTCACGAACGAGCGGTGTGTCCGGGTAGTACGGCGGCACCTGCACTTCTTTCGGGTCGGTGATGAGTCGCTTCCCTTTGCGAGCCGGACTCGACGGGAATATCTGACTTTCGTGCGTCACCTCGAGGTTGAACACTGAAAAGAAAGGCTGATCCTTGTTCGCACGGTTGCGCCAGTGGGCCTTCTGTCCGACCTCATCCCAGATCGTGAATGGGACACCAAACTGGTAGTCGGTTTTCGCGCGGTTCGTCGTGTAGTAACCCGCGGCCCGGAGGTACTCGGGAAACGCCTTGACGTAGAACGGCGGAACGGCAAGGTATGGTCCTGGCAATTCAGGCACCCGGTCTTCCGTCGTCCGCATATGCTGCGCACCGATCGACGTCTGATACATACCGGTGATGATTGCAGCCCGGCTCGGTGCGCACACGGGTGCGGTGGTGAACGCGCGTGTGTAACGGACCGACTCGCGAGCCAGACGATCGAGAACCGGCGTGCGAGCGAATCGATCGCCATAGACTCCCAGATGCGGACTCATGTCTTCGTTTGAGATCCAGACGATGTTCGGCCGCCGAACGGGAGGCGCGGCGGTCTGCGGTTCAGTCCTGGCGGCAGCGGCCGACAGCATTGTCGCCGCCGTCGCTGCCAGGACCGAGATGGCTGCTGTGCGTTGGCTTTTCATTTGAGGATCGCCGTCGATACTGTAAATGCTGATTGCTGATTTCTGATTGCTGATTTTTGGGAGCCAACACTCAGCAATCAGCAATTTCAGCGCTTGACTTTGTCCGCTTACGGGACTCGACTGCCCATCATTGAACGATCGCCATAGCTAACGCGCCTCTGAAAACACGCGATTCCCGCCTGTCCGGACGGCATCCGCGTTGCCTGTCTGCGCATCATGCTCCAGGATCTCCGGTTCGCGTTCAGAACGCTGCTCCGTGCTCCCGGCTTCACGGCAATGGCCGGGCTGACTCTCGCCCTCGGGATTGGCGCGACTTCGCTGATGTTCAGCGTGGTCAATGCAGTGCTGCTCCGCCCGCTGCCGTATGCAGAACAGTCGCGCTTAGTGCTCCTGTTCAACCAGCGGACGAACACCCCATCGGCGGATACGATACGCCTCACACCGCTCGATTTCGACGACTACAAATCGCGCGCGCACAGCTTCGAATCGCTCGCAGGTTACGTCGGAAAGGGCTTCACCCTCAGCGGTTCGGGCGAGCCGGAGCTGGTTATCGGTGAAATGGTGACTCCTGAGTTCTTTCGTGCTCTTGGAGTCGCGCCGGCGCTCGGCCGCACGTTTGCCCCCGACGAGTTTCAACTCGGTCACGAGAACGTCGTCGTCCTTTCAGACCGGCTCTGGAAGCGACGGTTCGGCGGCGACGCGAATTCGATTGGCAGCCCCATTACTCTCGATGGAAAGCCGTTCACGATCGCCGGCGTGATGCCGGCGTCCTTCGAATACCCCGGTGACCGCTACCAGTTATGGACTCCATTGCCGTCGCCGCGCACCGCCGAGCTCCCACCCGTCAATCGCGTCTCGCACTACCTCGAAGTAATCGGTCGTCTGAAACCGGCGGTCGCGATCGAGCAGGCGCAACACGAGGTGGCGACGATTGCCTCGGCACTCGCGAGCGAGTATTCAGACTCGAACAGCAACATCGGCGCACGCGTGACGCCGCTCGAAAATTATCTCGTGCGCGACGTCGAGAGGCCGCTGCGAGTTCTGCTTGCTGCGGTCGGACTCGTCGTGCTGATCGCCTGCGCGAATGTCACCAACCTGCTGCTCGCGCGCGCGAGCGTTCGCGCGCGTGAAGTCGCGATCCGGCAGGCGCTCGGTGCGGCGCGCTGGCGTCTGGTCCGGCAATTTCTCGTCGAAACCCTCGTTCTTTACCTCGTCGGCGCATGCGGTGCGCTGGCCGTCGCGAGCTGGGGTATCCCGGTGCTGCTGTCGTTCGCTCCCAAGGACATTCCTCACCTCGGGGATACGTCACTGGATGTGCGCGTGCTCGCGGCGACGCTGTTGATGTCGCTCGGGTGCGCGTTGATCTTCGGTCTCGCTCCGGCGTATCACGGCGGCAAAGTCGATCCCGCGCAGGCACTTCGTGGTGGTGGACGCACCGCAAGCTCGGCGCGAGCTGGACAGCGTGTTCGTGTCGCCCTGGTCGTCTCCGAGCTGGCGCTTTCGGTCGTGCTCCTGATCGGTGCCGGGCTGATGTTGCGGAGCCTGGTACGGTTGACGACGGTCGATCCTGGATTCGACGCTGATGGACAACTGACGTTCTCGGTCGTCATGACGCTGCGCAAATATCCCGACGAATCGTCGATGCTGTCGTTCACCGAACGCCTCGCCTCTCAACTCGCGGCGCAGCCGGACATTCAGCACGCCGGTTTCACCACTCATCTGCCCCTGAGCGGCCAGAACCTGGAGAATGGGTTCGAAGTGGACGGCTACGTTCCGGCGAATGCCGACGATATTCCGCTCGCTGGCATGCGCGGTGTTTCGGATGATTACTTCGCTGCGCTCGGCGCACGGCTCAAGACCGGACGCGTGTTCACGCCAGTCGATCGTTCGAACTCGCAGCCGGTGGCGATCGTGAACGAAGCGTTCGCGCGACGTTATTTCGCAGGAAGCAATCCCATCGGGCGCCGGCTGCGCGAGGGAGGCTACCCGAACTGGCGAGTCGTCGTCGGTGTGATCTCGGATGTGAAGCACTCAGGCCCTGCGGCGGAAGCCAGACCAGAAGTCAGCCTGCCGTACGCGCAACTGACTTTCGGATTCCTGAACGCCTGGGCGCGTGGGATTTATGTCGTCGTGCGCGGGCAGATGCCGGCGACGTCCATCGCGACTTCGGCACGAGCGGTCATCCACTCGATGGATCCTGACATGTCGATGAACCAGCCACGCGCACTCGCGGATTACGCGTCAGAGGCAATTTCGCAACCGCGTTTCCGCGCGATCCTGCTGAGCGCCTTCGCTGCGCTGGCGATTGCGCTCGCCAGTGTTGGAATCTTCGGCGTACTGTCGTATTTCGTGACCCAGCGCACGCGCGAGATTGGGATTCGGATGGCGCTCGGCGCCTCGTCCGGCGACATTCTCAGGATGGTTGTCGGGCGCGGCCTTCTGGTCACGGCGATCGGCCTCGCGATCGGCATGATCGCGGCCATCCCCCTGACGCGATCGCTCGAGACGCTGCTGTTCGAAGTGAAGCCGTTGGATGCCGCAACCATTGCGACCGTAATCGCCGGCCTGGCGGTCGTCGCGGGACTCGCCAGCTACCTGCCGGCCCGTCGTGCGCTTCGCATCGCGCCAATCACGGCGCTGCAGATTGAGTGACCTCCGCCGGGGTCTAAAGACCCTGACGCTACAACACGCCGCAACCCTTATAATCGCCTCTCGTTCCATCACTCGCGCGAGGTTCAGAGACCATGTCTGATACAGGGCAAGCGGCACAAGGACGACCGTACATCGAACGCGGCGGCGAGCAGGAATTGTTGCCGCCGTGCGGTTTGTACGGCTCTCAGTTCTACGTTTTCATTCTGCTGGGCAACAGAGTCAACCTGCAGAATCTCCTCGATCGCCTCTTCAATCGACCGAGCGGCGGCGCCCTCAAGTACGAAGCGTTTTCCGATTACGTGGCGGTGATGTTCACGCACGTCGACCGACTGACATCGGCAGAGCCCTCTCAGGGATGGGCCGCCTATGGGGACATTGCGATGTGGGTGCCGGTGATCGATCGGCAAGGCGTGCTGCCATCGTTCAAGATGTACCCGGTCTACATGGTCGTCGATAACGGATCGACCATGGCGACCGGACGTGAGATTTACGGGTTTCCAAAGGAGATGGGGTGGTTCCTCGAACCGCAGATCCCCGAGTTCATCGGTGATCTAGCGGTCGACGTAACTGGCTACCGGGCCGACAGTCCTACGAAGCAATCGATCCGCAGCCGCTTGTACACGGTCCAGCGCGACACCAGCAATACGCCGGCGGCATTCAGCCCGCTCGCCAGCGCACGCCAGGTGCTGCAAGAGATCGAAAGGGCGATGACGGTCCTCCACGGCGAGAGCCTCGAGGATAAGTTCATCGTCGGGTTCGACATCTTTAACAACATGTTCAGCATTCCGGCACTCGGCCTCAAGCAGATCCGGGATATCCAGGTTCCAGCCAACGCCGTCTTCCAATCGGTCGTGGAGGCACCGCTCGGCATCACCAAGTTCCGTGACGCGAGGCTGCTGACAGACAAGTACACGTTCACGCTCAACGATCTGGCCTCCCATCCCGTTGCAAACGACACGGGATTAAAGGTCGGCGCACAGGACGTCGTATTTGCGTTCTGGTTGTTTGCTGACTTCGAGCTCGGCACCGGTCGAACCAACTGGCAGTCCACGGCAACGTCTTGAGGAACTGACGACATGGCTACCGTTCCCCCATCGACAGGCTCCTCTTCACCAAAAACAAAAATCGCCGTGCTCGGCGCCGGAATGGGCTCCATCGCCGCCGTCTACGAACTGACGCAACTTCCTGAGAACCGGGCGAAGTACGACATCACCATCTATACGTTAGGCTGGCGCGTCGGCGGCAAGGGTGCGAGCGCGCGCAATCAGCAGATGGGCGGACGCATCGAAGAGCACGGATTGCACATCTGGTTCGGCTTCTACGACAACGCCTTTAAAGTGATGAAAGACGCCTACCAGGAAATGCAGCGATCTCCAGGGCTCCCCCTGAGCAACTTCGAGAAAGCCTTCACCCCGCACGACTACATCGTCTTGATGGATCAGTACAACGGGGAGTGGCGAAGCCCTTGGCAATACACCTTCCCGGTGACGGGCGGTATTCCCGGCGACGGTGGCGACCTGCCGTCGTTTTGGGAGATGGCGTGGCTTGCGCTTCAGTGGGTAATGACCGACATTCACACTTTTCTCCTGAACCTGCATCAGCCCTGCGGCGCCGACATCGATGCCAATCATACCCACCCAAAGGAAGGCTGGTGGGACTCGATCAAGGACGTCGTCAGCGACATCGATCATCGCATTCACGAGCTGGACACAGTGCCCGCGTCCGACATGCTGGCGCTGGCCCTCGGCGTCATCTCGTCAGTCGACAAGAAGCTCGAATCGCTCGACAAGGGGGCGGTCGCGGACATCGAAGGCGGCGTATCCACACTCCTCGAGAAGTACCGCGCATGGCTCTGGCAAAAGTACGGCTGTCACGTGGACGATGATGTGGCGCGACGCTGCCTGGTCATGGCCGACATCGGCACTACGTGCATCATCGGAATGCTCCGCGACCAGGTGCGCAGTAAAGGGATCTTCAGCATTGATGCCTATGAGCTGTCCGACTGGCTGACGCGGCACGGCGCCAATGCGATCACCCTCACCTGCCCCCTTATCCGATCGCTGTACGACAACATTTTCGCGTACGAAAACGGGGACGCGAGCAAGCCTAACGCCGCCGCCGGCACGTCGCTGCTCTGGTTGACGCGGATGGTGTTCACCTACAAAGGGCATCTCATGTACAAGATGAACGCGGGGATGGGCGACACCATCTTCACGCCGTTCTACCAGGTGCTGAAGGCACGTGGGGTCAGGTTCAAATTCTTCCAGTGCGTGCAGAACCTCGGGCTCGATGCCGCCAAGGAGCGCATCGAGACGATCCAGGTGATGCCCCAGGTTGATCTCACCGTGGATGAATATGACCCGCTGATCATCGTCAAAGATCTGCCGTCGTGGCCGAACCAGCCGAATTGGGAGCAGATTAAGGATGGTGATGCGCTGCGCAAACAAGGAGTGAATCTCGAAGCCGTCTGCACGCCCGATGACGTCAGAACGCCCACCATTCTCAGGCGCGGGCAGGATTTCGATCTTGTCATCCTCGGCATTCCGATTTCGGCAGCCGTGCCGATCACCAAGGAACTCGCCGGCAACGCCAGCAAGCCGGCATGGAACAAGATGCTCGAGTCCGTGAAGACGGTGCAAACCCAGGCCTACCAACTCTGGTGCAACCGCACGCTGGAAGACCTCGGATGGATCAGTGGCAGTGATTCACCCGTGCTCGGCACATATGTCGAGTTGATCGATACCTATGCCGATATGTCACATCTGATTCCCGTGGAGAATCAGCCTTCGGACCAGGACGTCAGGAGCATCGCGTACTTCTGCGGCGCCATGCCGGACACCAAGACACAGGCCGATGCGGACGCGCTCGCCTACAAGAGCGCGCTCCAGAATACGGTGGACAACATGCCGCGCCTGTGGAAGCAGTTTCAGAAGCCTGACGGATCGATACAGTGGGAGTGGCTCGTCGATCCTCAGAATCGGCAAGGGCAGGCGCGCTTCGACGCCCAGTTCGTTCGCGCGAATTGGACCGGCACGGAACGCTACACACTGTCGCTCGCCGGCTCGACACAATATCGTCTCAAAACCGATCAGGCCGGCTATGGCAATCTCTATATCGTTGGCGACTGGATCGAGAATGGATTCAACTCGGGATGCATCGAAGCGTCGACGATGTCTGGCATGCAGGCGTCACGCGCCATCTGCGGATATCCAGTCAAGATCGTCGGCGAAGACAGCGTCGAATGGCTTGGCGACTAACACCGGGGTCAGACGCGGGTCAGACCCCGGTCTCACCCCTCATCGCTCGAGTCCGAGGCGCTCGAAGATCTCGTGCGCCTGCTTCAAGTGGCCAGCTCCATTCGCATCGAAGCGCCCGATGTCGTAATGGGCGAGAGCTTTTTCGTAAACCTTGTTGAATCGGTCCGCTTCTTTAATCGCGCGCGTCCAGTGCTGCCTGGCCTGGTCATGACGGCCTTGCTGCCAGGCATACCACCCTTCTACCCGGTGGACATGGGGTCGTGAGGCAGGAAATACTTTGGCGAACGCGCGCAGCCGTTTCATCGCAAGCTTCGTGTCGGCAGCGATCGTGGAGCGATCGGAGTCGGGTCGCTCAGGATGCTCGGCCATAGCCAATAAGGCTTCCGCCGTCGCCGTATAGCCTTCCTGGGTGTAAAAGGCATTCGGCAGCGGCACCTCCTTTAATAAGGCGAGAGCGCTGGCGGCGGCCTGCTTCATCGCAGGATAGTTTCCGCGCAAGGTGTGCAGCCGGGCGGCCAACCCATGCATCCATGCTCGTTCCGTGTGCCCGAGACGATGGGTGAGCCGCTGGGTTTTGTCGAGGAACTCCTCTGCCTCGGCGAGCGCCCCTCTGAGAAGCGCGTGCTCCGCGATCCCCAGGAATGCCCAGCCCATCGCGTGCTCGTTGCCGGTCTGAATGGCGTGCGCGTGGGTAATCTCGCGGAGCTCTCTGGCCTTGTCGAACAATCCCATCCGGTAGTAGTCCATCCACAGAAGCGTCGAGCACTCGAGCCAACGGGACAGATAGCCGATCGACATCGCGTGTTCTGCGCCCTTCTGATACCGCTCGACAGAGGTGGCAAACTCTCCCTTCGACGAATAGAAATAGGCGGTAATCTCCCACACCCACGGCTCGGCGGGCAGTCCTTGCTGGTGGAGAAGGTCGGCCACCGCCAGACATTTGCGTTCATAGAAATGTGCGAGCGGATACTGAGGTACAAGTCCGATGCTGTAACAGATCGTGCCGTAGGCTCGAGCCAGTTCCGGCGAAGGCGGCGCCGTCTCCGCGAGATTGAGGCACCGCATCGACGCATACAGAAGCGGCACCGTCCTGTTCTCGAAGAAGATGATGTGAGACAGGCGCTCGTAACACAGTGAAGCGAGGAGCGCCTTGCGCGCTTTCCCCTCGTCCCTCTTGTACAGCCGCGCGGGCACCATGCGGTGCGCGACCTGCACAAGGAGCTCCTTCACGAGGCCGCCAACCATGCCGCCCCGAGTCTTCGGCACGGCGGCCCCCAGCAGGCCGGCGCTCTTGGCCAGCGACGTGCGGGCTTCCTCCATCTGTCCGTCGCTGAAATATGCCTCGCCCAGCGCGCGCTCCAGTTCGGCGATGGGCGCACTACGATCAGGGTTGTCGCCGTAGAGGTCCAGGGCGCGCGTCAGGTGCGCGATCGCCTCTTTATAGCTGCCGCGTTCCAGAAATTGTCGTCCCGCTATGCCCGCGAAATGACGCTCCTTGTCCGGACGCGTGCCCGCATCTCGCCAATGGAGCGCCAGGGCTGCGGCGTGCTCGCCAATCGTGTCTGCGTGCACACGCTCGATCGCAGTGGCGATCTGTTCGTGCAAGTCCGGCACGGCTGCCGGCTCGATCGAGCCGATCAGTCCTTCACGGATCTTGTCATGCGCAAATCGATAGGTGTGCTCGTGTGGGGCAACGATGCCCTGCGCCGAGGCGACGGAAAGAAGCAGGGCGATGTCGTGCTCTCGTCCTGCTGCAGCCTCGAGCACGGCGACGTCGATGACGCGTCCCTCGATTGCCGCCAGCTGCAACGGCCGCTGCAACGGGGCTGGAATCCGCTTCAACTTAAAACGAATGAGACTGTCGAGGCTGCCGCCGAGTACCTCTCGCGACACGGGAACCCGTCCAACGTTGTCCAAACTGCCGGCCTGCTGGGCAAGCGAGCGAAGCGCTTCGACGGCGAAGAAGGCGTTGCCCGCCGTTTCGAGGTACAGCAGGTCGACCAACGACGCGGCCTGACCGGTCGCCGTCTCGCCGATCACCGATCGCGCCAAGGCCACGAGTTCGTCTTTCGCGAAGCGCTCCAGCTGAATGTGGTGCGCGTACGGAAACAGATCCTTCAGATACGGCGCTTCCTCGCTGCGATAGTTCGCCACAATCATGATCGGGCGGTTGGAAATCTCTTCCGTCACACGCTGCAACAGCGACAGGTTCACGCTGCCTGCCCAATGCAGATCTTCGAGAATCAGCAGCGTCGGCCGTTCATAGCGCGTCAGCAGGGTCACGACGAGACGCTTCAAGCGTTCCTCGGAGGCCTGGGCCTCCAGCTCAGGGATATCGGGGACAGGATGCTCAACCAGGGCAGAGATGTCCGGAACGATAGCCTTCAGAACCGATTCGTCGAATGGCGTAAGATCCCCGCGCAGGGCAAGATACCGCGCGATGTCCCGCCATAATTGGTGCGACGCGGCACCACGATCGACTGCTTGGCCTCGCATCACGAGCGCACCGCTGACGAGCGCGTGAATGCGCAGTTCGTCGGTCAGTCGAGACTTGCCAACACCACTTTCGCCGCCGACGAGCCATAGCTGCGGCTTCCCGTGGCGGCACGTCTCACGCCATGCGCCGAGGAGCTGGGCCAGCTGCGATGCGCGGCCGACGAATCGCGCCGATTGCAGCAGGCTCTCGCGCGTTTCGACCGTTTCCGTGACATCGGACCGTCCGACGATATCGGCAAGTGCGGTCAGCACGTCGGCGGCGCCAGGACGATGATCTGGCGACTTCGACAGCAGACGCTGCACGATCTCGATTAGCCTGGCATCGACACCTGCGGCGGCGAGCGCTTCGTAATCGGGTGTCTCCGTCACGACTCGTACGATCATGGTGTCGCGATCGGCACCTATGAACGGGTGCCGGCCGGCGAACACCTCGTACATCACCGTGCCGAGGCTATACAGGTCCGACGCTTCGTTCGGTCTGGCCCCCTCGAGCACTTCAGGCGCCATGTAAGCGACGCTGCCGTAGATCAGTCCTGAGCCGTCGAGGCCGCCACGATATTCTGCAATCCCGAAGTCCAGCACTTTGACGCTGTCCTCGTGCGTGACGAGGATGTTGCCGGGCTTGAGATCGCAGTGAAAGATGCCCTGCCGGTGCAGATATACCAGCGCGTGAAGCACCTGCACGATCAGCTCGATACGGCCTGCGGGGGGGCGCTCTCGCGAAACGTCGAAAATGGTCCGCGCATTGGACAGCCAATCCATGCCGTAGTACGGATGTGTCTCCTCGTCGAAGCCAAAGTCGAGCACGCTGACAATGTTCGGATGTCGCAGCGAAGCAAGGAACCTGAATTCGTTGGCCAGCGCTAGATCGTTCGGGTCCGTGTCGTCCACGTGCGCGGTGTTGAATGTGGGCTTCGGTGTCGTCTGGCCCACCGCCAGCGCGGTGGTCTGACGGTGAGACCACACCTCGGTCTGACGGCCGGCGACCACAGGTCTTGCGAGCACCCGTTTGACCGCGACTTGTCGTTGCAGGAGACGGTCAGTGGCGCGATACACCACACCCATGCCGCCTCGACCGACTTCATTAAGGAGGCGATATCGAGTCGAAAAGGGGTCCCGGGTCGTCATTTGTCCGTGTAGTGACCTGCCGTAGCGCGCTCACACGCGAACGAAGAGGCTGCCTGCCGCACGCAGCGTCGCACGGTGACTGTATCCGGCTACCGGCCGTTGTTCAAGAGGCGGACGACCTTTCAAGCTTGAGCCGCGACGAGCTGACCGACCTCGTGGACCACGAATCGATCACGAGCATTTTGCTGGAGACGACGCGGCCGAGTGATGCGCGTGAGCGACTCGTGCGGCGGGCGCGTGACGCTCCCGGGTGCTTTGCGCCAGTTCGTCGGTCAATCGAGACTTCGCCGACAGCTTCTCTCTCACATTGGCGCCCTGAGACAGGAAGGACCGCTCGTCCCGTGAAGCGCCGGCTCGATCGTGGCGAGCCAGACGTGGAGCTGGTCTCGACGGTTACGATGCTGAACCCGCCTCGGTGAACCAGTATTCGTGTTGCCCGTCGCGGATGATCAGCGCGCGCTTGCCTTCGCGCTGCGCCACGACGAACTCGAACCCGAGATTCGTTGGATCCACCGTGACGAACGACATCGTCCCGTCGTCGTTCTTTCGAGACGCGACCTGGCTTTTCCACTCGCCGAAATCGAACGTCGTGACGCCATTGCGGGTGATCACATTGATGTCACCCAGTTCCGCACTGATATACCGAGAGGCCAGTGCTTTGACCTGAACCGGATCGGCAGGGATCGTCAGGCGCTCTCGCTCCTTGGCGAAATTGGCTTTTTGGCGTGTCGCGGCCGAGGCCACGTCGCCTGCCGCTTCCGCCTTGCCGTCGTACACGATCTCGAGCAGCCGGCGCATGAACGGACGCAGCAGCATGCCGCCGTTGTCGGCATTCGTCAGGATCACCGCGCCGATGCCGGCATCGGGTAGCAGCATGATGTCGCTCTTGTAACCGGCCATGCTGCCACCGTGGTGAACAACGGTGACACCCCAGGTTTTATCAACCTCCAGGCCCATGCCGTACCACGCGTCTTCGCCGAGCGGCACCTGCGGAATGCGGCGCGCCAGCAGGTTCTCTTCTGACACGAGTTGCTTCCCGTCTGGCAGCTTGCCCTTATTGATTTCGAGCTGCACATAACGAATCAGATCGTGAGACGAGGTCCACACCCCACCCGCAGGACGGTGCGGCATCACGGCATAGTTGAAAGCTATGTTCGCCAGCGACGGCTTCCCATCCACACTGTCGCCGTGTGGACTGGCATGGTTCCCTTGCAGCGCGCGTGACATGTCGAATGTCGTGGCGTTCATTCCCAGTGGCGTGAAGATCCGCTCCTGCATTGCCGCGTCATACCCGGCGCCAAGCTCGCGGTCGGGATGAATAAGGTGGGCTCCAATATAGCCGGCCGCCGAAGCCATTAAATTGCTGTACTGGAACACCTCGCCGAACTTGCTGGTGGGCTGCATAGTGCCGAGCAGGGTCAGCGACGACGCTGGCGTTGCCTGCTTGAACTCAAAGATCCACTCGAGATCCTGACGCGGCAATCCGGTGCATGCACAGATCAGATTCTTCACCAGTACCCGCTTCGTCGTGTCCGCATCGCCAAGCTTGAAGCCTGGGTAGACGTCGACGACCGGCTGGTCCCAGCGAAGTTTCTTCTCGTCGACGAGCTCCGACAGCAGCAGCGTCGTCATGCCCTTTGTGTTCGACGCGGCCATGAAAAGCGTGTTCTCGTCGACGCGGTCGGACTTCCCGAGCTCCTTCACACCGAAGCCGCCTTCGAAAATGATCTTGCCGCCATCGATCAACGCCATCGACACGCCGGGTATCCCGAGCTGCTTCATAGACTCTTCGACGAACTGCTTGAGCGTCGCGACCCGGGACCTGTCAAGTGGATTGGGCGTCCGTCCGACGAACGATTCTCGGGTATATCCCTTCGGACGCAGGCTCCCGATCAACAGGTTGATCGGCGCGGAGCGCTTCTCGAAGGTCGGGTCGCTGCCATCGAGCAGGACCACCGTCCACGACTTGCCCGCGCGCGACGCGATCGCCTGGACCACCGCGCGCTCGTTCGGCGACGTTTCGTAATCGAAGACCTGCCGCTCCTCCCAGCCGTTGCGCGAGGGCCGGGGTGTCACCAGTCTCAGCGTGTGACTTTGCGGCTTATACGCAGTCCACGCTGCCGCGACCGCGGCTTTCGCGTCTGCGGCGTCGGATTCGAAGATCGCGATGTGCGTGTCTGGTTCCGGCGGCTGCAACACCACCATCCCTTTCGTCGTCGCAATCGACCATCCGCCGGGAGCAGTGAACGTGGCGCCGCCGGACGTCACACGCGGGGAATCGACTGACACCTGTTCCGCAGGAGCCGTCTGTTGCCTGAACGCGGAAGATGCACAAACGAGCAAAAGAAGGAGCAGCGCTCTACGCATGGCGATCACCTCCCGAAATCGGCGAATGATACACCCGCGCGTGCCAGGCCGGGATGTGGCACTGCCGCCGGTCGTCTATTGCCTGATCGTCCCGGCACATCAGACGAAGAGTTTCGGTAGATATTCCGGCGCGTCACCGAACGGCTGTACCTTCCCCAGCGCGAGATCATACAGCCGCTCATGACTTGCGCGCGCAGCGCGGCACAGCGGTTCGTAGGGACGATTGCAGACGTCGAGAAAGCCGATGTTGTAGCACTCGCCGTCAAACCGTCCGAGCGCTGATTGATCGTAGAGGATGAAGTAATGGACGCCGACGCACCAAGGTTTACACGCGGCGTCTTCTAGATACACGCGATACGCGCGCCCGCGATCGTCTTGTGTCTTGACATGCCCGATGCCGCTCGCAGGCAAGCCCACGTCCAGCGCGCCGAAATGCCACTCCCCAACCATCACCGGCATCTTCAGCATCGCCGCGATCTTCTCCATCTCGACGGACTTCACCTTCGTGTCGTAGCAGTTCATCGAAAAGACATCAAACGAGCGCATCCCCGCGACCGCCCACTCGGGAGGAACGGTGTGATAACGAATCCCGAGATTCAAATGATTCGGGTCAACGCTGCGGCATGATTCGCTGAGGGTGCGGAAATACTTTTCGACCATCACCCCACTGAAGTCTGCCAGATCGCGCTCAGCAGCGGGCGTCAGTATTCGGGTCCACGCCCCTTCGCGAACGGCTGCAAGGGTCATCTCGAACCCCCATGCGTTCGAAAGCCCGCGATCGTCGCTGTACTTCTTCGCCAGCACATCCGCCAGCGCGCGTCGCGTCGCGCTGTGCGGTGTGTTGAACAGCATCCCTGACGCCGGTGTCTCACGCGCGAATCCCCACGTCGGCTCGTTCATCAGGAAGTAGCCGATGAACGCGGGGTCGTCACGCGTCGACGCCAACTGCTGACCGAAGCGCTGGACGTCTGTCTCCCAGCGGGAATCGAACACGTCGGGGAAGTCACGGTAGATGAACGGCGTTTGACGAGTGCCCCACGCAAGCGGACGGACGTACGGAAACCGCGCCTTTCGCGCAATCTCCCAGTCCGACCAGTTGGCGATCGTGTTGAACCCGAGGCGTCGCATCTCTCCAAGAGTGATGGACGTCCACTTGTCATACCAGCCGGCGCCGAACGTGCGGATGAAGTTTGCGGCGAGATAGTTGATCGAGCGTCGGCCGTCGGCGCGCACGTCGTAGATCTCCTTGAACTCGCCGTCAGCGGGCGGCATCCAGGTGAGCGCACGCTCGAGGCCGTCGTAGTTCGAGGCGATATCGACGCGCAC
>JBKPSH010000217.1:0-29274 GCA_046734955.1 Acidobacteriota bacterium
TGATGCGAAGGATGTGGACCGTCTTGGCCTTTGACGCCCGATCGACGCGGCGGATTTGTGGCGCCTTGACGCTCCGTCCGAGGAACACACAGACTTCGAGGAAGTTTCGCTTCGGCCGCACGAAGAAATAACAGGACTTGCGTGAAAACATGATCGAGCTGTGCGACGCGTATATCCGCTGATCGCCGAACTCGACGGCCGTCTCGCGCAACCGTTCCCACGCATCACGAAGATCGTCGGAGAGGTCTTGCGTGAGCGCAGCCTCGGTCGTCGTCCAGCAATCGTGCGGTTCCCCTTCCGTCACCCATTGTTTGCAGTGATAACACTCGCGCCCGGACATGATTTCATTGTACGCGGCGATCCCGATTTCGCGCCTTGACACCTACCGACGCGAGGTCAACTCGACGCGTTCCAATCACGCCTCTCCGAACAGCGTGCGCTGCCGCCTGCGACAATGATACTGGTTCAGGAATGCGCGGCAAAATCCATCGACTCAATGGATGCGCTGCGAATCGCCGCTGGAACGATCTCGCTGACTGCCTCCGATTCGACCGCCATCCTTGCGTGCTTTCCAACGATTGTCGCGGCGTATTCGCGGCTTCGCCGCGGGGAGTCTCCCATCGGACCGCGGCGCGATCTCGGTCATGCGGCGAACTTCCTCTACATGCTGCAGGGTCAAGTCCCCGATGGCGAACGGGTCCGCGGCCTGGAGACGTATCTCAACACCGTTGTCGATCACGGATTGAACGCCTCGACGTTCACGGCGCGTGTGATTACGTCGACTGGTTCGGATCTCGTTTCGGCTGTGGTCTGCGCGGTCGGAGCGCTGAAGGGACTCCATGGCGGCGCACCGGGGCCGGCGCTCGACATGGTGTTCGAGATTGGTGAGGCCTCGCGAGCCGAAGACGTCTTGCGCCGAAAGATTGAAAGCGGCGAGCGGCTGATGGGCTTCGGTCACCGCGTCTACAAGGTTCGGGATCCGCGCGCCGACGTCCTCGCAGCGGCGGCCGAGCGCATGTTCACCATGTCTGGCGACATGTCGCTGTATTCGCTCGCGCGACTAGTCGAAACGACCGCCATCCGTCTGCTGGAAGAATACAAGCCCGGGCGCAGGCTGCAAACGAACGTCGAATTCTACACCGCGTTGCTGCTTCACGGCCTTGGTCTCGATACGACGCTCTTTACGCCGACGTTCGCCATCAGCCGCGTGGCCGGCTGGATCGCCCATTCGATTGAACAGGCGCGCAGCAACCGGATCATTCGTCCGCAGTCGGAATACCTCGGCGAGCGCCACCGCCAGTGGGTTCCTCTCGAACAACGGCCAGATTGAGAGTTTTGAGAGTTTATCGAATATCAGTAAAAAATAGTTGAACTTCAACTCCATTTTATCGTAAAACGATAAAGGAGTTGAACATGAACGTTACTCGTCCGCGGTCGCCGGCCTCGTTTCTTATCATCCTGCTGAATGTGGTGCGGGTGGCCATCGCGATCGTTCTCGTCGTCACGGTTGCGGTCATCGCCCTGGCGCTTGTCGCCGACATACGGGGACTGGAAATCGTCGTGGTTCCTCCTGCGTTCGGCGTGAATCCCGAGTCACACAACAACTGGACACTGACCATTCCGGTCTCGGTGTCGGTTGAGGAAGGACGGATTGCCGCGCCCTCGATTGGGATCGAACGCGCCGAGCTTCAAGATCTCCGTGGATCACTCCGCTTTCCTCTTCAACGCGGCCGCCTCTTCATCGTCCACGGTCTTCTACTCATTCTCGGCATCGTCGTCTTGCTGTGGCTCGCCACAGAACTGCAGCGGATCCTGAGAACGGTGCGCGATGGGAAACCGTTTGCGTCGTCCAACGCGTCACGCGTCCGAAGAATCGCGTGGATCGTGATGGCCAGTGAATTGGTGCGCGCTACGATCGTGTATCTGGAAAACTCTTACGCGGCCACACACTTCACCGGCGAAGGCCTTCGCTTTGTCTCGCGTCCGGACTTCAACGTCGCCGCCATCATCGAAGGACTAATCATTCTGGTGATTGCCGAGGTGTTTCGAGTGGGCACGCGGCTCGACGAAGATCAGTCGCTGACGGTGTGAGCGGGTCATGGCCATTCGCGTCAAACTCGATCACGTGCTTCTCGATCGTCGTCTCACCCTGACCGATCTGGCGGAGCGCATCGGCATCACAATCGCGAACCTGTCGGTCCTGAAAACCAACAAGGCCCGCGCGATTCGCTTTTCGACCCTCGACGCGCTCTGTCGAGAGCTCCAGTGTCAACCGAGCGATTTGCTCGAGTGGTCTCCTGAAGAAACGGACAAGGGATCCGCTTCGGGTTGATGCGCCCTACGCGAGCGTTTACCAGATCACACGAATGGTGCCGGACTTGCGGATAACGGCATCGCGTGTCAAAAGCGGAAGGTCCAACGACCGCGCAGCGGACACGATGAGGGCATCGAACGGATCGCGCGTGAATCGCAACTCGTCGGCGAGATAAACCTGTTCAGCCGTCAGATCGACCGCATGATACGCAGGACTGCTGAACAGGTCGCCGAAGAAGTCACGAACAGATCGCCGCAAATTGATGCGGCTGGCTCTCGCCAGAAGGCAGATCTCCCAAATGACCGCCGTTGGGACATAGGTGATCGCCTGTTGATGCTCGCAGGCGTCGAAGTGAGAGGCGGCACGCCGACCTAACGCGGGGCTGGTCGAGGCGTGAAATAGAAGCGCGTGCGTATCGGTGACGGCGGACGGCAGATCACCCACGGCGTCGGCGCGCCCTGGCGCCCTTATAGGGCGGAGAAACCTTTCTCACCCGTGCTGGCCGCGAGAGCGATGCGGCGAACAACTCACGAACGGTCGCATCTGCTTTTTCCAGTGATGGATCGTCGACGGCAATATCTATGGTGCCGACGACACTTCGAACACCTCTGGTGTCGCCGAGTCTTCCGGCGCGCGCTTCGGTGATTAGTTCGTCGACCGCGGCGCTAAGATTGCCGCGTCCGTACGCGCGGCCGCGCAACCAGAGTATGTTGACTTCATCCAGTGTGAGTGAAACGGCTTTCTTACCCATAGTAATATTATATCGTATATTTATCATACAAGAAACGGCTTTGCCCCGGAAGCCGGTCGATCGGCCCCTTCACAACGGAAGGATGCAACTCCTTCACAACGGAAGGATGCAACATGACGCACCTTGCCCGATTCGTACTGACACTTGCCACTGTGTACTTTGCCTGCGTAATGCCTGTGGCGCAGGCCATGCGCGTGAAAGTCGTGCTCGACACGGATATCGGAACGGACATTGACGATGCGTGGGCGCTCGGGTATGCGCTCAAGAGCCCGTCGTTTCAGCTGCTCGGCGTGACGGTAACCGATGCCGATACGGCGCAGCGCGCGAAGCTCGCGTGCAAACTGCTCTATCGGCTTGGACGCACAGATGTTCCCGTGGCCGTCGGGCGGCAAACGGCAGCCATCCCGGCCGATCGAATCGATTACCAGTTCACGTGGGCGGAAGACTTTCAGGCATACAAACCCGTATCGATGCCGGCCGTCGAATTTCTCGCCGACACGATTCGCAAAAATCCGGGCGAAGTCACATTGATCGCAGTGGGACCATTGCAAAACGTGGGTGACTTGGTCCGGAGATATCCGGACGTTGTGCCGCTGGTGAAGCGCGTCGTGTTGATGAGCGGCTCCATTGGGCCGAACGCGTGGAGTTCGAGCGCCGTGGCCGAATGGAACGTCAAGCTGGCAATTCCGGAGGCCCAGGCGGTGTACGCGGCGTCATGGCCGGTCACGATTGTGCCGCTTGATTCCACAACCTACATGCGACTCGAAGACCAGGAACGCCAGAAGCTGCGCGCCGCGCGAACGCCGCTGGTCGTCGCGCTCGAGGCATTGCTCAGGCTATGGAGTGACGATCCGGCGAGCCGGATGACGCTTCACGATCAGATGGCGCTCGCCGAAGCGCAGCATCCCGGGCAGTTTTTCGGGCGCTGCGAGCCGATGCCGATTCGCATCGACGCGGAGGGATTCACGCGTGTGGATCGAACGCGAGGACGTCCGGTCGCCGTCTGCCTCGAGCCGAAACGCAACGAGTTCATGACACACTATCTCGCACAGCTCGCTTCCAAATGATCGCGATCCGCCCAATCGCAGTCGTCGTAGTAACGCTCGCATGGCTCTGTGCCTCGCCTGATGCAGCAGGTATTTCCGCAGGTCAGACGATCTCATCAGCGCCGATCTCAATTCACCCCGAGAATCCTCATTATTTTCTCTGGCGGGGGAAACCCGCCGTTCTGATCGGCTCAGGTGAGCACTATGGCGCGCTGTTGAATCTCGATTTCGACTACCGGAAGTACTTCGACACTCTGGCCGCAGACGGAATGATGCTGACGAGACTCTTCAGCGGTTCATACGTCGAGCCGGAAGGCGCCTTCAACATTGCCCGAAACACGCTGGCGCCGGGGCCTGGACGGTTCATCTCGCCATGGGCGCGCAGCAATCAGCCGGGATATGCAAATGGCGGTAATCGCTTTGATCTTGAACGCTGGGATTCGTCGTACTTCGACCGCTTGAAGGCGCTTGCGACCTACGCTCAGACGAAGGGCATCGTCATCGAGTTCACGTTGTTCTGCCCGATGTACGAGGACAAGCAATGGAACCTGAGCCCCATGAATGGCACCAACAACATAAACGGGCTCGGGAACGTCAGCCGTCTCGAGGTCTTCACGCTCGACAAAAACGGCGGTCTGTTGGCGGTCCAGGAGGCGTTGACACGGAAAATCGTCACTGAACTCAATCCGATGGACAACGTGATCTTCGAGATCATGAATGAACCGTATCAAGTGCGTGGGGTGCCGCTCGATTGGCAGCGCCGTATTGCAGAGATCATCGTCGAAACGGAACGGGGGCTGCCGAAAAGGCATGTGATTTCACAGAACATCGCCAACAAGTCCGGCAGCGTTCAACCGGCACATCCCGCCGTGTCCGTTTTCAACTTTCACTACGCTGCCCCCGAGGCGGTGAGTGCGAACTACCAGCTCAACAAAGTCATCGGCGATAACGAAACCGGATTCAAAGGAACGGACGACACGCCATACCGAATCGAAGCGTGGGAAGTCATCATGTCGGGGGGTGGTTTGTTCAACCATCTCGACTACTCATTTGCCGCGGGCTATGAAAGCGGCACGTTCGAGTACCCGTCAACGCAGCCTGGCGGTGGCAACCGCGGCTTCCGTCGTCAGATGCGCATCTTGCGCGATTTCATCCATGGTTTCGACTTCGTGCGCATGCGTCCTGACGACACGCTGATTACCGACTCCTCCGCCGGAGTCAGTGCCCGAGCCCTGGTTCTACCGCTGAAAGCGATCGCAGTCTTCGTCAAAGGTGGGGGCTCGGCGGCAACGCTCTCGGTCAGACTTTCGCCCGGAACCTGGACCGTCGGATGGGTGGATACGAGGACCGGCGAGATCGCGCGACGGTCGAACGTGTCGGGAGGTAAGGTGCAGACTCTTGCGGCGCCTCTCTACGAGACGGATATTGCCCTGCGTCTCCTACAGCAATGACCCACGGAAATTGACGATGGCCCGAATTCCACGCTTGAACTCGGTCGCGCATGTTGCTACTCTCGATTGCCGGCTTTATTGCCCCTCATCGCGCGGGGCCGCCTCGCCCGAGGCTGCGCGATGGATTGCTCCCAACAGGGCGATAAACCGCGAGCACCTTCCTCAAACGTCTGCGTGTTGATGTCGGCCGAGTCGGAAGACCCGAGCCTTGTACGTTTATGGCTGCGTGTGTCGTGGCCCCGAGGATTACCGCATGGCTGAGAGTTTCGGCGCTCGAATGCGCGAGCAGCGCGAGCGGCAGCAAGTTGCCCTGAGCACGATCGCCGAGCAGACCAAAATCAAGGTCTCGCTCCTTGAAGCGATGGAGCGCGACGACGTGTCGCATTGGCCGTCGGGCATCTTCCGTCGCGCGTTCATTCGCGCCTACGCTCACGCGATTGGATTGGACCCTGACGTGGTGCTTCGCGAGTTCCTCGAGCTGTATCCGGATTCTGCCGAAGTCTTCGCTGACGCGTTCACCAGTGTTGCCGACGATCGTCCAAATGACGGCGCGCCAATGCGATTCAAGTATCTCGTCGCATCGGCGATCGGATCCGTGTCGCGTCTTCGAGCCCGTTCGAACCACAGGCCGGAGGCCCCTCTGCAGGCTATTGCACGCGCGCACGACTCAATCGCTGATCCCGAGCCCGAGCAGGTTGAAACGCAAGTCATCGTCGTTCAGGCCGGCGACCCCACCGCCGGAATGAGTCTTCCTTCCGAGGACGACCATCCGACGGTGAAAATGACGCTGCCGGGTGCGGATGTCCAGCCGCCAGTCGAATCTGCTGCTCCCTTGCCGATGGATTCTCCTTCCGCTGTTCACCCGGAGCCTGTTGTCACGGCTCCAGTCGCCGTTGATCCGGACGAGTCGTACGAACCGGATTTGATGGCCGTTGCCCATGTGTGCACCGAGCTCGGCCGTATTCAGACGACCGCGGATGTCCCGCCGCTCCTGCATGAAATGACGAGAATTCTCGATGGTGTCGGCGTCATCCTGTGGATGTGGGATCCGATCGCCAACGAGCTCAGACCTGCTCTCACGCATGGCTATTCCGATCGTGTCGTGGCGCAGTTACCGCGCGTCGAACGCGATACCAACAACGCGACCGCAGCAGCGTTCCGTGCCGAGCGCACGTGCGTCGTCAAAGGGAATGACGTAGACAACGGCGCGCTGGCCGTGCCGCTGATGGGGCCGGTGGGGTGTTTTGGCGTGCTGGCGATCGAATTGCCAGAACGCAGAGAAGAGAAAGAATCGGTCCGCGCACACGCGATGATTTTTGCCGCACAGTTGGCCACACTGATCGGGAGCGCGCAACCGGTGGAGTCGTCTGACCGACGATTCGCGTAGTCTTACTGAAAGAGCATCATCGTGTGCGCACCACGATATCCCGCGGGTGCGGGTAGACGTTTCACCCGTCAGCCTCGTGACAAATTCACGGCTCAATTCTCACGACAATACGCTTGACGTCGTACGCGATCCGGTTCACGATCGCGAGCCTCAGCGCTGCAAAGATTGGATTGGGGTATGGGCGCGATCCGGGTCGCGATCGTGGTTGACGATCATTTGCTCCGCGACGGTCTACAACAGATTCTCCGCAGCGATCCTTCGTTCTTCGTCATCGATCACACTGACACAGCATTGAACCGCGAGGGCGTGGACATTCGCGTCGTCGATGCGCGTGGCCATGACTCGATTGCGGAAGAAACGATTCTCAACGAGGGGCGTCCCCACGTCGTTGTCGTGAACGTTCCCGACGATGATGCGTGGGCGGCAAAGGCGTTAAGTGCGGGCATCCGCGGCATTCTGGCGCACACCGCGGGCGCCGACGATCTGCTCAAAGCGATCCGCGTGGTGCACGACGGTGGGATTTGGGCTGGCCGCACCTGGCTCATTTCCTGTGTGGCGCGGGCGGCCGGTGCGAAGGATGAATCATTCGTAGCGAAACCGTCCCCGACGGTCGATAAGTGTTTGAGCAGGCGCGAGTGGGAGGTGTTCCGACACGCGGCGACCGGCGCGAGCAATAAGGAACTTGCTGATCGCCTGGCCATCAGCGAGGCGACAGTCAAGGCGCACATGACGCGCATCTTTCAAAAGCTCGGCGTCAATGGGCGCGCAGAACTCGTCGCGGCCTACTATGGACGCACGAGCGAGTCCGATCTGATCATACGACGTACGGCGTAAACGAAAGTCCCTCCAGCGCGAGTAGTAAAAAGGTCCAGCTCGTCAACACCCTCGTGTCAGAAGCCGTCCGCCGGGCGTTTTCTGGCCGGAGTGCGTTCGTTGCTACAATCGTGAACGTGGCACTCGATGAACGCGCCTTCTTTTCGGAAAAGCCGGAAACCCGCCCGGGACGGTATCAATGTCCCAGGTGCCGGCGCACGAATGAGTACAACATCCGGTGGGTCCGCCGTGTGAAGAAGGACCGCCTGCCGTCCGGTGCCGACGACCAGGATCGCGCGAAATTTGCGAAGCTGCGCGATTACCTCCTGCGGCTCGACGACGAGGTGACGTGCCGGACCTGCGGGAAGAAGTTCGAGATCCCGTCGCAGCACTCGCTGATGTTCGTCGATCAGCTCGAGGGTCTCCCGAAAGACGACGATCTCGACGCCGAGATCGCCGCGGCCGCCGGAGAACCGGAGTCCGCCAACGAATCCAAACCTGCGCTCCCATCGCGATTCACCCGGCCGTCCCGCGGCTGGAAAGGTTAAGGTCTGCCTCGTTTGACGGACGATCCTGTGAAGATGTAGGCTCGCCAGGTTCTTCCTCATAAATCGGCTCCTGCAACCATTCGCGAACAGCACTGGAGGTCGCAATGCGTGTGTCTCTAAAGCGATGGATCCCCGGGTTCCTGGCAGCGGCGTTGGTGCTTGCCGCGTCTAGCGCCGCGCTGGCGCAGGACAAAGATCCGGCGAACGGAACGTGGAAACTGAATGTCGCAAAGTCGAAGTTCAGCCCCGGTCCGGCGCCGAAGGAGATGAACGCGACGATTGAGTCCGCCGGCCCCGGACGTCACGTCGAGGTCAGCGGCACCAACGGAGATGGCACCGCGTTGAAGTGGGGTTACAGCGGCAACTATGACCGGAAGGACATTCGCGTCACCGGAACGAATCCGGATGCCGATGTCGTCGTGCTGAGGCGGCTGTCGCCGACGACGGTTCGAAGCACCTACAAGAAGGACGGAAAACAAACACTCGTGAATGGCGTCAGTGTGTCGGCGGACGGCAAGACACTGACCGTCGCGCAGACCGGCGTCAACGCCAAGGGGCAGACGGTCAAGAACACGTTGGTGTTCGACCGGCAGTAGGGATGTTTGCGCAGGTGAGCGGCAGACTCCGCCTGCCGCTCGCCCCCAAGATTGTTTCTAAGGCGTCAACTCACGCACAGGCCGCACTTCAACGCTGCCCTCGCGCGCCGGTGGGATTTTTGCGGCCATCTGGATGGCCTCGTTCAGATCTCTCGCATCAAGCAGGTAGAAACCGGCGAGCTGCTCCTTCGTCTCCGCAAAAGGCCCATCGGTCACTGAAACTTTTCCGTTCCGGACGCGCACAGTTGCGGCCGTCGCGATCGGCTGAAGGGCTTCGGCGGCGACGAGCACTCCGCTGTTTCTGAATCCATCACCGCACGCCATGCACTCCTTGTCCGGCACGGTGCGCAGCTTCTGTTCTTCGAGGTATACCAGGCACAGGTACTTCATAATCCTCCGGGGGCTTCGCCCCGCCGGACCTCCTTACTCGCTCACTCGCGGGGGCCCCTTCGGCCCCGCTCCGTTCGCGAGGCTCACTCGCTTTCGCTCGTTCGCTTGATGTTTGCCCGCGCGTTCGTGTCCGACGAGCTCCGTTCCCCGCAATTCACTCAGCTGACGCTCGAGGAAGCGGCGCTCGGGATCCTGTTTGGTGAGCGCGATGGCGCGCTCGTATGACTGACGCGCAGCGTCCAGGCGTCCCAGTCGCCGGCACAGATCAGCGCGCGCGGCGTGCGCCAGGCGATAGTCGAGGAGATCGCCGCGGGCGAAGATCTCGTCAATGAGTGCAACGCCGGCATCCGGGCCATCGCGCATGGCGACGGCGACGGCGCGATTCAATTCGATGATCGGCGACGGATCCGCTTGCAGCAGGATGTCGTATAAACCGGCGATCTCATTCCAGTCCGTTGCTGCGGGGTCCGGCGCTTCGGCGTGAACCGCTGAAATCGCTGCCTGAATTGTGTAAGGGCCGAAGCGACGCGACAGCAGCGCTTGCTCGACAAGCCGAGTGCCTTCGGCAATCAGCGCTCGATTCCAGCGCGATCGATCCTGATCGTCGAGTCGAATCAGTTCTCCGGTCGGCGACGTCCGTGCTTCGCGCCGGGACTCGTGAAGAAGCATCAGCGCAAGCAAGCCGAGGACTTCCGGTTCCGGCAACAAGTCCGCAAGGAGCCGTCCCAGCCGAATTGCTTCGGCTGAAAGATCGGATCGCGTGAGGAGCTCTCCCGACGTCGCTTCGTATCCTTCGTTGAACACCAGATAAATGACGCGCAGTACGGCATCCAATCGTCCCGGTAGTTCCGCGGGCGTTGGCACCTGGTAGGGAATACGCGCGTCGCGAATCTTGGCTTTCGCGCGCACGATGCGCTGCGCCAGTGTCGGTGCCGGCGTGAGAAATGCCTGGGCGATTTGCTCCGTCGTCAAACCGCACACCTCACGAAGCGTGAGAGCGACTTGTGCATCCGGGGCGAGAGCCGGATGGCAACAGGTAAAGATCAGCCGAAGCCGATCGTCCTCGACACTCTCCTCATCGGCCCACGCAGCTGTATCGATCACGGCAACGTCAGCGCGCTCGCCAACATCGTCAAGCGCATCGAAGCGCGAGCGGCGGCGGAGGCCGTCGATCGCCTTGAATCGTCCAGCCGAGACCAGCCAGGCACGAGGGTTGGCGGGAATGCCGTCTCGCGGCCATTGCTCGAGCGCCGCTCTGAACGCGTCGTGCAGCGCTTCCTCAGCGACGTCGAAGTCACCGAGCAGACGGATGAGCGTCGCCAGCACACGACGCGAGTGTTCTACATAGACGGCATTCACCGCCTCATGCACGGGATCAGTCATCGTCAGCGTGACCGATCACACCATCTTCGACTGTTCAGTGCAAGCGAGCGAGATGAGGAGGAAACAGGAGGGACCGCATGGGCCCTCCTGTAAGGGGTTAGTTACCGCAGGACGAAGAGATCTTCCGGATCGACCGCGCCTGCAGCTGCTTTTCCGATATCGTTCCGGTGACGCCGACGCGATGTCCGACGTGACTCGACAGACGCATGCGGTTACCCGGGTCGACGACTTCAACCGTGGCTGCGCTCTTCTTGAGGAACCCGGTCTTCCAGCTGCGTGCCTTCGGAGCATCCACACCGTCGGTGTCGGTCAGTCGGTACGTCTCGTTTGATCGTTCGAGGCACCCGAAGATCGTCACCGGGGCGGTATTTGCCGCGCTGGTTTTCGACGCGTCCGTTTCCGACTTCGCCGTTGGCACGGGTGACACGTCAACGATCGTACTCGTCACCATTGGCTTTGGTTGAACGGTTGCGACTTCAGCATCAGGCCGTGCGTCAGTCGCCGTGGAACGAGCACTCGGTGTCATTTCATGCGCAGCGATCACGATGACCGCGCCGGTCACGCATATGGCCGTCACGAGCATCGCGCCGGTGCCGAACTGACGCTTGGCCGGTGCAGTCGTCTTCGAGCTCGCGTTTGCTGTCGCCGACGACTTCTTCGACGCTGCGGGCGCTTTGGAACGCGTGGCTTTCTTCACGGGCATCGATGGTCCTCCTTCGCGAAACGCCGCGACCATGGGTCTTCAGCAAAGGAAATGCCCGGATTGAGCCGGCGCGGGAGTGGCGTAACAGGCTGTAAGAGCGTGAGTTAACGGGTCGTGATGGATCGCGGATGGCCGTGTGTCACCAGTGACACAACCAA
Source organism: Acidobacteriota bacterium (assembly GCA_046734955.1). Classification (GTDB taxonomy): domain Bacteria; phylum Acidobacteriota; class Vicinamibacteria; order Vicinamibacterales; family 2-12-FULL-66-21; genus JALZOC01. Next base: position 11,541 of record JBKPSH010000217.1, read on the forward strand.
ATCGTCATCGGCCAACGAATGCTGATGGTGCAGCAGGTGCGAGCTTTCCGCCTGTTTCGAGATGAAACAGCGGTTGCAGTTGGGGAACGACTTTAACCAGAGCTTCGGCCACCATCCGTCCGACGACATCGCTTCCCTTCGCATTCAGGTGCGTACGATCGATCTGGCCCTTCTCGTCGCGCGGACTCAAATCTGCCCACACATCATCGCCGGCGTGCTCGGCGTCTGCCAGACTGATCGCATGAAGATCGATGAGCGGCACCCGTTTCTGCGCCGCCAGCGCGCGCACGGCTTCGACATACGGCGTCTGTGTGGTTTTGATCGTGCCATCCGGATTGAAGATGCGTCGCACCAGTGACGTGATGAGAACCGGTGTTGCGCCGATGGCGCGCGACTCGTCGACATAACGCGCCATGAAGGTGCGGTATGTCGTGCGTGGATCGGTCTCGCGCTCGGGACCCTTTCCGGGTTCGTCGTTGTGGCCGAACTGAATAAGGTAGTACTGACCGCGGGCGGCAAGCGCCTTGTTCCACAGCCCCTCGTCGATGAAGCTCTTGGAGCTGCGACCATTCGCGGCGATGTTGACGACTTCAACCCCGCTCGTCGAAAGGCGGCGGAAACCAGGTCCCCAGCCCGAATCGTCAGCGACGGTGGAGTCGCCGACGAGCACTATCCGGACGGCCGGCGTTTGGCGGACCTCACCCGTCATACACACTGCCGCAACGATGATCATCATGGCGGCGACCGGTGAATCCCTCATCGCTAATCACTAATCCTAAATCCCCAATCGTCGAATCGCCAATCCTCGAATCGAGATTCGCGGATTCGAGGATTAGTGATTCGAGGATTAGTGACGAGAACCGGTCGAGAAGTCCTGGCCGTGCTCAGAGCCGAAGGCGAGCGTACGCAAAACAAGCACATCGAGTGTGCCCTGCATCAGGGGAAGATGTTCGCTGCGTCGGGTAGACATCTCATCCGAGGATCGGTCAACAGGGTCAGATGTCAACCCAAGAAACGGCGTTTTTGCCCGCCCTAATTAAGGTTGATGTTGTAGGCTCTTCCCAGCAATGGCGCTGAAGTTTGTCTGCGCGGGGGCTGTACTTGTCGCGGTGATCGTCCCGCAAACCGACCAGCGATCGGTTGTGGCGGAACGGGTCATGAAGCTGACGCGTGACGGCGTGTGGAAGCCCGTCACTTCGATCCAGATCGGCTTTCCCACGTATCACCCGCAAGGCATGGTCAAGATCGGCGACACGTTTTACGTGACGTCGGTCGAGATCAAAGTGCCAACGACGCGGTTTCCTAAGCCGGTGGACGGCTACGATCGCGATCCGGGTCAAGGGATCGGGCATCTCTTCAAGATCGACAGAACGGGAAAACTGCTCGCCGACCTGCCGCTCGGTGAGGGAACCACCTACCATCCCGGCGGCGTCGACTATGACGGCACGAGCATCTGGGTGCCGGTCGCCGAATACCGGCCTGACAGTCGGTCGATCGTTTACCGCGTTGATCCCGTGCGCATGCAAGCGGCGGAGGTTTTCCGCTTTGGCGATCACCTCGGAGCCATCGTTCACAACACCGACGACAACACGCTGCACGGTGTCAGCTGGGGCTCGCGGCGTTTTTATCGCTGGACCCTCGACAAGCAAGGCAAGGTCATGAATGCGGATGTTCCGCCCGACAAGCTGCGGGTGATGAACGTCTCGCACTATGTTGACTATCAGGACTGCAAGTACGCCGGCGCGCGGCGCATGCTGTGTTCGGGCGTGACCGAGCTACGCCAGCGCCCTGACGCGCCCCCCTTCCGCCTCGGAGGACTCGACCTCGTCGATCTGTCCGGCGGGCGGCCGCTTCACCAGGTGCCGGTGCTCCTCTGGACCGCGGACGGTGTTGACATGACCCACAATCCGGTCTGGATCGAGCCAACGTCGACCGGACTTCGCGGGTATTTCATGCCGGAAGACAACACCTCCACCATCTACATCTACGACATCGACGTGAAGTAGAGCGGCGCGAACCATAAAAAGGTGGCTGGCACCTTCCCTCGGAAAGGTGGCTGCACGTTTTGTTCGCTTTGTGTTCGCCTGCCCGGAGTTCCCGCTCCACTTGACAGTCAAGTGAAGTCATGACACCTTCCACTGGTACGACTAGTGAAACGCGTTCTACCGTTGCCCGAGGAGTGATCATGATATGGCGCCTGCGCCGGTTCCTGGGGAGGTTTCACAACCTGTTTCGCCACTCCCGCGCCGACCGCGATTTAGCGCGCGAGATCAATTCTCACCTGCTGCTCCTCGAAGACGAGTTTCGTCGACGCGGCTTGTCTGACGACGAGGCCGGCTACGCGGCGCGGCGGGCGTTCGGCGGCGTCGAACATGCAAAAGAGGAGCAGCGCGATGCCCGCTCGTTCCGCTGGCTCGACGACGCTCGACAGGACGTTCAATATGCAGCGCGAATGTTGCGCCGGGCCCCGGCGTTCACGTTCGCGGCGGTCCTGACGCTCGCGCTTGGCATTGGCGCAAACTCGGCAATCTTTACCGTCGTAAACGCGGTGATGCTGCGCCCACTGCCGTATCCGGAGCCCGAGCGTCTCATCGGCGTCGTGCAGCAGCACAAATCATTTGGTGTCGATGTCGTCACCTTGCCTGACTACCTGCACTGGCGGGACACGGCCAAATCTCTCAGCGCTCTCGCGGGCGCATGGCGATTGACGCTCAATCTCACTGGCGTCGAGGAGCCGGAGCGGCTTGCGGCCGCAGCGGTCACGTCAAACCTCTTTACGACACTCGGCGTGACGCCACAACTCGGCGCAACCTTCCGCGACAACGATTCGATGAGTGTCGTCCTTTCTGATCGGCTCTGGCGGCGTCACTTTGGATCAGCAGCGAACGTGCTCAACCGCACTGTCTCGCTCAATGGTGTCAAACGCACGGTCATTGGTGTGATGCCGCCTGGATTCGCCTGGCCCGAAGGTACCCGGCGACGAACAAGGACTGGGGCGTGCAGGTGTCGTCGCTGGTCGACTACACCGTTGGATCAACGTCGCGTTCGCTCGTCATGCTGGCGGGCGCCGCGGGATGCGTTCTCCTTATCGCCTGCGCCAACGTCGCTGGCTTGTTGACGGCGCGCGCGATCGCCCGGCGCCAGGAAATCTCGCTACGCAGCGCGCTCGGCGCGAGTCGCTCGCGCATCATGCGACAGCTCGTGACCGAGAGTGTCATGCTCTCGCTGCTCGGCGGAATCGCCGGCGTCGCCGTCGCCGGGTACGCCATCCCTGCACTTCTATCGCTGACACCCCTGCCCCGGTCAGCGGACATCGCTCTCGATACCCGCATGCTGGCCGTCACGTTGGTGGTATCGCTCGCTGCCGGGCTGTTGTTTGGTCTCGCACCTGCGGCTGCGACCTCTCGCTTCGCGGTCAGCACGGCGGTCCGATCTCGCAAGGACGTCTCGTCAGGATGGCTGCGCCCGGCATTACTTGTCGTCCAGCTGGCCGTCGCGGTCGTCGTGCTCGCCGGCGCCGGCTTGCTGCTGCGAAGCTTCTACAAACTCCAGACGGTCGAGACCGGGTTGGAGGTCAAGCGTGTCCTGACCGCGCGATTCTTCCTGCCGCGCGCGAGTTTTCCGGTTCAGCGATGCATTGCGCTGTACGAGGAGATGATCACCAAGGCGCTGGCCCTGCCTGACGTCACTGACGCAGCTGCGGTGAGCGTGTTTCCGTTCTCAGGCGTCAGCGCCAACGTGGCGTTCACGATCCTGAGTCGACCGGATCCGAGCACGCTGCGGACCGCGAATTTCGCTGCGACCACGCCTGGCTATTTCAAGGCAATGCGCATTCCGCTTCTCGTCGGCCGCGGCTTCGAGACCGGGGACAGTGCCACCGCGCCGTTTGTCGCCGTCATCAATCAATCAATGGCAGATCGCTACTTCCCTGGGCAGAATCCGATCGGCCAAACCATTCAGATTCTGGATCCGAAGCCACGACAGATCGTCGGCGTCATCCCAAACCTGCGCCAGCGCGCGCTTCACCTTTCTCCTGAACCGGAAATCTACGTTCCGCACGCGCAGTTCCCGACCGGAGGCATGTTTCTGGTCGTCCGTACGAGCAGTGAACGGCCCGAGCGTGTCGCGGCCTCTCTTCGAGTTGCTGTGCGATCGGTGAATCGGGATGTGCCGATCGCAAGCATTCGCACTGGGGAACAACTGATCGGAGAGACGATGTCATCACGGCGGCTCAACCTGGTGCTACTCTCCGTCTTCGCCGCGCTCGCGCTAATCCTCTCCGCGGTCGGTGTGTATGGCGTGTTGTCGTTTACCGTGTTACGTCAGACCACAGAGATCGGCATTCGAATGGCGCTCGGCGCCGCGCGCCGAGACGTCCTGCTGCTGATGATTCGCAAAGGACTGACGCCCGTCATTGTTGGTGTGGGTTGCGGCCTCGCCGTTGCTTTCGCATCCACCGGCGTTCTGCGGACGTTTCTGTTCGGCGTCGGCCCGTCGGATCCGGCGACCCTCGTCACCGTTATTTTCGTGCTCGTGACTGCAAGTCTCGGGGCGGTGCTCGGTCCGGCCCGACGAGCGGCGAATGTGGACCCGCTGGTGGCGCTGAAATCGGAATAAGCGTTCGAACGCTCGTCGCCCTGATCTCGCGTACATGAAAACGGCCGGCGTGATCCGCCGGCCGTTCTCTTTCGCAGGGAAGTCTTAGCGACTTCCCCCGGTAGTGTTTGCCATGCATGCACCTCCCGGCCGCGACCGATTCGCGTTGCCCGTCTGAAGGGCCGTGGTCGCTCTAGCCTTTTTTTGCGCCATCGCGGAGCGAGGCGGACTGACATCTCAGGATAACATATCGTTCCTGCGAACTCAGTGATGCCGACGCTCCTCGAGACACGCGATCTCAAGAAGCACTACCAGATGGGCGCATCGACCGTCCGTGCGCTCGACGGCGTATCGCTGGCAGTAGAGCAGGGAGAATTCGTCGCGTTGCTCGGCACGTCGGGCTCGGGCAAATCAACGCTCCTCAATCTGATTGCCGGGCTTGATCAGCCGACAGAAGGGTCGCTGCGGATCTTCGATCGTGATCTCGCGCAGATGTCGAGCGAAGAGTTGAGCCTGCATCGGCGGCAGAACGTCGGCATCATCTTTCAATCGTTCAATCTCGTGCCGACGATGACCGCGCGAGATAACATCACCCTCGCGATGATGTTTGCGGGCGCACCGCGGGCGGATCGGGACGCGGCCGCAGGAAGCCTTCTGGAGGCAATGGGGTTGGCTGAGCGTCAGCACCATCGTCCTCGCGAGTTGTCGGGTGGTGAACAGCAGCGCGTGGCGATTGCCCGTGCGTTGTCGAACAAGCCGCACCTCCTGCTGGCCGACGAGCCGACCGGAAATCTCGATAGTCATACGTCGCGGGACATCCTCGGCATTCTCAAGAATCTCAACGAGCGCGAGGGAAAGACCATCATCATGGTCACGCATGATGCGTCACTCGCCGAGACATGTGCCAACCGGACAATCACGCTACTCGACGGCCTGATCATCGATGAGCGGTCGGCGGCGCGCGTATGACCCTCCGCGACACACTCAGCCTGGCGTTACGGAACCTCGGCGAGGCAAAGCTGCGCACTTCGCTGACGACGCTCGGTGTTTCGATTGGGATTGCCTCGCTTGCCGGCATGGTATCGCTCGGAGTGGGATTGCAGGATCAGTTCGTCGCGCGATTCACGAAATCAGGGCTCTTCGACACCATCACTGTGACGCCGGGACAAGATCTGCCGGGTGGCGTGGCGACCCTCGCCGGTGCGGGCCGACGAGGCTTCGGTGCGAACCGACGCGCGCAACGGGCTGCATCATCAGCTGATGCGCCGCCGCTCCGTTCAGATCTGAACGACGCGACGATCAAAGAGCTTGCGGCTTTGGACGGCGTCAGAGAGGTCTCTCCAAACGTACGCGCGCCGGTCGAAGCAAAATACGGCAACGACTCGGAAGGAATACTCGCGGCAGGCGTGCCGATGACCGCGAAGGATGAGGGCGCGTTTCAGACAATCACCTTCGGCCGATTCTTCACCAACGATTCCGCGAACGAATGTCTGCTGAGCCTGGAGATGGCGAAACGGATCGATCCCGCGAATCCGCAGGGGCTCATTGGCAAGGACCTGATTCTCATCCACGCCACATTGAGCAGTGGCGGCGGATCGCGAGCGGCAACGAGCGCAGCGTCGGCGAGTGCCTCACGAGTTGAAGAGCCCTATCGGATTGTCGGCATCATCGAACGGGAGACCGGTCCATTCGGTGGCGCGGTCGCTGTCTCCGGTTTGATGATCCCGCTCGGCCGCGCAAAAGCGATCGCCGAGGCGACGCGCGCGCTTCAACAGACGCTTGTACCCGAGCGGGCAGCGGAGCGGACCTACAATGCGCTGACCGTGAAGGTAAAACACGCCCAGTTCGTGCAGGACATCGAGGACCAGATCAAGAAGAAGGGGTTTTCAGCCTTTTCGCTGAACGACGCATTGCAGGGCGCCAAGCGCGGCTTCATCATTCTCGACATCGTCCTCAGTCTGATTGGCTCGATCGCTCTTGCCGTGTCATCGCTTGGAATCGTGAACACGATGGTGATGTCGATCCTGGAACGCACTCGCGAGATCGGCATCATGAAAGCCATCGGTGGGAGTGATGGCGACATTCGCCGCATCTTTCTGATCGAAGCGTCCGCGATTGGTTTATTCGGCGGCATCACTGGTGTCGTGCTCGGGTGGATCGTCGGCAGGATCATTAACTTCGGCGCGAACGTGTACATCCAGAACCAGGGAGGAACCCCCGGCAATCTCTTCTCGCTGCCACTCTGGTTGATTGGCGGCGCAATTGGATTCTCCGTCACAATCAGCCTGATCGCTGGCAGTTATCCCGCTGCACGGGCGGCACGGCTCGATCCAATCCGCGCGCTGAGACACGACTGACAAGGGCCCTATGAAAGCCATCTTTCTTCTTGTCGCTGTTCTTGCTTCGACGCCACTGTTTGCTCAGACCAAAGCAAAGGCCCAGAACGTCCCGGAGATTTCCTATGAATCGGTGCCGGGCTTCTTGAAACTCCCGCCGAACCTTTATCTCGGTGAAGGAATAGGCGTCGCGACCAATTCGAAGGGCCATGTCTTCGTGTATACGCGCAGCGGCGACACCCGCCTGTTCGAGTTCGATCAGAACGGAACGTTCGTGCGAGAGATCGGTCAGGGGCTTTACGGATTCGAATTTGCCCACGCCGTGCGAGTGGATCGCGACGACAACATCTGGGCGGTGGACGAAGGCACCAATATGGTGATCAAGTTCACGCCAGACGGTCGCGTGGCAATGGTTATCGGGCGCAGACCTGAAGCTGTCGAAGGTCTTGTCGCCGCCCCGGCAGGCGCGCCGGAACCGCCGCCCGAACCCTACGTGTTCAGCCGTCCCACCGATGTCGGCTTCGACGCCGCGGGAAACATCTTCGTCACGGACGGATACGGCAACTCGCGGGTCGTCAAGTTCGATAAGAATGGCCGATTCGTCAAGCAGGTCGGCACCAAGGGAAGCCAGCAAGGACAGTTGAACCTCCCGCACACAATGGCGATGGACGCAAACGGCAACGTGTATGTCGGCGACCGGAGCAACGCGCGCGTGCAGGTGTTCGACAACGATCTCAACTTCAAGGCGATTTACGACAACGTCGGCAACCCGTGGGCCGTGTGCATTTCGCCGGGCCCGCATCAATATCTGTTTGTCTCGAACTCGATTCCCGACAACGGCTTGGCACAGTACCGGGACATCACCGGCGAGATTTACAAAATGGAGTTGGACGGCACGATCATCGGTAGATTTGGAAAGCCGGGGAAGCAGATGGGTGAGTTCAGCACGGTGCACGAAATTGATTGCCGCAATCCCGACGCGCTGTTCGTCGCGGAAATCACCGCATGGCGCGTTCAGAAGATCCTCCTTCGGACCACTTTGCCGACACGATAGGAGAGATGAATGGTACGGTGGTTATGCCTCGGCGCCATTGTCGCGAGTCTTCTGACGCCCGATGGATTTCAGGCGCCCACATCCGTTCCCGAGATTCCTTTCGACGCATCGTCAGACTTCCTCAAGCTGCCGTCCGATATCTACCTGGGTGAAGTTGCAGGAGTCGCGACGAATTCTCGCGGTCAGTTGTTCGTATACACGCGCACCGGCAACCCGACGGTCGGTCTCGGGAACTCGCGTTTGTTTTCGCGCGGCGGCTCCCGGCTCTTCGAGTTCGATCGCAACGGTGCTTTTGTACGGGAGATCGGGCAGGGCGTTTATGCGTTCCTGGTCGCGCATGCCGTTCGCGTCGACCCGCAAGACAACATCTGGGTCGTTGACGAGGGATCGAACCAGGTCGTCAAGTTCAATGCGGATGGACGGGTGGTGATGATCCTCGGCCGCAAGCCGGAAGCCGTGTCGATTCGCGTCCCGTCGTCGAATCCATCACCTGCGCCCGCACGAGGATCGTCTGCCGCGCCCGGTGCAGGCGGCGCAGGAGACCAGTTCATCCGGCCAAGCGATGTTGCCTTCGATCGCGAAGGCAACATCTTCGTTGCCGACGGCCACGGCGCGAACGCGCGGATCGCGAAGTTCGATCGAGACGGCCGCTTCGTCTTGTCCTGGGGCTCTCGTGGTGCGGGGACGGGTCAGTTCAACGTCCCGCATTCGATGGCCACTGATGTTCAAGACAATGTCTACGTTGCGGATCAAGGCAACAAACGAATTCAGGTTTTCGACGGGAAGGGCGGGTTCAAATCGCAAATTACCACCGTCGGAGTGCCCCAGGCGATCTGCGTCAGCGGCGGACCTCATCAATATCTTTATAGCTCACACGCAGGAGACCAGTACGGCATGGATGACGCCGCCATCTACAAGCTGGAACTAGATGGACGAGTTGTCGGAAAGTTTGGGGCGGCCGGCAAGCAGCTCAAGCAATTCGGGCTCATAAATGGAATCGATTGTCGGACCGAAAATAACTTGTACGTGGGTGAGCTGACGAACTGGCGTGTCCAAAAATTGACGCTACACGCGGTTTCGCGGTGAGATACGCGGCGCGCCAGAATGAAGCGCAGCACCCGACTGATTCCGGCCCAATTTGACATAAAATAACGGCACAGCCCGATGTTGTCGTCCGCCGCATTTGTTCTGTTTTCGCTTCTCGCTGTCGCCTCTCCCGAAGGGCAGATTCTCCAAGTCGCGCCGCTCACCCGCGGCGACGAAGTGCTCGTGTCGTTCAAGCTGGCGCAGGAGCCGACCGAGGAAATCCGCAGCGCGATTCACAGCGGTCTGACCGTCAGTCTCGTGTACAAAGTTGATTTGCGCAGGAGTTCGGGCGTCTGGTTCGATCGCACGATCGACTCCAAGGTTGTGACCGCGACCGTGCGATTCGACAACCTGACGAAAAAGTACGATGTCAGACGCACCATCGATGGTCGCATCGACCGCGCTGACTCGATGGAACGCGAAGATGCGGCCTGGGCGTGGTTGACGAATCAATTCGAACGGTTGCCGTTATTCCGCAGCGAGTCACTCGAAGAGAACGCCGAATACTATGTGCGTGTGCGCGCGCACACGACCCCCCGGATCATGTCGTTTGTCTGGCCATGGCAGGCGGACGATGTCGTCGGTCTCGCGAAATTCACCTTCATGCGGTGATGCGTCAACGTTCTGCGGCGTTCATCACCCTGTTCGTATTGGCGGCGACCGTGACGATCGCGCAGCAGCCGCCTGTCTTCACTCCGTTTGGTGCGTTGCCTGTTCTCGACAGCTACCTCGAGGCATTGCGAAAACAGGCAGGCATTCCCGGCATGTCTGCGGTCGTGATCCGCGACGGCGCCGTCATTTGGGAGAAAGGTTACGGGTACCAAAATACTGCTTTGAAGATTCCCGCGACGCCGGACACGCCCTATCTCGTCGGTGATCTGAGCGGGACGCTCGCGGCGGTCATGTTGCTCGAGTGCTCCGAGCGCCGGCAGTTGTATCTCGATGAGCCAATTCGGAAGTACGGCGGCGAACTTCCCGAGGCGAATGTCACGATTTCGCAGGTCCTCAGCCACACGACCCCGGGTGTCGAAGAGCCGTTTGTCTACAGCCCCGAACGATATGCGCAGCTGACCCCGGTCGTCGAGCATTGCGGCGAGGCTCGCTCGTACCGCAAGAGCGTCGCCATGCTGCTCGATCGTGCGGCGATGCAGGATTCAGTGCCCGGGACTGATCTGTGGCATTCGGACAGCGTCCTTCGCGAAGGAGAATTCGATAGCGAAGACCTGGATCGATATCGCCGCGTGCTGGACAGAATGGCAGTGCCCTACAAGGTAGATACGCGCCTGCGCGCGGAGCGTACCGAACTTCCGCCGATCACGATGTCTGCTGAGAATGGGTTGGTCAGTACGGTGCGCGATCTCGCCCGACTCGATGCGATGCTCGACGCGAAACGTATCCTGCGCCAGGAGACGCTGGACTTGGCGTGGACCCCGGTGAGTGTCGTTTCACCGATGGGACTCGGCTGGTTCGTGCAGAGCCATCGCAACGAGCGCGTTGTCTGGCATTTCAGCAACATCGGGAACGCATACTCGGGCCTCTTGCTGAAACTGCCGGATCGGAAAATCACGTTCATTCTTCTCGCCAACAGCGATGGGTTGAGTAATACGTTCCAGCTGTCGTCGGGTAACGTCACCAAGTCGCTCTTCGCCTCGCTCTTCCTCAGGCTTGTCACGTAGTGCCCGCCCGCTTCCTGAGGAGTCTTGCAGCCGGGGTACTGCTCGCGCTCACGTTTCCGTCCGCCGCCGCCGCCGAGTGGCATTTTGTACCGAACGTAGGGTGGACGTTTCAGGCTGATACCAGCATCTTCGACCCTGACGAGGGCACGTCAAAGACTCATTGGAATTTTGGCGGGACGGTGACGCTTCTCGGCTCCGGAATTTTCGGCGTCGAAGGAATGTTTGTCTGGACGCCAGGATTTTTTGAAAATGACGAATCCCTCGGACATCCTCCGCTCGTCAGCAAGAGCCACACGATCGCCATGATGGGTAACGCCGTGCTTACTACGCCGCGGCAGTGGACTGAATACGGGCTTCGCCCATTCGTTTCTGGCGGAGTCGGCGTTCTACGCGTCTCTCGCACGGATGTGACGCCAGTATTCCCGGGCACCGGCAACATTCCGGCATTCAACATCGGCGGCGGGGCGATCGGATTCCTCTCCAAGCGCACTGGCGTCCGATTCGACCTTCGCTACTACAACAACCTCACGCCATCGGAAGATACCTGTCCTACTTCCATCGGTCAGTGCCACCTGCGCTACATGACATTCACCGCCGGCGTCGTGATTCGAAGGTAACTTCGCTGCCGGGATCCGGGATCCGTTGTCCGGGATCCGAGGGATCCAGTTCCGTTTCCGGTTTTTCTTTGCCAGCAGCCTAAGGCGGAGAAGCCAGCAGCCAGTAAGTCGGATCCCGGGTACCGGATCCCGACATGTCGGGTTGATATATAGTACTCCTTCATATAGGAGCGCAGCATGTCGACTCGGCCGGCGATCGAGGAAGCCAAGAAAGGCAGCACAGAGGTCGTCATTCTGGCGATTCTCGAGCAGGACAGTCACCACGGATACGAGATCGCCAGACTGATCGAGCAGCGATCGGGCGGGACGCTGCGATTCACGCTCGCGTCCCTCTACGCGACGTTGTACCGGATGGAGGATCGCGGGTGGATCAAAGGACGATGGGTCGAGAAGGCCGGCCAGCGCCGGCGATGCCATTATCGGATCACCGATGCCGGTCGAAAGACGCTTGTGGCGCAGCGTGCTGACTGGAGCCGGTTCATCGCCGCCTTGAACGACGTCGCGGGTGTGGAGTTCGCCTGATCATGCCTGCACATGATTGGCAGGCTCTGGTTCGTGATCGCGCGCGTCAGACGGGCGCGCCTGGCCTTCCGCTGCAAACAGTGGCCGAGCTCGCGGCTCACCTCGAAGACATCTATCTCGACGCGTTGTCAAACGGTCGAAGCGAAGAAGAAGCCCTGGCGCTTGCGAAGGCTGCGCTGGAGGAATCCTCCCTTTCCATCGTGACCACGCCGCGTCATCGTCCGCCTGATAGCGGCACCGCGGGTGCGGATTTTGTCACGGCCGGGGGGGTGACTGGATTAGCGGGTGACGTCAGATTTGCCTGGCGACAGTGGCGCCGATCGCCGTCATTTGCCGCGATCGCGATCGTCACGCTCGGTCTCGGTGCTGGAGCCGCGACTGCAATCTTCAGCGTGGTGAATGCGGTCGTGCTGCGGCCACTGCCATACCGCAATTCACAGCAGCTGGTGATGCTTTGGGAACAGAATCTCGAAAAGCAGTTGCCGAAGGAGCATCTGTCTCCAGTCAATTTCATGGATTACCGGAGCGTGCACGCCGCATTCGATGACGCGGCGGCATGGTGGCGCCCCGACATCAACGTCGCCGATCCAGGCGTCGAACCAGTGCGGGTCAACGCGATTGAGGTGAGCGGCAATCTGTTCGGCCTTCTCGCAGTGTCACCGCAACTCGGTGCCGGATTTCCGGTCGACGGTCCGTTTTACTCGACGGACTTGATTGCGGTGATCAGCGATCGTTTCTGGCGCGAGCATTACCGCGGGGCAGCCGACGTCATTGGAAGACCGCTGAATGTGAAGTCCGCACAGTACCGGATCGCAGGCGTTATGCCACCTGGATTCACGTTCCCGGATGACGTTGATGTCTGGCTTCGCTTGAATTGGGATTTGACTCGGCACAGCCGCGGCGCACATTTCATGGAAGCGGTCGCCCGGCTAAAGACTGGCGTCACGCCGGAACAGGCGGCCTCGGAGCTCTCGCGACTCAGCGATCGCCTCGCCGCCGAAAACCCTTCGACGAACAGCTCGTGGAGTGTGTATCCGGCGCCGCTGCTCGATGAGATGCTCGGTTACTACCGGCCGGCCCTCTTCGTCCTGCTCGGAGCCGTCTCGCTCGTCCTGGTTACCGCCTGCCTCAACGTCGCGAGTTTGCTGCTGGCGCGGGCCGGCTCGCGCGCGCGCGAGATGAGCGTTCGTGCCGCGCTCGGCGCATCCCGCGCTCGTCTTCTGCGCCAAGTACTCGTGGAAAGTCTCTTGCTCGCGGTCGGCGGCACGATTGCGGGCGCGGCAGGTGCGCTTGCGCTGGTGCGATTGGCGATCGCCTGGATGCCGGTGATGGTCCCCAGACTTCAGAGTGTCGGTATCGACGGGCGCGTCATGACCTTCACCCTGCTGACAATCTGCGCGACGACGCTGATGTTCGGTTTGCTGCCCGCGGTTATTATCTCGCGTGCCGAGACCCGCGACGCGCTCAGACTTGGCACACGAAGTACCCCGAGTGCCCGGACGCACCGATGGAACAGGCTGCTCGTGGTGAGCGAGGTCGCACTCGCGTGTGCCGTCCTTGTCGCTTCGGCCCTCCTCGTGCGCAGCGTCAGCAGAATGCTGCGCGCGCCGATCGGTGTGGTCTCGTCCGACGTCGTCGTTGCCCGGCTGCAGCTGTCGGGCGGCAGCTATGCCAAATGGGAGGACGTGCAACAGTTTTACACGACGCTTCTCGACGAGATTCGGTCGCAGCCGGGAATCGAAGCCGCCGGTGCAGCGACAGCGCTCCCGCTCGATGCGGGATGGGCGACTCGTCTCCCGTTCGCCGTGGAGGGCGAGCCGGTCGCATCAGTCGACGCGCCGGTCGCCCAACACGTCAGCGTCAGCCCTGGCTACTTTGAGGCGTTCCGGGTCCCCCTGATCTCCGGCCGCTTGTTCAGCGATCACGACACGAAGGATACCGAGCCAGTGATCCTGATCAACCAGACGCTTGCCAGGCGTATGTTCGCCGGCGTCGATCCCGTGGGGCGGCGGATCGTTTCCACGGCTACGAATATTGGACCGCTCGGCCGCAACCTCGCGGGTCGCGTGCCGTTCAGGATCATCGGCATCGTGGGTGACGTCCAGCACACGCCACTCGGCCGCGCCGCCGAGGCGGTCATCTACCACACTCATCGTCAGTTCCCATTCCGGCCGATGAATCTGGTCGCGCGAGGCATAGATGCGCGCACGGTCGCGGTTGCCTTCAAGACGGCACTGCGCCGGGTTGACGCGTCCCTGCCATTGAGCAGTGTCCGGACGATGGACGAACGGGTGCTCGACGCAGCCGCGGCGCCGCGGATGCTGATGTTTGTCTTGACCGCCTTCGCAGCGATTACCGCGATCCTCGCCGCGATCGGCGTCTACGGACTGCTCGCATGTGTGGTCAACGATAGGCGGCAGGAAATTGCAATTCGTCTGGCACTTGGTGCGCGGCCCCGCTCACTGGCAGCTGTTGTGACCACCCAGGGACTCGCATTGACCGGCGTCGGCATCACCGCCGGCATCGTCGCAGCACAACTCGCGGGGACGCTGCTGCAGGATCTGCTGTTTCAGACGAAAACGAGCGATCCAGCCGCGCTCACGGCGGCAGCAGGCGTCTTGCTGCTCGCAGCCGCTGTCGCCTGCGCCTTTCCGGCTTGGCGCGCCGCTCGTGTCGAACCGCTGGAAGGGCTGCGCGCTGACTAATCGCCGCCCGGTCCTTTCTTTTCGGCTGGCTTGTTGAACGAACGTTCTCCGGTATCGTTCACGTCCGTTGAGACCGGGTGATCGCGCCAGAGCCAGCGCATCATGTCAGGAAAAATCGCGCCGCCCTGCTTCTGGCCGTGACGTCCTATGCCCCATGTATAGTTGACTTCGTAACCTTTTTCGGTCAACGCCTGCATTAGGCGGACATTCTGAAGAAACCAGTCACGCGTTTCGTCGTACTGCCCATTCCGACCGACGCCCCGATTGTCGTTGCGGCCATCCTGCAGAAAGATTCGGATCGGTTTCTTCTCGGTCTTTCGAACAAGATCTGCGTACGCGTGGCCACCGCGAAGATTCGTGAAGCTGCCGACGATGCTCAGGACCTTGCGGAACTCGTTTGGACGCTCCCATGCAACGGTGAATGCCGCGATTGCTCCGGAACTGGCGCCGCCAATGCCACGCCGCTCTGGATCCTTTGAAATGTTGTAATCCTTGTTCAGCGCGGGCAGCAGCTCGTCGACGATCACGCGCGCGTATTTGTCGTCGAGGGTGTTGTACTCGATTGGGCGGTTGGTTGTTTTGTCGCCCCACTCCTGCGGCGTCGGCTCCGGCTGCTCCGGCGTTCGTCCTGGATTGATGAACACGGCAAGCATGACCGGAATCTCGCGGCGGTAGATCAAGTTGTCGAACACGTTGGGCGCGCGAACGTCGCCCTCCATGTTCTTGAACGCCTGACCGTCGTTGAGCACCATCAGGCTCGCAGCGACGCTCGGATCGTACTGGGCGGGCACGTAAACCCAATAGGTGTGCTGTGTGCCCGGATACGCCTGGCTGGGAAGCGTGTACGGCCCGCGTACTTCTCCCTTCGGTATGCCCTCGCGTGGAAAGGAGTCGGGACCGAGCTGGTAGAAAGCATCCGTGTTCGGCGGTGCCGGTGCAGCGGTCTGACTTTGCGGTGGCGGTGGTTGCTGCGCGAACGCAATCGCGGCGCCGCCGAGAATGACTGCAGGGAGGATAGGTTTGATGTTCATCTGGATACTCACAAGAACTTTTTGAGAAACGCGATAATTTCCTGCCGGCCTTCCGGTGTTTCCTGATGCTCGACGTCATAGCGCAGGAGCTTCCATCGCTCCGGATGACCGAGCTTCGCATACACCTGCTGCAGCTCGCGATCGATCACGTCAAGGCCTTCGACCGGCGTGAGCTTATCTCGCAGCCCCGCGAGACCAAGATGCGCGCGCGGTGCGATGAGCGCGTTGATTTGCGCAGTCGTGAAGTGTTTGAGGAGCCCAGGCACGAAGTAATACACTCCGTGCAGCGACAGTGCCTTTCGTGCGAGCAGTGCCTGAAAGTCAGTGAGACAGTTGATGTCGACGGTGACCTTGATTCGCGCGTCCAGCGCGGCAAGCCACCACGCCATCGTGCTGCCCATGGACATGCCGAGCGTCGCGATTCGTTGCGCATCGACCTCGGGACGCGTCAGAAGGAAGTCGAGCGCTCGAAGATGGTCGTACACCATCATGCCCCAGAGCACCTGACCGCGCCACAGCATCGCCTTGAACATATCCGCTTCGGTCGTATGGCTCCGCTCGCCGAAGATCCATGAGTCGATGCATAGCGCGATGTAACCGAGCTCGGTCAGTTCTTTCGCATACGGCTTCGGCTGAAGATAACTTCGGCCCTCGATGAACTCCTGTTTCCCAATCTTGTAGCCGCCGCCGTGTGAATGGTCGAACAGCACACCGGGAACACGGCCGGTGATCGATCGCGGGCGTGCGAGGTAAGCCGGCACGGTCTCGATGCCATTGAGATCCAGGTCCCAGGTTTCCAGAATGTAGCCGTCGTGTTCCTGCTCATTTCGTTTCTTGCTGCTGATCGGGCGTTTGCGGTCGGGAAGATCGCCGAGCAGGCCATACAGTTCGCGTCGGCGTGCATCAGGCGCGGTAACGCTGGGTGATGACGATTGCTGACGCCGCGTCATTGGCGATACTGAGGCTAGTGATGCGACGCCGGTCAGGTTGAGAATGTCGCGGCGGCTGAGTTCAGGAGGCAGCATACGCGAAATCATATCCGCGTCGGACGTATGATGCTTGCCGGAGGGCGAGCATGGCCGCAATCGTCATCATTCTCGTGATTCTGTGGTTTCTTGGCGTCATTACGAGATACACACTTGGCGGCCTGTTGCACATTTTGCTGGTAATCGCCGTGATTTTCCTCCTGATCAATGTCATCCGCGGCCGCGGCTTGTGAGCCTCGGACGAGAGGCGCCATTCATGAATCTGCAGGGACTGGAGCGCTCGGTCGTTCAACTATCTCTGGATCTGACCAATATTGAAGAAGCGATCGACACCGCGGCCGTCGGCGTCGAGGCCGGCGTCGATTGGCTCGAGGCTGGCACTCCGCTCCTCCTTGGCGAGGGTTTGCACGCGGTTGAAAAGCTTCACGCGCGGTTTCCGCATCATCCGATCGTCGCCGATCTCAAGACCATGGATGGCGGCTACCTCGAGGCCGAAATGATGGCGAAGGCGGGTGCCTCGTTCGTTGTGGTGATGGGCCGCGCGCACGAAGCGACGATTCGTCGTGTCGTTGAGGCTGGTCGCGATTTCAACATCAGAGTAATGGGAGACAACCTCGGCGCCGAGGATCGCGTGGAATCAGCCCGATGGATAGCCAGTCTTGGCGTCGACGTCATCGTCCATCACATCGGGTTCGACGAGCGGGCCATGATTCGAAGCCTCAGCCCGCTCGATGAATTGGACGATGTGGTGCGAGCGGTGTCGATACCGGTTCAAGCGGTCGGCGGGCTGTCAATCGATCAGGCAATCGAGTGCGCCCGGCGCGGCGCGCCGTTCGTCGTTGTCGGTGCGCCGCTCGTCATTGATGGACAGGCGTTTCGTCCGTCCGACGATCTGCACAGTAAGCTCAAGCAGATCTGTGATGCGGTGCATCGAATCCCTTATCACTGATCACTCATCGTGAATCGCTGATCCTTGAATCCCTTATCACTGAGGGTCAATGCCATTCCTAGTTGAAATTTGGTGACGCCCACCGTTCACGCCGCGTGTTCTTTGGTCGCGACCCGGGTCGCGCGCGCTAACGCGCGCTGTAGGTCCGGGAGTGCCTCAAAGTGTTTGACGCGATG
>JBKPSH010000218.1:0-24059 GCA_046734955.1 Acidobacteriota bacterium
ATGCCTCGAATTTGCCCTTCAACGCGGTTCAACCGCGTTACGAGTGATTGCTGCTGCGTGTCGTCGAGCATACCCCTGTATACTCCGGCTCCGCTCCAGTGAGACAGCTTTCTTCCTGAAAAACGGCGAGATTCGTCATCACTTTTGTGCGGCCCTGCAAATGTGCCACAAACACAAAATCGTCGGGGCGGATTTGGGCCGTAAGGTGTGTCGCTGGTGCCGAAGGATTGAGGACGTCAAGGCAAAGCCCCGGATCTGATGACGATTACGCCGTGCTGAACGCATCGTAACCGAGGTGGAAATCGAACCATTGACACGCCGCCAAAAATGAATGAACATTCATTCATGGCCCCGACCACGACCTCGACCAGGCGGCCGCCAGCTCTCGCCGAACGCCCTGACAAGGCGGACAAGCGCGACGCGATTCTTCGTGCCGCCATCGAGACGTTTGCCGCGCGTGGCTTCTTCAACGCACAGGTCGCCGACGTTGCGCGCAGTGCAGGAGTGGCCGCTGGGACCGTCTATCTCTATTTCCGCGGCAAGGACGATCTGCTGATTTCAATCTTCGAGCGGACGATGACCGAGGCGATTGCTGCGGGCCGTGAGAGCGTTGCCGGCAAGCGAGGCGCCGTGGAACGGCTTCGCGAGATTGCCCGATTGCATTTCGAACGAATGAGCCGCGATCGAAACCTTGCCGTCGTGTTTCAGGTCGAGCTGCGGCAGTCGACGAAATTCATGGAACGGTTTTCTGCGACCTACCTGCGCCAGTACCTCGGGATTATTCGAGACGTCATAGCAGAAGGACAGGCCGAAGGTAGTCTCCGCCAGCGAGTCAACCCGACGCTCGCGGCCAAAGTGTTTTTTGGCATTCTCGACGAGATGGCCACGAACTGGATGCTCAGTAAACGCAAGTATTCGCTCGAGGCGCAGGCCGACGAAATTGTCGACCTGTTTGTTGGCGGGATGGGACGATGATGCGGCACGTTCGCGAGGTCGCGGTCCTCGGTGCAGGGACGATGGGAGCGCAGATTGCGGCGCATTTTGCGAACGCCGGAATCCCTGCGCTGCTGCTCGACATCACGCGCGAGGTGGCGCGCGAAGGGCTCGAACGTGCGCGCGCTCTCCGCCCGGATCCGTTCTTCACGCCAACGACGCACACGCTCATCAAGACCGGCAGCCTGGACGAAGATCTCGCCGGCATTGCGAAATGCGACTGGATTCTCGAAGCCGTCGTCGAGCGGCTGGATGTCAAACAGGCGTTGTTGGCGACAGTGGACTCACTTCGGCGTGCCGATGCGATTGTCGGATCGAACACGTCGGGAATTCCGATCGGCGCCCTCGCGGAAGGCCGCTCGGTCGAGTTCAAGCGTCACTTTCTCGGCACGCACTTTTTCAATCCGCCGCGATATCTACACCTGTTGGAAATCATCCCGACGCCAGATACAGATCTTGCGGTCGTCGACGCCGTGATCGCATTCGCGGATCGCCGGCTCGGCAAGGGAGTGGTCGTCGCGAAGGACACACCCAACTTCATCGCCAACCACATCGGCCTGTTCGGGGTGATGCAGATCTTCCGCGCGCTCGCCACAGGTGAATACACGATCGAGGAAATCGATGCGATCACCGGACCGGCGATCGGCCGGCCCAAGAGCGCCACGTTTCGAACGATGGACATCGCCGGCATCGACGTTCTCGCGCACGTGGCGCGAAACCTCGCCGAGCGACTGGAATCACCGGACGATCAACGGCAATTCGAATTGCCGCCGCTCGTCGCCGACATGGTGACTCGCGGCTGGGTTGGCTCAAAGAGTGGTCAGGGTTTCTACAAGAAAAGCGCCGATGGCGAGATTCTGACGCTCGACCCCGCATCAATGGAGTATCGGCCGAAACAATCGGCGCGGCTGCCCTCGCTTGACGCTGCGAAAAGCATCGACAACGTCGGCGAGCGCATTCGGACGCTCGTCAACAGCGACGACAAGGTCGGGCGATTTCTGAAGGCGACGCTCGTGCCGACGCTCGAGTACGCCGAACGCGTCGCGCCCCAGATCGCTCACGACCGCGTGGACATCGATAATGCGATGCGCTGGGGATATGGCTGGGACTTGGGTCCGTTCGAAACGAAGCAGTATCTCGGCCGCGCGTCAGCAGGTGTCCCGGACGCGAGGAGCCAGGGGCTAGGAGCCCTGGCACCGCCATCGAAGAATATCGTCAAGAAGAACACCGGCGCGAGCCTCGTTGATATCGGAGACGGCGTGCTGGCAATCGAGTTCCACTCGAAGATGAATGCCATCGGCGGTGACACGATTCAAATGCTCCATGCCGGCGTCAAGGAGGCGACGGCGAACTTCGCCGCGCTGGTCGTCGCGAACGATGCGGTCAACTTCTCTGCCGGCGCGAACCTGATGCTTCTGCTGCTCGAGGCACAGGAGGGGAACTGGGATGAAGTGGACATGATGATCCGCGCGTTCCAGTCCGCCACGATGGCGCTGAAACATGCGGACATTCCTGTCGTGGTTGCGCCAGCCGGTCTCGCACTTGGCGGCGGCTGCGAGATTGCACTCCACGCCGACCGGGTCCAGGCCGCGGCAGAAACCTACATCGGGCTCGTCGAGGTGGGTGTGGGATTGATTCCAGCCGGGGGCGGGACGAAAGAAATGCTCGCGCGCGCCATGGAGAGCGCGCCGCCAACCGCCGATCCGTTGCGAACGGTTCAGCGAGTGTTCGAGACGATCGCGTTCGCGAAAGTCTCGACCAGTGGTCCTGACGCCCGCCGGCTCGGGTATCTCCGTGAGGCGGACGGCATATCCATGAACCGGGATCGTTTGCAGCAGGACGTGAAGGCGGTGGCGCTGGCACGCGTCCCCGAGTACGTGCGGCCTCTACCGCGATGCGCGGTCCCTGTCGGCGGTGCCAATCTGCTTGCGGCACTGAAGCTCGGCATTCATCTCGCCTGGCGTGCCGGGCGCGTCAGCGATCACGACGCGCTGGTCGGGCGGAAACTGGCGTGGATTCTCGCCGGCGGTGATGCACCACACTCGACCACGCTGACCGAGCACCAACTGCTCGATCTTGAACGCGAAGCGTTCCTGAGCCTCTGCGGTGAACGCAAAACTCAGGAGCGCATCGCGCACACGTTGAAGACGGGAAAGCCCCTGAGGAATTGATTGCCGTGTTCGACAAGGGTCAAGGTTCGGCGCTCATCGTCATCCCCGGCGTGCAGGGCCGGTGGGAGTGGATGAAACCGGCGCTCGACGAACTCGCGCGGCGATGCCGGGCTGTGTCCTACACCCTGTGCGGTGACATCGGATCGAACATGAAATTCGAGGCAGATCTGGGCTTCGACAATTTCGTCCGCCAGCTCGATCAGCTGTTCGAGCGCACCGGACTCCAGCGGGCGGCGCTGTGTGGCGTTTCCTACGGCGGCTTCATCGCCTTGAGGTATGCGGCACTGCGCCCGGACAGAGTGACGTCACTTGTGTTCGTCTCATCACCCGCACCCGGATGGGTGCCGAACGGTCGGCAGCAGCGCTACCTGGCGCATCCATGGCGATCGACGCCGGCTTTCGTGTTGTCATCGCCGCTGCGCTTGTGGCCGGAGATCAGGGCCGCATACGACACTACTCGCGAACGCGTCGTGTTCTCACTTCGTCACGGACTCCGCGTGATGGCAGCGCCCGTGATTCCAGCGCGTATGGCCAGCCGCGTCGCCATGCAACAGCAACTCGATTTCGCGGCCGACTGCGAACGAATCAAAGTGCCGACACTGATCATCACTGGCGAGGACGGCCTGGATCAAGTCGTGCCCGCGGAAGTCACGAGACGCTACCAGCAATTGATTCCAGGCACGCATTACGTGCAGCTGAAACGCTCCGGCCACATCGGCCTCCTCACCCACGCGGCGCAGTTTGCCGACATCGTCACCGGATTCATCAATGCCAACGGTCACTGATCTCGTCGGACCTGCGGGAGCTCTCGAGGCGTTGCTGGACGAACCGGAACGGCTCGACTCCGGCGGTGTGCCCCAAGCCGCTGTCGTGTTCGCGCATCCCCACCCGGAGTTCGGCGGGACGATGCATACAAAGGCGGTGTATCGGGGAGCGAAGGGACTCGCGCGGATTGGGTGCGCGGTCCTGCGATTCAACTTCCGCGGCGTCGGACGAAGTGCGGGAGCTTTCGATCAGGGCGAAGGGGAGAAGGAAGACTTCAAGGCCGCACTGGATTACATGTCCGCGCGCTATCGACAGTCGCCGCTCTGGGCCGCGGGGTTTTCGTTTGGCGCATGGGTCGCCCTGGAAGTGGGTGCCGTTGACGATCGCGTCTCAGCGCTCATCGGCATCGCTCCACCGGTGGCGACGTCGATCTCCGGCCATCACTACACGTTTGAGAACACGCTGAACAGCACCAAGCCGAAGTTCTTCGTGCAGGGAGAAGCGGATGACGTCTGCCCCATCGAAGGCATGTGGGCGTTTTACGGAAAGCTCGAAGAACCGAAAGAGCTGGTCGTCATCGATGCGGCCGATCATCTGTTTGAAGGAAAGGCTGAGGAAGTTGGCGACGCGCTCCAGGACTTGTTAGCTGATTACGCCTCGGATCCCGGATCCCGCACAACGGATCCCGGACCATCGTCAACCACGGATTCAGATCATGAATGACGCTGTCATCGTCTCAGCAGTCCGCACGCCGGTCGGCAAAGCTCCACACGGCGCGCTTCGAACGACGCGACCCGACGAAATGGGCGCGGTCGTCATCAGAGAAGTTCTGCATCGAGTACCAGCCCTCGATCCCGGTGAAGTCGAGGACGTCATGCTCGGATGCGCGATGCCGGAAGCGGAACAGGGGCTGAACGTCGCGCGGATCGCAAGTCTCCGCGCCGGCGTCCCCGTCTCCGCTTCGGCGGTCACGATCAACCGGTTCTGTTCGTCAGGACTGCAATCGATCGCGTCAGCTGCCGAGCGCATCATCTCCGGATTTGGTTCAACCGTGATCGCCGGAGGAACGGAGTCGATGAGCCTCGTTCCAATGGGCGGCAACAAAGTCGCGCCCAATCCGTCACTGGTCGATAGCTACCCTGACGTTTATCTCAGCACCGGACTGGTAGCAGAGAACCACGCCCGGGAAGCGTCGGTGTCGCGAGACGAACAGGACGGGTTTGCATTGCGTTCGCATCAGCGGGCGATTGCCGCGATTGATTGCGGCCGATTCGCGGACGAGATCGTTCCACTTCCCGAACTGAAGGTCGATGAAGGACCGCGGCGCGATACGTCGATTGAAGCGCTGGCGAAACTTCGCCCGGCATTTCACGTGAAGGGCACGGTCACCGCAGGGAATTCCTCGCAGACGAGCGATGGGGCGGCGGCCGTGCTGCTCATGTCGGGGAATCGCGCGCGTGAGCTTGGCTTGCGGCCGCTGGCGCGGTTCGTCGCCTACGCGACAGCCGGTGTCGAGCCGGAACGCTTTGGCATCGGGCCGGTTCCCGCCATCCGGAAAGCCCTGAAGCTCGCCGGGCTGTCGCTCGAACAGATGGATCTCGTCGAGTTGAACGAGGCGTTTGCGGCGCAGGTCATTGCGTGTCTTCGCGAGCTGCCGATCGATCCCGATCGACTGAACGTCAATGGCGGGGCCATCGCGCTCGGTCATCCGCTGGGGTGCACCGGCGCAAAGTTGACGGCAACGCTGCTCTACGAAATGCGAAGACGGAAGGCACGTTACGGCCTGGTCTCGATGTGCGTGGGCGGAGGCATGGGCGCCGCCGGAATCTTCGAAAGCATGTAGGTGTGAAATGACAACAGTGACAACTGTGCGCGGCGGCTCGTGGTTGATCGAGGACACACCGGTCGAATCTGTTTTCACACCCGAGCGCCTGTCCGACGAGCATCGCCTCATCGGTCAAACCGCTGACGAGTTCATGACCAACGAAGTTCTGCCTGCGCTCGAACAACTCGAGCAGAAGGACTGGCAACTCGCCCGCCGCCTTGTGGCGCGGGCCGGCGAACTCGGACTTCTGGGAACCGATGTCTCCGATGAATTCGGCGGCGTCGGTCTCGATAAAGTCGCCTCGATCCTCGTCGGCGAATCGATGGGGCGATCGGCATCGTTTGCGACGACGTTTGGCGCTCAGACGGGACTCGCAATTACGCCGATCCTGTGTTTCGGCACCGACGCGCAAAAGCAGAAATACCTCGCGAAGCTCGTCGACGGCGAACTCGTTGGCGCCTATGCCCTCAGCGAGTCTGGTTCGGGATCGGATGCGCTCGGCGCAAAGGCGCGAGCGACTCGCCAACCGGACGGCAGCTTCACCATCAGCGGCGAGAAGATGTGGATCACCAATGGTGGCTTTGCCGATCTCTTCATCGTCTTTGCGAAGGTCGTGGGCGACGGCCAGGATGCCTTCACGGCATTTCTCGTCGAACGAGGGTTCACCGGCGTCAGCAGCGGCAAGGAAGAGCACAAGATGGGGCTGCACGGTTCGTCAACCACACCGCTCATCCTGCAGGACGCGCGCGTGCCCGCCGAGAACGTGCTCGGAGAGATCGGAAAAGGACACAAGGTCGCGTTCAACGTGCTCAACTATGGGCGGTTCAAGCTCGCAGCCATGTGCAGCGGCGGCGCGCGTGCGATCGTCGGTGAGGCCGCGAAGTACGCGACCGAGCGCAAGCAGTTCGGCCAGCCGATCGCGCAGTTTGGCGCGATCAAACACAAACTCGCTGAAATTGCGATCAAGGAATTCGCGGTCGAAAGCATGCTCTATCGCACGGCGGCACTCATCGATCAGGCGATCGAGTCCAATGGAGACGCGTCTGGCGATGCGGTCCTGGCAGCACTGGAGGAGTTCGCGATCGAGGCGTCGATTCTGAAAGTGGCCGGCAGCGAGATGATCGATTACGCCGTGGACGAGAACGTTCAAATCCACGGCGGCAACGGCTTCGTCCGCGATTATGCTGCCGAGCGAATGTACCGTGACGCGCGTGTCAATCGCATCTTCGAAGGCACCAACGAAATCAATCGATTATTAATTCCCGGCATGCTGATTCGACGCGCCTTGAAGGGTGGACTGCCACTGATTCCTGCTGCGAAAAAACTGCAGGACGAGATCCTGACACCGTCGTTCGCCGAGCCACCTTCCGATGAGCCGCTGGACAACGCCAAACGTACCGTTGCGTCGCTCAAGAAGGTTGCCCTGATCGTGCTCGGCACGGCGATGCAGACATACGGCGAAAAGCTCACGAACGAACAGGAACTTCTGACGCTCACCGCCGACATCATCATGGACGTCTTCGCCGCTGAGAGCGTCGTCCTGCGTGCCGCGCAGATGCCGTCGAACCAGTCGTCGATTGGCGTCGCAGCTGCCGAGGTCTACGTTGCCGATGCGGCAGGACGGGTCGAGATTGCGGCGCGATCCGCCCTCGCGGCAATGGCTGAAGGAGATGATCTCCGGATGCTCCTCGCAGCACTTCGCCGGGTGCTCAAGCCGGCGCCGGTCAACACGGTCGCTCGCCGCCGCGAGATCGCACATGCCATCATCGAGCGCAAGGCTTATCCTTATGCGTGAGCGATGACTAAGCAGCAAGGCGTTGCGATAAATCGGCGCGAGCGAGGGAGCGAGCGCTGGCAGGCGCTGGGGGTGGGGCCCCAGCGCAAAGTAAGAAATGCAAACAGGTTGGTTGTCTTTAGCCTGATGTTCGCGATCGCCTGCACCGCGAAAGAGGTGCCGTACGCCGACAGTATCAGCGAGTGGCGTGCCGAGAAGGACCGGTTCATGCAGCGATCCTCGGATTCGCCGATACCGCCGGAGCAGCGCGCAACGTTTCCGCCGTTGTCCTACTTTCCGATCGAGCCGGAGTATCGTGTCCCTGCGTCTCTGACCGTCGATCGCAGCAACGACGTTATCGAGATCCCAACGTCGCGTGGCGAGCGCAGGCCTCACAATCGAGTGGGCAAGTTATCGTTCACGCTGAAAGGACGTCTGCTCACGCTGACGGCGTTCGTCGAAGTCGGGCAACAGGACACAAACCATCTCTTCGTTCCGTTTGGCGATCTCACGAATGGAACAGAAAGCTATCCTGGCGGCAGATATCTCGAGCTCGACCGGACACCGACCGGCATCTATGATCTGGACTTCAACCGCGCCTATCACCCGTTCTGCTACTACAACCCGAAGTACGACTGTCCTTACCCGCCGCGCGAGAATCGTCTGCCGGTTCCGATCCGGGCCGGTGAGCGCATGAGCGCTCCCAAGCATTGATCGGAGCCTCGTGATCAGGGCCATCGTCTTCGATTTCGACGGAGTCCTGGCGGACTCCGAGCCGCTACACCTTCGCGCCTATCAGCAGGTGTTGACCCGCTTCGGGGTCACGCTGTCGCGCGACGACTACTACGCAAACTATCTCGGATACGACGACGAGGGTGTTTTCGCGCAGCTGACGGCGCGTCATCGAATACAGGTGGACGATCAGGGCATTCGCGCGTTGATCGACGAGAAGACGCGGGTGTTCGATACCACAATCGAGGCGGGTATCGATTCGGGAGCGATCCTCTATCCGGGCGCCGCCGCCTGCGTCGAGCTGATGGCCTCGCAATACCCGCTCGGCATTGCGTCCGGCGCCCTTCGTCATGAGATCGAAGCCATCCTGCGTGGCGCCAAGCTCGACCAGTACTTCCAGTTCATTGTGGCATCCGGAGAGACGGCGGAAGGCAAGCCGGCGCCAGATCCTTACCGTCGCGCAGCCGAACTCCATTCGCTACCGGCCAACCAATGTGTCGCCATCGAAGACTCCCGTTGGGGAATCGAATCAGCGAAGTCAGCCGGGCTCGCCTGCGTCGGAATTACCACGACCTACTCTAGAGAACACCTCACGGCCGCCGATCGCATCATCGCGTCGCTCGACGAGTTCACACCCGACCTGGTCGATGCGCTTCGCCGCGAAGCGGGTTAGAATCACCGCGTGCCGTTCTCGCTGCACTTGAGCGCAAGGACCTCTGAGGTCGCCGCTGAACTACAACAAGCGATGAATTCGTCGGGGGACGATCTCGCGCCGGCGGCGCTGGCGATCGCTCGGGTCGAGTATCCGTCGCTCGATTCGAAGCCCTACCTCGCTGTGCTCGATCGCATGGGAATAGAGGCGCGCGCGCGCGTTCGCCAGGCCGTCACCGATCCGATTCGCGCGTTCAACGAGTACCTCTACGATGAACAGGGATTCGTCGGGAATCGCGACAGGTATGACGATCCGCGAAACAGCTTCATCAACGAGGTTCTCGATCGACGAACCGGCATTCCCATCAGCCTTGCGGTCATCTACCTGGAAATCGCGCGGCGCGCCGACCTTCATGTTGATGGCGTGAACTTTCCCGGACACTTTCTGCTGCGAGCGCGCGAGGGCTACGCCGATGCGCGGACGGAAGTCGTGATCATCGACCCGTTTCATGGCGGCGCGCGGTTGTCCGAATACGATTGCCGGCAGCTACTCAGGCAGCATGTCGGCGACGAAGCCGCGTTCGACACGTCACTCCTCGCTCCAGCCACGCGCCACGACATCATCGTCCGGATCCTGGTCAATTTGAAGCGGCTGTACGTGAGGATGCGATCGTTTCCGCAGGCCCGGTTCGTGTCTACGCTCCTCCTCGGGATCGATCCGTCGGCGATCTCCGAGTTGCGGGACCGCGGACTGCTTGCGTATCACCTGCAGGACTTCGCGGCGGCATTACGGGATCTTGAAGAATACCTGCGGCTCGCGCCCAAGATCACCGAACCCGGCGAACACGACGTCATCGCCGAACAGGAAGGTGAAGACTCGGACGATTCGTCACCGGGTGATCCGGACGTCGACGATGCGACGCAGATTTGGGAACACGTGAAGACGCTTCGTAAGCGCGTCGCGGGCTTTAATTAGCAAAAAACTCGCGTAGGCGATCACACGCCTCGACCAGCTCGTCCTCACTGACAGCGCCGTACGACAACCGAAGAAACTGTTTCCCGAGTCGGCCGAACGACGCGCCCGGGATAGTGACGACGTGCGCGCGTTCCAGGATCGTTGCCGCCAATTGCTCCGAGTCGGGCCCGTCCGAAATGCGCACGAAAGCGAAGAATCCACCGCCGGTAGGCTTCCAGTGAAGAGCAGGGATACGAGCGAGGGCCGCCTGTAGTGCCGACCTTCGGTTTCGCAGCTCCTCGTGGAATCGCGTGATGTAGTTCCAGTCGTCGTGAATGGCGGCTTCGATCGCCATCTGCGAGATGACCGGAGCACAGATGATCATCGCGTCCTGAATCTTGATTGCCTCCTCGCAGACTCGACGATCCGCCATGAGGAACCCGACGCGCCACCCGGTCATCGCAAACGACTTCGAGAACGTGCCGACGATGATTACGTTGTCTTGCCATCCGGCAATCGCGCCTGCACTGGCGTGCTCACCATCGAAGACGAAGTGCATGTAAGTTTCGTCGCATATCAGCGTGATTCCGCGTCGCGACAGTTCACGAACGATTCGTTCCAACTGATCACGCTCGATCACAGCGCCGGTCGGGTTGCTCGGCGTGCACAGGACAACGGCCCGCGTTCGCGACGTCAGCACGGGCTCGATATTGCTCCATCGCGCGCGGAATCCTGCGTCCTCCGTGGTCGGCGCTTCGACAGGGATCGCGCCGGCGGCACGAATCGCCATCTCGTGATTGACGAAGTATGGAGATGCGAGGACGACGTCGTCGCCCGGATCGAGAATCGTCAGGGCCGCAAGCATGAAGGCCTGATTGCCACCGGCTGTCACGATGATCTCGTCGGGGATCGCCTCGAGATGAAGGTGTTCGCGAACTCGATCGCAGAACGCTTCTCGCAGGCTGAGAAGACCCGCGTCGGCCGAATATCGATGGACGCTCGCATCTGCGAGTGCGCGACGCGCGGCGTCGAGCGCCGCCGGCGGCGGCGGGAAGCCGGGAACCGCCTGTCCGAGACTGATGACCCGGTGTCCCGCTTGCCGCAGCGCTGCGGCTTTCTGGTTGAGGAGGTCGAAGGGTGGAAGGGCGAGGCTGCGTGCGCGCGCGGAAACGGGCATCAATCACTCCGAGGGGCTTCGCCCCTCGGACTCCCCTACACGACTCTTGGATCGGCGGGGTCCCCTGCCCCGCCTGGCGGCCTTCACTACGCTGGCGCTCCGACGCCAGCTCCGTTCCGGCCGCGCTCTCGCTCGCTCCGTCTTGTCCGCCGTAGCATTCCAGTGCGAAGGCGGATCGCGTGGCTCGCTTCGCTGCGCTCGCTCGCGCGTCCTTTCGCACCGCCTTGGCTCGTCATAGCAGCGGTCGATCAATGCTGCGTTCGGCAGGCGACGATGCGGTTTCGAAACCACTTTCTACCGACTGACGGAGTTCAGTGCACCGCTGGTCTGCGATGTCCGAAGCGAGTCCTGATGATCGAGGAACCATTCATAGGTCGATTGCAGCCCTTCGTGCAGGCTGATTCGATGTTTCCACCCGAGTGCGTGCAGGCGGCTCACGTCGAGCAGCTTGCGCGGCGGGCCATCGGGCTTGCTGGTGTCGAAGCGCAATGTCGCTGACGGATGGATCACGGTTCGCAGCGTCTCGGCCAGTTCACGGATCGAAAGGTCCTCGCCTGTGCCGACGTTGACGTGCCCAAGCTCGTCGTAATTGTTCATCAGAAACACGCACGCGTCGGCGAGGTCGTCGGCGTGCAGAAACTCGCGTCGGGGATTTCCTGTTCCCCAGATTTCGATCTCGCGCCGACCCTCAACCTTTGCGTCGTGGAACTTGCGTATGAGGGCGGGAAGGACGTGTGACTGGGTCAGGTCGAAGTTGTCGTGCGGCCCGTACAAGTTCGTCGGCATCGCGGAAATGAAGTTGGCGCCGTATTGCCTCCGATACGCTTCGCACAACTTGATGCCGGCGATCTTGGCAATCGCATAGGGCTCATTCGTTGGTTCAAGGAGACCCGTGAGCAGGTGCTCCTCTTTCATCGGCTGCGGTGCCATTCGCGGATAGATGCACGAACTACCGAGATAGAGAAGCTTTCGAACCCCATACTGATGCGCGGCATGAACGACCGTCGCATGAATCAGCATGTTGTCGTAGATGAATTCGGCCGGCCGCGTCGAATTCGCGAATATGCCCCCGACCGTGCCGGCGACGAGAAACACGTACTCAGGGCGGTTCGCCCGAAACCAGTAGCTCACGGCCGCCTGATCGCGCAGATCCAGCTGTTCGCGCGTTGCCGTCAGCAGGCGCGTTGCTCCCTGGTGCTCGAGGCGGCGAACGATTGCCGAGCCGACCAGTCCGCGGCTGCCGGCGACGAAGATTCGGGAGTCGAGATTCATGGGTCTCTAAATCTTAATCCCTGATCACTAATCACTGATCCCGAATCCCTGATCGTCGAATCCCTGATCGTCCAATCCCTGATCGTCCAATCCGTGATCGTCGAATCCTTGATCGTCGAATCCCTGATCGTCGAATCCCCGAATCCTTAATCGGATCCCGGATCCGGCCAACGGATCCCGGCAAAGTCAATTCACCGCAACATGCTTCCTGAACCCACCCGTTCGGTCGGGATCACTATCAATTGCGACAAGCGCGCCATCGGCATATGACAGGCGACGATCCGGTTTGCCGTCGCCGTTTTCATCGAACGAGGCGGTCTTCAGCACGCCAGCCTCGTACGTTTCCCACTTGTCGACGCTGCCGTCGTGGTTCGTGTCCTCTTCGGCAGAGGCGATCGTCTCGCCAAAATAATGCTCCCAGCGATCGACCTTCTTTTCGTCAGCAGATGAGGAGATTTCAATGCGACGGGTTTTTCCATCGTCGCCGGCGTACGCCCACGCGTCGGCCATGCCAGTGTCGCCTCGCGACAGGCCAACTTTCACCAGCTTTGACTGATCGTCGTAGTACTCCCAACGATCGATCCTGCCGTCTTCATTCTGGTCAATGCGCGTTCGAACGGCGCGGTTGCCATTCATTTCCGTCCACGTATCGACCTTGCCATTGTGATTGGAGTCGTAGGCGAGTTCGGTTAGTTTGCCGGTGCTGCTGTCGTAGGTCGCGCTGATTCCGGCTTTATCGGCCGCTGGCGAGCAGCTCAGGGAGAAGGCAAGCAGGGCGCAGACCGGCATCAACACCGTGTCGGGCACCCTGGCCGCAATGGCGGCTTGCACGTCGCGATGGTACGGACCTCGCGCGCGCGTGGTCAAGAGGAAATGTGCCGTACGGACGCGTGTAGGGCGGGGTTTTCCGCCTTCGCTAAAGCTACGGCGGACCACCGTACCCTTGGCGCAGGTGGTTACACCCCGCCACCCGCGCCCTGCATGGAGCGCCTTAAGGAGTGCCTTCGGTCGCGTCCTTCTGTAGCACCAGAACCGCGAGCTGCACGCGGTTGGGCACCCCGAGCTTGCGATAGATCCGCGAAAGGTGATTCTTCACGGTCTGTAGACGTAGCCCGAGTCGGTTTGCGATCTCCTGGTTCGAGCACCCGTTGGCGAGCAGCGTCACGATCTGCCGTTCACGGGGGGAGAATCGCCAGCGCGGTGTCGATGCACCGCTTGAACCCTGCGCAGTTTCGAGGGGCGGCCTCGAAAACCCACCGGCCGATGTTGGAGGCATCATGCCGGTAACAACGTCAAACATGGCACCGATCGTACAAGTGCCCTACGAGGCGATGAAGCCGGTGCGAAGGGCGAGTAGCACCAGCTGCAGGCGCGTGGACACCCCGAGTTTCGCGTAAAGCCCTGAAAGCAGGTTCTTTACGGTCTGCAGCTGGATTCCAAGCTCAGCCGCGATGGCGGCGTTCGATTGTCCGCGAACGAGCAACTGAACGACCTGTATCTCACGATTCGTCATGTACATGCGGGGAATCGGATCCAGCCTCGCGACGGCGGAGCCGTCCCGCACTTCGTTTGTCTGTGTCTCCATACTTCAGATAACGAAGCGCACGGCAAAACCGCACACGGTTACTCGTGAAAATACTCGGAGTGCCAGGGTGCCTTGCGTGCCGAGGGTACCTTGTGTGCCAGGAGTGCCAAGCGTGCGCTGCGGGCAATGTGCCGCGACGCACCCCGGGCACCTTTTAGCACCCAACAGCACCCGGGGCACCCTAGGCACGCATGGCACCCTAGGCACCCAGCTAGACTCGCGACTCAGGCGGCAGTCTTTGCCATCTCGTCGTAGAGATACGCGGAGGCGATGATCCCCCCGTGGAAGTTTCCAAGATCCAGCTTTTCGTTCGGCGCGTGGGCGTTCTCGTCGGGGAGTCCCACCCCGAAAAGCACCGACGGCAGGCCAAGGATCTCCTGGAAGGTGGCGACAACTGGAATCGACCCACCCTCGCGATTAAACACGGGCGATTGACCGAATCCCTTCTCAATGGCGCGCCCAGCGGCCTGGACGAACGGATTCTGGAACTCCGTCATCCATGGTTTGCCCCCGTGCATCCGCGTAACCGTGATTTCCACGGTCTTGGGCGCGACCTTTCGCACGTAGTCTTCGAACAGTTTCGCGATTTTTTCCGGATCCTGATCTGGGACGAGCCGCATGCTGACCTTCGCCATCGAAACGGCTGGTATGACCGTCTTGGCGCCTTCGCCGGTAAACCCGCCAAGCAACCCGTTCACCTCGAACGTCGGCCGTGCCCACACGCGCTCGAGTGTCGAGTAGCCGCTCTCCCCGAACAGCTTCGGCGCACCGAGATCCTTCGCATACCGCCGTTCGTTAAAGGGCAAGCGCTTCCACTGATCCCGCTCCTCCGGCGTCAACTCCCTCACGTCGTCGTAAAAGCCCGGGATCTTGATGCGGCCGCCGCGATCCTTCATCTGCGCCAGGATCTGCGCCAGGACCATGTTCGGGTTCGCCACCGCGCCACCGAACGACCCGGAATGGAGATCGCTCTTGGTGCCACGAAGATCGATTTGGAAATACACCAGGCCGCGAAGGCCGTAGCAGATCGATGGAATGCCGCGATCGAACATCGGCGAATCGGAAATCACGACGACATCGGCAGATAGTTCGTCCTTGTGCGCCTTGACAAAATTATCGAGGTTCGCCGACCCGACTTCTTCTTCTCCCTCGAGGATGATCTTCATATTGACCGGAAGCCGGCCGTTCTGCTTCAGATGGGCTTCGATCGCTTTGAAGTGCATGAACACCTGCCCCTTGTCGTCGGCGGCGCCACGCGCGTAGATCTCGCCGTCACGAACGGTGGCTTCAAACGGCGGCGATTCCCATAGGTTCAACGGATCGACCGGTTGGACGTCGTAGTGACCGTAAAAGAGAATCGTCGGCGCACCAGGCGCACCGAGCCAATCGCCGTAGACGACCGGGAAGCCCGGCGTCTCGATCAACTTGACATTCTGCAAGCCAATCCGGCGCATTTCGTCCGCCGTCCACTCGGCGCAGCGCTTGACGTCGGCGGCATGCTGCGGCAGCGCGCTGATGCTCGGAATGGCGAGATAGGTCTTCAACTCGTCGACGTACCGATCGCGATGCGTATTGATGAAATCGATCACGTTATTCATGGTGTCTCTCACCGATGAAAGAATTTCAGGTTCGGGAGGTCGGAGCCGGGTGTTCGATGGGCAGCTCTTCGCGATCTCCCCATTCCTTCCACGAGCCGATGTACATCCGCACCCGCGGATACCCGAGCAGCCTGAGCGCCAGATATGAGTTCGCGGCGCGATAGCCGCCCTGACAATACGTAATCACTTCCCGATCGGGCGTCACTCCGGCATCGGTATACATCTTTTTCAGCTCGGCGGCGGCCTTGAACTCTCCACTCTCGGCAAGATTTCGCGTCCATTCGATGTGCACCGCACCCGGCACGGCGCCGCCGCGATGCGCTCTCACGAGCGTGCCTTCGTACTCGGCATCACTGCGGGTATCGAGAATAACCGTGTCGTTCCGGCCGATTGCGTCCTTCACGTCTTTCCAGGTCGCGATCGTGCGCGGATCTCGAACGCCGGTCCAGTCGCTCTTTGGCGGAGCCGCCGCGTCGCGCGTCGTGGGCAGGCCGGCGGCTGTCCACGCATTGAACCCGCCGTCGAGCAATCGCACCGATGGATGGCCAAAGTGCTCGAGGAACCAGAACGCGCGCGCCGCGCGGACGCCTGACTGTTCGTCGTAGACCACAACCGGGGTCGTCGCATCGACGCCGTGCACAGCAAGCACGTGTTCGATCATCCACATGAACGCTTTGAGCGGCGCCGGATCGGTATCGATCAGACTGACACCCCACAGATCGAGGTGAATTGCCGTTGGGATGTGCCCGGCGGCATACGCCTCCGGCGGACGCAAGTCGAGGACCAGCGGCCGCGGCGATCCCGCGATGATCGCCGACAAATCAGGCGGGCTCACGACCAACTGTGCGTTCGCATAACCCTTCATGCTCCCCATCCTAACAAAAGGGAAAAGGGAAAAGGGACAAGGGAAAGGACGATGCATTTGACTTTGCTTCCTTTGTATTGCAAAGTGAATAGTGTGGACCTATCCAGGGCGCTCGGTCAGCTGGCGGATATTCATCAGCAGCTTGCGAAGGGAGAGATCTACCGCGGGTATCGCTCGGTTCCGATCGCGGCTTCAGGAATCATCGGGCTGGCCGCCGCGTGGGCTCAGGCGCCGGAACTCGGATTGATCGACCCTGTCGGCTTTGTTGAGTACTGGGCGGCAATCGCGGCGTGCGCGGCGCTGGTCGGCGCGAGCGAGATCATCTCCAACTATATCCGGGATGAACGCGCGGAGCGCAGGCGCACTCGCGAGGTGATCGGTCAATTCATGCCAAGCGTGGTCGCCGGCGCCATCATCTCGGTCAGTTTCGTTCGGCTGAGCACGGCGCTGGTGCCGTTGCTTCCGGGTCTGTGGGCAATCTGCTTCGGGATTGGAATCTTTGCATCGCGCCCCTACCTGCCACGAGCAAGCGGATGGGTCGCGTTGTTTTACTACGCCGCGGGTGTCGGACTGCTGTGGATGGCGAACGGGACCACGCCGCTGCACGCGTGGTGGGTTGGCGGAACGTTTGGCATTGGGCAACTGCTCGCCGCCTTTGTGCTCTTCTGGAATCTGGAGCGCGGCGTCGCAGATGATGCACCAATCGAGTTCGAGGGGAATGATGGCTGGGAAAAGGAAGACTGACGAAGATCGCGGGCGATTCGCGTACGAAGGTCTGGAGCGTGTGCTCCATGAAAAGGCGCGGCTGGGCATCATGACGTCGCTCGTCACGCGTCCCGAAGGACTGCTGTTTGCCGAACTGAAGCGTCTGTGCGCGCTGACGGATGGCAACCTCAGTCGGCATCTCGACGTACTCCGCGAAGCGGGACTTGTCGAAGTCTGGAAAGGGTTTGAAAATCGCCGGCCGCAGACACTCTGCCGGCTGAGCGCCGACGGCCGTCAGCGCTTCGTCGCCTATCTGGAAGAACTCGAACACGTCATTCGCGACGCGATGCCGAAGGCCGCCAAGCGAACGTCTCGCGCACCGGATTTACCCAAAGGGTGGGTGCCGGCTTAGTCGCCAACCATCATCGGCGACGAACGCCCGCTGCTCCTCGTGCAGCTTGACGAGATGTGCGAGCACGCTGTCCGCGGCGGCGGCTGAAAGCGCCGGGTTCAACACGCCGTAGATTCTCGGCACCATCTCTTCGGGCGTCCGCACACCGTCGCGCAATGCTGCGATGACTTCATCCTCCCGCTGCGCGCGATGCCGCAAATACTCATCAATCAACGCCACAGGATCGTCAACGATCGGGCCGTGCCCGGCAAGCAGTTGCCTGGGCGCGAGCGCGCGCACCCGCTTCAGCGATGCGAGATAGTGACGGAGGTTGCCTCCCTTGCTCGCGGGAATCACGATCGACCCGCCGCTCCGCGCCAGGTCACCGCAGTACACGTCGCGGGATCTTTCGTCGAAAAAGCACACGTGATCCGGTGCATGTCCTGGCGTGTGGATCATCCGCAGGCTGGTGTCGCCTGCTTCAATGACTTCGGACTCGTGTCCGAATCGGATCACCTCGGCTGATGGCCATCGTTCGAGAAGTCTGGTGAGCCCGCTAACATGATCGGGATGACCATGCGTGATCAGCACGCGAGCAAGCGCCTCGCCATCGAGAGCCGATTCGATGCTCGCTAAGTGTCCCTCGTCACCGACACCCGCATCGATCAGCGCGGGCACTCGTCCGCGTAACAGATAGGTATTGTTTCCGGTCGGTCCAGTCCACGGAGAAGCATTGTTGGCGGGTAAAAGAACCATTGGTTGTCAGAAGTAGTACTTCAATCGAGCGTAGACGAAATCACTGTCGGCAAACGTGCCGATCAGGTTTTGGCCTGCCCCTGCAAACCATCCAATCGATCCTTCGATCGCGACGTTATCGCGAGGATTGGCAACACCAATCGCGCGAAGAAATGCGTTCGACTCGTCTGGTGTGTAGACTCCGAACGTCCGCAGTCGATATCGCTCCCTCGAAAACGTGCGATCGGCAGCGACTATGAACGACACGTTCGATCCGCTGCTCGCGATTCCGTCACTCGCGGTAATCGGAACCTCGTATGACTCGTAGTGAACGAGCACTGTCCCGCTGACACGATACGCGCCGGCCTGGCGATCCACACCAGCGCCCCCGTCGATCGAAGATCCCGAGACAACGCTTCGCGGCCCCTGGAAGTTATCGTCGACGAACGCAGCGACCTCGCCACGCATCCCCCACTCTCCGCGAACGGTCTCGAAGTCGCCGCCGATCATCGTAAATCGCGGATGGACAGTGTCGACAGGCAGAACAGCCGATCCGGGCGTCAGCGCGCCGATCGTCGCGAATCCGAACGCCTCGAGGCCTCGGTACGCGCTTACGCTCCAATCGACCCTGCCGGTTGTCGCGTTGAATCGTACTCCGCCCTGTCCGTTGCTCCACGTCGCCGGCGGATCGTGTCGCGTGATCTCTATCGGCAGCAGCGTCGGACAGCCGATCGCCAGGCAGACGACATCGCGGTCACGGACCGTCTGCTCGACATTGAACGGCGATGTGGGTTCATCGAGCTGATCGAAGCGGCCGCGGCGGAAGAACGGGACGTAGACGCCTTCGATCGTCGCGTTGTCGCCGAGGTAGCCGCGCAGTCGCAGAACCCCGACTGGAAGCCTCGCCTCGCTGCGCGATTCGAAGAAGAATCGCGACGCGTCGAGTGGATTGATGACATCGGTCGGCTGCAGTTCATCCAGCCGTCCCCACGAGATCCGCGAAAACCCGCCAAGGAGGTCGATATGACGTGTTTTCCAGCTGACGCTTGCATCGAGAACTCCAGCGACGCCGTCCGTGACCGGATCTCCATCCGGATTGTTGACCGGTCTGTGTGCCAGTAATCCTTCCGCAAATCCCGACAACGTGACGTGGAGTTTTGGTGCCGGGTCAATGAGTTCTTCGACGAAGATCCGCGATCGAATCTCGGCGGTGTGGTCGCGGCTCGGGAATAGATCTGACGCGACCGTGACACTGCCACTCGTCGACGTTGTCTGAGCGACGGCCGTGGATCCGACGAGCAGCAGCGCAGCCAGGACCGAGCAAACCCGGGAAGCTCTCATAATTCCGGCAACGGCATCCGCGAATGAGTGCGACGAAGCGCGTCGGCGCCGAAAATTCGCGGCGCCAGCTTGATCGTCGCGGGCAGGATGAACACCTCCGCAAGAAACGCGACGCCGAGCGTCAAGGCGAGAAGGCCGCCGAACCACGCGGTCGGACGGTACTCGGAAAGGAGGAGGACGCCAAACCCGCAACTGTTGATGAGCGCCGTGGTCAACGACGCCCGCCCTTCGTGTGCAGTGGCGACCGCGATTGCCTCGTCGGTACTCGCGCCGGCTGCGACCTCCTTGCGGTAGCGATTGATGAAATGAATCGTGTCGTCGTCCACGACGCCGAGCGCGACACTCGCCAGCATGACCGTGGCGATATTCATCGAAATATCGAGATAGCCCATCACGCCGAGCACCGCGACCACCGGCAGGAGGTTGGGAACGATTGTGAGCACTCCGAAACGCGCGGATCGGAAGACGATGAAGATGACTGCGAAGACCGTGATGAATGCGGTGGCAAAGCTGCTTAATTGCGACGTGACGAGATAATGATCCAGTGTGCTGAACAGCCTTCCCGAACCGGTCGTGAACGCGTTGATGCCAGTTGCGCCGAATGTTGATTTGGCGAGATGGTCGGCCCCCACGACGAGTTGCAGCACGAGGTCGGAACTCATCGACTCGAGCTTGATCGAAATCTGCGCTCGCGAATAGTCGCTCGAGACCACCCGATCCAATTCGTCGCGACCCGCGCCGCCGAGCCCGAACACAAACAACTCCTGCGCGATCGTGTTGGCGTCCTCTGGCACGACGCTCTCCTCAACACGTCCGTCGTTCAATTCCTTGTTGATGCGTTTGACGTCATCGACAACGGACGTGACTTTCCGGACGTGCGGGAAAGCGCGGAGCGAGTGCTCGAGTGCGTCGATTCGCTGAAGCACGCCGGGCGCCTTGAACGAGTCAGGCGGCCCCTCGAGCATGATTTGGAAGCTGTAAACACCTGACAGTTCCTTATCAATGACCCAAGCGGAACGGCTGATCGGATGGCTTGTCCGGAAGAAGTTGATGTGGTTCGTGTCGACGTGCAACCGAACAATGCCGATCGCCGCAATCAAACCGACGAATAACGACACTGCAACGACGCGGCCGGGATACTCGCAAGAGAAGCGGGCGACGCGCTGAAGCGGCTCAATCAGGTACCGCTCGTGCGGAGCCTCTGCAGTCTCCGGTCGCACCCACGTCAACAGCGTCGGCACGAGGACGAGCGAGATCACGAAGTCCATCATGATCCCGACGGCAGAACCAACCCCGAACGCTCGCACCGCGACGACGTTGCTCGTCGCGAGCGACAGCATGCCCAGTGCCGTCGTCGCACTCGCGCCGAGCAGCGGCGCCGCAAGGTGAGCAACGGTTGCCTTGAATGCCTGCTCGTTGTCCCCATGCCGCCGCTCTTCGTCCCAGTGCTGCATCATGTGCACGTC
Organism: Acidobacteriota bacterium; assembly: GCA_046734955.1. Classification (GTDB taxonomy): domain Bacteria; phylum Acidobacteriota; class Vicinamibacteria; order Vicinamibacterales; family 2-12-FULL-66-21; genus JALZOC01. The sequence continues at coordinate 21,002 of JBKPSH010000218.1, forward strand.
GTCGGCGATCGCGAGGACGACAATGAGCGGCAGGATCATGCTGGACAGGACGTTGTAGGTAAATCCCATCAACGAGTAGAGGCCGAGTGTCCACAGAACGCTGATCAACACGGCGATCATCGAGAGCAACGTTTTGCGCCACGAGCGGAAGGTGAGGAAGATCGCGCCGACCGTGAAAATCAGGATCGGAGGAGTGAATCGCCGCTGGTTGTCGAGCGTGACGCGGTTATACGTCTCGCTGATTTCGAGGCTGCCGTTGTAGTACGCGGTCACGCCGCGTGGCAAGCGCGGATCCACGATGTCGTGGATCTTCTGGATGACACCGGCGCGGACACGGTCGATGCGATCCTCGTCGAACGTGACGACGACTGCCGTCATGGTCGCACCGTCGGAAACGAGATCACCACGAATCAGATCGTCTGCCAGCGCGCGACGTCGAATGTCGGCCGGTGAGACGTGACCTGAATCGTCGATCAACTTGTGGACATCCAGACCACCATCCCTGGTCGCCTCAACGACAGTCGCCGTGGCAAGACTGGCGACGCGATCCACGGTCTCGACACGCTCGATGTCGCCGGTCACCTGCCGGAGGAAGGCGAGCGTGTCGTCGGCAAACAACCTGTCCGGCGTCTCGGCCTCGAGGGCAATGATCAGCGAGCGGGTGCCACCGAACTCGGTGCGGAACCGCTCGTAGTCCTGATAGACGGGATCCTGCCGGGAGAACCAGGCGGTGATGTCGTTGTCGATGTGGGTGATGTTGACGCGCGGAATCGAAAGGACGGCGCCGGCAATGATCAGCGTGGTGAGCGCGAGCCTCCACCGGTAGATCCACGCGGCCAGCCGGGCACTCACCGCTCGATTATGTGAAGCTTTTCACAATTGCGCAAGAACAGGCGGTAATTTGTGCGGTTGAGGCAATTTCCATTTCGGCGTAGGCTTGCTGGATGGTGCTCATCTTCGGAAAAGACGGCTGCCCTTATACGCAGAACGCGCGCGATCACTACGCCGCCGAAAATATCCAGTTTCAGTATCTCAACGTGAAGAAGAATGCCGCCGATCTTCAGAAAATGCTGGAGTATTCGAAGGGCGCGCGCCGCGTTCCGGTCATCGTCGAAGGCGAGCGCGTCACGATCGGCTTCGGCGGCACGTGAGGTGTATAACCGTCGCGGTCGCGACGAGTCCGTCTCGCCCCGTTGTTGGTCGGTGTTTTTCCTGGTCCGTGTTCCTCCGTGGTTCGTGTTATTCCGTGTTCTTCCGTGGCACAATCCGTGAGTGCCTGAAGAGTTCACGCCCGACGAGCGCACGCGTCTCGCCCCGTACTTCACCAACCTCGATGGCAATATCTTCGCGCTGACCAATCTGCCGGAAACCGTAAAGGGAGCGCTCTTCGCCCGCTATTCACGGTCGGCCAAGAGTCTGCGTCGTCTTTTTCTTGACGAGTTCGCCGAAAAGGTCGCGACGAGCGATGCAAACGCGCTGCAGCCTGGCGGTGGTGCCGCGGGCATCGAGCGGGCGGAACGCCTTTATGCGCGGGTCTTCAGTGACTATGGCGACGACTCGGTGGCACAGCTCGGCGGCGCCCACATCGCGTGTGAGTACGTCTCGAACGTACTGACGAAAGTGCTCGAGTGGGGACGGCTGATGGCCTATCTCGAGCAATCCACGCGATACGTCCCGTACACCGATAAACTGCACGACCGCTGGCGCTATCACGTGCCCGAGGAGATCGAGGCGGGACCACTGCGCGACGAATACATCGCGACGATGGACGCCACGTTTGAGACGTACGCGAGGTGGATCCCGCCGATGCAGGACTACTTCGCCCGGCGGTATCCAAAAACCGCGGCTGATTCCGATGCGGTTCATCGCGCGGCGATTCGCGCGAAGGCGCTCGACACGTTGCGCGGCATGCTTCCCGCAGCGACGCAGTCGAACGTCGGGATTTTCGGGACCGGTCAAGCGTTCGAGGCGTTGCTTCTTCGCATGCGCGCCAATCCGCTTGCCGAGGTGCGCGCCTGCGCCGATCAGATGCTCGCTGAACTTCGAAAGGTGATTCCCGCATTCCTGACTCGCGTCGATCAACCGGAACGCGGAGGACGCTGGAGCGAGTACTTTGCCAGCATTCGCAACGACCTCGACGAGCTCGCACTGGATTTGGAAGCCGTCGAACCCGAGCCGCGCGACGAGGTCACACTGACCGACTTCGATCCCGAGGGAGAGACAAAGGTTGTCGCGGCCGCGTTGTATTCGTTCGCCGGCCTGCCTGATGATCAGCTGCTCGACATCGCGCGTCGTCTGTCTGCGGATGAACGGCTTTCCATTCTGCGGTCGTACGTCGGGCACCGCACGAATCGGCGACATCGACCTGGCCGCGCGTTCGAACGCACCGGCTATCGCTTTGACGTACTTACCGACTACGGCGCGTTCCGCGACCTTCAGCGCCATCGCCTTTTGACTCTCGAGTGGCAGCCGCTGACGCCGCATCACGGATTCGTCCAACCCGAGGCGATTGCTGATGCCGGTGCGCTCGACGACTGGAACCGGGTCATGGAGCAATCGGCAGCGCTCTACGACTCGATGATCGACGCCGGCCTGAAGGCTGCTGCTCCTTACGCCGTCGCGATGGCGTATCGCGTCCGCTTCTACATGGACATGAACGCCCGCGAGGCGATGCACGTTCTCGAACTTCGCAGTGCCCCGCAAGGCCATCCCGCGTACCGGCGCGTCTGCCAGCAGATGCACACTTTGATTGGCGAACAGGCCGGCCATCGCGCGATCGCCGAGGCGATGCAGTTCGTCGATCACTCCGAGGTTGAACTCGAAAGACTCAGTTCGGAGCGGGCGCTTGAAAGGAAGCGGTCGATCAGGTAATCACTAATCACTGATCACTGATCGTGAATCCCTATCCTCGAATCGCGAATCGCTGATATGGAATGACCCCTTGTCAAGCCACGATCGTTCGCTGGTGGCTTGACCGTTGGCGAGCAGGCGTCAGCTTGCTCGCATAGGCGCCTCCGACCACGTGGTGGACGCGGTGTCCAGGGGCACCGAAGGTGCC
>JBKPSH010000219.1:0-16615 GCA_046734955.1 Acidobacteriota bacterium
CCGCTACCCTATCCCCGATGCGCTGAACCTTGTCGTCATTGCGCTGCAATGCACTGGGATCGCCACGCGTATGTGGACGCTGCGTTCGGTGCACGGCGCTCCACGTCTGTTGATGGTTGTCGTCGCGTTCGCCATCATCATGAACTCCGTGTATGCGACCATTCACGAAGCCGAGCACCGGATGCTGTTCAGCGATCGGCGAATCAACGAGGCGGCTGGCGTTCTGCTGGCGCTGCTGTTTCCGGCACCGTTCCATCTTCTCCGCCAAGGACATCTCGGGCATCACCTGCGCAACCGGTCCGATGACGAGGCATTCGATCTTTACTTTGACGGCGAACATCCGGTCTGGAAGCGGCTGCAGCTCTATGGCATTCTCACCGGCTTCTACTGGCTGGTCGCCGTTCTTGCCAATGTCGTGGTGCTGGTGGTGCCTTTCGTCATGCGCCGCGAACACTTCCAGTTCGACCGCCCTTCGGCCGCCTTTATGGATGCCCTGAATCCTCGCTACACCAATTACATTCGTGCTGAAGCAATCGCCGTAATCGTCCTGCACACGACAGTCACCCTGATACTCGGGATCCCCTTGTGGAAATACGCCGTGATATACGCCGGGTTTGGCTTCTCGTGGTCCGCGATGCAGTACGTGCATCACTTCGGGACGACACGCCATGTACTCGAAGGCGCGCGTAACCTGTGGTTATGGGCGCCGGTTGACCTCGTCTGGCTCAATCACAACTGGCACTTGACGCATCACAAACATCCGACCGTGCCATGGGTGCACCTCCCTCGGCTTGGGCGGGAGGAAAACCCGGATCGAGGATTTCTGCCGTTCCACTATCTTCAGATGTGGACCGGCCCGCGCAAAGCCACCGGACACGTGGAGAATCGGTATGCCGGACGCGTTATCCGCTGAGCGCCAGATCGACGCGGGCGCCTTGCCACAGCCGCGCGCGCTCGACGTGCCCGCACCGGTCCGTTTCGGCATGGTGGTTCTAGGGTTCATCCCCCTGCTTCACCTCGTGGCGTCGCTGCTCCCTGTGACACTCGCGCTGACCGGGTGGGCAAGTCTGCGCGTGACGTGGCTAAGTCCGCTCGTACTCTTCCTGATACCGCCGCTCGTCGTGCGTCTCGCAATCACGTGGAAGCCACTCACGACCGGTGTCGTGGAACCGGACAGCGCCGCCTTCCTCTACTGGTGGTTCACGGCGCAATGGCAGATCGTGTTCACGCGGCTTCCGGCACTCGAAGAGATGATGCGGATGATTCCGGGCCTCTACTCACTGTGGCTGCGATTGTGGGGCGCGCGTGTCGGTGCCCTCGTGTATTGGTCGCCCGGCGTGGTGATTCTCGATCGGTCACTGGTGCGAATCGGCAGCCGCGTCATCATCGGCACTGCCGCCCGGTTGAACCCTCATGCGCTTGCGCCAGTCGGGCCGTGCAGCATGAAGTTGTATCTCGCGCCAATCACCATCGGCGACGATGCGTTGATCGGCGCCTCATCTCAGTTGCTGCCTGGTTGCGAGATCGCCGGCGGCGAGGTCACGCCTGCGTTCCGCTCCATTCATGCGTTTTCCCGGTTCGCGGGAGGACAACGGACGCGAACGGTGAATGAGGAACGCATCGGGTGACGCTCCTCTGGCCCTCGCTGTCACTGGTCCACGTCGCACCTGACGCAAAGGAGCCTGGCTCAACGCTTTCGCCAGGCGGCGAAGAGGCCGAGCACGAAGCACTCCGTCGTCTCAAGAGTGGTTGCGCTGAGGCTACGCTTTCTTGCGCGGCCGGTAGACGTGTGTGGCCTGGCCAAAGAACACTTCGGCCGACTCCATGATCGTTTCCGACAACGTGGGGTGGGGATGGATTGTCATGCGGACGTCGGTCGCGTTTGCTCCCATTTCGACCGCCAAGACGCCTTCAGCGATTAACTCGCCGGCGCCCGGCCCGACGATGCCAACGCCGAGCACGCGCTCGGTCTTGGGATCGAGCACCAGCTTGGTCATGCCGTCGGTTCGATCGAGCGTGAGCGCGCGACCGGATGCGGCCCATGGAAAACGAGTGACCGTCACTTCGCGTTTTTGTTTCTGCGCGTCCGTTTCGGTCAAGCCGCACCACGCGAGTTCCGGATCGGTGAAGACCACGGCGGGAATGGCGAGCGGCTCGAACGCCACGCGCTCGCCGGCAATCGATTCGACTGCGACGCGTCCTTCATGCGAGGCCTTGTGCGCGAGCATCGGCTCGCCGACAACGTCGCCGATCGCGTAGATCGATGGTTCTGCCGTGCGGCGCGCCGGGTCGACTTCAATGAAACCGCGCGCGTTCACTTTGACGCGCGTGCGGTCGAGGCCGGGGACCGCCGAATTCGGGCGGCGGCCGACTGACACGAGCACGCGATCGAACGTCCGCGCTTTCGCCGAATCGGTGGGAAGGCCCTCGCCTTCGAACGTCACCGCGATCCCGTCTTTCACGTCCCTCATCGCCACGACTTTCGTCTTCAGGAGCACCGCCTCCGACATGGATTCGATCCGGCGCGCCAGGATGTTGACGAGATCGCGGTCGGCCCCGGGCAGAAGTCCATCGGTCATTTCCACGACGGTCACCTTCGTGCCGAGCGCGGCGTAGACGGTGCCAAGTTCAAGGCCGATATACCCACCACCGACGACCAGGAGTGAGCCGGGCACGTCCGGGACTTCGAGCGCGCTGGTCGAATCCATGAGCCGCGGACTTTGCAGCGTGACACCCGGCAGCGTCGACGGGCGCGATCCCGTAGCGATGATCGCGTGTTCGAACGTCAGTGTTTCGGGCTGTGATTGCCCTTCGCGCGTGATTTCGAGCGTCCGCGCATCACGAAATCCGGCGGTGGCCTGGATGTAGGTGATCTTCCGCTGTTTCGAGAGTTGCCCGAGACCGCCCGTCAACTGATTCACGACTTTCGTCTTGAACGCGCGCAACTTTTCGACATCGATCTTCGGCGCACCGAACGTCACACCCCATGCGTCGGCATGCCTGGCCTCGTTCAGCACATCAGCCACGTGCAGCAGCGCTTTCGACGGGATGCACCCGCGATAGAGACAGACCCCGCCGGGATTGACCGCCGGATCGACGAGCGCCACCTGCATGCCGAGGTCGGCCGCGTAAAAGGCGGCGGCATAGCCGCCCGGGCCCGCACCTATTACGACAACCTGCGATTGAGCCAACTTCGACAACTCCTATTCAGCAGTCCGTGTCCGCATTTCTCACTGCTCGCGGGGCCCCACCCCCGCTCGCTTTCGCTCGGCGGCTTCGCGCCTCGCTCAGGCGGCAGGCGCTACAGCGACATGACGAACGGTTGTTCGAGCGCATCGACGATCCAGCGCAGGAATCGCGCGCCGTCGGCGCCGTCGATCACCCGGTGGTCGTATGACAGCGAGAGAGGAAGCATCATGCGCGGCCGAAAGGTGTGTCCGTCATACACGGGCTCGTTGGCGCCGTGCGAGATCCCGAGAATCGCGACTTCCGGCCAGTTCACAATCGGCGTAAACGAGGTGCCGCCGATGCCGCCGAGATTGGTAATCGTGAAGCCGCCGCCCTGCATTTCGTCGAGCGACAGTTTGCCGGCGCGCGCCTTCTCGGACACGTTGGCGAGATCGACAGCCAGTTCAATGATCCCTTTGCGATCGACATCACGAATCACCGGGACCAGCAATCCACGCGGCGTATCAACGGCGACGCCCACGTGCACGTACTTGCGGTAAACGATCTCGTTGCGCCCAATGTCAGCCGACGCGTTGAACTGCGGGAACCGCTGCAGCGCCGTCGCGGCGATCTTCAACGCGATTGCGGTCATCGTGAGTTTGCCGCCCGCTTTTTCCGCCTGTGTCGCGTACTTCTTCCGGAGTTCGTCAACGGCGGTAATGTCGGCTTTGTCGTGCTGAGTGACGTGAGGAATCTGATTCCACGCGGCACTGAGATGCTCCGCGGTCTTGCGGCGGATGTTGCTCATCGGCTTCCGTTCGACCTCGCCCCACTTCGTGAAATCGGGAAGCACGCCTGCCGTCGCGATCGCGGCACCGCCGCCGCCGGAAGAAAGCGCGTTGCGGACGAATGCCTGCACGTCCTCGTTGCTGATGCGTCCTCCCGGCCCGCTGCCTGGGATACGCCGGATGTCCACCCCGAGTTCGCGAGCCAGCCGTCGCACCGATGGCGCGGCAGGCGCCGCAGGACCTTGATCCATTTCCGCTGACGCGGCGGGCGGCGGCGTCGCACGCGCGCCACGGCTGATATCGACGACCTCGCCGCGCCGCGGCTTTGACTCCGCAACCGGCTCGGCTTGCTGCGCTTCGGGTTGATCGGCCTGCCCCTGGCCGGCGTCTTCTCTTGCCCGCTTGGCGCCACCGCTGCTCGCGGCGGCTTCACCTTGTCCCGGCGCCTTTTGACTCAGCCCGCCTTCTGTAGGTCCGCCGGGCGGTTGCGGCTTCGCCTTCGCCCCTTCATCTGCCGCCTTCCCCGCGGCGGCTTTCGGTGCGGCGGCACCACCGTCGTCGACCGTGAGCACCACCTGGCCGACCTTGATCCGCTCCCCCTGTTTGACGCGGATGTCCTTGACGGTTCCCGCCACGCTCGAGGGGACCTCAATTGTGGCTTTGTCGGTTTCCAACTCCAGAACCGGTTGATCCTTGGCCACCGAGTCACCGGGGGAGACGAGCACGCGGACCACGTCACCGGCCGTGACGTTCTCGCCAAGCTCGGGCAGAGTGAAGTCTGTAGGCATATGCGATTAGCTTTTCGCCGGGTTCAACTTCTCCGGATTGATATCAAGATCCTTGATCGCCTGCGCGACGACCTTGCGATCGAGCTGACCATCCTGCGCAAGCTCCGCGAGCGTCGCCAGCGTGACGAAGCGAGCATCCACTTCGAAGAAATTCCTGAGGCGCGCGCGATCTTCGCTGCGGCCGAAGCCATCGGTGCCGAGCGAGCGCATGCGGCGAGGCATCCACTGATCGATCGAGTCGGGCAGGACCTTCAAGTAATCAGACGCGGCAACGAGAACGCCCGGTGCATCCTTCATGCATTGCGCTACGTACGAAAGTTTCGGCGTTTCGCCGGGGTGAAGCATGTTCCAGCGGTCGCAGCCATGGCCGTCGCGGTACAACTCCTGATACGACGTCACGCTCCACACGTCGGCGGCGACGTTGTATTTCTCGAGCAACGTTTGCGCCGCCAGCACTTCGTTGAGGATCGCGCCGCTGCCAAACAACTGCGCGCGCAGCTTCGCCTTCGGGTTTGTCGTCGGACGAAGCCGGTACATCCCCTTGATTATGCCGTCGCGCGCGCCCTCTGGCATCGGCGGCATCTCGTACTGCTCGTTCATGACGGTCAGGTAATAGAAGATGCTTTCCTGATCGCGATACATGCGACGGATGCCATCCTGGATGATCACTGCGAGCTCGTACGCGTAGGCGGGATCGTAGGAGAGGCAGTTCGGCGTCGCCAGTGAGTACACGTGCGTATGGCCGTCCTGATGCTGTAATCCCTCGCCGGCAAGCGTGGTTCTGCCGGCAGTGGCGCCAACCAGGAATCCACGGACCCGTGAATCAGCGGCGGCCCAGATCAGATCGGCGACGCGTTGGAAGCCGAACATCGAGTAGTAAATAAAGAACGGAATCGTATTGACACCGTGCGTCGCATACGCGCTGCCCGCGGCGATGAACGACGACATCGAGCCCGCTTCCGTGATCCCCTCCTCGAGGATCTGGCCGTTCTGAGCCTCCTTGTAATAAAGGAGGGTGTCCATGTCGACCGGCTCGTACTTCTGACCTACGTGCGAGTAGATGCCGATCGCGCGGAACAGCGATTCCATACCGAAGGTCCGTGCCTCGTCGGGAATAATCGGAACAACCAGCTCGCCAATCTCTTTGTCGCGAAGCAGCTTGGCCAGGATTCGAACAAACACCATCGTCGTCGAGGCCTTGCGCCCTTCAGTCCCTTTGTAGAACTCCTCGAACAGCGGGTCGATCGGCGCATTGAGCGGCTCGACACGAACTGCCCGAGACGGCACATACCCGCCGAGCGCCTTGCGGCGTTCGCGCAAATACTGCAGCTCCGGACTGTCATCGGGTGGTCGATAGAACGGTGCGTCGGCGATCTCGTCGTCCGAGATTGGAATGCCGAATCGTGTGCGGAAGATCCGCAGATCCGATTCGTTCATCTTCTTCTGCTGGTGGGTGATGTTCTTGCCCTCGCCGGCCTCGCCCAGACCGTAGCCCTTGATGGTGCGAGCAAGGATGACCGTCGGCTGACCGGTGGTTTCGATCGCCGTCTTGTAGGCGTTGTACACCTTGACCGGATCGTGACCTCCGAGGCGCAGTTTTTTCAGCTGCTCGTCTGACAGGTGCTTGACCATCTCGAGCAGGCGCGGATCCACTCCGAAGAAATGCTCGCGCATGTAGGCGCCGTCTTCGACCGCGTACTTCTGATACTGGCCGTCGACGATCTCGCCCATGCGCTTGACGAGCACTCCATCACGATCGGCGGCGAGAAGCGGATCCCAGTCGGAGCCCCAGATCACCTTGATCACGTTCCAGCCAGCTCCACGGAAGATCGCTTCGAGTTCCTGGATGATCTGGCCGTTGCCGCGCACCGGGCCGTCGAGCCGCTGGAGGTTGCAGTTGATGACGAAGATCAGGTTGTCCAGTTTCTCTCGCGCCGCCAGGCCGATCGCGCCGAGTGATTCGGGCTCATCGGTCTCGCCGTCGCCGAGAAACGCCCAGACCTTCGAGCCCGAGGTCTTCTTCAGACCGCGATCTTCAAGGTAGCGATTGAAGCGTGCCTGGTAGATCGACATGATCGGCCCGAGTCCCATCGAAACTGTCGGATACTCCCAGAACTCGGGCATCAGCCACGGATGGGGGTACGAGGAGAGTCCCCCGCCGGGCGCCAGTTCGCGGCGGAAGTTGTGCAGCTTCTCGACCGGCAGGCGGCCTTCCAGGAATGCGCGGGCATACATGCCGGGCGACGCGTGGCCCTGGAAGTAAATGATGTCGCCGCCGCCGTCCTTGTTCTTACCCTTGAAGAAGTGATTGAAGCCGACTTCGTACAGCGTCGCCGCTGACGCGTACGTCGAGATGTGGCCGCCGATGCCATCCGATGCGCGGTTCGCGCGAACCACCATCGCCATGGCGTTCCACCGCACGAGGCTCTTGATGCGGCGCTCGATTTCCTGGCTGCCAGGCAGCGGCGTCTCGTCCTCGGCGCGGATCGAGTTGAGGTAAGGCGTCACCGCGCTGAACGGGAGGCTGACGCCCGATGCGCGCGCGTAATCGCGCAAGGATGAGAGCAGGCGGTGCACCCGGTCGCGATCGCCCTGCTGAATGACGTAGTCGAGCGACTCGCGCCACTCGCGTTGCTCGAGGGCTTCGAGCTCGGAATTGCCCTGTGGGGCGATATTTCTCATGAGATTGAATCCTATCGAAGTCGCGGGGGCTACACCCCTTTCGGTCTACAGTCCTGACCTACAATCCTTTATTGTAGTCCCGCATCTATTGGATGGCTAATCATGTGTCTTATGCGTAACGCATATGTTTTCTGTCTTTTGCCATTGGCCGCTGCCGGGGTGATTGCGGCTACAGGAGACGTCCCTGTGAGCGAACTCGTTCAGACTGCGGAAGCGATTCCATCGACGCGCGAGGTGACCACGATGGCCGCGCGGTTTGCGCCGGCCGAGATCCGGGCGGACTTGGCGCCGCTTCCCGACAACGAAAGGCGGGCACTCGGGAAACTCGTGGAGGCCGCGCGCCTCATGGACAGTCTCTTCCTTCGCCAGGTATGGGCTGGCAACGACGCGATGCTGCAGGAGCTGTCGCACGACGCGATGGTTCGATCCCGTGGCTCGAGCGCTGCGCCTGCGGCGGAAGCGGCAATTGGCCGGCTGCATTACTTTCTCATCAACAAGGGTCCGTGGTCTCGGCTCGATCACAATCGCATATTCATTCCGGGCGCACCGGCAAAGCCGGAGGGAGGAAACTTCTATCCGGCGGGGGCGACGAAGCCGGAAATCGAGCGCTGGCTCGATTCATTGACTGGCGATGAAAAGACACGGGCAACAGGATTCTTCACCACGATCCGTCGCACGCCTGCAGGCGGCTTCACCGCCGTCCCATACAGCGTCGAATACCAGGGCGAGCTTGCGCGGGCGGCTTCCCTGCTGCGTCAAGCCGCGGACCTGACGGCGCAGCCGACGCTGAAGCGGTTTCTGACGACGCGTGCCGACGCATTCCTCAATGATGACTATTACGCGAGCGACGTGGCCTGGATGGAGCTCGACGCCTCAATCGAGCCGACCATTGGGCCGTATGAGGTGTATGAAGACGAATGGTTCAACTTCAAAGCCGCCTTTGAGGCATTCATTACCATCCGCGACGAAGCCGAGTCGAAGAAGCTGCAGTCGTTCTCCGCACACCTGCAGGAACTCGAGAACGCGCTTCCGATCGATCCGAAGTATCGCAATCCACAGCTGGGCGCGCTCGCGCCAATCCGCGTCGTCAATGTCGTGTTCAGCGCCGGAGACGGGAACCGCGGCGTGCAGACCGCTGCCTTCAACCTGCCGAACGACGAACGCGTAGTGAAGGAGAAGGGCACCAAGCGAGTGATGCTCAAGAACATGCAGGACGCGAAGTTCAATCGCGTCCTCGTGCCCATCAGCAAAGTCGCGCTCGCGGCGGCCGATCAGAAGAACGTCTCGTTTGACGCCTTCTTCACCCACATCCTGATGCACGAGCTGATGCACGGCCTCGGTCCGCACAACATCACCGTTGCCGGCCGCTCGACGACGGTGCGGCAAGAGATGAAGGAGCTGTATAGCGCGATCGAAGAGGCCAAGGCGGATATTTCGGGGCTGTGGGCGCTGCGACAGCTTGCCGATCGAAAGCTGATCGATCCAGCGATCACGAAAACGATGTACACGACTTTCCTCGCTTCGGCGTTCCGCTCAATCCGGTTCGGGATCAACGAAGCACACGGCCGCGGCATCGCGGTCCAATTGAATTACCTGCTCGATGGCGGCGCCTTCAAGGTTCTTCCCGGCGGCGCGTTCGCCGTTGACGACACGAAGATTGCCGAGGCGGTCACGTCGCTGACGCGCGACATCATGAGCTTCCAGGCGGAAGGTAACTACTTGAAGGCGAAAGACCTGCTGGATCGGCTTGGTGTTGTAAGGCCGCCGGTGCAGAAGGTTCTCGATCGTTTGACCAACGTACCGGTGGACATCGAGCCGAACTTCAGCTCATCAATTCAAGAAAGGTAGAAGGTTGCCTTTGTCTCTTGGCATGCGCGTTGCCACTTCCTTTCGTCATGATCGGCGAAGGCGATAGCAATCTCAAGCAATGTGCAGTTCTCGTCGTCAACTGCTCGGGACGCGCAATCGCGCATACTAAAGCGCTTCAGCAGCGCGGCTTTCGAGTAGTCGAGACAGCGGAGTGGCCGGCCGACGATGCTGTCACGCAGTACGAGGTTGTGGTTGTCGTGTTGCGCGAGATGGACATCATTTCGGTGGTCGCGGCGCGCATGCGCGCAAAGCCGAGATTTGGTAACAGGGTCCTCGTCGGAGTCACGCGGATGCCACCGCCTGCCGCAGAACGTCGCCTCGCAATCATCTCGGGATTCGACGACATCGTTGGCGAATCACAGGACGGACGCGTTTTGATCGCCCGCATCCTGCAACGGCTACGGTCACGCCCGGAACACCGTTGCCTCGTGCCCGAACGCAAGCGTCCTGCGGCGTGAGGACGAAGCAGCGTGATCACTCCTCCTGAGTGATCACGTCGTCGGCGGCCGGTTCTCGATCGAACCACTCGGGCCAATCATCACCAAACAGCTCGCTTGGATGGAGCGTTCGAATCGTCCCATTACCGCAAGCGAGATCCGTCGCCGGACAGTACTTGTCGCAGCCCCAGCAAATGCGCTCCGGATGGCGAGGGCTCCGCGGGACTGGCGCCATCTCACCAGGTCTCCGACTCCAGCTGCAGCGCTCGTGGAAACAGGATGTTGTTTTCGAGATGCACGTGCTCGTGCAGGTCGCGTTCGAATGCCTCGAGCTCCTGCAGGCACACTCGGTATGTCGTGCACGCGCCCTCCGGGATCGCGTACCCGGAGGTCAGCGAGCGGATGCGCGCCATTGCATCGCCGGCTGATTCATGTTCCGCTTCCATCATCCGGATCGGGTTCCGGACAGTTCCGAACGGAGTTGCGGGCGTCGAGGTGCTCGCCGCCCTCGCTTGTTCCAGGGCGACGATGTATGGAAAGAGGATGTGTTCCTCCTTGGCCATGTGGGTGGTCATCTCGTCGGCAACCTCCCGGAACAGGTGTGCGACCTCACGCATTTCGGGATGCCCGTCTCCGTGAACCTTCGCGACCTTCTCCGTGTGACTCACGAGCACCGGGATCGTCCGTCGAACGAACGCGTGATGGTTCCCCTGGATATATGAAACAAGTGTCGCCAGGTCCCAGGAATTGAATCGCGGGCCGCCCGTGACCGGCGGCGCCGTAATCACAGCGACTTCACGCAGAATGCGGTCGACGCTGATGCCGCCGCTGCGGCACGCATCCTCGATCGAGCGGTTTCCTCTGCAGCAGAAATCAATACCGTGTCGCTGAAACACCTCAGCGGTCCGAAAATCATTGGCAACGATCTCGCGAACTGTCATGTCTTCCGTGGCGGTCATGGTCTCGCCTCCGGATCGAAGGATAGCGGGAGCGGCGGCCAGGTGGTATGACGCCGATCATGTCCCGGGCTACACTGGCCCGACATGGCTGGAATCGAAGAGCTGCTTCGGACGACGCCCATTTTCAGCCGGCTCTCGCCCGACGACCGGCGGAAAATCGCGGAAGTCGCTACGGTCAAACACTTCAACCGCGGGGACGTCATTTTCGAGCAGGACACGCCCTCGGACGCCCTCTACGCCATTGCGTCCGGCCGGGTGAAGATCTTCAAAATGATGCCGAACGGCAAGGACGTGATCCTGGAAGTATTCGGACCAGGCGATCCACTTGGCGCAGTCGCGGTGTATATCGGCCGGCCGTTCCCTGCCAGTGCCGCGGCACTTGAAGACACGGTCTGCGTGCTGATTCCGAAGGGGGACTTTTTCCGGCTCCTTGAACTGCACCCCTCGCTCGTCCGAGGACTCCTTCTCGGGATGACCACACGCCTCGTCGAGCTCACAAATCGTCTGGCAGAGTTGACGGGCGGACGTCTGGAGGCGCGCTTCGCGCGACTTTTCGCAAAGCTCGCAGATCAGATGGGACGATCGGAGCGAGGCGGCACGTTCATTCCGTTGTCGCTCTCGCGGCAGGAACTGGCCGACATGACGGGCACGACGATCGAGACATGCATCCGGATCATGAGCCGTTGGGCCAAGGAAGGGATCGTTCGGACCGAGAAAGATGGATTCGTTGTCGTCTCGCGCCGCGATCTCGACAGCATTGCCAGTGAGTGATTGGCTTTTCCCTTGTGCCTTTTGCCTTTACCAGAGGTAAGACATCCTAAGCGACATGCCCTTGCCGAACATGTTGTAAATGCAGGGTTTGCTGTTTACAGCAGGTGGAGAGCGCCGGATTTGCGGCAGCCGGGGCGATCTGCGCTGGACGCGGTCGCGACGATACGGCGGTCGAACGTCATGAGCGCGATTGCTATACTCAAAACCAACTACGACTTCACGCGCGCACGGGCGCTTCCGCCAGGCAAGGCTGTGCGGAGCAAGACGCAAGCGAGCGCAGCGAAGCGAGCCACGCGAACGGAGCGAGCCGGCGGAGCGGCTCGCGAGAGAGCGTGTTGGGGGTCCGCGGGGGCGAAGCTCCCCGGATTAATTAATGCTGATTCACGAGCTCACGCCGGCCGACTGCGCCGATGTCCTTTCCCGAGCGAACCTGGCGCACCTGGCGTGCTGCCACATGAACCAGCCCTACGTCGTCCCGGTGTCGTTCACCTACGATCCGCGCCAGGCGTGCCTATTCAGTTTTTCGTCGCTCGGAAGAAAAGTTGAATGGATGCGCAAGAATCCGAACGTGTGTGTCGAGGTCGAAGATGTCGACGATCGTTTTCACTGGACGACGGTCGTCGTTTTTGGCCGATATGACGAAATCCGCGACACACCCGAGGACCGGGAAGTACGTCAGCGCGCCTTGCATCTGCTGAACGATCGCTCACGATGGTGGCTGCCCGGCGCCGCCAAACCAGGCGGCGCCGATCATCAAGGCGTAGTTCTCTATCGGATCCACATCGACCGCATGTCGGGACGGCGGACGGTACGGAACGAAACGACGTAATGTTCAATGCTCAATGTTCAATGGCAGCGCGTTGAACATTGGGCATTGAGCATTGCCGCAGCCACTATCGTTCTGCGGCTTCGTGCGCGCTGAGCGATCGCGTGTAAGCCACCACCGCTGCGAGATCCGCGCCCTTCAAGGAAGGATTGCTCGGCATCATCGGCATGTTCTTGATCGCGCCACCGTACTGAATCACCTTCGCGATATCCTCGTCGGTCAGCTTGCTCATGTACACAGGGTCGGTGTGGTTGCGCGGCTTTGGATTGTAGGCCGCGGCCGCAGGTCCATCCCCTTTGCCCTGCTCACCGTGGCATGGCGTGCAATTCACCTTGTATAGCTGCCGGCCGTGGTCAATCGATGCCGGCGCCGCTGCAGCACTCGAAGATGGTGATTTGGCGACACGACCGCGATCCTCCTCACGCTCGCAGCCGGCCACAGCGACGGTGGCCGCCGCAAGGGCTGTTGCCGCAAGAACTCGAAAAACATTCCGCACGATGATCATGATGACGGGGCCTCCTCGGTCCTGATGATGACGTTTGCAGATGTATGAACACGTGATTTCACCGCTGATCGATGGCATCCCAGGCTGAACCGCCAGACGCTGATCGCCATAGGGGCGACGATCCAGAACGCGAGTGAGCCGATTAGCCAGAGAGCTGCGCCGGCGTGAGTGAACCGCACGGCCAAATAGGCGCCTGCCGGACCAAGCAAATAGAGATCAGGCTCCAGCGCCACCACGCCAAGCACGCGCGCTGCGTCTACCGGATTGGCGACTAGACTCGCGGCAAGCACTGCGACCGGTATTCCGCTCAACGCGAGCGTTCCAATCAGCAACAGGTCGTACAACAGCACACATGTGAACCACACCAAAATGGCCGTTCCTTGTGCTTGAACAGCTGTGCGGCTCGATACGGAAATCAGCAGGCCCACGCCAAGCATCGCGGCGCCAAGCGTTGCTGCAATCGCGGGGAACAGAAGGTAGTACCCAAGAAACGACGGGCCCGAGTTTGCGGCGATGAACAAGCCGGCGGAGCAAACCCAACGATTGTCGCTATGGTGAGCGACGCAAACAATCCGAAGTACTTTGCGAGGAGTAGCCGGCTTCTGGCGATCGGTTGCGCCAGCAGCATTTCCAGCGTGCCACGATCCTGCTCACCGGCAATCGCAGCCGCTCCTGTCAACACCGCTACAATCGGTGCGAGGAGCAGGCACAAATTCATCAACGTTGCCGTCGTGCGACCGAATGTCTGCAGCGCGAGACCCGCGCTACCGTCAAGACCTGCAGATGCCGCGGCCAGTCCAAGGGCGGCGAGAATGATGGCGTAACCGATCACCCATCGATTGCGGATCGAATCGAGCAGTTCCTTCCGCGCGATGGGAAGGACAGATGCCTTGGGCCTCTGCTCCCGGTTACACAACTCTTTCGGAGCGCCATTGTCCGATTGATCCTCAGCCGCCCGGTGATCGTCGGAGACGCGACCGCCATCCAGCACGATGCGACGGGCACCGGCAAGCATCAACTCGGGACCGGCATGAGTCGAGACGAGCACCGTCCGCCCGGCTTGCGCCAAAGATCGCAAGCGGTCGGCCACCCATTCCCGGCTCGTGGCATCCAGGCTCGAACCCGGTTCGTCGAGAATGAGAATCGCCGGATCGGAAAGAAGAGCGACAACAAATCCAAGCCGTTGGCGCATTCCACCGGAGAGGTCTCGAACTCTTGTTGCGCTGTGATCCGCGAGACCAGCCTCGTCGACCAGCGCCATTCCGCGCGCCAACGGGACGCTGCGAATCTCAGCGAACAACCGGATCGTCTCGTCCACCGTCAGGTCGCCGTGCAAGCCGCCGTTCTGCGGCATGTAGCCGACGAGCGATCGCACACCAGGACCGTCGCCGCGCGGATCGAGACCGCTGACGAGATGCCGCCGTCGAAATCCGCGATCCCCAGGATTGACCGCAACAACGTGGACTTGCCCGCACCGTTGGACCCGAGCAGCAGCGTCACCTCACCCGGCACGATCTCCAGGCACACGTCGTCCAACGCAACGCGCTTTCCAAACCGCTTCGAGACGTGGTTTAGAGAAATCATGACGAACCTACCGCTTCGTGATAATCACTGGCGCCCGATCGACGACCACCGGGTCGCGACACGCGATGGGAAACATCCGGGCTGCCGCTTCGATCGCGAGATGCGCCGGCGTATAAAGGAATGCCTGCACTCCGGGATTTCGCTGAAGCAGAGCATCCATGACGCCGTCAATCACATGGGGGATATCGCCAATGCCGTCGCCGTTCGCGTCGAAGCCGCTGTACTCGCTCCATGAATTGCCGCCCCCTTTACGTGACCATTGCGTCGACGGTGAAATGCGCGAACCGAGAGAACGGACATCAGTCAGATTGTCGGCAAACCGGTTGGCAGCGATGGTCATGACCTCTGTGGCCTGAAGGGCGATGCCGACGCCATTGCCTGCGATCGTGTTGCTCTCAAGCTGCGCCCGGCTCGACGACTGAACGGCAACGCCTTCTGCGTAAATGCCGACGAGATTTGAACGAATGATGTTGTCGGTCGCGGTCAGATTGTCGATGTCCTTGAGGAGCAGACCGTATGCCGACGCCCCCTCGCGGTGTCGTTCGATCCGGTTGCCTCGCAGCTCAAACGATCGGACAGCATCAGCGCTGCGCCGAGCAGATTGGCCGAGAGCACGTTGTTCAGAATTTTCGCGTCCCGGGAATACATCGAATGGACGCCGTATCGGCACCGTGTGATTTCGTTGCGCTCAACCAGCACCTCATTGGTGAACGCGCTGGCGCGGCACGCACCCGTGACGGCGAGTGCCACTGCCAGCACCAGAAATCTGGGTTTCATCGTCAGCCTCGGGGCTATTGCTCGACGATCAACCAGCCCTGCATTTCGAGGTGCAGTGCCGAGCAGAACTCCGTGCAGTAGAAGCTGAACGATCCCGCCTTGTCCGCCTTGAACTCCACGGTCGTCGCCTCGCCGGGATCGAGACTGACCATGACGTTTTTCGTTGGCACGGCGAAACCGTGCGTTGCGTCGGGAGTCTGCTCGATGTTGGTGAGATGCACGATGATGCGATCCCCGACCTTTGCCTGGATGATGTCCGGGTGAAGTGGCTGCGGACGACGCTCATCCACACTTCGACGACGCCGGGACGTCGGACAATCTTGGCCTCTTGAGGGCCGGCAATCGCGTCGGGACTGTGGGTCATCTTCGCGGGCGACACGCCGGGGTCGTAGATTTCGTGCGCTTTGATCGTGTCTGCCTTCACCATCTGCGCGTAGTGCGGCTCGCCGAAACCGATCGGCATGTCAGCCACCAGTTCCATCTTCGGTCCCGAGATATCGATCAACTGGAAGTTCTGCGGATGCAACGGACCGACGTTGGCATGCCGGTCGATCGACCACTTGTTCATCGCGATGAGGTACTTGCCCTGGGGATCCATCGTGTCGCCCTGAGCAGTCGCGAGGTGGCCGATGTTGTAATGCACGTTGATCTTGTCAACGACTTTGAACGCCTGATCTCCCGTGTGATACGGCGCGCCCAACGTCCACTTCACCACGGCGCTCTCCAGATACAGGCTCGTGTAGGCATTGCCAGCGTTGTCGTACTGCGTGTGCAGCGGACCGGCGCCGAGTTCGACTTTGCCCGCCACCACTGCGTCAAACTTCAGAATCGGTACGCCGTAGCGATCTTTGCCCTCGAAGTTCTTTTCCTCGATCGCCTTGCGAATCAAGTCGAAGCCGTACACCGTCGCGTGCGGATCCAGCTTGCCGGCGACGGTGATGTAGTCACCACCAGGCGCGACGTCGACACCGTGCGGGCTCCTTGGCTCCGGCGCGAGGAACAACACGCCTTCTGCGGCTGCCGTCTCGAGCGGGATGACACGAATGCCGTTGATCTCTTTGAACTTTCCGGCCGCGACAACTTCTTCGGCGCGCTGCCAGTTCACGATGTGCAGATAATCGAAATCGAGCTGCGACGCACCCACTTCAACCGGCGGTTTACCCTGCTCGATGCCGCCCGTCGACATCTCGACGTTGTAGGAGTTGATGAACGCATTAGCCGTAGCTCGGCCCTTTGCCGGCATCGGCGAGATCCTGGGTGTAGGGCGGCAGCTCGACCTGGAAGCTGTCCTTCACGACCATGTGACCGGTCTTCTGATCAATCTTCAGAAACGTCGAGTAGCCGCGATAGAGATCGGGGAAGTGATTGAGATGGTCGTTGAGCGTCACGTGACCACCCTTCTGCGCATCCCATCCCTTCAGCGCCGGATCTTCGAAGCGATGTGGACGTACTTCGCGTCTG
>JBKPSH010000220.1:0-13459 GCA_046734955.1 Acidobacteriota bacterium
GTAGGAACGTGGGCATTCAATTGGGAACAGAGTCTCCCCTTTGTCTCATGGCTGATCGTCCCGTACATGTCGCTCGATCTGTTCTTCGTCGCAGCTCCGTTCCTGTGTACCGAGCGAGCGGAACTGGGCGTTTTTCGCCGCCGCATGACGACGGCGATCCTGGTCGCCGGGGCGATGTTTGTCCTGATGCCGCTTCGATTCGCCTTCCCAACCCCGGTGCCGACCGACTGGACGGCTCCGGTCTTCGGAGTGCTGCACGGATTCGATCGACCCTTCAACTTGTTTCCGTCGCTGCACATTTCAATCCTGATGATTCTCGCCGGTACGTACCATCGCCACACACGCGGTTCCATCCGATGGTTGGTGCACGGCTGGTTTGCGCTCATCGCTGTGTCAACGGTGCTGACCTATCAGCATCACGTGATTGACGTGTTTGGCGGATTCGTACTGGGGCTCTTCAGCTATTACTTGATCCCCGAGCAAACCACGTCGCGACCAGTTACGACGAACGCACGGGTTGGCACCTGGTATGCCGCCGGAACGGTCGTTCTTGGTGTAGTCGGCGCATATTTCCGACCTTGGGGACTCGCGCTCTTCTGGCCGGCGGCATCAACCGCGGTCGTCGCCGGCGCGTACTTCGGTTTGTATTCCGGTATCACGCGTAAGGAAAACGGGCGGTTGCCGCTTACGTCCACGATCGTCCTCGCGCCGTGGCTGCTTGCACAGTATGCGTCATTGATCTACTACCGACGTCACGCGCCGCCATGGAGTGCGGTGACATCAGATGTGTGGATCGGCCGGCGGCTTCGAGAGTGGGAAGCGGACGGGGCCGTCAGGCAAGGCGTGAAAGCGGTGCTCGACCTCACCGGTGAATTCTCCGAGACGCGCGCGTTTCGTGCGCTTCCGTACTTGAATCTGCCGGTTCTGGATTTGACTGCTCCCTCTCGCGATGCGTTGCGTGCCGGCGTCGAGTTCATCAACACGCATCGTCATCAAGGCCCGGTCTATGTCCATTGCAAGATCGGTTACTCGCGAAGCGCCGCACTCGTCGCGTCCTGGTTGATGAACGTCGGCGATGCAAGTACACCTGACGAGGCGCTCGCACGAATCCGCACCGTCCGACCGAGCGTCGTCGTCCGTCCCGAAGTCATCTCCGCACTCCAGCATTGTCAGCGCACCGATGGAGCCGTCAACCGGGCGTCTTCGCTGATCGAGGTGCGGTCATGACGGAATCGAGCTATCAACCGGTGGAACGACGCCCGCTGGCATCTCGCGATGCCGACATCGCGCGCCGCGTTGCCGAGTGGCTGATTGCGCGGAACGTATCCGCCAACGCCGTATCCGTGAGCAGCATGGGTTTTGCGGCCGTTGCGGCGCTCTGTCTCGTGGAGACTCGCACCGCGTCGGATAATGCCGTTCGGATCCTCTTTGTTCTGGCGGCGCTATTCGTTCAGCTGCGTCTGCTGGCGAATCTCCTTGACGGCATGATTGCAGTCGGGTCGAGGCGCGCATCTCCGGTTGGAGAGATCTACAACGAGGTCCCCGACCGTGTTGCTGACGTCCTGATTCTGGTCGGCGCGGGATTCGCGCTCGGCGGAATTCCCGCACTTGGATATCTAGCCGCGTTGGTGGCGGTGTTTACCGCGTATGTGCGAGCACTGGGCAATTCCGCCGGCGTCCGAGCGCTCTTTTCCGGACCGATGGCGAAGCCTCAGCGCATGGCGACGATCACCAGCGCATGCCTTTACTGCGCGTGTGTACCGGCGGACTGGCCCGGTAGTGTTTCAAGCGCCCAGCACGGCGCGGTCGCTTTCGCGCTGAGCGTGATCGTTGCCGGTGGAATCGTGACCGCACTGCGACGTCTGCGGCGCATCTCCAATGAATTACGAGGACGATGATGTCTCCGGCCATTGCGATGAGCAACAGCACGCTCATGACATATGTCGCCATGGTCACTGCCATGATTGTGGCCGTCGGCGCGCTGCTGGTGTTCCTGACCTACGGCTGTGGCCGCCGGCTCGGAAGCGTCTGGCGCACGTACCGCAGCTGGCTCGTCATGGTGCCGATCGTGCTGGTAGTGCTGGTAGCCGGTCGTGTCGCGACGATTCTCAGCGTTGCGGTTGCGGCGTCATTTGCGTTCAGAGAATTTGCCCGCGCGACCGGACTCAATCAGGACCGGTGGATCACAGGCGCGGTCTATTTCGGAATCGCGGCCGTCGCTGCGAGCGCCCTCGTCGAGGATCCGTGGCGTCATGTCCCCGGCTGGTACGGGCTCTTCATGGCACTGCCCGTCTTCATCGTCAGCCTCGTGCTTGCGGTCCCGATCGTACGCAATCAAACGCGGGGACAACTGCGCAACGTCGCGCTGGCCGTTCTCGGCTTCGTCTACATCGGCTGGATGTTCAGTCACGTCGGATTTCTCGCCAACTCGCCGCACGCGTACGGATACCTGCTGTTTCTGCTTTTAGCCGTTGAAGCGACCGACGTTGCGGCGTTCACGTCAGGAAAGCTCTTCGGCCGGCGCAAGCTTCGCGACGCGATCAGTCCGAACAAAACATGGGGGGGCGCTCTTGGCGCGTTCGCGTTCGCGATGGTACTGCCATGGCTTCTCTGGTTCAGTTTCCCGCACTTCGGCTGGCTGCAACTGGTCCTCGCCGGTCTCATTGTCGGTATCGGCGGCCAGCTTGGAGATCTGACGCTCAGCATGATCAAGCGCGACATCGGCGTCAAGGACATGGGATCGCTCATCCCGGGTCACGGCGGACTGCTCGATCGCGTCGATAGCTTGATCTTCGCGGCGCCGCTGTTCTTTCACATGGTGCGATGGTTCTACGACGTCTACTGAACGGGTGAAGAGATGCACACCTGGACTTTCGAACACGATCGCGTTCTGAGGTTTCACGTCCCCGAGAGTTGGCGTCGTCCTGATGGAACGAGTGCGCGGATGATTCGTCTCGCCATTCAGATGGGAATGCGCGTTCTCCTCCGCACATACAGTCGCCTCGACGTGGTCGGACGAGAGAATCTTCCGCTCGACCGATCCTTCGTGATGATTTGCAATCACTCGAGCCATCTGGATGCCGTTTGCCTGCTTGCGAGTTTGCCGCTGACGCGCATCCATGACGCCTACCCGGTCGCCGCGGCGGACTATTTTTTCTCTACGCCGTTCCGCAGCTGCCTTTCGACCATCGCGGTAAACGGCTTGCCGCTCGACCGTGACAATGGCAGCGACGGTCTTCAGGTCTGCCGGCAACTCCTTGCGCAGCCGAAAACGACGCTCATCATCTTTCCTGAAGGCACGCGGACCTGCTCTGGCACACTCGGTCGCTTTCGATCCGGCGTGGGGAGGCTGGTGGCGGGAACCGACATCCCTGTTGTGCCTTGCTACCTGTCCGGTGCATTCGAAGCCTGGCCCAAGGGCCAATTGCTGCCGCGACCTGGCGCGCTTCGACTTTCCATCGGTCGTCCCCACACTTTCGCGGACACGTCCGCCACGGATCGTGATGCTGTCGGTCGAATCTCTTTGCAGTTGCGTGAGGATGTGGTCGCGCTGCGAGGAAAGGCCATTTGGTAAACGCTCGCGCTCGGTCTCTACCATCTCCTCTGTTTCCTGGTCACCTCGTCCGGGTCGCCGGAACGATGATTGCCACCGTTAGTCAAAGGGAGGGGATATCGTGAACTCTCAAACACTGATGATTGTGGCTTCGGTGATCGTGGCGATCATCGTAATAGCTGTGGCATGGACCTACTCGCAGCGTCAACGCCGCGTGCGTTTGCGTCAGCGGTTCGGTCCCGAGTACGACCGCGCGGTAGAGGCTGCTGGTGCTCCGGCGAAAGCGGAGGCAATGCTCGAAGATCGCGCGCGTCGGGTCGAGCGGCTCAAGATTCGCCCGCTTTCGCGGGAACAGGCCGATTCATTCGCGCGCGAATGGCGTCAGATTCAGGGGCGATTCGTCGACGACCCGAATGGCGCGGTTGAAGCAGCCGACCGGCTGGTCGGGCAGGTCATGGCAGCTCGTGGGTATCCACTCGACGACTTCGAAACTCGAGCGGCGGATCTGTCCGTCGATCACCCACGTGTGGTCGAGAACTACCGAATCGCGAGAGGAGTGGCGATCCGTCGAGAGAAAGGACAAGCTGAAACCGAAGAGCTGCGGCAGGCGGTCGTGAACTATCGAACGCTCTTTGAAGACCTGCTCGAGGTCAGTGACCGAGACGTGAGGAGGAGAGCATCATGACGGACCAGAACGTGAAGACTCCGGCACCCGAGCGCGAACCAGTGGCGCGTGTCGAGCCACCTGTGCCGGCAGAGGCAAACGCTCCACTGTTCCATGATGACGAAGGACGCGGATTCCGCACGCGCTGGGAAGGAATACAGACCGGATTCGTTGACGAGCCACGCACGGCGGTTGAACAGGCTGATGCGCTCGTATCGGAAATGATCAAGCGGTTGTCAGATGTGTTCGCGGAAGAACGCGCCGGGCTGGAGAAACACTG
Source organism: Acidobacteriota bacterium (assembly GCA_046734955.1). GTDB lineage: Bacteria > Acidobacteriota > Vicinamibacteria > Vicinamibacterales > 2-12-FULL-66-21 > JALZOC01. The sequence goes on from JBKPSH010000220.1 coordinate 4,498, forward strand.
GGTGCGCGGCGAGAATGCGTCAACCGAGGATCTACGAGTTGCGTTGAAACGATATCGCTCGTTCTTCGAGCGGCTATTGCACGTCTAACAAAAGGGAAAAGGGACAAGGCAGAAGGGAAAAGGAAAGGGCCAAAGGCCCTTTTCCCTTTTTATGCGGTCGCGCTCTTCGGGCGTCGCAGCGACTCCGGAAGGAGCGCATCGATCTCGTCCTCGGAATATCCCTTCCGTCCGCCGGTCAGCGCGGCCTTCGCGATCTCGTAGGTTTGTCGATCGGCGGGTGGCGCGTGTTCGAATATTGCGCGCGCCTCGTGCATCAGCGCTTCACGCCGATCGGTGATCGCCGCCACCTCGATCGCCTGATCGTGTACGTCGGCAAGCAATGCCCGATACTTCTCAGTGAGCAGCCAGAACCGGGCCGAAGTGGTGCGATGCGCATAGATGCGAGGCTCGAGATCGAGCGCCACGTAGACTGCGCATCCAACGAATGCGGCGGCCGCCGCGATGGTCGTGGCAATCTGAAAACCTCGCCCGCGTTGCAAGGCGATGAGGGCCAACACGCAGGCCAGCCCGGCCAACGCGACGAGCGCGATCTTCATATACCAGCTCCATCGATCCAGACGACTGGCGGCATCCGCGTGCCGCTGATAGGCGGCGGCGACGGTCGCAAAGCTCAAACGAATATGATCGACCGCACTCAAGTGAAACATGGCCGCTCCCTGCAGGGTGTAAGCTGGAGCGCCTGCAAAGGCGAAGCCTCTAGAGGCGCTTAGAAAACAATGAGTCTTGCGGTGTTTGTGGCGTAATGCCGCGATACAGACCGGGAAATTTTGGGTTTACAACCCGAATGTCGCAGCGAACCGGGCGGTCACCTGGCGGTGCACGCACGCCCAGAGCCGGGCCGGCCCGCGAAGGACTTTTGCCCTTGGTCGAACTTTAGCGCGGACACCGTACAATCCCGGTCCCGACGGCATCCAGCCATCGCCGATCAGCTGTTGCTGCAGTGTCAGTGTGCGCTCAACAAGTCGTCGAGGATTCGTGTATCGCTCGACGCTCTCCGACCCGTCGGAATAGTCGACGACCAGCTCGTAACCGTCAGGATCGGTGATCCGGCGCACTTCAATATCGATCTGCGCACTCCCGCGAGTGAAAAACCAGATCATGTTTACTCCGAGGGGCTACGCCCCTCGGACTTCCCTACACGCGCTCTCGCGAGCCGCTTCGCCGGCTCGCTCCGTTCGCGTGGCTCGCTTCGCTGCGCTCGCTCGCGTCTTGCTTCGCGTCGCCTTGCCTCGCCATAGCGCATCTCGAGTTTTGAAACCAATCCTAACGACGTATCGGCAGGATGCCCGCAGATCTTCAGGCCTTCCCTTGTCCCTTTTGCCTTTTCCCTTTTCCCTTTTGCCTTTTCCCTTTTGCCTTTTAAATTACCACCCTGTTCGGTCGAATAGCGCGGCAGGGCCCAGGCTCTCGAGCCGCTTGATGATCGCATCGCGGCGCGCGAGGATTGCATCGATCTGATAGCCGGTCAGGTACTTTGATGTCGCCTTGCTCAGTGTCTCCTTATCAAGCACCTTCATGCGCTCAACGACCGCGCGATCGGCGCGCGTCACGTTCGCAGGCTTTTTGAGTTCGCGATTGGTTCGAAACGCCCGCGTGTGATCGATTGGCCACAGACGCCAGTCTTTCGTGATGATCAGGTTGCCAAGATTGCGGTCAACGTTCGCGATCAGTTCGTCGAACACGCGGACCATCTGCATCTGCTGGTTCCAGGCACCCACATCGAGCGGCTCCTGCTTCCGCTTGAGACGCTCCTGCTCGTCCATCAACACGTCGTCGAGCCACCAGGTGAAAGCAGCATCCTTATAATTCCAGCGACGCTCGACCGAGACCGGCACCATGTTCATGCCGATGAGCCTGTCGACCTTGTAGCCGACGACGTTGAACGTCCAGCTGTCCCTGAAATCGAACTCGACACCGCCGCTCGATCCCGTGAACTGCTGCTGCCGTTCGTCGATATTCTGAATGTGCGCGTCGTGAGTAATCTTGCCGTCGGTCAGCGTGGCGCGCATCGATCCGGTTATTCCCTTGCTGGCACTCTTGGTCTTGATGACTTTGGCGTGCAGCAGGAAGTCTTCCATCTCCGCGTCGGTCAGTTTCGGCGCGGCGGCCTGAGCGGGAGCTGGCTGCGATGCAGTCGCCTGGGATGTGGTGCCGGTAGCCGCGGGCTGTTGTGCGACGACAACACCCGAAAGGAAGGCCCCGAAAAGAGCCGCAACGAGTGACCGACGCATGGCGACGCCTCCTGCGGAAATAAACGACTGGCCTGTAGATTGAGTTCCGGTGACACTCTAGCCTGATTCATGAGGTTCCTGAAACTTTTTCCACACACTCGAGCAGGGGACGGTAAGCTCTGAAAATGCAGGGTTTGCGCCTCGATGTCGCGCCCGGGGCTGTCCACCTTCGCGGATACCTCGCCATTGCCGAGCAGCGCGGTGTCGCCTCACGCTGCCTGGAACTCGGGGCACAAGCGGCAGGGTTCTATACGCCGATCGTCCGCGGCGGCCATCCGATGAGCGTTCAGATGCTGTGTCTCGGCCGCCACTGGAACGCTCGCAGGTACTCGTACGAGGATGTGCGTTCTGATGTCGACGGCCTTCAGGCGCCGCAGCTTCCGGAGGAGTTCGTTACTCTGGCGGAACACGCCGCGAGTGACGCTGGTTTTCAGGTCAAACCGGATCTCTGCATCGTCAATTGGTACCGCGATTCGAGCCGGATGGGATTGCATCAGGACAAGGACGAGAGTCCCGAATCACTCGCCGACGGCCTGCCGGTGATGTCCTTCTCGATCGGTGATACTGCCCAATTCCTGTTTGGTGGACTTCGACGACGGGATCCGGTTGAGAGGATGCTTCTGCAGTCGGGCGACGTATTCGTCTTTGGTGGACCGGCTCGCCTTCGTTATCACGGAGTCACGCGCGTGCTGCCCTGCACCGCCCCCGCCGGCTTGCCGTTCACAGGCCGGCTAAATCTCACCTTCCGCAAGTTTTAGCGACGCTTGCTCGATTTTGCATTCTGGGCGCGCGCGGCCGCTCCAACAGCGCGTCCGGCCCACTCGACAAGAGCCGGAGCGCTTTCGAGCACTTCGAGGGGGACGCTGTAGTACTGCATCGTGCTCGGCCGATCCGGATAGGGTCGAAACGGTGTGCACCCCGCCTGTTCGAAGAAATCTCGCGTTCGATCGTCGACCTTCAGGTAAAGCTGATCGTGCGCGATCAGGCCGAAGAACAGGTCATCGCAGTACAGACCGACGCCGCCGAACATTTTGCGAGACGTGACGGTCCCGAGCTCAGACAGCTGGTCGACGACGAATATTTCGAAGCTGGAACTGGAGTTCTTGCGCTTCATCGTCGGATGGGCCGTGAATTGTACTGGATGAACGACGCGTGGATCACGTGCGGCGCGCTGAATTTGTAATCGAGATACAGTTTCTGTCGGGTGATCCGGCGCGTCACACTGAAATTGTTCGAGTTGCACTGTCCTTCACTCGGAACGGCAATTGCGAGAACGCGAGCGCTCAACTTTCTGAAACGGGGGCGCACATGGAGCGGACGGCGGAGATTGGCGCATCGGTCGTCATCAAGGGCGACGTGACTGCGAGTGAAGACATCGTGATCAGCGGACGAGTCGAGGGAACAGTGTCGGTGGAAAATTTCTCAGTGACCGTTCGACCCGGCGCGAACCTGGCGGCGGACATCGAGGCGAAGTCGGTCGTCGTGGGCGGGCACGTGAGCGGAACATTGAGCGCGGCCGAATCCATCGAGCTTCAGCGCACCGCGCAGGTCGAGGGAGAGATCGTCGCGGCGGTACTGCGGCTGGATGATGGCGCAATCTTTAATGGTAAGGCGCAGACGACGAAGGCCAAGGCTGCAAAAAAGCTTCAGTTGGCGTCGTAGAACGGCGCGCGGTTCGCCCACGCTCAGCGGCGGGGCGAATCCGCGCGAGTCGTTTTCATACGGTGCCGCCTAACCGGCCTGACGACCCAATAGCCCTTACTCGAATGACGTCCCACAGGCAGACTCGCAACGCGTGGAAGACAAGAGTCTGCCTCAGGGATACGAACGTACTCGTCTGGACACTGATATTTCCCGGAAGCCGCGAAAACTCGAACGTTTTCGCCGGGCGCGACTGATCGTGGGTGGCTTGCACATTGCCATCCGTCCATACCAAACACTACGTGCGTTTAAACCCGCGGACGGCGGGTGGGCCGTTCGTCTACGCACGTGTCTGAGAAGTAATGGACGGCCGAAATGGACCGAAGCAATTCTGTCGCGAGCGATCATCGCCGCACAAAGACTGGGGTGGTTACTGCCATCCTTTTTACCCTCTTAGCTCTTTTTGGGTCGGTTGTTTCAACGCCGGCACAAACGTGCGACTCGCCAAATACTTGCAGTCTCTGGGCGCCTTCAGTCGTTCCTGGGACCCCTGCCGCGGCTGACTCCGCTGCCGCGAACGTAGGCGTCAAATTTCGAACAGCGGTGGGTGGCTACATTACGGCGATTCGTTTCTACAAAAGTGCGCCCAATACCGGCACACACATTGTCAATCTTTGGTCCGCAACTGGAGCGCTCTTAAGCCAGGCCACGGCGGTCAATGAGACCCCATCCGGATGGCAAGAAGTCGCGCTGCCCAATCCAGTCTTGATTGAAGCGGGTACCACGTACGTCGCGTCCTATCACACGAATGTCGGCAACTACGCCATCGACATAGGCTACTTTTCTACCTCCTTCACAAACGGCGTTCTTACCGCGTTGCAGGACCAGACCGGAAACGGTAACGGCGTGTTTACGTACGGAGGCACTGCATTTCCGACCAACAGCTTCAACGCAAGCAACTACTGGGTCGACGTCGCATTCTCGACGACGTTACCACCAGACACTACGGCGCCGCAGGTGGTCAGCACTTTACCGCAAAATGGCGGCAAGAACGTCGCGGTGAGTACAGCGATCAGAGCGACGTTCAGCGAGAACATCGATCCCCTGACGCTGACGGCGACGGCATTCGAAGTCCGTGATGCTGACGGTAACCTGATCGCCGGCAACTTGACATACGCGTCCGCGAGCCTGACCGCGACGTTCCAGCCGAGCAACGTGTTCGCGACATCTACGACCTACACCGCGACCCTGTCCGGTGGGGCAGCCGGGATCAAAGATCCGTCGGGGAACGCGCTGGCCGGCGACGTCGTTTGGACGTTTACGACCAAAGGACCTTCTCCGCCACCGCCGACGACCGGGCCTGGCGGCCCGATTCTCGTCGTGAAGAACGTGCTCGGGAGCCCCTCGTATCCCTTCACGGTCTACTATGCCGAGATTCTTCGCGCTGAAGGTCTGAATGAGTTTGCCGTCGCGGACATCAGCTCCCTCACCGCAGCATCGTTGAGCAATTATGATGTCGTCATTCTCGGAGAGCAGGCACTTACTGATGCGCAAGTGACGATGTTTAGCGATTGGGTGACGGCCGGCGGAAACTTGATCGCCATGCGGCCAGACCTCAAACTCGCCGGTCTACTTGGTCTAGCTAGCGCCGGGGCAGTCCTACCTGAAGGCTACATCAAGATTGATGCGTCATCGGCTCCTGGCGCTGGCATCACGTCCGACACGATGCAGTTCCACGGCATCGCTGATTTGTACACGCTGAACGGTGCCAGCTCTGTTGCGACCCTGTTCTCTACATCGAGCGACGCGACATCTAACCCGGCAGTCACCATAAGGTCAGTAGGCGCATCTGGAGGGCAGGCTGCGGCGTTCACGTACGACTTGGCCAAGTCCGTCATATACACGCGTCAAGGGAATCCAGCCTGGAGCGGACAAGAAAGAGACGGATTTACACCTATCCGTTCGGATGATCTATTCTTTGGCGGCTCACCAAACTTTCTGGATCCATCGAAGGTTGCGATTCCACAGGCTGACGAGCAGCAACGGCTGTTGGCGAATCTGATTGGGTTCCTGAATAGCGACAAGAAGCCACTGGTGAAGTTCTGGTATTTCCCGCGCGGTCTCAAAGCGGTTGTTGTAATGACCGGCGACGACCACGGAACGAACGGAACCCAAGGCAGATTCGATATCTACAAATCAAACAGCACGCCTGACTGTGTCGTAGACAATTGGGAATGCATCCGAGCGACATCGTACCTATATCCGAATACACCGATCTCGCAGCAGGCCGCGTACGATTACACGGCGCAAGGATTCGAGATCGCCGAGCACATCACAACCAATTGCAACAACTACAACTTCGACTCACTCAACGCGGCGTACTCCAACCAGATTGGTCTTTTCACGGCAGCCTTTCCTGATCTTCCTCAGACCGTAACCAATCGACTCCACTGCGTCGTGTGGAGTGACTACGACGCACAACCTCAGATTGAGCTGGCGAACGGGATCCGGCTGGATGCGACGTACTACTACTGGCCAGACAGCTGGTTAAGCACCATACCCGGGGTGTTTACCGGGTCTGGCATGCCACAAAGGTTTGCGCAGCTCGATGGAACGATGATCGACGTCTATCAAGCCGCAACGCAGATGACGGACGAATCCGGCCAGGCGTACCCCTTCTTTTTCGACACGCTGCTCGATCGAGCGCTCGGACCGGAAGGTTATTACGGCAGCTTCGTCGCCAATATGCACACCGACCTGACAGTGCATCCGGGGTCAGCGGCAATTGTCACCTCGGCAAAGCAGCGCGGCGTTCCCGTCATTTCGGCACAGCAACTCCTCGATTGGACCGATGGGCGTAATGCGTCCTCGTTCAGCAATATCGCGTGGAACGGCACGGCGCTGTCGTTCACGGTAAACCTCTGGTCGTCGGGCACACGAGGGATCCAGGCGCTGGTTCCTGTTACTTCGGGTGCAGGCAACTTGTTTGCCGTGCTGGCCGGAGGTGTGCAAATCGATTACACCATCGACAGAATCAAAGGCGTTGATTACGCCAGATTCTTCGTGACGGCAGGGAACTACGAGGTTCGTTATGGAGTGGACAATCTCGGCCCGATAATCACCGCACTAACGGTTATTCCATCGAGCAACTCGGCACTCATCTCCTGGCAGACGAACGAGCCTGCGACAACGACGGTGGCGTATGGTCTGTCACCGACGGCGCTCGTATTCAGCGCGAGGATCCCTGGCTTCGACACATCGCACGCGATCACGCTGACCGGGCTCGCAAGCGGAACGGCGTACTACTATCGCGTCACGTCTGCTGACGCGCTCAATAATTCGACGTCTGCGCCAACACCGAACGCAATGTTCGCCACTGGCGCATTGGCGCCTCTGGTGCTCGTCGATACCACGGTCGCAGATTTTGCGGCGGGCTCGGCGGCCCCTGCCGGCACCCTCGCGATTGGCCATCTGAACGATGGTGAGCTGCTTCTGATGCCGACCGCCGTCGGCGAATTCAATGGAATCGCGCTGCCTCCAGGTTGGTCGGTCAGTCCGTGGACGTCGGGAGGAAGCGCCACTGTTTCGGGCGGTCAGGTTGTGGTTGAAGGCGCGCTCCTCGGACCCGCGACGTTCTTCACTCCGGGAACTCTCGAGTTCGTCGGGAGTTTTTCGGGCCATCCTTTCCAGCACGTAGGCGTAGGCACAGACTTCAACAATCCGCCGTGGGCTTTCTTCACAACTGGAGCTGGTGGAGCGCTCTATGCCAAGACAAACGGAAGTGGTTCGGCGGAGACAGTGTTGCCGGCGTCGTTGCTTAACGGTCCGCATCGATTCCGAATCGATTGGACGACGACAGGCGCAGTCTATTGGGTTGACGGCGCGGTAGTCGCGACTCATTCGGTACCGCTTCCTGTGTCATTGCGACCCCTCATTTCGGATGCCGTCATGGACGGCGGGTCGGTGGCGGTGAACTGGATACGATTGGGTCCGTATCCGACGTCGAGCACGTTCACGTCGCGTGTCATGGATGCACAGGCCTTGATGACCTGGGCCAATGTGACGTGGGACGCTTTCGTACCGCCTGGCACGACGCTGAGCCTGACCGCGCGATTCAGCGAGGACGCTCAAACCTGGACGGAGGTTCCGCTTTCAACGTCGGGCGCGGCTTTGGCGTCTAATACGGCCTTCCGGTTCGTCCAGTACCTTGCGAGTTTCACTGGCGATGGCACCACAACGCCTGTGCTCGAGAACATAAAGTTCACAGCAACGTCTGCTGGTCCGTCGATCTCTGTAGCGGATGTGTCTGTGAATGAAGGGGACGTGGGAACGACACCCGCGATGTTGACGTTGAAGCTGTCGGCTGCGGCGTCGGTGCCGGTAAGCGTCACGTACGCAACTGCGGATAATACCGCGAACGGAGACGACTACACGGCGGCATCCGGCACGGCGACGTTTGCTCCGGGCCAGACAGAAATCCAAGTGCCAGTCACAATCACTGGCGATTTGCGAGTGGAAGGGAACCAAACCTTCTTCTTCAATCTCAGCAATCCCGTGGGTGCCCAGATTTCAGATCCACAGGCTGTCTGCACAATTGTCGACAATGACGTGGCCCTGCTGTCGATCAACAGCGCGATGGTCCGCGAAGGCAATGCGGGTGTCACGACCGTTACCTTCACAGTCTCGCTCACCCACCCGCTCGAGCAGGGAACGGTAACTGTCGCCTACTCAACATCGGACGGAACGGCGAAGGCCAATTCCGACTACACGTCGACGTCAGGGATTCTGCCGTTTGCAGCCGGCGAGACTGAGAAAACGGTTTTGGTATCCGTAAACGGCGATGACCTCAATGAGGCAGATGAAACGTTTTTCGTCACCCTGAGCAATGCGACCGTACCTATTACAACGGCTCAGGGATCAGGTACCATCACCAACGACGATCCTGTCGTTTCGATGACGACGGTTGCTGATATGCGAGTCACGGAGGACGTCACTCCGATGGCGCAGATCCCGGTCACGTTGTCCAAGGC
>JBKPSH010000221.1:0-10798 GCA_046734955.1 Acidobacteriota bacterium
ATCCCCCAGGAGCAACGTCCCAAGGTGTACGCTCCGCACCCAGTGATGTCGGCGGATGAGATCCGAGCCAGGACTTAGGCCGTGTGGGATGAGTTCTACAGCCTGCGCCGGATTTGGGCGCGCTCCCGATGCACGCCGACAGTCCGGGCTCGATTGGCCTTCGTGCTGATCTCGAAGCTATACCGGCAGATGTACGCGAACACCGGCATCGCGACCGACAGCGCACGCGTGAGTCGCGCGAATCGCTGGGCGCGCCTGATCGCCAAGCCCTGTCGGCGCCTGTTGTCGCGCGCCCGTTACCTGCGCTCACCAGAACTGCCTCGGCTGGGTGACTCGGGTCCCTTCTCGGCGACGATGGTTCCCCAGTGCCGAATGTGATTTCTGCGGAAGGGAGTATTCTCGAGCGCATTCTTGACACTGCACATTCCCTCTCACCCCAAGGCCTCAGGTCACGATCGTGTCGGCGAAACCGTCGGTACCGGTGATGATGGTCCGAACTCTGGGATCGACAGTCCTACAGCCCCGCCTATCTAGCGAGGACGTCCTGTACTGGCAGAGAAATAATTTCTGACGCGACTCGCGCATTCTCGCGGTCGGGTCAGAACATACCGCCTCCCTCCATGCCGCCCATCGGGGCTGCCGCGTTTTGATGTCGGTCCGGAATCAGCGAGATGACCGCTTCAGTCGTGAGCAAGAGCGACGCGATGGACGCAGCGTTCTGCAGGGCCGAGCGGACGACCTTGGTCGGGTCGATCACGCCCGCCGCGACGAGGTCCTCGTAGCGCTCCGTTTGCGCATTGAAGCCTTCCGCGCCGTTCATTTCCTTGACGCGCTGCAGCACAATCGAGCCTTCGTGACCGGCATTCGCCGCGATCCATCGCATCGGTTCCTCAATCGCGCGCGCAATGATCTTGACGCCGATCTGCTCGTCGCCAACGAGCTCGAGATGCTCGAGCGCCTTCGACGCCCGAAGTAGCGCGACACCGCCGCCGGGGACAATGCCCTCTTCGACGGCCGCCTTGGTCGCGTGCATCGCGTCCTCGACGCGCGCCTTCTTTTCCTTCAGCTCGGTCTCCGTCGCGGCACCCACTTTAATGATCGCCACGCCTCCGACCAGCTTGGCAAGCCGTTCCTGGAGCTTCTCACGATCGTAATCGGACGTGGTGTCTTCGACTTGCGTCCGCAGCTGTTTGACGCGACCCGCGATCGATGCTGCGCTGCCGGCGCCCTCCACAATCGTGGTGTTGTCCTTGTCGACGGTGACCTTCTTGGCTTGCCCGAGGTCTTCGAGCGTCATGCTCTCGAGTTTCACACCGAGGTCTTCGGTCACCGCCTTGCCCCCCGTGAGGACGGCGAGATCTTCGAGCATGGCCTTCCGGCGATCCCCATAGCCCGGTGCTTTCACCGCGGCGACCTGAAGCGTGCCGCGCAGCTTATTGACCACGATCGTCGCCAGGGCCTCGCCCTCGATGTCTTCCGCGATGATCAGCAACGGACGGCTGGCTCGTGCGACCAGTTCCAGCATCGGCAGCAGGTCTTTCATGGCGCTGATCTTCTTCTCGTGGATGAGAATGACCGGATTCTCCAGCACGACTTCCATCCGTTCCGGATCGGTGACGAAATACGGCGACAAATAGCCGCGATCGAACTGCATCCCTTCGACGACGTCGAGCGAAGTCTCCATGCTCCTGGCTTCCTCTACGGTGATCACGCCGTCCTTGCCGACCTTCTCCATGGCTTCGGCGATAATTCGTCCGATGGTCTCATCGTGGTTCGCGGAGATGGTTCCAACCTGGGCGATCATCGACCCGGTCACCGGCTTGGACATCTTCTCGAGCTCCGTCGTGATCGCGTCGACGGCCTTCTCGATGCCGCGCTTGACAGCCATGGGGTTGGCGCCGGCGGTGACGTTCTTCGCCCCTTCTCGATAGATGGCCTGCGCCAGCACCGTCGCTGTCGTCGTGCCGTCTCCGGCGACGTCCGACGTCTTGCTCGCCACTTCCTTCACCATCTGCGCGCCCATGTTCTCGAGCGCATCCTTCAGCTCGATTTCCTTCGCCACCGTGACGCCGTCTTTGGTGATGGTGGGCGACCCGAACTTTTTGTCGAGGATCACGTTCCGCCCTCGTGGTCCGAGTGTGACCTTGACCGCGTTGGCCAAGCTGTTGACTCCGCGAAGAATCGCCTGCCGTGAGGCATCGCCGTACACAATCTGTTTTGCCATGAGTTGATCTCGTTTTCCTCAGCCTGTCTCGATGACCGCCAGGACTTCGTCCTCTCGCATGATGAGGTACTCCTCACCATCGAGCTTGATCTCCTGACTCGTATATTTGCCGAACAGGATCACATCCCCCGCCTTGACATCGAGAGGGACGCGCGAGCCGCCGTCTGTGACAGTGCCGTTGCCGGCGGCGATCACCGTGCCTCGCTGCGGCTTCTCTTTCGCGCTGTCCGGGATAATGATTCCACCGCTCTTCTGCTCACCTTCTTCGTCACGGCGAACGATGATTCGATCGTGGATCGGTCTGATATCCATAAGTCGCCTCTCAACGTCTGACAGAACGAATAACTGTGGTAGGGCGCCCCGAACGTGGCCGACGAGGGGACGCACCCACCCCCAAGTCGCCGTCGCACACGCGCGTCAAAGCAACCCTCCGATCCATAACAGCAGTCGCAGGCATAGCGCGATCGGTATTCCGATGGCCAAGATCACGAAGGGGATGCAGAGTACGATCGCGACCGCCCCGAGCAGATCGCCGACAAGAACGACGGCACGCCGGAACGGGCCGGGAACAATGAGCGACGGGGCCGAGTCGAACGTTACCGCGAGCGGTGCCGTCGCCGGCGTCGCTTCTGCGAGGCTTCCGGCGGCGAACGTCACGGTCTGCCGCCCAGCCGTTCGGTCGGCGAATGGCTGTTCAGTGCCGCCTCGTGACTGCCTTCCGCATCCCGCCTGACTACGCGATCGTGACTGAGGGTCCACTCGGCGTACGCGGCGACCGTCGCCAGTCGCGCGGCATCCCAACGCTGCCCGCATCTGACGCAGCGCCAGTCGCCGCCGGCCTCGATCGCGTTCTGGGTCAGAGACGCCGGCGTATGGCACATCGGACATGCTGCACATTGCAACACGTCCGCTTCCTTGTCGAGCAGCGCTACTGGCGCTTGCGGTCGTGAAAAAGTAGAAGCCATAGGGCAGATCTCCAAGGGCAAGTGAAGGGCGTGATGGCGCGGGCGCCGCGGCCCCGGTTCTGTCAAGGGCGAAACGCGGCTTTGTTGGCGATGCGCGTCTTGTCGCGAGCGGCGCTGGCGTTGCTCGCCTCTTTCTTGCGCTGTGCCGCCTCGCGGCGCGGTGCTTCGATCGCATCCAACCTGATTGCCTCTCGCACTGCGTTCCGGGCACCTGCGCTCAACGGTTTCGAAATCAGGATCAGTTGAAATTCGGACGTATACGAGCCACGGACAAGCGTCAGCAACGACTCGGCAGTCTGCCACCGTGCGAGCACGATGCTATCGGGGAATGCCTCCGCTGGTGCGCTGGTGCGGGCCTTGGCCGATGCGAGCGAGGGCATGCCGTACGCAGCCGAAACTGATTCTACGATGTCACTGTTGGTCAGGCCTTCGGTGCGGTCGCGATCGTAGGTGACGATGACCTGATACAACGCGTCGTTGTAGAACGTGAATGTGATCTCCCGCACAGGATCCGCCTGCGTGTTTCGGGAATCGACGTACGGCGCACGCCATTCCAGCTGCTGAATTCTCGCAGGGCGCTCGTGCAGTGTTGTTGCATCGGCGGCGCGCGCGCCACTCGACGCGACGACCGAATCGAGGCTGCTTTCGAGAACGTAGGCTCGATACCGAGACATATCCTGCGCGAAGGCGAGCTGGCCGCCGAGGATGAGGCCAACAGCGATGACAAGGGGACGCGTACTATTCATGCGAGACTCCTGACGTTTGCCGGATCTACAGCGTGACACGCTGGTTGGTGCTTGTCTGTGCTGCAATGCACACCATCAGCGCTCAGCAGCTAGCGCGAGGCAAATGCCCGTGTCTTTCCTGTGGGAACTTCGGCCAATCCGTTGCGGTGTGTGTGCTTCCGGGTAGGTGAGCACGCGCCAACCCGGAGCGAGGAAGGGGTTACCGTCCCATGCATGGACGATCCCGCGGGCGGGACCCGTTAGGGCGTCGGTCGCGCCATCTGCCAGCCTCCGTCATCGTCCATGCGAACGAGATCCAGCGCGTCGTCGGCTGCGCTCTGATTCGGCTCGTCGAGCGTCGGCACGCCAGTCCCCGCGGCCATGGTGATTGCCGCACTCGCCTGATCCTCGAACAAGAATCGGTGTCCGGATGAGAGGACGCGAACCAGTGCACCAGAGGTACGCAACCAGGGAATCGGACCTGGCATCAAAAAGACGATCGCGGCGATCCCAAGGGCCGCGATGGCGAAGACTATGGTGGGCGGCATCAGGAACAGCGTGGCGGTCGGCGGTGTTGTAAGGGCAACCGTGAAGAACGCAACCGCCCACAGTGGTATCGCCAGCCTTCGTTGGAACACGAGCGCCATCTCGTACCTCCTTGGAGTAATCCTCGACGAGAGTCCGATTCAAGCCGCTACAGTGAGTGCGACGCGCGATGCTCAGCGAGCCATTGCTCACTCATCCAGCCGAGATTGGCGGAGTTCACCCCAGCTGGCACCCGCATCCTGGGGATGACGATCGCGATCAACACCATGACGACGCCGACGATGAACAGCATATGGTTCTCGCCGCATTCAGGTCGGCGTATAACGATCATGACACGCAGCAAGGTGAGACTGTCTGTGCGCTTGTGCACACGGGGTCAGGTACGTGAAGTCGGGGATTGTCTGCGCGATCTGGTTGTGACGTAGGGCCGGTGTGGTTACAGGTGAACGGCCGCGACAAGCTCACGTCGAATGACGCTCGGCCGAGCGAAGGTCACTCCGTGCTGTGTCGGTCGAGCCAGCCAAGGATTTCACCGATGCTCCCTTTCGCGAGGGCGACGCTGGTATCGGCGGCGCCGTAATACAGGTTGATGCCGTCGCCATCGGCGTCGAGGGTGTACCCGCACGGGAATGTGACGTAGCCGACGTCGCCTTCGCGCTCGTAGGCCGTTTCCGGCCCGAAGATCCAGGAGTCGCCTCGCAGCAGACACTGTTCGGCGGTTTCGAGATCGAAGAGCGCGGCGCCGACCCTGTACAAAGAGCCGGCTGCCGTTCGTTTCACGCCGTGATAGAGCATGAGCCATCCGCGCGATGTCTCGATCAGCGGCGGTGACAACCCAATGCGATTGGCGTCCCACCACGATCCTCGCCGTGCCGGCAGCACTTGTCTGTGCTCACCCCAGTTACGCAAGTCGGGGGAGAAGGATATCCAGATATCGGCACACGGATCCGTCGAGGGGCGGTGGAGCAGCGCGAAACGTCCATTGATGCGACGTGGCAACATTGCCGCATCCTTGTCGTCCGGCTGCATGACCAACCCGTACCGCTCGAACGTCCGGAAGTCCGAGGTCAGCGCCAGCGCCACTCCAGGGCCTTCCCTGCTGAACGCCGTATAGGTCACGACGTACTTCCCGAGCTCATCGACGAAGGTGATGCGCGGATCTTCGATCCCCCACAATTCCTCCGGATGCTGTTCGGGATCGGGCCACAACGTCGGTTCCGGATCGATGCGCCATCCGTCGACGCCATTGTCCGACCGCGCGGCGCACAGATGCGAGTGGCCTCGCCGATCTTCGACCCGGCAGAGGAGGAGCGTGGTCCCGTCCTGAAGACGCGTCGCTCCCGCATTGAATACCGTATGCGCCGGGTACGGCCAGTCGGCGGCCGTCAGAATCGGATTGCCCGGATGCCGGTGGAGGAGCACCTCGTAGCGGACGGATGACGTCATGTGGCGAGCTGTAATGCGAGCGCCGGCGCGGGCTGGCTCGCGGGCCGATAGGCTGCGCGCATCTCGCACAATGCCAACAGGAACGAGAGTGTCGCCTCCGCGCCCTGATTAAGATTGACGCGGTCGGCATGGAGCCCATCCCAACAGCCGCCGGTCGCCGGATCGTAGACCCACTGCTGGAGGACGTTCTGCCCAAGGAACCAGTCGAAGGCGCGAGCGCCGTGCTCCATCCAGCGCGCGTCGCCGGTGGCACCGTAAGCGGTGAGACAGGCAGACGTCACGGTGCCGGCTTCAACCGGCTGTTGATCGAATGCCGCGGCAGCGCCGCCTCGCGCAAGGAAGCCGTTGCATCCGATCGGCGCGAAGTCGCCTTCGGCAGACAGCTGCAAGGACATCAGCCAGTCGAGCGAACGCAGGCCGCCATCAACGACGTCGGCCCGATGCATGCGCGCTCCAGAAACGATGAGCGCTTGCGAGAGTCGCGCATTGCAGTAGGTCACGGAATCCTCGAACCACACCCAGTCACGTCCACTCGATCGTTGCAACAAACCGAACAGGCGTGTGGTGAGATCCTGTCGCAGCGATTCAACCGAACTATCCCCCTGAAACACGCGAAGGTATTCCTCGATCCCGAGCAGCACGTACGCCCACGCCCTGGGGCTGGTAAACGTTGTGACCACCGGCAGTGCGGCGTGAAACAGATCACTGGCGAGGCTGTGGCGACCCGGATCGTCCGCCCGACCTATGACCGCGCCGAGCGCCCAGACCGCCCGCCCGTGGCTGTCCTCGGACCCTTGCGGCTCCAGCCACTGCCTCCCGTACGAGAGAAAGTTCCGGAAGCGTCCGGACAATCGATCGAACGCGTAATTCACGAAACCCATGTAGCGCGAGGCCAATACACGCGCTGTCGTGGGGTCGTCGGTGCGGGCCTCCTCGAGCAGCGTCATCAGCAGCAGCGCGCGCGCGTTGTCGTCGAGGCAGTAACCGTCCTCGTACCGCGGAATGTTGAACACGGCGTGCTGGAGGATCCCGGTGTCGTCGGTTAAGGCGCGGACGTGCCGGAGGTCGATATCGGGCCATCCGGCAGGACGACTCGCAAGCGTTTGCGCTTCGAAGGAGCTGCGGCGGCGACGCGTCTTGCTCGCCACGGCGCGTGAGAACGTTTCGGCGTACTGGCGCGCGACTGCATGCCAGAGCATCTGCCGACCGTGCGCGGCCGCACGAGCACACATGGTCGTATAGCGCGCCGGGTCGCGCCGCAGCTCCACGACCTCGCGCGCGATCGCCCCCGAATCCCTCCATGGCACGAGCACGCCGCGCCCGTCTGCCAGGAGCTCGCGTGCGTAGATGTACGGCGTAGAAATGACGGCTTTGCCTGCGCCGGCGGCGTACGCCAGCGTGCCCGATGTGACCTGCTCCGCGTTGAGGTAGGGCGTGATGTAGATGTCGGCAGCCGACAGGAACTCGGTCAGTTCCGCCTGGCTCACGAACCGGTTGTGAAAAATCATGCTTCCGTCAACACCGAGATGCCTGCCGCGCGTCTCGAGCATCAACCGATAGGCCTCGCCTTCACGCTCGACGACATGAGGATGCGTCGCACCGAGCACGACGTAGACCGTGTCGGGATGAGCCGCGAGAATCTCGGGGAGAGCATCGACGACATACTCAATGCCCTTGTCTGGCGAAAGCAGCCCGAAGGTTAGGATGACGGTCTTTCCCTCCAACCCGAGGCGTTCCTTGCTGCCGCCATCGACCGGAACGTGCGGGATGCCATGGGGAATCACATCGATCTGATCCGCGGAGATGCCGTGCACGCGCTTCAGCAACTCGGCGCCTGACTCGCTCATCACAATCAGTCGCTCGGACAGGCGAGCCAGCTCCTCGAGCACTGTGCCCTGCGAGGGATTCGGTTCAGAGAGGATTGTATGCAGCGTTGTGACGATAGGCATCCGCACGTCTCGAAGCAACTCGAGGACGTACGCACCCGCCTTGCCGCCGAAGATCCCGTACTCGTGTTGAACCGACAACACGTCCACCTGGTTGACGTTCAGAAAGTCGGCCGCGCGATGATACGAGCTCAGGTCCCCTTCGCCGATTTCGAATCGGACGCGCGAGGGATAGGCATGATGGCGGCCGGCGTCGTTCATGGCGACGACGAATCCGTCCGCGCCGGGCAACTGTTCGACCAATGCATCCGTCAGATGCGTCGTGAACGTGGCGATGCCGCAATGGCGCGGCAAGTGATTCCCGAGCGCCGCGAATCGCCTGATCGGATCCGCACCCTTCATACGGTCTCCTGAGCCACGGTACGGGTAGCCTGGGCACACGGCAACCGCTCGAGCTCGCAAATCCGATTCAACGCGGCGAGTCTCAACCTTTGGGCATCACGCGCGATCGCACGCTCCCCTTCCCGCTCGATGCGCGGCACCCGGCGGTCGAGTGCAGCAATAAGCTGTCGCAGGTCGTGGACGAGAATCTGGTCTGATCTGGTTTTCATCGTGTGTTTGGCGTGTGTTTTGGCGAAAACTGCGCATTCTCCGTGTCCTGGCGCGAGGACCAGGACAGTCCTTGCGGAAGGCTTTAATGAGTGGTGCGCCCGACACAACGGGCTGAGAACTCACCAAAAAGCAGTAACAGCAGCGTACCTCGTGCGGTCTTCGGACGGCTGTTCAAATCAGGACAGGCCGGGCGCTATGCGGCGGGATAGAGTTCCCTTATGAGTATCGATCGTGACGACTGTGACGACGACCGGACACGCATCGATCGAATGATCGACGAATTCCGCAAAGCGCAGTCGCGGCGGCTGGCGACAGCAACCACCGTGAAAGGCGACGATCATGTGGTGGAATCGCAGCGGAATGCCCACGGCCAGTCCGCGGTCGCCGGGTCAACTCCGGCACCGACTTCACACTAGAATGACCAATTGGACGATTCTCTTCGAGTGGCTCGGGATACGGCCTCGGTCCGCGCCTCTTCCACAGCGTGCAGCGAGGATTTTTCCTAGGGAGCAGAGCACGTCGCACGCTTCTGGCGAGTATCGGGCGCTCTATACCTACCTGGAACATCGCTACGCCTCGGTGGTCGTGCTCACGTTTGAGCAGATTGAGGCGCTACTCGGATTCGCCTTGCCGACGCCCGCACGAAGCGAGCGCGAATGGTGGACGGATATTGTGGATACGCAACGTCACTGCGCAGCGTGGACCGGAGCAGGGCGAACCGCAGCACCCAATCTCGCCGCCGGGATCATTACGTTTGAGCGGCTGTGACGGGATGCATCGCGGCCGGTGATGGCCACGGCGCCGGGGGCCAAGTTCCAGAGTTCCTCGGGAATCGCGTCGCTGAGACGGTCCTCGTACACACGATCGAGGTCACGTTGAAACAAGATGACAGAATCGAGGAAATGCGATGCAAATTGTGACAGCCCCGGCAACCGTGCTCTGGCACAATGCTTTGTCTTTCGCACGAGGGGATCACAGACGGACGGTCCGGCCTGACCTGGAATTTGTCGCGGTGCCAACGGTCACTTATGAATGCCACTAATTCGCCATTTGCAGCCCTTCAGGGCCTGTTCGAGCAAGGAGGCTGACGCATCGGAGTCCCTGCTACCGAGCCCGTTCGCCTCGCGGAGGACGAGCATGCTGCTGCTCGTTCTCCCAACCCTGATTACCGGGTCGCGCGCGACAGACGTCCAGGAGGCGGCACGCTCCCCCGCGCGGCGGGTACCTTAATAAAGGCTTCCGCTCCGAGTTCCGGCGTCCGGATCATGGCAGCCACAACCGTATACCTCCGCGACCGTGCCGTTAACGGTAATTCTTCCGACCGCCGTTCAATCGTTTGAACGTGATTCATGTGTCCTCAGGGATGTTGCGGCTTGTTCATGAACAGCGTCCGCAGCTGGACGCGATGGAGTGAACCGCGGACTCAACATCAACAGCTTTGAATTCGGACTTGGGCGTTTTTTAGGAGTTGAGGGCCACGCACATGGACATCAAGATCGAAGAAAGAGTTCTCGGACACGTGACGATTCTCAACATCGTCGGCAGGCTGACGATCGACGAGGCGGCGCAACATCTCAAAGACGACATCGACGACCTCATCTCGCAGGGCCGTCTTCACGTGGTCTTGAACCTCGCGCAGGTCCCGTACATCGACAGCGGCGGCCTCGGTCAATTGGTCGCGTCGTACGGATCGGTCAAGAGGGCGGGCGGCGCGATGAAGCTGTTGAACGTGAACTCGCGGAATCATGACCTCCTCTCCATTACTCGTCTCGTGACGGTGTTCGAGTCTTTTGACTCGGAAGCTGAGGCAGTCCGGAGCTTTGATGCGGTGGCTCCTGCGGCCGTCCCGCACTAACGGTCGAAGGTTTCGGCGCGAGCAATGCCCGTGTCTTTCCCCATGCGGAATCTCGTACCGCGCGCGGAGCAATTCTCGACGAGAGGCCGACTGGAGCCTACAGTGAGTGCGAGGCGTGATGTTCAGCGAGCCATGGCTCGCTCCTCCAGCCCAGATTGGCGGAGTTCACGCCACCTGACGACCGCATCCTGGAGAGTATGACGACCGCGATCAACGCGATGACGACGGCGACGATGAACAGCATATGGTTCTCGCCGCATTCAGGTCGGCGTATAACGATCCTGACACGAGGCAACGGGAGTGTCTGTGCGCTTTGCACAAGCGGCACGCGCATCTCGAGCTCTGCGCAATCTGCCTCTGACCCTGAGCCGCCGTGGCTACATATCAGGTCGGCGGTTGTCGTCGAATGCGACGCAACGTCTGCGACTGGAAGGTACCGGCGTTCGACGGCGGCCGTGCTGCGAGATCACGTTGAACGTCGGGGGCTTACGTGTGCACTCCAGAACAGCGCGGTGCCAGGCCGGAGCCTACACTTGCAC
>JBKPSH010000222.1:0-7079 GCA_046734955.1 Acidobacteriota bacterium
GAACGCGAACGGCAACAACTACTCGTTCCAGACAGTGCAGGACTGGCCGCGCAACGACCAGGTGCTGCGCGTGGACTGGAACGTTGCGCCGAGAACCACCGCATACGGCCGGGTGCAGTGGGGCTACGAGAAACGGGCAGGCGGCGTGTCGTTCCTCGGAGCGCAGGGCGGCTGGCCGCAGATGGCGACGAAGTACGAAATCGACACGGTCAGCTACGTCAATACGTTGTTGCACACGTTCAACAACACCACCTTCTCAGAGTTCACGGTTGGCGTGAACTGGTCGCACCAGTACACGACGCCCTTCGACGACGCTGCGCTGAGTTCGAACCAGGTGAGCAGCGTGCTTCCGGGATTTAAGCAGTTCTACCCGAATGCCAACCCGCTCAACCTGCTGCCGCAGGCCACGTTTACTGGCGGCTTGAGCGGCACCAACAACATTCCATCGTTCGGATACGAACAGCGCTTCGGCTTCTTCGGCTTCAACGCCCCATTCACGATCACGGGCAATCTGACGAAGCTGATGGGTGCGCACAACCTGAAGACCGGCCTCTTTATCGAGCGCACGACGCGGCCGGCGCAGCGGTCGTCCTCGTTCAATGGCAATTTGAGCTTCAATACCGACAGCTCGAACCCGGGGAATACCAATATCGGGTACGCCAACGCGCTGCTCGGAAACGTCACGCAATACCAGGAATCGAACGCCCACCCGTCGGCGCACGGACTGTTCATGAACACGGAATTCTTCGCGCAGGACAACTGGCGCGTGACACGGAAGTTCACTATTGACGCCGGCGTCCGCTTTTACGTGATTACACCCACGCAAAGCGACGGCGACCAGATGGCGCAGTTCGAACAGGACCAGTGGAGTGCAGCGAAGGCGCCGCTCCTCTATCAGCCGGGGATCAGTAACGGAACGCGTGTCGCGGTCGATCCGATTACCCATCAGACCTACCCGCTCGTGTATCTCAATCGGCTGGTGCCGAATTCGGGCGACTTCTACAACGGCATGGTCATTTACGACGACACGCCGCAGAAGAACACGCCGTTCAAGGTCGCGCCCCGGCTCGGGTTCGCGTGGGACGTGACCGGCGACGGTAAGACATCCGTGCGCGGCGGCGCCGGCGTGTTCTACGACCGCTACGCAGACGACAACATCCTCGATCTGATCGAGTTGCCGCCGCTCCTTCTGACCTATACGACGAACTACACGACGCTTCCGGAACTGCTATCGAGTCCGTTAACAGCGACGACGACGGCCGTTCGGCGCATCACCAACTTCATCCCCCCGGTGGTCTACAACTGGAGCGCCGGAGTCCAGCGTGATATCGGCTGGCGGCTCGTGGCTGATGTTGCCTATGTCGGGAACTCGGCACGCGACCAGCTGGTCAATCATCCGATCAATGGCCGCGGTTACGGATATGCGTACCAGAGCTCGAGCCTGGATCCGACGAACGTGGTCGGCGGAATCACACAGCCGCTGCCGAATGATTACCTGCGTCCGTATATGGGGTATGGTGCGATCACGCAGCGCGAGTTCACCGGGTATGGCGACTTCCATTCGCTTCAGTTCTCTGTGAACCGTCGGCGTTCATCCGACGGTCTCTCGGTGGGTGCCGCCTACACCTATCAAATCTTCAATAAGAACCTGACGACGATCGACCCGTTCTATACGGGCGATATCGAGCAGCGCTACTACAACCAGAGCGGAAACGACCAGACGTCGCGACGTCCTCACGTTCTGATCATCAACTACTCGTACGACGTGCCGAATCTCAGCCAGAAGTTCGACAACATCCTCACGAAGGCGCTCCTGGACAACTGGCAGTTCTCAGGCATCACCACGATTACCAGCGGCAGGTACCAAGCGCTCAATTACAGCTATTCGAACGCACCCACGGGCACTCTGACTGGAACCGGCGCTATCGACGCCCCGGGCAGCCGTCCGGACATCGTCTGCGATCCGAACCTGTCGCGTGGCGACCGCACATTCGAGCGTCAGTTCAACGTCGATTGCATCAAGCCGCCGTCGGATCCGAATCGGCTCGGGAACTCGAGCGGCGACGAGTACCTCGGGCCGGGGTATTGGAACGTCGACATCTCGGCGTTCAAGCACATCCCGATGGGCGGCAACAAGCGGCTGCAACTCCGCTTCGAGCTGTACAACGCGTTCAACAACAACCAGTGGACGCCCACCGGTGTCAACACGACGGCGAACTTCGATTACGCTACCGGTGCGCTGACCAACGCCACGACGGTTGGACGATTGACCGGCGCGACGAACAGCGCCCGGCGTATCCAGCTCGGCGCGCGGTTCCTGTTCTGATCGGCTAGTTGCCAGTCTCCAGTTCCCAGCGCTTCGCTGGGGCTGGAGACTGGGCTTTTCCGTTTTCCCTTTTTCCTTTTCCCTTAGATAGAATGCGCGCCATGCGCGCGGCATTGCACGACCTCCGCTACGCCCTCCGCACTCTCAGAGGAAGCCCCGGCTTTTCGCTCGCCATCATCCTGACGCTGGCGCTCGGCATCGGTGCGAATACCGGCATGTTCAGCTTCGTCCGCGGCATTCTGCTGCGGCCGCTCCCCTATCAGCAGCCGAACCAGCTGGTGCTCATCGAAGCGGAGCGCGACATCAGCGGCGTCCGCGAACCCGTGCGCAGCTATTTTGGACTCGCGGATCTCGATATCTTCCGCCGCGTGTCATCGTTCGAGTCGGTGGCCTTTTACGCCGTCGACCAGGGCGTGATGGCGACCAACACCGGAACCGAGTCGCTGGAATTCGCGACCGTCTCCGACGCATTCTTTCCGACCCTGCGCGGCGACGTGAAGCTCGGACGGACCTTCGATCGCCCCGACGATCAGGCTCCGTCGCTCGTGATCAGCGAACGCCTCTGGCGGCACGCGTTCGCGGCCTCCCCCGATGTAATCGGGCGCACGGTTATTCTGAACTCCACTCGAGGCGACGGCACGCAGCGCGCCCGGTGGCGCCGGTTGCCATTCACCATCGTCGGTGTCGTCGATCGCAGCTTCCAGTTTCCCAGCCCGGAGACAGACGCGTGGACGACCGCGGGATTCGTTCGAACGCTGAGTCCGCGATGCTGTTCGTTTTCACCGATCGCGCGACTCAAGAAGGACATCAGCGCCGGACAGATGGGCACAGAGGACGCGAACCTGGCGCGGGAGTTGAGCGCGTCGAATCAGCAGGCATTCTACGGAGTTAGAACACGAGTCGTCGGGCTGCATGACGCGCTCGTGCGCTCCGTGCGATCGTCGCTGCTCGTGTTGTTCGCTGCAGTCGCTCTCGTGCTGTGCGTGACCTGCGCGAACGCGATGAACCTGTTGATCGCGCGCAACACCGGGCGTAGCCGCGAGATGGCCGTTCGATTGGCGCTTGGTGCGTCCCGGCATCAACTCGTCCGGCAGTTGATCATCGAATACGCAGTCCTCACCTCTATTGGTGGAGCTCTCGGAGTCGGCCTCGCGACAGGCATGGTCGCGACCTTGTCGCGACTGAAACCCGTCGACGTGCCGCGGCTCGAGGACGTACACGTCGATACGTCGGTCCTTGCGTTCGCCTTCGTCATCGTCGCGCTCACAACTGTTCTCACGGCACTCTACCCGGCGCTGCAGTCGACCAGGTCCGACGCACTTCGTGCCAGCGGTGTCGCCGCGTCACACAACGTTGGCGGACGACGGGTTCGCCGGGCACTGACGATCGGTCAACTTGCCGTATCGCTCGTGCTGCTGGTCGGTTCGCTGCTCCTCGGACGCAGCCTCATTCGCCTGCTGCACACTGATCTCGGTGTCCAGGTCGATCACGTCGTGACCGCGTCGATGGCTCTCTCCGCCAATCGTGATCTCACCAGCACGCAACAGGCGGAAGCGGTCGCTCGCGTCTTGGACGATGTGCGGACATTACCGGGCGTGAGCAGCGCTGGAATCGGAACGGTGCTGCCGCCGACTGAGAGTCGCATCGTGCTGACGCTGAGAGGAGACAACGCGGTTTCTTACCAGGCCGCGGCGATTCCCGCGACGCCGGGGTATTTCCAGGCGCTCGGTATCCGGTTGTTGAAGGGGCGCTTTTTCACTGACCTTGATGACGAGGATCACCCGCCCGTGATGATCATGAGCGCCGATACTGCGCGGCATTTCTTCGGTGAGGGCGACCCGCTCGGGCGCACGTTGTCGCTTCCTGTGTTCAAGGATGGCAAAACAGGCAACCGAACGATGACGCTCGTCGGCGTCATCGCGGAGGTGAAGTATTCCGGTCTCGCGCGACCGGCCGATAACTCGATCTTCCGTCCATTCGCGCAGCAGCAGTGGCCGAATGTATTTCTGATAGCGCGCACGCAAAGCGACCCTCGCACGCTCACGTCCACCTTGCAACGCCGCATCGCTCAGGTGGACTCCGGCATCGTCGTCACGAAGGTCAGCCCGCTGGATGCCGTCGTGCTCGACGCGGCGGCGCAACCTCGGCTCAGAACGATCGTGATCGGTGGACTCGCGGGGCTGGCGCTCGCGCTCGCCGCGGTCGGTTTGTACGGTGTGATCTCCCGATCGGTGACGCAACGGACGAATGAGATCGGCCTGCGCATGGCCCTTGGCGCGACGTGGACCGACATCATCGGCATGGTGGTGCGCGAGGGTATGGTATTGGCCGTCGCCGGGGTTGTACTTGGAATGGCGATCAGTTATGCGAGCACGCGCGTACTCGCGACGTTCCTCTACGGTATTACACCCACCGACACGATCTCATTCGCCATCGCGTCCGGTTCTCTGCTCGTGTTCGCGTTAATCGCGAGCTATCTGCCCGCTCGGAAGGCTAGTCGGATCGATCCGGCTGTTGCGTTGAGGGCTGAATGAACGTTCGCTTCTCGTTGCTCGCTGCTCACTTCTCGCTCCTCGCGTCTGCGCTGGCGCTCTCGATCGCTGCGCTAAATCCTCTTCAAGAGAAGAGCGACTGGATCGACCCCGACACGGGCCACCGCGTCGTCAGACTCGACGCGGCGGGCGGATCGACGCTGTATTTTCACGATAACGCGTTCTCGCCGGAGGGAGACAAGTTGATGTTCAACACTCCCAACGGTATCGCGGTCGTTGATGTGGCAAAGATTGGCACGGCCGATCTCAAGCCTGAGATCGTGGGTCAAGGGCGGGGCGGCTACTTCGCGCGGCGGACGCGCGAGATCTACTTCACAAATAGCGGCACGATCAGCGCCGTCAACGTGGACACCAAACAGGTGCGCCAGGTGACCCACGGGCGTGGCCTGATCAACTCAGACGAAACGCTCTCCGTCGCGAAGAATGCGAACGCGAAGGACCCTGAAGGCAAGTATCCGCCGCCGCCAGTTCGAGTCGCGGTTCCGCAACTGCAGCGGATGTTTCCCGGAAAGAAGATAGAAGACCTGACGCCGGATCAGCAGTATTCGGTCACGAAAGAAGACGGTCTCGCTTCACGCGCGCTCAATCCCGGGTTGCAGTCATTTCTCGTCACCGATCTGAAGACCGGCGCAGTGCGCGAAACCGGATATCAATATGGCGACCTGAATCACATCCAGGTCAATCCCGTCGATCCCAACCTACTCCTCTACTGTCATGAAGGCACCTGGCATGAGCTGGATCGCACATGGACCATCCGCACCGACGGCAGTCAGATGCGCCTGATGCACAAGCGGACCATGGATATGGAGATCAACGGCCACGAGTGGTGGAGCTGGAACGGGAAGGCGGTGTGGTTCGATCTGCAGACGCCGCGGAGTCAGGTCTTTTGGATCGCGGGCGTGAGCATGGATACTGGCAAGGAGACTCGATACCACGTCGAACGCGACTCGTGGGGCGTCCACTTCAACAGTTCACGTGATGACACACTGTTCGCAAGCGACGGCGGCGATCCATCGCAAGTCGCGTACTCGACCGATGGTCAATGGATCGATCTATTCCGCGTGCAGCCCGAGGGGACGCTGAAACGAGAGCAACTCGCCAACATGGCGCGGCACAACTACGTCACCGGCAAGGGCGGTGTCGAACCGAATGTGCACATCACGCCCGATAAGAGGTGGGTCATCTTTACTGGGCAATTCGCGCCCGGCGAGAGGCACGTGTACGCGGTGAGTATCGACAAATAGTCAGTATCATTCGACCGTCACACTAAAACGCACCCCCGGTTATGACAATTCGCTTCCGCGCGTGCTCTCCGGCTGTGGTTTGGTGCGCGTTGTACACGTCGATTTCGGCCGGCTTTCCCTGCGATGCGTCGCGCAGGGCACCGTACAGCCACGTCTCGGCGTGGCCGTGCGGATAAGCGAACGGGACATCGCCGGCGCGAAACCCCAGGCGGTCGAACCTGCCACCGGGCGTCACCGCGGCAATACCCCATATCGCATACGTCCCGGTCGGATCCGTGACGGTGATGATGCCGGTTTGGAAACCGAACTCGCGTTCGAACTGCTTCACGGCATGGCGCGCATAGCGGTCTTCCAATTCGGGTGCGAGCGCGATTCCAAGAATTGCGGCAAGTGCCATGACGACCGCGACAATGACTACAAAGTGGCACCACGACAGCCGCATCAGCGGCGCCGGCTGGCGGCGTACGGCGGTCAGTAGAGCAGCCATTTGGTCACGCTGACTACAACGTTAGACACCGCATGCGGGAATTTAGCACCAGCAGTCCATCGTCGCTGAAGCATGAATAGCTGACACGAGCCCACGGCGTTTTCTTCGAAGGTACGAAGAAGCGAAGATACGAAGCTGTCGTTCGCGTCCGCCGCCACGCGCTCCCTGTTGCCGGCCGGAGGCCGGCGGTGGCGGACGCCAGGTGACGTGACCGGCTGGCGCACTGGGCGCCAGCCGGTTTTCTGTTCACGCTCTTCTTCGATTCTTCGATTCTTCGTTTCTTCGCCGTAAACCGTGGGTCCGTCTCAGCGCGACAGTGAACGTCGCTCAATTGCAGCTTGGCGAGACTATTTACTCTGCGGCTGCCTCTGGGACTCAAACGGCTTTCCCGAGATTGGATCTGTCGGTGGCGTCGGCTTGGTCTCGAACGCATCGAGGCTTGGCACGACCAACATGACGCCGTACATCCG
>JBKPSH010000223.1:0-7115 GCA_046734955.1 Acidobacteriota bacterium
TAGCGACGGCCTGCGTACGGCGAGTAGCCAGGCTCCTTGTGGAATTTGGCGGGATCGGCCGGCTGGATCTCGCCGCTGTCGGCGGTCACCGTGCCCGCGCTGGACGGCGGCCCGCCAAGTTGGACGGCCGGCTGCGCTTCCGCGGCCGGCTTGGCCGGGGATGACTGTGGCCCTCCGCACGCGGCGGCGAGGAACACTGTCCCAATCACAAGTTGCCGCATGGGCATGTCACCTTTCTCATGTTGTTCGCGGACAAAATCGCATCGTGGAAGGATCCTCAAGGTTGATCCGAGTGCGGGCTGCAAGACGACCGCCGCGTTCTTCGAGTGGGCTTCCGAGACGCGTCCTGGCCCTCGGACAGGCGGTGATCGAGGGTTGGTCTCCGGCTGCTTGACGTTTGAGCAATCGTGGGACGAGTCGCTGGTCAACGCGCGGACATCACGTTGGCTTTTTGACGTTATCTGATTCGCGTAGATTCTCCGACATACCGGAGTCGTCGGCCCCGAGGCTCCCTCGCATCTCCTGGCGCTTGCGGCCCTCAACTGGTGGTGCGGACGGCAGATTCCCTCTCCCGGCGAGACCACACCGCGCGGCACGAGACCTGCTCACGCACTACATTCACTCGCACAGACCTGCGCTGAATGGGCCGATCGCGGAGGACGCAGAATGCATTGGCCATAAGCGGTGTTTCGTCGGGCAACCCGGAAAGGGCTGCCGTGGTCACCGATCGCGTTTTCTCGAGGATGGCGATCACCGTAGTCCTCGTCTGCGTCTCTCTGGTCGCGCCGGCCGAGGCGCAATTGAACACGCAGCACATCAAAGGCACCATTGGACTCAAGAGCGGATCGCAAGCGCCCCCCGGTGTCTACTTCATCGCGCCGCTGTACTACGTTTACAAGACCGATGAAGTGAAGGACCGCGGCGGAAACCGCCTTCCGTTCGCGGCGGATCTGACGAGCCATGTTTACGGCGGCGCATCAGCATCGTCACGAAGAGAAAACTTCTCGGCGGCTTCTACGGCTTCCAGGTCGTGTTTCCGGCCGGCGCGAACAATCGAATTCAGGGGACGGAGATCGATGCGAATCCCGGTGCGGGTCTGACCGATTCGGTTATTACGCCGCTTAGCCTCGGGTGGCACGTCAAGCGCGCGGATGCGACGGCTGGGTACACCATCTTCGCGCCAACCGGGCGCTATACGGATGGCGCGAACAACAACACCGGCCTTGGCATGTGGGGCCAGGAACTCTCGGTAGGCACGACCGTTTACTTGAGCGAGTCACGGCAATGGCACGCCGCTACGGTGGCGACCTTTGATTTTCAGTCGAAGAAGGAAGAGAGCGAGACGAAGGTCGGCCACGCCATGAACCTCGAGGGCGGCCTAGGTGGCGACTTCCCCAAGGGCGGTCTGATCGCGGGCCTCGACTACTACGCGTCGTTCAAGTTGAGCGACGACCAGATCAAAGGCTTTCCCGACATCCTCGTCCGGGGCAAGAACAAAGTGTTCGCGGTCGGGCCCGAGGTGCAGCTGGCGCTGGCAAAAGACAACACGCTCTATGGCTTCCTGAAGGTGAGCTACCAGTGGGAGGTTTACGCCCGAACCACGACGCAGGGCAGTGCGCTGACGATCGTGGCCACCTTTCTAATGAAGCCTCTCAAGCTTTAGGCAATCGACCAGAGTCCGAAGTCGTTGACGCTTCGGGGGGACAGACTTCGTCAACGGGATTCGCTGGACGTCCATCGTCCCGATCGTTCCTCTCTGCAGCGCAAAGGCAATTGTCGCTGCGGTCGCGCCGACCACGGCACAGAGGAGCAGGACGCCAGCAGCGGGGATCGGGGCCGACAACGCCAGCAACCCAGTGACAATAAATAATGTCGGGACGACGTACGTCCCGCTCAGCGGAATCGACATGCGACTGACGTCAGAATCGAAAGGCCGCTTTGTTCCGTGCCCTGACCTGCTCTTGCCTGGCATGATCTGCATCCTCCTGGCTCCTTTTGCGACCGATGGCTCGTGCTGAACTCTCTTGGTCGTCCAGCCAGAGCGATTGGACGGTGGCAGCGCGGGCTAGCGCATCCAACCGCTTTGAAAACATCACCAATCCAAAAGTGGACGCGTAGGACGGACGAACGAGGTTGAGCGAGTACTGCGCGTCTTCCCAGGAGGCCAGGATCCTGTCGCCGTCGGCGGCGACTCGGGACAACAGCGGGATGAGATCAGGGTCCGGCAGAGTTGCGCGGCCGTGGCTCGCCGACAGAGCATCGATCATGTCTTCGACCGTCAGCCCTTCGGTTCTTTCCCACTCATAGCTGACCGCGATTCGAAACAGCTGGTCGTCGTAGAAACTCAGAATGACCTTCCGCACCGAGTCTTCTGGCGGTGACGTCGCGATACCGCGTGGCGGCTGCCAGATCAGTTGTTGAATCAGCTTCACACGTTGTTGCGGCACCGCTGCCTCAGGCGTGACACCCGACTTTTGCGCGGCCGTCGCCAGGCTCATCCCCAACTGAAACTCTCGGTATTGCGACAAATCCTGCGCGGAGAGCAACGGTGCCGACATCACGACCGAACAGAACGACAGTGTCAGAATGCGAGCGCTCACGTTAGTCATGTGGAACTCCTACGGGAAGTGATAAAGCGTTCAGTGGTCGAACGAAAACGTCGGCTTCAGAGGGCTGGCCACGTGAATATGCGATACGGTGAAAAAGGCGGGGCCTCGCCCCCGCCAGCCGGTGACCTACGCCGCGACGTGGACCTTGATCTGCTTAGGCTTCGCTTCCTCACGCAGCGGCAGCCGGACCGTGAGAACGCCGTCCTTGTATTGCGCGCTGACCTTGCCAGCGTCGACTGTCGGCGGCAGCGAGAACGTCCGCACGAACGAACCGTAACTGCGCTCGATGCGATGGAACTGGTCCTCCGTGACTTCCGCGTCGAGCTTTCGCTCGCCACGCAGCGTAAGCGTGTTGTCTTCAACCGTTACGTCGATCTCCTCTTCTTTCATCTCGGGGAGCTCGGCCTTCAAGACGAGTTCGTGGTGGCCATTGCTATAGATATCAACTGCTGGCACCCATGCGCTTCGCGTGAGCTCTTCCTGAGATCTGCCGTAGAAGTCGTCGAGTATCCGGCTCAGCCGCTCCTGGTTTGTGCCCATGTCGTGTAACGGATTCCAACGAACGATAGTCATGATGATTCTCCTGTGTTGATGACGCCTGTCGGCGGCGCACTGCCCCCGCCACTGCAATGAACCGGGAGCCGCGCGACGTCAGTCGTGTCGGCTAGACGGGCACGCGAGCGGGGACCCTGTGGAGAGTCGAGTTGGAGACCTCGTACGTCTGCACCGCCGGCGTTCCCTCTATTACCGACGCCAGCAGTTTCAGCACATCGGAATACGCCCCGCGGGCGTAAGTCTCGGCGTTTTCCTTCAGGTCCCAAACACTAATACCAATCGCCTCGCTACCGTTTGCGGTGATGAGCGAGATTTCATCCTGGAACCCCTTCTGCTTCCGGAGCACGGGAATGACGCTCTGGTCGAGAAGTCGCCTGAACTCTACGGCGCGACCGGGCTTGAGATAGAAGGAAACGGTGCGAGCAAACATGTCAACCTCCCGGGTTGGCGTGCCTAAGAGGAGAGATCAGATAACCTGACTTAGTTCAGAGCACCTGAAGGACCGGGCGGGTAACCAGTAATCCTGTTAAGCAGTATTAGTTAATTAACAAATATTGTCAATCTAATTATGCGATAATACTCTGCCGAAGCCAGAATATTCAATAATCAAGGTTAATCAATCACGCAGGAGGAATTTGTTGGATTTTTCGCTTCTTATCCGCCAGCGGCTCAGGGAATTGGGGACGGAGCAAAGGGATCTGGCGGCGGCGGCCCAGGTGACCGAGTCCTACATTTCACAACTGTTGACTGGGAAGAAGGCGCCTCCGGCGCCCGAGCGGACCGACATCTATGACAGGATGGAGACCTTTCTGCGACTTCCCGCCGGGAAGTTAGGAACCCTGGCCGACCTCGTCCGCACGGCCGCGTTAAAAAGAAAGCTCGCCGACCCGCCTGCGCCCTTGTTCAGGGAGGTGCGGGAGTTGATTCTCCGCAAATGCTCACCAGAAAAAAAGCAACCGATGCGTGCGATGTTCGAGAAGGAGCCCTTTGGCGCCCTCGAGCGCCTCGTCACCCAAAAGCTGCTCGACGTCGCGAAGCGAGTGACGAAACAGGAATTGAACGATGAAAACTGGCTTCGTCTCGTCGCTCGACTCACCGACACCAGCTATGAAGAGATGCGGGTCACGGCGCTCGATTTCCTGGAGACGGATGTCTTCAACGTGTCACCCGAGAACTGCGTTACCTTCCTGGATCCGCTGATTGAATCGTGGGACATCGACTTCGCGACGTTCGCGATGGAGATCGTCCTGAACCACCGCCTCGCGCCAGGCCACCCGAGAAAATTCGAGTTCGTGGAGCGGCAACACGCGCCGGAGATCAACGAGGAGCCGGGACTCCTGGCCTTCCTCCAGGATCCATTGCTGAGGGGGGATGCGACCGCGGAGGAAATCGAGTTTCTCAAGAAGCTGAAATTCACGAGCCATCGGCCAACCGCGCTCTATTACTACCGGGAGCTGCAGAACCTGCGAGACCCACTCCACTTTCGCCGCGCTGTCGATGTCGCATCCGGTGACGTGCCCGACTAGTCTGTGCGTTCTCTGATCGAGTACCGGTTCAGCAGCTCAAGGAGCTTGGCCGCGGCTTTGGGCGCCCGCACGCCCCCTCTCACGATGGCGCGGTTTCCCGGTTTCTTGCCATACAGCGCGGCGTTGTCATCCAGATCCTCGCGGAGCGTCGCTCCTTCCAGGGCCACGCCCACAAACAGCCCTTTTGTGCGCGACCACGACATCGTCGAACGGCGGCCGTCCTGCCACGTACGCCACGAATCCTCGGGGCGTCTCGTGTATGCGTTCGTGAGTCGAGATTGACTCGCGCTTCTCGTCGCGATGCTGGTCCAGTCACCGACGACCGCGAGGATGGAGCGAATCATTTCGGCGGTACGCTGGCGGCTGATCGTGCCGCGTCTCTCGTCTTCGGCGGCGAGTCTCAGCGCCGGCAGAACAAGGCTGTCGTAGTAGTCGACCAGCGGCCGATCCAAGAGCATCTTCTCCGCCTGCTCGAATTCAGGAGGTCAACGAGCGGAGACAGAACGAAGGAGAGCATGACCGCGAGCGTAATTGGGACGAGAACGTCTTGAGCGATGTGGAGCGTCGCCACGACAATCGTCCCTACCACAACGGCTACAAGAATCCTGAGTTGCGGCGACGACGAGCCTGGTGCACTGGGCGAGGTCTCACGCGCGGGAATGTCGCACGGAGCCTTTGGTGCGTCTTCGTCGTACCCCACTACCGGCTGTCCCTCACGTCATCATTTCAGTCTGTTCGCGTCGCAGAACGGCAGCGGCAGATAATGAGGTTGGGGCGATACGAAGAATGCGCGCGGTACCATTCAGCACCATTCAAGACTGCATCTACTCTTATGAGGGACTGTTGCGCGGGTCCAACGGATCGGCTGACGCGGCGGGCGGAGCACCATCCCCTGGCGCGACTTGCGCCAGAGATGGCACTGCGCTGAGCGTCAGAAATTAGACGGCATTGTCACTGCGGTCTGAACCGACCGAGTTGTTTTACCAGCTTGTTGTAGAGGCCCAAAATGAGGAACGTTGGTGCCCATTGGCCGACGAACACGTTGCCGTTCGACTTACCCATCACCTGCATAGTTGCCGATACGGCGATTGAGCCAACGGCCAGCCACAGGAATGTGTCTGAGGGAAGCTTCGCCGTCTGCTCCTCGATAGTCTTGGCGACGCGTCCCTCCGAGTGCAAATAGTTTTTCCGACTAAAGTCAGTTCCCATCACGTCTGTCGTCAGCATTTCTCCTTAGCGGCAGGAATGCCGCCCTGAACGGAGTCATCACTTTCTGTAATGGACATGCCCTCAATGCAGCGGCGGCAACCGCCCCTCTGATAGCGCAGAGGTCGATGCCTCCGTCGTGATCAATTGTGAACAGACGACAAACACTTACATTGCCTACCATGGTCGTTGCGGTACGCGCCGGTGTGTCGCAGTACCTTGAGGCAGGCTCCCGGTGCAGAAACGGGCGCCGTAGAGAAGGTTCAACAAGCGGCTGATGAACTCGGCGCCGCAGGGAAGGCGTCAGCGGCCGAAGGGCGTGACGCGTGTCCAGATCGAAGCTGCTCGCCGGCGTCTTCAACTCGATTCCGTACTACGGGCCGCTTCTGGTAACCGGAGGCTTGGCGCTTGCCGGGTTCCTCCAATTCGATGATGGTCATCAAGGTCATTTGCGATCGCGAGAGCCGCTCCAGCCCGTCGGTCATCTCCTTGGCGATTAACCCTACTGCGTCGGCTGATGAACAGCGAGTCACACACGTGGATAACTTTGAGCCGGCTTCGAAACTGAGTGCCACTTTAGCAGCGGTCCGCCGGCGGCGTACCCTGCTAGTCATATTCACGCTCGTTCTGATCGTTGGCGCAATCCTTCTCTCGGTCGCGACTCGGATTACCCCGCACGTCAGGCAACGAGCCGTCGCCGCGTTGAACGCACGGTTCAAGAGCGACGTCGAAGTGGCGTCGCTACACGTTTCCATTTTTCCGCGCCCGGCGATTGCCGGCAGTGGCCTGGTGCTGCGGCACAAAGGGCGTACGGATGTCGTTCCCGTGATCACGATCGGATCGTATTCGGCCAGCGCCGGCTTGTGGGGTCTCATTTACTCGCCGCTGCACCTCAAAACAGTGGAGCTGGATCACCTGGAGATCAGCATTCCGCCCGGCGGAGTCCACGGCGATCCCGCCGATCCGTCTGGCGAAGGAGAGGCGACGGTGACGGCTGACGAAGCGCACGGCGAGCCGAACGCGTCGAAGCTCGTGATCGATCAAATTATTTCCCGAACGGCTCGGCTCGATATAGTGCCGCGAGACCGAACGAAGCTTCCACGCCGATTCGAAATCCACGATCTCGTCATGCGCGGTCTTGGCAACGGTGACGGGGCTACGTTCGATGCCACGCTCACCAATCCCACACCTCGTGGAGAAATCGGCACTCGCGGCACGT
>JBKPSH010000224.1:0-10848 GCA_046734955.1 Acidobacteriota bacterium
GCCGAATGTTCAAAGCGCAGCCTCAAGGCGCGGCCCGCCAGGCTTGTCCGCAAGAGGTTAAGTGTAGCCGGTTTCAAGGCTTCTTGGCAACGGGACGGCCGCGGCGTTCGTACTCGGCGCGCGTGATCGTTCGCGTCAGCATCGCGCGATTGCCCCCTTTCGACAATGGTTTTACGAGACGCGCCGCCGCAGCTCGACTGCGGAAAAGGCCAAAAACCGCCGATCCGCTGCCCGACATCGCGGCCGCAACCGCACCGGCCTCACGTAGCGTCGTTTTGAGGCCGATGATTTCCGGGTGCCGCCGCACGACCGGCGGCTCGAGGTCGTTGATCATCTGCGCGGCTCTGGTTGGCCACGGCACCGGCAACAACTGGAGTTCGCGCGGTTCCTTCACGCCGGCGGCGCGGTCATCGTCGTACCAGGAATACGCCTCGGCCGTGGAGACGCCAAACGGAGGGCGAACGATAACGATCCAGTGCGGCGGTAAGTCGACGAGCGGGTAGATCTCCTCGCCAAGGCCAAGTCCCAGCGCGGTCCCTCCCGACAGGAAGAACGAGACATCGGCGCCAATCGAGGTGCCGACTTCCCGGAGGAGCGTCATCGGCGCGCCACCCCAGAGCCGCGCGAGCGCGAGGAGCGCGGCAGCGGCGTCCGCGCTGCCGCCGCCGAGCCCCGCCTGCAGAGGAATGCGCTTGTCGATGGTCACGACGACGTCGCGCGGCGGACCGGATCGGCGCAACGCTTTCCACAAGCGAGACGCTGCCTGCGAAACCAGGTTGGTATCGTCGAGCGGCACGCCAGGCATTCGGCATTTCACGGTAAACGGCCCGGTCCGTTCCGTCCAGGTCAATGTGTCATGCAGTTCAATCGCCTGGAAGACGGTTCTCAGTTCGTGGAAACCGTCGGCCCGCGTGCCAAGGACACGGAGATCGAGGTTCACCTTCGCGTGCGCACGCGTGACTAGTGGATGGCGACTTCGCGTCACGCTCCCTTCGCCTCCGCACCGAGTGGTCCAGTCCGGCGTAGTTCCTCCAGGGTCAAGGGTGCCGCGTCCTTCGGAACGTCGACAGTGAACACATTGTTTTCAAGCGTCGTGTTCATTTCGACCTGTGACATGCGAATCGACAAATCGGCGGGAATAACTCCGGCTGACGAGCTCGTGCGCAATCGCACTGACGTTGGCCGTGAACCAGCGAACTCGGAGTACTCAATCTGGAGTGACCCGCGTCGGGCGCCGCCAATCAGCCACTGATTGTCGAGGCGGCGAAGAAACACGGTCACCGATCCTGTTTGCACAGAAGCCCAATCGCGATCGAACGAGCGGCCATCACCTGGTTCTCCCGGTCCAAATCCGCATCCCGCCATCAGCGCTCGCATTTCGTCGGGAGTGAGAGCCACGCCGGTAAGTGCTTCGATGATGGCGGATGGGGCCGCACCTCGAAGGACGCGGTTGTCTCGCGTCAACACGAGCGTCGCGTCGGATCCATTCGCGACGAGGACGAAGAACGGTCTGCCACCGAATGCAATCCGCGGATACCCTTCGAGGCGAAGGCGCGACGGCGCGGCAAAGCCCGCATCAATCCGCGCGGAAAGCTTTGTCGATCCGGCGCGTCCCGAGAGTGAAAGCGATGCGCTCAAGGTTTGCACCGCTCGGCAGTCACGAGCGGCATCGGCGTAAGCCGCAAGGGCGTCAGGAAATGGACTGCCGGTTCCGGATGGAAGATTGATTCGCGGAGGACCGCAGGAGATTGCCAGGAGAGTCAGCGCGCAACAGGCGATCGGCGCGAGAGTCGCACGCGGGCTCGACACTCGCGCGTCGGACATCAACGTTTGACACGCTGTCGAGCGTCGCGGACCTTCTTCTCGACCTTTGCTCGATCGATGGATTCGCCGTCGCCAGCCAGTGAGCGCTCGAAGGCGGCAACCGCATCCTGGTAACGCTCCTGGCTGAATCGCAGATCTCCGAGATGTTCGTTCACGGCGGAACTTGTCGGCAGGCGTTCGGCGGCCTCGGTCAATGGGGGATCCGCCAGTTCGAGTTTGCCCTGGCGAAAATACGCCCAGCCAAGGCTGTCGAGGAACGAGGGATTCGCCGGCTCGATCTTGAGGGCACGCTGCACGAGATCGACGGCTTCGTCGAGACGCTGCCCGTGATCGGCGAGCAAGTAGCCCAGCGAATTCAGCGCATTCGCATCCTGCGGATCTTTCGCGAGCACACCGCGAAGCGCGCGCTCCGCGTCGCCAAGGCGGCCGGCCCGCTCGAGGAGGCTGGCGTACTCATAGACAAGCGATCCGTCTCGCGAGGCGGCGCGATTCATCACCAGCTCGAAGGCCGCAATCGCCTGCTCGTACTGACCGCGATCGCGAAGCACGAGGGCTTCGAGATATCCGGCACGGGCATCGTTTGGAAAACTGGTCTTCAGCTTCTGCACGGTCGCCGTCGCCCCATCGAAGTCCTTCAGCGCGCGCTGCGCCTGACCGAGCATGTAGAGGGTGACCGCATCCGGGGTGCCTGACTTCTTGATCGAGGCCTGGAGAATGTCGCGCGCTTCGCTCGCTTTGCCCGCATTGATCAGCGCGGCGGCTCGTTGTGTCGAGACATCGATGCGGCTGTTGACCGCCGCGGCTCGGGCGTAAGCGTCAGCTGCGTCGGTATACCGCCGCTCCTGTTCGTAGAGCTCGGCGAGTCGCAGTGCAGCGCGATAAAACGTCGGGTTGTTCTCCAGCGCCGTTTCCAGCGTCCGGAGTTCCTCGTCCTTTTGACCGGCGCCTTCCTGGGCGGATGCCAGGAGCATCGCGCCCTCGGGATATTCCGGCTGATCTTCAACCACGCGGCGGAGGGTAGCGACCGCTTTGGGGTAGTCGCGCGCCACGAGGTACAGCCGCCCGAGCATGAGTTCGAGGTTGACATCGAACCCGCTGTCACGGCGGCTCTTTTCGAGCGCCGCAATCGCGCGGCTCCCGTATCCAGCGGGGTCATCGCCCGGACGGAGTGGACGGCGCTGGTCACTTAACGCGGCATAGACCATCCCGACGATTCTGTTGGCCTCGTGATTGGCCGGATCCTTCTCGAGTGCAGCTTCCGCCGTATCCAGGGCGTCGCGCACACGATCCTGTCTCGCGTAAAGGGCGGCGAGTTCGGCGCGAAGCTCTGCCGACTGCGGCGACAGCGCGATCGCCTTCTGGTGAGCAGCAATGGCGTCCTCAATCTTGTCGAGGTCTTCGAGGTGGCGGCCCAGCATGAAGTAATAGGAAGCGGACGGCTCCGCCGATTGGGACGCCGGCCGTTGCGCCGCCGATGCGGACGCGCTCCCGGTAATGAGGGCCGATGTGACGAGGATCAAGAACGGCCGCATCTAACTGATTATAATGACCTCGGTATTAGTCAATGTTCAATGCTCAATGATCAATGTTCAATGTTGAGGCTGAATGGCCGAGATATCGACCGTTCGAATCGTGATCATTAAACATTGAGCATTGGACATTGAGCATTGAACATTGGAGAGACTGATGCCCGTCGATCCTGAACTACTGGAAATCCTTGCCTGCCCGAACTGCAAGACGAAGGTGGATCTTGTCAAGAACGGGACTGCCCTGAAATGCGGCACGTGCAAACGCGTGTATCCAATCAAGGACGACATTCCCGTCATGCTGATCGACGAGGCGACAATAGAGCCGTGAATCATGCCGGGGTCCGGTATGCGGGATGCGGAATCCGATCGGATCGCGATCCATTCGACCGAATGACCGGATTCCGGCAATTCGGATCCCGGGTACCGGATCCCGGATCCCGACAGTGAGAATTCTTCTGATCCGCCTTCGCCTGATTGGAGACGTTGTTTTTACGACGCCGCTCATCCGGGCGCTGAAGCGCACGTTTCCGGACGCGCATCTTACGTACCTGGTAGAACCGCAGGCGCTTCCGGTCGTTCGAGAGAATCCGCACCTGGACGAAGTCATCGTCGCGGCGCGCAGCCGGTCCGGCCTGGGGCGAATCGCTGATGATCTTCGTCTCGCAGGACGGCTTCGGCGCGAACGATACGAAGTCGTCATCGATCTGCATGGCGGGCCGCGAAGTGCCTGGCTGGCGTGGCTGTCGCGGGCGCCAGTGCGCATCGGATACGAAATCCCCGGGCGAACGTGGATGTACACGCGTGCGGTGCCGAGACCCCGCACGTTGCGGCGGCGACATTCGGTCGTCAATCAATGGGACTTGCTCGAGGCAATCGAGGGGTGGCCGAAGGACGCACCATCCCCGGCGCGCGATGCCGTGGAGATGGCGAGCGACGTCGACGCCGATGTGCAGGTCGCCCGCCGCCTGGAAGCGGCCGGGATCACAGAGTCGCATGAGCTCGTGGTGGTTCACGTCAGCGCGGGGAATCCGTTCCGCCGGTGGCCAGAGCCTGCATTTTCAACGCTGGTCTCCGCCCTGGCGGCAAGTTCGCCGGCTCGACGGATCATCCTGAGCTCGGGACCCTCCGATCGGGACGCGGCAGCCCGGATTGGGTCGGTGGCGCGGCGATCGTTGGGTCCGGCGGCGGATCGGGTGCTCGATATCGGAGAGTTGGATCTCGCGCAGTTGCGGGCGCTTATCGAGCGCAGCCGGCTGTTCATCGGCGGCGATTCAGGGCCACTACATATTGCGGCAACCACATCGACGCCAATAGTGGGAATATATGGACCAACGGAACCGGCACGGTCGGCCCCGTGGCGGGACCCACGGTTCCCGACCGAATCGGTCGATGTCACGGGACTGCCGTGCCGGCCGTGCGATCAGCGTGTTTGTGAGCCTGGCGATTTTCGATGTCTAACTACGTTGAAGCCCGAAGACGTCCTTTCGGCGGCGATGCGCGCGATGAACGCGCGGGTCTGACAGTCGCAGGCAACGCCGGGCTCGAACGCGCCGCGTACTACGCGCTGCTCGCATTCGTGGCGCTGCTGCCGTTTTCCATTGCTGCCTCTCAGGTGCTGCTCACGTGCAGCGGCGTTCTGTGGTTCCTTCTCGTCATTCGCGGTCACGAGCGTTTCGAAGCGCCAGGAATGTTTTGGCCGCTCGCGGCGTACGCCGGCGTCACCCTGGTCGCGTCGCTGTTCTCGGTCGATCCCGAGACGAGCTTCATCGACTGCAAGCAACTGCTGCTCTTTTCGATCGCCCCCATTGCGTATCGTCTGTTACCAGGACGCCGCGCTCTCACGGTCGTCGACGTGATCATTACCGCGGGCGCGATCAGCGCGGTCATCGGCGTCGTCCAGTTCGGCATCCTCGAGTTCGACTCGCTCGGCCAGCGTCCGCGTGGCCTGCTCGGAATGTACATGACGTACTCCGGACAATTGATGCTGATCGCCTGCGTTGCGGCCGCGCGTGTGTTGTTCCGCAAAGACGATCGCCTGTGGACGATGCTGGTCATGCCGGCCTTGATCGCCGCCCTCGCGGCGACGCTCAGCAGGAATGCGTGGGTTGGCGCATGCGTCGGCATCGGTCTGCTTTTCATCATTCGCGACTTCCGCCTGTTTGCGCTGCTGCCGGTTGCACTCGCCGCGTTCATCGCGTTTGCGCCGTCACAGATGACCGACCGCCTCTACTCGTCGTTTCGAATGAAACACCTCCGGCACGACACCGCCGCAACGGAGGCCAGCCTGCTTTCGAACCGCGACAGGGTCGCGATGATCCGATCGGGGTTCCGGATCATCAAGGATGATCCGTTGACCGGCGTCGGCCCCGACATGATCATCAAGGTCTACGCCTATTACCGCGATCCGAACGCAGTCCAGCAGCTCAACTCTCACTTGCATAATGTGCCGCTCCAGATCGCGGCCGAGCGCGGGCTTCCGGCGCTCGCGATCTGGCTGTGGTTCATCGTCGCGCTCATTCGCGATTTCGCAAGAAATCGCATGAAGGCCGATCCATCACTGGCGTATGGCGCGCTCGCGGTCACGATCGCCATGCTCTCCGCGGGCATGTTCGAGTACAACTTCGGCGATTCGGAATTCCTCATGCTGTTCCTTGTGCTGGTCACGCTTCCGTATGCAGCGAGTCGCAGCACACCGGCCTCGCCGCCGGCATGACGGCCGCATCGGATCTTCTCTCGCGCCTTCAGGGCCGCACCCTCCTCGTCGTCGGCGACCTGATGCTGGATCATTTTCTGGTCGGCGCCGTCGACCGCATCTCACCGGAAGCGCCAGTGCCGGTCGTCCGCTTCGACCATGAAAGCTTCCGGCTCGGCGGCGCCGCGAATGTCGCCCACAATGCCGCCGCGCTCGGCGGGCGGGTCCACGTCGTTGGGATCGTCGGAGAGGATCATGAGGGCGGATTGATCCGCGCCGAGTTCGCGAAGCTCGGGATTGACTCGTCCGGTGCCGTCTCCGATCGCGAGCGCCGGACGACGCGTAAGCTTCGGGTCGTGACATCGCGCAATCAGCAGGTCGCCCGGATTGACTACGAGGACGATCGCGATGTCCACGGCGACGTCGAAGCTGCCGCTGTTGCGCGGATCGAACAACTCGCAGTGTCCGCCGACGCGATCCTGATCTCTGATTATCTGAAAGGTGCCGTGTCGCGCGGCGTCGCCGCCGCGGCGATCACGGCGGCAAAGCGCCGTGCGATTCCCGTCCTCGTCGATCCGAAGGTTCCGCATATCGATTACTACGCCGGCGCAACGGTGATTACTCCGAATCATCATGAAGCCGAGGCGGTCACTCACATGCGGATTCGTAGCAGGGAAGAGGCGATCGGTGCCGCGCGCCGTTTCCGCGACCGTGCACAATGCGATTGTGTCCTGGTCACGCGTGGAGAGCATGGGATGACGCTGCTTGGACCGGAGGTGGAAGCGGAACTGCCCGCGGAAGCTCGTGAAGTGGCCGATGTGACCGGCGCGGGCGACACGGTCGTCGCAACCATGGCGCTCGCACTCGCGGCCGGCGCATCACTCATCGACGCCGCGCGTCTCGCGAATCGCGCGGCCAGCGTGGTGGTCGGCAAGTTCGGGCCGGCAACCGTGTCGATCGGGGAGCTGGGGAACGGCTAGCCTCACTCAACATAGTGCACTGTCCCACTGCGATCACGTCTTAAGGGATCACAGGTCTCCTTTCTCCTGTTTTTTCTAAGTCATCGAATACGGCTCGACGGCGAACAGCGGTTCGTGATGAGCAAGACCTCCGGTAAAGGATCACGAGCCAGCACTGCCTTAAGTTTGATGTTCACCGTGGGCCGTCGATCGAGCACGCATGTCGGAACACCCGCAGCCCGCGCGATCTCTTCGTAATCGCCGGCGGTGAGCACGGCGAACACCCGCTTCTCTCCTTTTAGCAGCTTCAGGAACGCATCCCGGTCGAAGAGGATCTCGATGTGCCGTCCGAGGTAATAGACCATGCTCGGTAACGCGACGTTGTAGTGCGCGACGATGTCCTGATCGACGAGCCGGCTCTGGACTGCGGCCGTCAACGGAGGCACCGGTTTGTAGCGTTCGAAACTGGGCAGAACCCAGATGATAAATACCCAGTTGAGCGTGACGAGTGACACGAGAGCCACGACCAGTGCCGCACGCGCGCGGTTCAAGAGCGCAAACGCCAGCGCCACCGTCCCGCCCACAGCCGCGGCTCCGCCGACGAAAGCCGCGCCATGCAGCGCATACACCTTCCCGACGGTCTCGAAGATGTAGAAGGTCCCGGCGCCGGCGACAGCAAGCAGCAGACCGATCACTGCAGCCGTCACGCGGAGCAAGCGCGGCAACGGAGATGGACCCGTGCCATCGCGCCGGGCGATGAACAGACCCGCGAGCGCCGCCACCGCGGGAACGATCGGGAAGATGTAGAGGTCCTGCTTCGCTGCGGAAAACGTGAAGAAGATCACCACCACCAGGATCCAGAGCCACAGCAGTGTCCGGATACGGAACGCGAGGTCGTCGCGACTATAGGGCACTGTGTTCGGACCGCGCCAGACGCGCCGATCCACGAACCATAGCGCTGCCGCGCCGAACAAGCAGAGCGACCACGGGAATGAATCGCTGAAGACGACCGGCAGGTAGAAGGAGAGCCCGCGTCGCTGCTCGACACCGAGTCCTTCGGTGTAGCGAGCGATATTTTCGCCGACGATGAACGAGGTGATGTAAGTCCAGCCGTAGCGCTGATAGAGCGCGGCATACCACGGGACGACGATCGCGAGGACGATCACGAGACCGAGAGGAATCATCATCTCGGTCATTCGTTTCAGCTCACGGTGGAGAAGAAGATAGATGCCAAAGACAAGCGCCGGGAGCACGGCCGCAACCGGACCTTTCGTCAGGACGCCGAGCCCCACGCATACGTACATCAACAGCAGGAACAGGCGGCGACGGTGTGGATAGCGCTCGGCGAGGGCGAAGAACGTCAGCGTCAACGCCATGAACATCGAGATGTAGATATCGATGAAGATCCGGCGGCCGAACATGACCAGCCGTGGCGCCACCGCCAGGCCCGCCGCCGCCCAGAGTCCCGCCTCGAGGTTACCGGCCGAGCGCGCGAGAAGCAGGGCGGCGAGAATCATGGTGAGCGCGCCAAGCGCGATCGGCAGGCGCTGGACACCGACCGACACGCCGAACACCTTGTAGAACGTGGCGACGATCCAGTAGCTGAGAACTGGTTTGTTCAGACGCGGAAGGTAGTTGAAGGTCGGGCTGACGAAATCGCCGCGCTGCAGCATTTCGCGCGGCGTCTCAACGTAGAACGCTTCGTTCGCGTCCCAGATCGACGAGCCGCCGAGGTCGATGAAATAGGGCAGGACTGCCGCAGTCAACAGCACGAATAGCGCGAGGCATCTTCTCGAATCACTAATCACTAATCACTGATCCTGAATCGCTAATCCTCGAATCCTTGAATCGCCGAACCCACGAATCGCCGAATCCACGAATCGCCGAATCCACGAATCGCCGAATCCACGAATCGCCGAATCCACGAACCGAGCAGCGAGAAGCGAGGAGCGAGCAGCGAAAAAGATATTAATGCCTAAAGTGCCGCCTGCCCGTGAACACCATTGTCAGCCCATGCTCGTCGGCGGCGGCGATCACTTCGGCATCGCGCACCGACCCGCCCGGCTGCACGACCGCGGTGGCGCCAGCGGCGGCCACGGCATCTAGCCCGTCGCGGAACGGGAAGAACGCGTCCGATGCCGCGACGCTATCCTTCAGCGAACCGCCGGCCTTCATCACTGCTACCTTCACCGCATCGACACGGCTCATCTGACCGGCACCGATTGCAAGCGTCCGATCCGCGCCGGTGAAAATGACAGCGTTCGATTTGACGTGCGCGCACACGCGCCAGGCGAAGCGCAGCGCGGTCCATTCCTCAGGCGTCGGTTGACGCTTGGTGACCACCTTCGGTATGTCGCCATCGGGCCATGGCCGTGCGGCCTCGGTGACGCGATCCGTATCCTGATGGAGCAGGCCGCCCAGAATCGATCGCGTCTCGTGATACTGCAGACTGAGCACAGTATCGAAATCCGTGGTCAACACACGCATGTTCGTCCTCTTCGCAAGAATCTCGCGGGCCGCCGCAGCGATAGAAGGAGCGATGATCGCCTCGATGAACGTGGACGTGATCGCCGTCGCAGTGTCGGCGTCGATCTCGCGATTGACCCCGACGATGCCGCCAAATGCCGAGAGCGGATCGGCCTCGCGCGCACGCACGTAAGCGTCGGAGATGGTCTTTCCCGTGGCCGTGCCACACGGGTTGGTGTGCTTGATGACCGATGCGGCGGGCTCGGTGAACTCCAGGACGATCCTGAGCGCGGCGTCGAGATCCAGGAGATTCGTATATGAGAGCTCCTTGCCCTGATGGACTTGCCAACTGCCTGTGCCCGCGGGCAGCGGAGTCCACTGCGCCTGCTGATGCGGGTTCTCTCCATACCGGAGCGTCTTGGATTCGACGTCGACCCTCGAGTAGGTGGACACAGCGCCTGCGCCGCGCACGAAGTCAGCGCCGTCGTACGCGATCGACTCGAGCGTCTGCGAGATCAACGAATCAAACTCCGCGGTGTGGGCAAACGCCTTCTTCATGAGCTCAAACTTGAACTCAATCCTCGGCCCGTCAGGCCGACCGATTTCGGCGAGCACCTTCGGATAGTCGGACGGATCGACCACGACCATGACGTCGCGAAAGTTCTTGCCGGCCGCTCGCAACAGCGACGGTCCGCCGATATCGATCTGTTCGACGAGCTCGTCGAAAGGCGTTTCGGGATTGGCGGCGGCCTCGAAAAAGGGATACAGGTTCACCACCACTAAATCGACCGGCTTGATACCCTGCGCGGTGATGGCCGCGAGATCGTCGGGACGGTTCCGCCGCGCCAGGATCCCGGCAAACATCCCCGG
This sequence comes from Acidobacteriota bacterium, assembly GCA_046734955.1. Taxonomy (GTDB): domain Bacteria; phylum Acidobacteriota; class Vicinamibacteria; order Vicinamibacterales; family 2-12-FULL-66-21; genus JALZOC01. Next base: position 10,341 of record JBKPSH010000224.1, read on the forward strand.
GTGGAGCGTTTTGACTCTGCCGTCCATCATCTCCGGAAACCCGGTGACGTCCGAAACATTGACAACCGGCAGTCCGGCTGCAGCAATCGCCTTCGCCGTGCCGCCGGTAGAGATGAGCTCGACGCCCCGCGCGGCCAGCCCGCGCGCGAGCTCGACCAGGCCGTTCTTGTCCGAAACACTCAATATTGCACGCATATCAATTTGATTTTCTTGACACAGTCGAGAGCTGCCGCTACTATTCACCCGACGTTGGCGGGGCCAACGTCGTAAGCCGAGGCCGCGTACTCGCGGTCTTTTTTTATGTCCGGGCCTCTCAGCTCCGTCCGCCTTCGCTCGCCTCGCGGGCTTCGGCAAGACGAGACCTGCTAGGCGAAGGACAGGTGTCACGTCGGCGCTCCGGCGCCGCGCCATTGCAAGGCAGGAAAAGTACGATGCGTATCACAGGCAAGGTCAAGTGGTTCAACAACGCTAAGGGTTACGGATTTATCGAACGCGAAGGTGGCAGCGA
>JBKPSH010000225.1:0-34491 GCA_046734955.1 Acidobacteriota bacterium
TGCAACGATTCAAGGATGAGGGATGCAACGATTCAGGGATGAGGGATTCACGATCAGTGATCAGTGATCAGGGATTCGAGCGTTCTCGCCTTCGCACTTGTAAGCGAATTGGCGTGCCAATCAAACCGAACTCGTCGCGAAGCCGGTTCATCAGATAGCGCTGATATGAAAAATGAAACTCTGTCGCGACGTTCGTGAAGAGAACGAACGTGGGCGGAGCGACGCGGCCCTGCGTGGCGTAGAGAATCCGCACGCGCCGTCGCCCAGGGCTGACCGGCGGATGCTCGGCAGTCACTGTCTGGATGAACCGATTCAGCTCGCCGGTGGCAACGCGTTTCACTCGCGCTTCGGCGACGCGATCGATCGTTTCCAGCACCTTAGGGGCACGTTCGCCGGTCAGCGCGGAGATATGCAGGATGGGGGCATAGTCGAGAAACTTGGTCTGCTGCCGCAGCTTGTCGTCGAACCCTTTTGAAAAGTCCTGGCCGCGGCCTTTCATCAGATCCCATTTGTTCGCGACAATGACGATTCCGCATCCTGCTTTCTCCGCTTCCCCGGCAATCGTGGCATCCTGATCGGTCGCCCCTTCCATCGAATCGATCACCAGGACTGCGACGTCCGCCTTTTCAATCGCGCGGCGCGCGACGACGACGCTAAGCGACTCGAGCTGCCCGCTACGCGCCACGCGTCCGGCACGGCGGATTCCGGCAGTGTCGACGATGCGGAAGGTGCGGTGATGCCACTTGAGGAGGGCATCAACCGTGTCGCGAGTCGTTCCCGGCATAGCGCTGACGATTGACCGCTCTTCGCGAAGTAAGCGGTTCAGCAGTGACGACTTGCCCACATTCGGGCGCCCGACAATTGCGACCGCAGTCTCCTGCACGCTATCGGCGAGAGTCCCCGCTTCCCCGGGCGCAGGCAGGTGCGCGATGACTTCGTCCAGCAGATCACCGACGCCCGTGGCGTGTTCGGCGGCAATCTCGACGACCGCCTCGAATCCAAGCCGATAAAACTCCCCGGCGCGACCGCGGGCCTGCTTGTCGTCGGTCTTGTTAACCGCAACCAGCACCGGCACTCGCAGGGACCTGAGATGATCCGCAATTTCCTCGTCGGCTGGGACGAGGCCGTCCCTCCCGTCCACGACAAACACGACGACCTCTGCCGACTCGATCGCGCGGCGCCCGGCGGTAACGACCAGCTCGTGCAGAGGATCCTCGCTGGCGCCAAACATTCCGCCTGTGTCGACGAGAGTAAACGTAACTCCCTGCCACTCAGCAGGCTGCGCGATCACATCGCGGGTCGTCCCGGCAATGGGCGTGACGATTGAGCGCCTTGAATTGGTGATTCTGTTGAAAAGTGTCGACTTTCCTACGTTCGGACGACCGACCAGGACGACCGATAGGGCTGTAGAGGCCAGTTTTTGCGGCATTCAGAGATCTATTTAGCAACAGGCTTGACAGCGTAAGTGCGCATATTTATGATAGTTACAATAACTGAGGAGCGCCTAAGCATGATCAAGGTTGACATCGTCAACGAGGTGTCCAAGGTCGCCGATATTACCAAGGTCAAAGCCGAGGTAGCGGTCGACGCCGTCTTCGACGCGATGCGCCTGTCGATGCAGCGCGGCGAGCGGATCGAGCTGCGCGGTTTTGGCGTGTTCCAGGTCAAGCCCCGCAAGCGCGGAATCGGCCGTAACCCACGGACCGGCAAAGAAGTGCGGATTCCTCCAGGCCGTACGATTCGCTTCAAGCCCGGCAAGGACCTCCAGAACATCGGAGGGTAATTGGCGTTTCCTTCCGACGAGCCCGGTTACCCGGGAACTGCTTTTCCGCTCGAGCCGTTCGACGCCTCCTTCGGAATACCAGTAAGACGACGCAAGTTTCAGAACCGCCTCTGGTTGCACGCGGTATTGCTTGTCCTCACAATCGCGAGCACGACGTATGTCGGTGCAGGGCATTATGTCTCGTTCCTTGCGGAGTTTTCGTCACGGGCCGTTCCGATCGACTGGTCGGTGCTGATCCGCGGCTTCTGGTACAGTGGCACCTTACTCGCCATTCTTGGCGCGCACGAGATGGGGCACTATCTTCTCTGCCGCCATTACAACGTCGACGCGAGCCTGCCGTATTTCATTCCTGCGCCGGTGCTTACCGGTACGTTCGGTGCCGTCATCAAGATTCGTGAGGCGTTTCCAACGCGCAAGATTCTCTTCGACATCGGCGTTGCCGGACCGATCGGAGGATTTGTCGTGCTGGTTCCCACACTCTTCATCGGGATGGCAATGTCCAACGTGGTGCCCGCGCCGACTGAAGGCGGCTTGCTTTACCTCGGTGAACCGCTTCTGTTTAAACTGGCCAGCTACCTCATGATCGGGCCCGTCCACGACGGCTACACGATCAACATCCACCCGATGGTCTTTGCGTCGTGGTTCGGAATGCTCGCAACGGCATTGAACCTGCTCCCGTTCGGCCAACTCGATGGCGGCCACATAACCTACGCCACGCTTGGCAGATGGTCGGTCCCGATTTCACTCGTCACGGTCGGTAGCGCCGTTATCATGACCGCCTTTGTCAGCACCGTCAGTTGGCTGTTTATGGCGGTCGTTATGGTCATCATGGTGTTCATGCTCGGGCCGCGCCACCCGCGTGTGCTCGACGAACAGGAGCCGCTCGGCCGCGAGCGCACCGTCATCGCGATTTTTGCGCTCATCATGTTCATTCTCTGCTTCACGCCAGTGCCGATTCAGTTGCAGGATTTGGTGGGCGCTCGGTGAAATGCTGAATTCTGACTGCTGAATTGGCGCGGTCTACCGACGGCGCCTTTAAAAGAATCAATTCACCATTCAGCAATCAGAATTTTCAGCTACAACACTGACATCGGATCCACATCCACGATCGTCCTTCGCCGAATCTCCGGTCGCGTTGAGAGCACCGTCTGCAGCGCTTCCCTCATCGCCGGGCGGTTCGTGGCTTTGATGAAGAACTGCGCGCGGTACTCCCCTTTCAAGCGACTGAGAGGCGCGGGCGCAGGGCCGAGCACGCGGTATGGCTCTCCACCGATGCGAAGCGCATTCACCAGTTCGGCGGCGTCGGCCATCGCGCCTTCGCGCGTTCGCGACTTGATCACCGCATTGATCAACGCGACGGCCGGCGGATACTTCATACCGCGGCGAAACGCGATTTCATCCTGGTAGAAGGCGTTGTAGTCCTGGCGGCAGGCATGGCGGATGCTGTAGTGTTTCGGATACAGCGTCTGCACGATTGCTTCGCCCTGAATCTCTCCGCGGCCCGCGCGGCCCGCGACTTGCGTCAGCAGCTGAAACGTTCGCTCCGCGGCACGAAAATCAGCGAGCCCCAGGCCGACATCAGCCGAGATGACGCCGACGAGCGTCACGCGTGGAAAATCGTGCCCCTTGGCAATCATCTGCGTGCCGACGAGCACGTCGATGTCTCCGGCCGCGAACTGCGACAGCAGGGCGGCAATCGCGCCCTTCTTCCGAATCGTGTCGCGGTCGACGCGCGACACGCGGACGCCGGGAAATGTCTCCCGGATCTCGGTCTCGACGCGCTCGGTGCCAAAGCCGAGCTGCTCGAGATACGGTCCGGCGCAATTGAGACAAGCCTTCGGCAGTGACATCGAGTAGTTGCAGTAATGACAGCGCGCGCGCCTTGCCGCCTTGTGAACCGTCAAGGACACGCTGCAATTCGGACACTCGAGCGTCGAGGCACATTGCCGGCAGAATACGTTGGTCGCAAATCCGCGGCGATTCAGCAGGACGATGGATTGCTCACGTCGCTCGAGGCGCAGCGCCATGGCGTCGCAAAGCGCACTACTTAGAATCACATCCGGACCGGCAGCCGCGTACTCTTCGCGCATGTCGACAATCCGAACCGCCGCCATCGGCCGTTCGAGGACTCGACGTGTGAGGGTCACCAGTTCGTAGCGGCCGTTCTGCGCATTGTGGAAACTTTCCATCGCCGGGGTTGCCGATCCGAGCACCACGAGCGCGCCGGCCTGACTGCCGCGGACGACGGCAACGTCACGTCCGTGGTAGCGCGGGCTCTCGTCCTGCTTGTACGATCCGTCGTGCTCTTCGTCGACGATGATCAGGCCCAGTGAATGCACCGGCGCAAAAATGGCTGAACGCGTGCCGACGACGACGTCCACATCGCCACGACGGATGCGATGCCACTGATCGTGACGTTCCCCGTCGGATAACCCGCTGTGCTGAATCGCGACGCGATCGCCGAACGTGCAGCGGAAAACGGCTGCGACGGCTGGCGTCAAAGCGATCTCCGGAACCAGCATCAGCACCCCGCGACCCCTTCGTCGCACCGCTTCAGCCAGTCGAAGATAGAGCTCGGTCTTTCCGCTTCCGGTGACACCGTGAAGGAGAACCGTCCGGAACGCTTCCTTACAGGCGAGTGACGATAATCGTTCGAATGCGGCGCGCTGTTCGTCGGTCAGCGCGACTGGCACACGCGACGTTGCGATGGTCGCTTGCGCGAACGGATCGCGATCCACACTGCGGCGGGACACGGCCACAAGTCCAAGCGCAGTCAGCCGATTGATCGTCGCCGACGTGATTCCTCGACCGGCAAGTTCTGACGTGTCGATCCCATCTGGCGCAGCCCGAAGGATGCTGACCGCTTCCTGTTGACGTACGCCAAGTTTCATCGCCAGTGGCTCAGGCTCCTGCCCCTGAGCCGTCAGGCTTGCAACTCTGACAGTCCGGTGCGCTGCCGCGTGCCCTTTCAGTGGCTGCGTGATTTCGACCAGACCGTCGCGTTCGAGCGCAAGCAACGTCGCGTGTGTCCCAGCCTTCTTGATGATCGTTTCCACTCGTACCGGACGGCCGTCTTCGAGTGCATTGAGCAACTCTCGCCGCGTTCCTGGTTCGATCGACACCCGTGCGCGGCCGTTGTCGGTGATATGCGCATGCCGCTCGCTCTCGACCCACGAGCGCGGCGGCATCGCGGTCGCAACCGCCTCCCCTATCCCGCACGCGTAGTACTCCGCGACCCACCGGGCGAGGGCGACGACTTCAGGGGGAAGGAATGCAGTGGAGTCGAGGGTGTCGATGATCGGTTTGATTGAGTCGCTACTCGCTGTTCGCCGCTCGCTGCTCGCTGGATTCCCGGAACCGAGAAGCGAGAAGCGAGGAGCGAGGAGCGAAGACGCCGTGCTCACCACAATCCCAGTGAGCACGCGCTTTCCCAACGGCACCAGCACCCTCGCACCAAGTGCCGGCTCGGCGAATTCGTCCGGAACGGAGTACGTCAACGCATCGAGCTGCGGGACTGGAACAGCGATCTCCACCAGGCGCATGGCGCCCTAGTCTGCGGCGGCAGGAGGCGCGCCGGGGACCGGTCGCCCGAGAATCGACAGCGCCAGCTTCAAGTCGTCCCACGCTTCGCGCTTGTTGCCGGGACTTCTGAGCAGGTATGAAGGATGGAAGGTTGGAATCAGCTTGGCGCCGCGGTAGTCGAAGACCCGGCCGCGCAGTCGCGAGATCGGCGCGTCGGTCTTGAGCAACGTGCGCGCGGCGAATGCGCCGAGAGCGATCACGACCTTCGGCTCGACGGACGCGAGCTGTTGAAACAGAAACGGTTCGCAAGTCGCGATCTCGTCCGGCTCCGGATTGCGATTGCCGGGCGGCCGGCATTTCAGCACATTGGCGATATAAACTTCATCGCGGGCGAAGCCCATCGCTTCAATCATTTTTGTCAGCAGCTGGCCTGCTTTTCCGACGAACGGAATTCCCTGAATATCTTCATCGGCGCCCGGCGCTTCCCCCACGAACATCAGGTCCGCGTTCGGATTGCCGACGCCGAACACGATCTGCGTCCGCCCGAGCGTGTGCAGCTTGCAGCGCGTGCAGTCACCAATCTCGTCACGAATTCGCGCGAGTACTTCTGCCGACGATCGTGCGAGCGTCACGGGAACTGCGACTGGTTCCGGATCCTCGCGCACCCCCGGCACCCCGAGCACTCTTGGCACTCCAGGCACTCCAGGCACTCCTGGCACCCGATCACGCCACGCGCGATCCTTACTGATACCAGTGACGCCCAGCTCTTGATAAAACCTGAGATGTTCCGCGAGAGGATTCACGCCGCAGGTCCTAAGCCTTAAGCCCTGAGCCTTGAGCGTTCAGTCGCGACTCTGCGCGATCGAGGATTCGCGACGCGAGGTCGGATTTCGGCGTCACCGCGATCGTCTCCTCCGTATCCTGACTGATGATCGTGCCGGCATTGGTATCCACCTCGAACCCGGCATCGGCGCGTGTGATGTCGTTGGCAATGATGAAGTCAACGTGCTTGCGAATCAGCTTCGCGCGTCCGCGCTCGACCGGATCGCCGCTCTCAGCCGCGAATCCAACCAGGACCGGCTTCGGATTCGTTCCCCGCATGCGTCCGAGTTCAGCCAGGATGTCAGGAGTTCTCACGAGCCGCAGTTCGAGCGGACCATTAGACTTCTCGATCTTGCCGGGGGCGGCTTGCTCTGGAGTGTAATCGGCGACCGCGGCCGCCATCACGACCACGTCACTGGCCATGGCGTGCTGCTGAACGGCGGCGTGCATTTCGGCAGCGCTTCGCACCGATACGAGCTCCGCGCCAGCCGGAGCCGGAAGCGATGATGGGCCGGAAATCAGCACCACGCGCGCGCCGCGTTTGACGGCCTCCGCCGCGATCGCGTATCCCATCTTTCCGCTCGATCGATTGCCGATATACCGGACCGGATCGATATCCTCGTAGGTCGGGCCGGCCGTGACGACGACGAAGCGGCCAAGCAGTGACCCCCGCGGCTGAAGCAGAAGATCTGCAGCCTCGACGATCTCATCGGGCTCCGCCAGGCGTCCTTTGCCGATCCACCCGCATGCCAGATAGCCGGCTCCGGGCTCGACAAAGCGGACGCCACGCGCCGACAGCGTCGCAAGGTTGCGGCGAACCGCCTCGTGTTCGAGCATGTTCGTGTTCATCGCCGGCGCCATGAGCACCGGTGCACGAGTCGCGAGATACAACGAGCTCAGGAAATCATCCGCGATCCCGTTGGCGAACTTGCCGATGATGTTGGCGGTGGCGGGGGCAACCAGGAACAGCGAGATGTCGGTCGCGAGCGCGATGTGCTCGATGTCCGCGTTCATCCCGCGCGCGTACTGATCGGTAATGACCGGCCGGCGTGTGATCGCTTCGAACGTGAGCTCGCCGACGAACTTCGTCGCTGAGCGCGTCATCACCGCGGTCACGTCGTGGCCGCGCTTCTGCAGTCCGCGGGCCACTTCGACGGCTTTGTAGGCGCCGATTCCGCCGGTTACGCCGAGGGCAATTAGTGACATCGTTTTGACGCGCCACTAAAGTGGCGCGCTACGGGTGTCGCAACTCAAATCATCACTCGGCTGGCTGCACTTTTTCTACCTTGCCCTCTTTCACTTCCTTCTGCGCGAGCTTGACAACCTTCTCGCTACCGGAGGCCCTTGGCGTGCACCCCTGCAGTAACTGGTGCGCGCGTGCGCCTGCAACCACGACAAATTCGAACCTGCCGGGTGTTTCTTTTCGTTCGGCCATGTACTCAGTCTCTCCTGTCACTTCTGAATGAACGTCTTCACGATTTCTTCCGCGGCACCGCGCATCGCTCCGAGACGCGCGCGTTCGGCAAGGACGATGGACTTGACGCGATCGACGCACGCCTCGAGCTCGTCGTTCACCACGACGTAGTCGTATTCGATGAATGCGGCGACTTCGTCGCGTGCCGTCTGCAGCCGCCGCTGCATCGCCTCTTCTGTGTCGGAACTTCGTCCGCGCAGCCGTCGTTCGAGAATCTGAAACGACGGCGGCAGCACGAACACACCAACGGTGCCGGCACATCGCACCCGCACCTGACGCGCCCCCTGCACATCAATCACCAGCACCAGGTCGCGTCCGGCGGCCAGATACGTTTCCGCATCGGCTGCGCATGTGCCGTACAGATTGCCAAAGACGTGCGCATATTCGAGGAAGGCGTCGGCGGCAATCATCTGCTCGAAACGGGCGCGTGTAATGAAATTATAATCGATGCCGTCGACTTCCCCCGGACGGATCGCCCGCGACGTGTAAGAACGCGAGAGTGCCAGGTCGGGCACAACCTGAACCAGCCGTTCGGCAACCGTTGTTTTTCCAGTTCCGGACGGCGCCGAGACGACGAACAGCAAGCCCCGTCGTGAGATGCCGTCGGATCCCGGATCCCGGACAACGGATCCCGACGGAGCATCTGTTTTACTCGACATTCTGAACCTGCTCGCGCATCTTCTCGAGCTCCGCCTTCAGCGCCACAATGACTTCCGAGACTCCGGGCCCTTCGGCCTTGGATCCAACCGTGTTCACCTCGCGATTCATTTCCTGCAGCAGGAAATCGAGCTTTCGACCGCACGGTTCCGGCGAATCCGTCAGCGCCCGCCAATGCTCGAGGTGACCGCGAAACCTGACGACTTCCTCGGTGATGTCCGAGCGACCAACGAACCTGGCGATCTCCTGCGCGATGACCGTTTCATCGGCCAGAGCGTCAGCCCGCAGTTCGCGCACTCGTTCCTGAAGCCGCGTCTGCAACGCCGCCATCCCGTCGTCAGCTGCTTCCGCCGCGCGCGCGAACAATTCGCCGAGGGTGGCACGACGGGTTTCCAGATCAGCGCGAAGATATCCGCCCTCGCGGGCTCGCATCGCGTCCAGGTCGTCGAGCGCGGCACTGACGGCGTCTTCAACGCGAGAGGCAACCTGTTCGGCGTCCGCCTGCGCATCCTCCATGCGTTCGCGGATCGAAAGCGCTTGCGGAAACCGCAGGAGATCGCCGGGCGTCATCGTGCCTGAAACATAGCCGCGTTCGCGGGCACGATCGATCGCGCCACCGAGCGCGTCGAGAAATGCCTCGTTCAGTTCGACCTCGAGCGCGGGAACACGGCGCTGCTGCATCGAGACGGCAATTTCAACACGCCCGCGGCTCACCCGTTTCTGCGCGAGCGAGCGGAGCCGGTTCTCGAGGCCTGCCAGCGTTGTCGGCAGCCTGACCTGAAGATCGAGAAATTTATGATTCACCGAGCGAATCGTAATCGTAATGGTCGCGACTTCATCGTCTCTTGTCAGCGATGCAAAGCCGGTCATGCTCTTGATCATGACACCGAAGGGACCCGCCCCGCGACCGTCGTGTGCGGTGTCGCGCGCGTGTCGAAGATCTGAAGCGAGTAAAGCTTGGCGTACACACCGCCGGGACGCTGCAGCAGCTCCTCATGACGGCCGATCTCGGCGACGCGCCCACGCTCGAGCACAATGATCGCGTCAGCTCTCCGCACCGTGGACAACCTGTGCGCAATGACAAACGACGTGCGGTTGCGCATGAGATTTTGCAACGCATCCTGGACGAGCAGCTCGGATTCGGCGTCTAACGACGACGTGGCCTCGTCGAGAATCAGAATCGGCGAGTTTCGAAGCAGCGCACGGGCGATTGCGACGCGCTGCCGCTGGCCGCCCGACAGCATCTGGCCGCGCTCACCGATGCGCGTCTCGTACTGATCCGGAAGCGTCACGATGAATTCGTGTGCGTGAGCGGCTTTCGCGGCCGTCTCGATTTCCTCCGTCTTTGCCCCCGGCAATCCATACGCGATGTTGCGGGCAATCGTGTCGTCGAAGAGCACCGTCTCCTGCGTCACGATACCGATCTGCGATCGCAGCGACGAGAGGGCCACATCGCGGATGTCGATTCCGTCAATGAGAATCGCTCCCCCGGTGACGTCGTAGAAGCGGGGCACGAGATTGACGAGCGTGGTCTTGCCGGCGCCACTGAGGCCGACAATCGCGACCGCCTGGCCGCTGCGCACGCCGAACGAGACATCCTTGAGAATGGTCTTGCTGACGCCGTCGTACGAAAAGCTCACATTGCGAAATTCAATGGTCTGACGCAGCCGGGTCAACGGCTTCGCATCAGCGCGCTCGGGGACCTCGGAATGCGTGTCGAGGATCTCGAAAATCCGTTCCGAAGCAGCCATCGCCTGCTGCAGCGTCGCATTGACGCGGCTCAGTTTTTTGATCGGCGCGTACATCATGAACGCCGCCGCGACGAATGCCGCAAAATCCCCTTCAGTGAGCACCTTCTCCGCGATCTGACGGCTTCCGTACCAAATCAACCCGACGATCGCCACACCACCAAGCAGTTCCATCAGCGGCGGTAACAGCGCCAGCGCGCTGGTGACTTTCAGGTTGGTGCGATACAGCCGCTGTGACGCATGGCGGAATCGTTCTTCTTCACGAGCCTCAGCGCCGAACGCCTTCACGATTCGATGACCGGTAAAGGCTTCGGCTGTGACGTGCGACAGGTGTTCGAGATGTTCCTGGCTGCGCCGCGTCGTGCTGCGTATGCGTTTGCCGAATCGAACGAGAGGATAGATGACAAGCGGCGCGCCGGTGACCGCAACCAGCGCGAGACGAGCATCGAGGTAAAAAAGGTACGCCGCGAGTCCGACCAGCGCCAATCCCTCGCGCATGAGATCGCCGATGGTCTCGGACACCGCTTGCTGAACTTGATTCACGTCGTTGGTGATGCGGGACATCAGCTGCCCGCTGGTGTGGCGGCTGAAGAACGTGGCCGACTGATCGAGGATGTGGCGGAAGAGGCGATCGCGCAGGTCGCGCACAACCCGCTGGCCGATGTCGGTCATGATAAATGCCGACGCATACCCGGCGAGCCCCTTGATGAGGTAGACAACCAGGAGCGCCATGCACCATTCGAACAGCCCTGTGCCATTCGGCAGAACGCGATCGATGACCGGCTGAATCAGCGCGGCGACTGCCGCGTTTGCCACGGCATACACGACCATCGCCGCGATTGCCGCAGCGAATCGCCCTCGATACGGGCCGGCGTAGCCGAAAAGACGCTGAAGAGGATTCACTCGGTGAACCGGTATTTGAGCAGCACCCAGAGCGCGACAAACCCGTCACGCCACGTAATCTTCTTTCCTTCGTCGTAGTTGCGCCCGTCGTAGGTAATCGGAACCTCGTACACACGATAGTGACGCTTGAAAATCTTTGCCGTCAGTTCCGGCTCGATGCCGAAGCCGCTGGATTCCAGCTTGAAAGAGCGGAGCACCTCGGCGCGCATCACTTTGTAGCAGGTCTCCATGTCGGTCAGCATCGTGTTGTAGAGGATGTTGGTCACCAGCGTCAAAAACCGGTTGCCGGCGTAGTGCGTGAAGAGAAAGACGCGATGACGGCCGAGAAACCGTGAGCCATAGACAACGTCAGCGCGCCCCTCGCAGATGAGTGAGATCAGCTCCGGGAATTCTTCGGGCGAGTACTCCAGGTCGGCATCCTGGATGACGACGAGATCACCCGTCACTTCATGGAAGCCACGGCGCAGCGCCGCTCCCTTTCCGCCGTTAGCAGGCTGTAGCACCAGCTTGAACGGCAGCTCTTTTGCCAGGCGCGCAAGAATGTCCCTCGTTCCATCTCTCGACCCATCGTCGACGACGATGAGCTCGGTGCGGATCGGGACCGCGAGCACGCGCCGGATGATCTCTTCAATCGTGTCCCGCTCGTTGTACGCGGGCATGACGACCGACAGTAACGGATCCGCGAGTTGCCCTTTCAGCCTGGACATCTACGCGGTGGCTTTCCGGTAGCCGGTTGGATGCGCCTCACGCCAGCGGAACGCAGTGCTGACAATGACGTCGATGTCCTCGAACTGGGGAACCCATCCCAGCTCGCGGCGGATGCGATCGCTTGAAGCGAACAGCACGCCCGGATCACCGGGGCGTCGCGGTCCCATTGTGTACGGAACCTTGCGGCCGGCCACGCGCTCGACCGAATCGATGATCGCCTTGACCGACGTTGGACGGCCATTGCCGAGATTGTATTGAGTAGACCTGGCACCCTGGCGCAATGCCGCAAGCGAGAGCACATGTGCTGAGGCGAGATCGGTGACGTGGATGAAATCGCGAAGACACGTGCCGTCGGGCGTGTCGTAATCGTGGCCGAACACTTGAAACGTGTCCCGGCCAAGCGCCGCGTCGATTGCGCGCGGGATCAAGTGAGCTTCGGGCGCGTGATCTTCTCCCAGCTCGCCATCCGGGTCTGCCCCGGCGGCGTTGAAGTATCGCAGTGCGACCGACGTGATGCCGTATGCGATGTCGTAATGCGGCAACGCCCGCTCGATCGCAAGCTTTGTCTCACCGTAGGCATTGATTGGCTGCTTCGGATGCGACTCGGTGATCGGCGTTTCGACCGGATCTCCGAACACCGCTGCCGTCGACGAGAAGACGAAGTGGCGAACATTCTCGGCAATCATTGCGTCGAGCACCGACAGCGCGCCGGCGACATTGTTGCGGTAGTAACCCGCCGGATTGCGAACGGAATCACCAACCGACAGCCATGCGGCAAAATGCATCACCGCGTCGACGTTGTGTTCGCGGATGGTGGCCCGAAGGCGCGCCGTGTCCTGGATATCAGCGGCGACAACGGCGGAGGCGTATCGGGTCGCTTCGCGGTGTCCCGCCGATAGATTGTCGAAAACAACAACTCGTGTGCCTTGCGCACGCAGCGCTTTCACAGCGTGACTCCCGATATACCCGGCCCCGCCGGTAACGAGAACACTGCTCATGGACGCCCTATGGAAAGGTAGGTGAAGCCGTGGGCCCTGAGTTGATCAGGATTGTAAAGGTTCCGGCCGTCGAAGATGATGGGACTCCTCAACAGCTTTTTCATCCGGTCGAAGTCCGGCTCGCGGAATTCATTCCACTCGGTCACGATCGCGAGCGCATCGGCTCCTTTCAGGGCACCGTAACTGTTTTCGGCGAACGTGACCTTCGACCCGAAGATCCCGCGCGCAACGATCATTGCCTCCGGATCGTAAGCCTGGACCGACGCGCCGGCGGCCAGAATCCCGTTGATGAGCGGCACCGCTGGAGCCTCGCGCATGTCATCGGTTCGCGGCTTGAACGCGAGACCCCATACCGCAATTCGCTTTCCTTTCAGCGACCCCAGCTGCGACTGCATCTTTGCCAGCAACCGCAATTTCTGGCGTTCGTTGACGCTTTCGACCGCTTCCAGGATGCAGAACCTGTATTCCTTCTCCGCCGCGAAGCGGACCATCGCCTTCACATCTTTCGGAAAGCAACTTCCGCCATAGCCAACGCCGGGAAAGAGGAACGACGATCCGATCCGGCGGTCTGCCGCGACGGCGCGCCGGACCTCGTCGACGTTGGCTCCCGTCGCCTCGCACACGTTTGCCACCTCGTTCATGAAGGAAATCCGGGTGGCTAACATCGCGTTGGCCGCGTATTTGGAAAGCTCGGCGCTGGCGCAGTCCATCAACATGACTGGTGCGCCAGTCCTTGTAAACGGGGCGTAAAGCTCCTTCATCAGCTCGGCGCCCCGAGGGTCCTCCGCTCCGATGACGACACGATCCGGTTTCATGAAGTCGTCAATCGCGGCGCCCTGTTTGAGAAATTCTGGATTGCTCACGACACTGAAGGGGTGCGTGGTTTCACGACGAATAACCTCTCGAACCTTCGCCGCGGTACCAACCGGAACCGTGCTCTTGTTCACGATCACTTTGTAGCCATTCATGGCGCGGGCCGTGTCGCGGGCCACGGTCAACACGTGCTGAAGATCCGCTGAGCCGTCTTCGCCGGTGGGTGTTCCGACCGCAATGAAAATAATCTGCGAGTTGCGGACCCCTCGTTCCAATGCAGTCGTGAATAGCAGCCGTTTTTCACTGCGGTTGCGGCGGACGAGCTCTTCCAGGCCAGGTTCGTATATTGGGATCTTTCCGCGTTGAAGGGCCCGGATCTTGGCCGGATCCTTGTCCACGCAAACCACTTCGTTACCGTTTTCGGCCAGACACGCCCCGGCGACCAGTCCGACGTAGCCGCTACCAACCACCGCAATTTTCATCCGCGACGCACCTTCCCAAGGTGTATAAACCGCTAAAGGTAGCACAGCCGAAAAAATCGTGTCAATCTATTGAAGGCCAAGGGTTTGGCGTCGTCTACGCTGTGTTACGATGCGGCGCGCGTGGACATCCTGATCGACTATCGACCGGCTCTCCGGCAGCGGACCGGCGTCGGCCAGTACGTCCATGGACTCGCCACATCACTTGCGGCACGCCTGGACGCTCACGACTCGCTGACGGTGTTCTCCAGTTCCTGGAAGGATCGGCTCGCCGGCTCGGTCGTCCCTGACGCAAAACAGGTGGACGCGCGGGTCCCCGTCCGGCTGCTGAATTTTGCGTGGCATCGCCTCGAATGGCCGCCCGTGGAGTGGCTGACCAATCGTCACCCCGACGTCGTCCATTCGCTTCATCCCCTGCTGATACCGTCGCGATCAGCGGCGCGGGTGGTGACGGTCCACGATTTGTACTTCCTCGATCGCCCGGAGCACACCGCTGCCGAAATCCGGCGGGATTACTCGTCGTTGGCGCAGAGTCACGTCAAACGTGCCGACGGCGTCGTCGTGAATTCCAGGTATACGGGGAGCCAGGTTGCGCAGCGCTTCGCGGTCAGCCCGGATCGGATTACGGTGTGTTATCCAGGCAGACCGTCGTGGTCGCGACGGCCGGAGCCGGCGGTCGCGGGTCCGCTGCTGTTCCTTGGCACCGTGGAGCCGCGGAAGAACGTTGCGCGATTGATCGAAGCCTACGCGGCCGTCCTCGGTCGGCGCCCGGATATGCCAGACCTTGTGATTGCCGGCGCGTTGCGGATGGCCAGGGACGAACTCCTGCCGCGCGCTTCGGCTGGCGCAAATCTCTCGCGTCGAGTGAGCTTTGCTGGCTACATCGACGAAGCCGAGCGGAAGCGACTCCTTTCGAACGCCTCAATGCTGGTCCTTCCTTCTCTCGAAGAGGGTTTTGGCATCCCGGCGCTCGAAGCGATGACCATCGGCCTTCCCGTTATCGCATCCAATCGCGGCGCGCTCCCCGAAGTGGTCGGCGAGGCGGGTATCCTGATCGAACCCGAGGATGTTCGCGCATTGGCTGCAGCGATTGAGCGGTTGGTCGGCGACGACTACCTTCGACGGTCGTTTTCGGCGAAAGGAATCGAACGAGCTGAGCACTTCAGCTGGGACTCTAGCGCGAACGCCTTATATCGCGCATATCGAGCGGCGCTTGCGCACAAGCAGCGGAGCGCCACGTGAGCGGTCCGCTTCGTATCGGAATCGATGCCCGCGAGCTGCTTGGAGAGGTGACGGGCGTTGGGCGATATCTTGGAGAGCTGATAACCCGCTGGACCAGGCGCGACGACGCTGCCTCGCGCCGCTTCATCCTCTATGCGCCAAGGCCGCTCGATCTGCCGCTGCCGAAACCATTTGCCGAAACTCGAGTCGTGCCCGGGGGCACCGGCACCTGGTGGGAACAGACGGCGCTCCGACGCGGCGTGCGCGCCGACAAACCCGACATCTTTTTTGCTCCAGCCTACACAGCTCCGGTGGGTCTTGGCATACCCTTCGCGGTCACGATTCACGATGTCTCGTTTCTCGCGCATCCGGAATGGTTCAGGCCACGCGAGCGCTGGCGGCGGCATATCCTGGCGCATCGAATGGCGGCGTCGGCTGCGCTGATTTTTACGGACTCAGAGTTTTCACGATCGGAAATCACATCGCTCCTGCACGTGAAAGCTAACAGATTGAGGGTCATTCCACCTGGTGTGACTGACGTGCCGGGTACCGTGCCCCAGAGCGACATGTCGGATCGTCGAGACCCGCTCGTACTTTTTGTGGGGACGCTCCTGAATCGGAGGAACTTGCCAGAGCTCATCGCGGCGTTCGCGAAAGCCGCGAGTGCGAGACCCGAGGCCCGTCTCGTCATCGTCGGCGCCAATCGAACATGGCCGCCGCAGGATCTGAAACAAGCGGCCGCTGCCTACGACGTCAGTGCCAAGGTTGAGATCCGCAGTTATCTTCCACACGAGCAACTCCGCGATCACTATTCCCGCGCGTCGGTGTTCGTGTTCCTTTCCGAGTACGAAGGGTTCGGTCTCACACCACTTGAAGCGCTCGCTGCAGGCGTCCCGATCGTCGTCCTGGATACGCCGATAGCACGCGAAGTGTATGGCGACGCCGCTGAGTTCGTCGGCGTTGGCGATATCGACGGTGCGGCGAGCGCGATCGCGCGATTCCTCGAGTCCCGAAGCGCGGCGCGCGATCAGTTGGCGCGCGCACCTGCGGTTCTCGCCCGCTACTCGTGGGACCGCGCTGCCGACGACACGCTGCATCACCTGGAAGAGATCCGCCGGTGACAACGCTGTCGATCATCATCGTAAGTTACAACGCGAGAAAGCATCTTGAAGATTGTCTCGCGTCGCTGACTGCGTCCCCGCCGTCAACACCTCACGAAATCATCGTCGTCGACAACGCCTCGCCCGACGACAGTGTCGCTACCGTTCGGAGCCGATGGCCAGGCGTAACGGTGATCGCCCAGCCGGCCAACGTGGGATTCGCGGCGGCCAATAACAGCGGCATCCGCGCCACGACGAGTGAATTGATTCTCCTTCTCAACAACGACACCATCGTCCCGCCTGGCGCGATTGATGCGCTGGTCGTGCGGCTCTTCGCCCGGCCTGACGTAGCCGTCGCGGGCCCGAGGCTCGTTGACGGTGATGGACGGCCGGAACTCTCGTTTGGACGGATGATCTCTCCGTTCAATGAGCTGCGTCAGAAGGCGACGCTTGCTCTATACCGCCGTGATGTCGGTTGGGCGTCGCGATGGATTGAGCGCGAGACGCGGCGAGAACAGCTGGTCGACTGGGTCAGCGGCGCATGCCTGCTCGTGCGCCGAGCGGACGCTGAAGCGGCTGGACTGCTCGACGAACGCTACTTTCTCTACACCGAGGACGTGGATTTCTGCGCGGCGATCCGCGCGAACGGGCGGCACATTCTCTTCACACCCGCGACCCACGTGGTGCACCTCGGCGGGCGTTCCCGGGCGACCGTCCCCGCTGCCGGCGCCGCGGCGTACCGTCGAAGCCACGTCGCCTTCTACGAAAAACATCATCCCGCCTGGGCACCGGTGCTCCGGATCTATCTCAGATTGAAGGGGCAGTTCCCGCAGTAGAATTCACTCGCGTGCGAATCGCCATCGATGCTCGCAAGATTCGGGATTATGGGATCGGAACGTATCTTCGGAATCTCCTCCGCCATTTATCGCGGCTGGACTCTGAGACTGAGTACGTCGTGCTCTGCTATGCCGCTGACGGCTCGTCATTCGACGAGCTCGGTCAGAACTTTCGCACCATTCCCGAGACGGCGAGGCCGTACTCGGTTGGAGAACAGCTTCGAATTCCGCTCGATTTGCGACGCGAAAAGGTTGATCTCTTCCATGCGCCGCATTACGTGCTGCCGCCGCTGACGCCCTGTAAGGCGGTTGTCACGATTCACGACTGCATTCATCTTCGGTTTCCGCAGTATCTTCCCAATCGCCTGGGCTACGCGTACGCGCGATCGTCCATGTGGATGGCCACGCACCGCGCCAATCGGGTGCTGACCGTGTCGGAGGCGTCGAAACGCGACATCCTGCGCTACTTTCGGGTCCCGGAGCGAAAGATCGACGTGATCTACAACGCGATCGACGACCGCCTGGGCGAAACGCCGACGGCGGAGGAAATCGAGCGCGTCCGCGAGCGGTATCAGCTGAACGCGCCGTACGTGCTCTACGCCGGAAACATCAAACCGCACAAAAACCTGGAGCGATTGATCGAGGCGTTTCATACGCTCCGTCAGGATCCGGATCTCGGGCATGTCAAGCTGCTGATCATCGGCGACGAGATCTCGAAGTACGCGACGCTCCGCCGCGCGGTTCATCGATACAAGCTGCACAAGTACGTCAGATTCTTTGGCTTCGTCCCGGATAAGACGCTGGCCGTCCTCTATCGTCTGGCCCGGGTCTTCGTCTTTCCGTCGCTGTATGAAGGCTTCGGCTTCCCGCCGCTGGAAGCGATGGCAAGTGGAACGCCGGTCATCACGTCGAACGTGTCATCGCTGCCGGAGGTAGTTGGCGATGCCGCTTTGCTCATCGATCCCCTCGATTCGAATGAGATCGCCCAAGCCATTCGACGGGTGTTGATGGACTCCGATCTCAGGGAGGATCTGAAGCAACGCGGTCTTCGGCGGGTCAAAGAGTTTTCGTGGGAGCGATCTGTCCGGCGCGTGCGAGAGATTTATGCAGAGGTGCTGGCGGAGTGATCCAGTCGCTTCTCGTGGCTCGCTGCTCGCTGCTCGGATGTGTTCGTAAATGTGTCGCGGTTCGTACATGCATCAATCCAAGCATGCACTCGTGAGTCAAGCGCGGAGCGAACAGCGAACAGCGAGGAGCGAGGAGCGACAGCCGAAGGTCGCCATCGTTCACGACTGGCTGACGGGCATGCGTGGCGGAGAGAAGGTGCTCGACGCCATCTGCGAACTCTATCCCGAGGCCGTCATCTACACGCTGGTTCACGTCAAGGGCAGCGTGTCCGAGCGCATCGAAAGCCACCCGATCCACTGCTCCGCAGTGCAGCGGCTTCCGAAAGCGGGCGAGTTTTACAGGCAATATCTGCCGCTCTTCCCGATGATGATCGAAACGTTCGACCTCGACCGTTACGATTTGGTCATCAGCAGTAGTCACTGCGCGGCGAAGTCGGTAATCCGATCAGCATCGGCGACGCACGTTTGCTACTGCCATTCCCCGATGCGATACGCCTGGGATCAGTTCGATTCGTATTTCGGTCCGGCCCAGGTCGGGCCGGTCCGGAGCCGTCTTCTCCGGCCGGTGCTTGCACACCTGGCGCGATGGGATGCGGCAACGGCGCATCGTGTAGACCGCTTTCTTGCTAACTCTCAATATGTTGCGGGCAGGATCCGCCGATACTATAATCGCGGATCGACTGTTGTGCATCCTCCCGTTGATACGATCTTCTACCGACGTCCGGCGTCAGCGCTACCTCAACCTTTTCAACCAACTTTCCTGATCGTGTCGGCGCTGGTCCCCTACAAACGGCTCGACGTCGCCATCGCGGCATGCCGAAAGGTCGGAGCTGGGCTCAAAATTGTAGGGCGAGGGCCCGAAGAGTCGCGTCTACGGGCCTTATCCACAAGCGAAGTCGACTTTCTCGGCTGGCGCACCAACGAAGAAATCCGAGATCTTTATAGAGAGGCCACGGCCGTCCTGCTGCCGGGCACCGAAGATTTCGGGATGGTTCCGGTAGAGGCACAGGCCTGCGGAACTCCGGTCGTCGCTCTTGGGCATGGTGGCGCCTGCGAGACGGTGCAGGACGGTGTGACAGGGATTCTTGTCGCCAACGACTCTGTCGATGCGTTCGCCGACGGGCTCGAACGCGTTCGCTCGCTCGAGCGCGACCCGGATGCATGTCGCGCGCACGCGGAGCGTTTTTCCCGTGCCCACTTCATGACGAACTTCCAGCACGCCGTCGCGGACGCCCTCGCAGAACGCGAGGCCCCGCGATGATGCGGCGGTATAACCGCCTGCTCGTCCTGTTCTTCGTCGGCAGTGACGCGTTAATCAGCGGCTCGTCGTTCGCGCTCGCCTACCAGCTCCGCTTCCACTGGCTCGCGGGCGTCATTCCGGTTACCAAGGGACTTCCGAAGTTCGATTACTACGCGACGCTCCTTCCATTCGTCATGGCCATCCTGCCGCTGGCGTTTCACGTGCAGGGTGTCTATCACTTGCGGCGCGGCCGATCCCGCGTCGACGACTTTTTTGCCGTCTTCGTCGGCAGCATTCTCGCGGTGGTATTCGGGGTCGGCGGCACGCTCTACTACAACACCTACTATGTGCCTGACGAATTGAAGGACCTGGGAGTCTACGAGGTTTCACAGCTCGTCTGGGCGTTCTACCTGATTATCAATATCGTCCTCGCATACGCTTCGCGCGAATTCGTGCGCGAGGCGCTCGAGCGGCGATGGAAGGCCGGTATTGGCCTGAAGCGCGTGTTGATCGCGGGGGCGAGCGATCTTGGAAAGCTCGTCGCCGACAAGGTGCTCGAACATCGGGAACTTGGATTCAAAGTCATCGGGTTCCTCGACGACAAGGCCGCCGGCGATCACATCGGATACCGTGGACTGCCTTTGCTCGGAACCTTGAGCGAGGCGGACGAGATCATCCGCCAGGAACACATCGATCACGTCTATGTTGCCCTGCCGCTCGAAGAACACGTGAAGATGCTCGGGATCGTGGAGGCCACCAATCGCGAAGCGGTCGAAGTGCACGTGGTGCCCGACCTGTTGCAATTCATCGCATTGCGGGCGCGGCTGGAGAACCTCGACGGCGTTCCGATCATCAGCCTGAACGATGTTCCGCTGCGCGGCTTCAACAGTGTCCTGAAACGCGGTATTGACGTCGTCATTTCATCGTGCGCGCTGGCCAGCCTTTCGGTGCCGTTCGCAATCATTGCGGGGTTGATCAAACGGACATCCGACGGCCCGATCTTCTACAAGCAAGAGCGCATGGGTCTCGATGGCAAGGCGTTTCAGGTCTATAAGTTCAGATCGATGTATTTGGGCGCGGAGGATGAAACCGGACCGATCTGGGCGCGCGACGACGACCCGCGGTGCACGACGGTGGGGCGGTGGCTTCGCAAGCTGGATCTGGACGAATTGCCGCAGCTCTGGAACGTCCTTCGCGGCGACATGTCGATCGTCGGTCCCAGGCCGGAACGCCCTTACTTCGTCGAGCAGTTCAAGCATCGAATTCCGCAGTACATGCTGCGCCACAAGGTGAAGGCGGGAATCACAGGCTGGGCGCAGGTCAACGGTTGGCGCGGCAATACGTCGCTCGAAAAGCGCATCGAGTACGACCTGTATTACATCGAGAACTGGTCGGTCGCCCTCGACATCAAGATCATGTGCCTCACCGTGTTGCGTGGACTGCAAAAGCACGCGTACTGAGCTACTGAAATTGGTGATTCTGATTGTTGATTGCTGATTGCCAATCACCAATCAAAAATCTCGAACAGCAATCCACAATCGAAACAATCAGCAATCAGCAATCGACAATCAGCAATTTCAGACTTCACCTATGCGCATTGTCATTACCGGCGCGGCCGGATTCATCGGATCTCATCTTTCCGAGACTCTTCTCGATCGCGGTCATTCCGTCATTGGCGTCGATAACCTGTTGACTGGCGACACCGCGAACA
Organism: Acidobacteriota bacterium; assembly: GCA_046734955.1. Taxonomy (GTDB): domain Bacteria; phylum Acidobacteriota; class Vicinamibacteria; order Vicinamibacterales; family 2-12-FULL-66-21; genus JALZOC01. The sequence continues at coordinate 21,143 of JBKPSH010000225.1, forward strand.
TCGCACATCTGTTCGGGCGCGACTTCGTGTTCGTGAAGCACGATGTGACGAACTACATCAACGTTGAAGGCCCCGTCGATGCGGTGCTGCATTGGGCCAGCCCGGCAAGCCCGATCGATTACCTCGAGCTGCCAATTCCGACGCTCAAAGTCGGCGCGCTCGGGACGCACAAAGCCCTCGGCCTTGCCAAAGCGAAGAACGCGCGCTTCGTGCTGGCGTCGACGTCAGAGGTATACGGCGATCCGCTCGAGCATCCGCAGAAGGAAACTTACTGGGGGAACGTGAATCCGATTGGTCCGCGTGGCGTCTACGACGAAGCCAAGCGATTTGCCGAAGCCATGACGACGGCGTATCACCGGTTTCATGGGGTCGATGCGAAGATCGTCCGGATCTTCAACACATATGGCCCACGCATGCGGCTGCGGGATGGCAGGGCCGTACCCGCGTTCATGAGTCAGGCTCTCACTGGCGAAGATGTAACGATCTTCGGAAGCGGAAAACAGACGCGGAGCTTTTGCTACGTCAGCGATCTGGTCGACGGGATCATTCGGCTGATGCAGTCGAACGTGAACGATCCCGTCAACATCGGGAACCCGCAAGAGATGACCATCGAAGATATCGCGCGGATGATCATCAGGCTGACGGGGTCCAAGAGCAAGATCGTCTATCGGCCGCTTCCCGAAGACGATCCGAAGGTCCGTCAGCCGGACATCACCCGGGCGCGCACCCTTCTGGGGTGGGAGCCGAAGGTCGGCCTGGAAGAAGGCCTAACTCGCACCCTCGAGTACTTCAGAACAAAGGTCTAGGCGGGGTTCAGACCGGGGTCAGACACCTGGTTTGACCCCGGTTTGACCCCGGTCTGCCCCCGGTCGGTTTTCGCGCGCAGTCGCTTCGTGCCGCGCTCGATTCGCCCAGCCAGTTCACGCTCCGCCTTGAGTGCTCGCAGCGTCGTCTGAGACTCCTGCACCAGCTCGGTCAGGCGCGTAAAATCGGTCATCGCCTGCTCCATGATCGTTTTGTGCTCACCCAGCGTGTCCATGTTGAGACGGACATCTTCGAGCATGTTCACGATCACGTTGGTCTTGAGCTGCACTTCATCGACGACCTTTCGCCGTCCGTCGATCGCCGCAATTCGCGTCTCGGTCTCGGCGATGGTGGCGAGTAGTCCGTCGAGTTTGTCGCGGAGCGTGACCATTTCCGCCCGATGCGCCGCGACGTGCTCGAGATCGGCCTTGCTTCGCGCGCTGATGTCGTGAATACCCTCGACCTCGCGCCGCACACCCTGGACCAGCGTTTCGCGCTCGGCCACGCGTTGAAGCGTGCTCTCGATTTCGTTCGCCATCTGGGACAGATCGACAAGACGAGTCTCGAACGCGCCAATCCGCTTTTCGGCAAACGCGAGCTGCGATCCACGCTGCTCGAGGTCCTTCGACGTCATTTCCAGGCGCTTCACCTGACCGTCCGCCGCCGCTATTTGCATGGCAACGTCCTGCTGGCGCGCTTGAACACCGGTCAGTTCCTCGACCAGTTCGTTCTTCACAGAGACAGAGTGCTGCAGCTCCTGCGAAAGCGCCTGGACTTCAGAGAGCCGTGCGGCGATCTCGTTCGATGCGAGACGAGCCCGATCGTCCAGCGCCGACAGGCGGCGCTCCTGATCGGCGAGCGTTGCCTCGTCCTTCTGCGCAGCCAGGAAGCGGGCGTGGGCCGTTTCGATCTGTTCGGTCAGCGTCGAGAGCTGGGTCGTCAGCGGCAGCAGTTCCCCCTGAACCACACTGACCGCCTCCAGCTTCTGGCGGGCGTCGGCCACCTGAATGGCAACGCCGTCAACCTGGCTGCGGAGCGCCTCCAACTCGGCGCGGCGCATGATCTGCTGCTCGAGTTTCTGATCGACTTCGACGGTCGTCGTGCTGAGTGCATCGAGCCGGCCTGCCACGCGCTCGACAAACTGTTCCTGCGTCGCGAGCCGGGTCATGCGTCGATCCAGATCGCTTGCGAGGGCGGCCAGTGTCGTCGCCTTTTCTGTCCCCTCGTCGACGATCGCGAGCTGCCGGGTAATCGCCTCGAGGCGCGCGTCGAGCTCGGGAATCCCCGCGCTGAAGGACTCAACCCGCCCGAGGAATGATTCGACCGCTGTCCGATCCGATGCCAGGCGCGCACGGAGCTCAGCGGCCTCCTTATGCGATTCGAACAACTCACGCATCTCGCGGCGCAGCGCCTCGAGCTGCTGGCGGCCGTTGTCGAGACTCTCGTATTGCGACGCGGTTCTTTTCGCGAGGTCGTCCACTTCGGCAAGCGACGTGTGCAGTGATTCCAGGGTGGTCTGCTTGCGCTGTAACTCGGTCGCCTCCGCGTTCAGTTTCTCGAGCTGCTTAGTGAGGTGCACCACCCGCGCATCGGCCGCATCCGCGCGACGGTCGCGCGCGGCCTGTTCCTCGAGCCGTTTCTCCGCATCCGCGACCGATGTCTGCAGTCCTCTAACGCGCTGATCGAACCCGTCAAGGGCGGTGCGTTCAACGGTCAACCGTTCGGCGAACGCGTGTGCGAACTCCGCAAGCGCCGTCCGATCTTTCTCGACCTTCACGACATCACGCGCGAAGTCGTCGCGCGCCCTCGTTCCTGCTTCGATCTGCCCGGATACTTCACGCGCCAGCGCCTCGACTCGCTCGATCAGTTCTTCCGTCCGTGACGCTTGAACTCCGCCCTCGTTGAGTTTGTTGATCTGTACGTCCATCGCCCAGATCATCTCGTTCAGGCGATTGGATTCGACGACGGCGCGCTCGACAGTGTGCTTCTGATTTTCGAGCGCTTTGATTTTCTGGTTCACATGCTCGGCGAGCGCGTTCAGTCCTGCCATGCGCTCTTCGGTCGTGCGAGCGACTTCGCGCAGTTCCTGCAGCGGGCCCAAACGGGTTTCCACGTTTTGAACGATCTCGGCGGCCGCCTGCGCATCGTCGCGCGTGGTGCGCGACAACTCACGGGTCCGCGTCATCTCCTGCGAGAGTTCGGCGGAGTGGCCGCGGAGGCTCTCCAGCTGATTCTTGATCTGCCCGCACTCGTCCCGTGAATCGCGAACTTCCGACTGCGACTGACGAACTTGATCGCGAAGAGCATCAAGCGCGGCTTGATCTCGTTTGAGCGTCTCGACCGTGTCCAGCGCGGCCTGCGCCTGCACCGACAAGGACTCGAGGGCCTGCCGATGCGCGTCGAGTTCTCCGCCCGGCGCCGTCAGTCTCGCGGTTTCATCAGCCGCCTGATGGACGGAGTTGGTCAATGCCCCGATTCGGGCATCAATCGTTTCGAGTTCCTGGGCTCGGGCGTCCGCTTTGGTCAGTCGCTCGAGCACCTCGTCGAGCCGCGCGTGTGCCTTTCCGGCTTTTTCGTCGACTTCCTGCAACGACTTCCCCGCCGTCGCCAGCTTCGTAGACTGCAGCTGCATCTGCGTCAGCATCGTGCTCAGCGCAGCCCGCTCTTCTCGGCACGTCGCAATCAGCGCCTCGAGCTCTTCGGCCTGGTTTCGGCCGGTTTTCCCCGATTTTTTAAATGCTTCGAGCATGGATTTCCTCGCTGACGCGTCGTTGCGGCGTGTCCCGGCGGCTACGAGACACAACCAGGAAGAGCAAATTGGGGATGCGTAGGTGGGTATCGGACAATGGGACGCACGACTTTAGGGCGTCAAATGCTCAATGTTTAATGAATGAGACAGCCATTGAACATTGAACATTGAACATTGAGACGATATTCCCCATCAATGGCCCAGATGAACGACCTTGATTAGGTAATCAAATGCAGAAACGAGAGTGATGACGAGCGAACCATAAACGAAGGCAGTAATCACGACCGTTTCAACATTCAGATAGTTGAAATACAGGGTTGCCACTCCCGTCATGATGTATGTCGCGGTCGCGATCTTCCCGAAAATCGACGGACGAAATGTACGTCGCCCGATCGCGAGATTGACGACGGCAACTGTCAGGACGATGGCGATGTCGCGGCTGAGGACGAGGATCGTGAACCACAATGGCAGCCGGTTCGCCGACCCGATACCTGGTAGCGTGAGCATCACGAACATCGTCACGAGCAGCAGCTTGTCTGCCATGGGATCGAGCCACGCGCCGAGCGTAGTTTTCTGCCCCGTCCACCGCGCGATGAGTCCGTCGAACAGATCGGTGATCCCGGCGGCGAGAAAGACCAGCAGCGACCAGCCGCGATAGCCATACATGAGCAGGATTGCGAATGGTGGGATCAGAACCATCCGCAGCAGCGTTAAGAGGTTCGCCGCTGTGAGCTGGTTCATCGCGACGGACGTCCGGACAACTCGGCGAGCTTGTTGACAGCGGTGACCGCTTCCTGCCCCGTCACCGGGCGAGACAGCTGAAATGATCCATCGGACGCCGGTGTCATGACGCCTGTTTCGACGACGACCGATGCGGCGTGATAGCTCAGGTGACCTGGCGAAATGTCCGGGAACTTTCCGCGCGCATTCCTGATCGATGCAGCGAGGCGCGGGTTGGTCGAGGAGATCAGAGATAGAACCTGCGACGCGGCCTGCGCGAGCTCACCGCGCCTGACCGGGACGTTAGGCAGAAAGGTATGGTTCGGATAAACCTCCATGACGCCTGCCCTGGCGGTTGACAGAATCCATGGTGCCGCCCAGCTGCCGCGTGTGTCGGTGATCACGATCGAGTTCGAGCGTGGCACCCGTTTCAGCAGATCGTCGAGGCGAACACCGAGTAGGGCGGCGAGTTGCGCACGAGTGACGGTTGGCGATGTTTCGATCGACCGATACTCCTCCGGCATAGCGGCAAATGCGGCGCGCGCGCGGAGGTCGTCCAGCTTCGATTCGATCGCTTCGTTAGGCTCGAGTGTCAAAGCCGTCGAATATGCGTCGACCGCTTTGGCAAATTCAGACTGTGCTTCGTAGATTTCTCCAATTGTCGTGAAATTTCGCGGTTCGGTTGGATTCAGCGTGGCGGCCTTCTGAGCGTGTTCAAGTGCGGCCGCAAGATTTCCCTCGCGTTTCTCGACAATCGCCAACTCACGGTAAAGGAACGGACTGTCGGGAGAGGCGGCGATCGTCCGTTCGTACAGTCCCCGCGCGTCCGGGAGGCGTCCGGCCTCTGCCGCCTTACGCGCCGCGTCCACATCATCCTGTAATCCGCGAAAACGAAGGACCTCGATTCGGCTACGAATTGCCGACAGCTGAGGATCGGCCGACACTGCCGCTTCGAAGCTGACGAGCGCCTGGTCGCGCTGCCCAAGGGTCAGCAGCGCTTCGCCTTTGCCAGCGAGCGCCGGGGCGTACGATGGATTCGCAGTCAGCGCACGTTCGAAGTGGGATGCGGCTTCCTTGCTGTCCTTGCGCGCCAGTGCGGTATAGCCAAGGCCTGCTTCCGATGGATAGAAGCCGGGTGATTGTCGAAGCGCGGCGGTAAAGTTTCGCTCGGCGGCCTTCGGATCTCCCGCCTGGAGCCACTGCCATCCCAGGTCGTGCAGCGCGCCGATCGCCGGACTCGCAATCTGCCCCGGGATGGAAGGAAACACATAATCGGGAAAATGTGGAGTGGATGCCGGGGGAACGGCCGGCGCCCGTTTCGCGGCACAGCCAGCCACCGCGACGAGCGTGAACAGAATCGCGACCAACGGCGCACGGCGCGTCATTGCACTACTGCTGAAGGAAAGTGATCGAGAACGCGTCGTGGAACTTCGGCTTCGATCGACACGCGGCCGTCGGTGGCGACGTGACGCAGAATTCGCCCGATTCGATAGAGCTGCGCAATCCGATCGCGATCGGCATCGCCGCTATCGAATTCCATCTTCACATGTGCGGTATCGAGCGCCAGCCGTCCTTCCATGGCGGCGATGAGTTCCTCGCGTCCTTCGCCGGTAGCCGCCGATACACACAGCGCCCCGGGATAGAGCGCGCGGATACGCGCTCGCTCGGTGTCGGAAATGCTGTCGCATTTGTTGAAGACGTCGATCGAAGGCACGCGATCGGCTCCGACCTCCGCGAGCACGCTGTGCACCGCGGAGACATGCCGATCTCGCTCGGGATTCGACGCGTCGATCACGTGAAGCAGTAGATCTGCTGCCGCAACCTCTTCAAGCGTGGCGCGAAACGCTGCGACCAACGAGTGCGGCAGGCGTTCGATGAACCCGACGGTGTCGGAGACGAGCAACTCGCGGCGATCGGGCAGCCGAACTTTTCGCACGAGCGGATCAAGGGTCACAAAGAGTGCATCCGATGCGACCGCTTCACCGCCGGTCAGGCCATTGAACAGCGTCGTCTTGCCCGCGTTCGTGTAGCCGACGAGGGCGACAGTGGGAACGGCCGCCTTGTGACGACGTTCGCGAAGCTGCGACCGCCGCTGCCGGACGGTTTCGATGTCCTTCGAGATGACACTGATGCGATGGCGAATGCGGCGTCGATCGGTTTCGAGTTTTGTTTCGCCGGGACCGCGGGTTCCAATTCCGCCGCCGAGACGCGACAGCGCGGTCGCAGAGCCAACGAGCCGAGGCATCAGGTATTTCAACTGCGCCAGCTCGACTTGCAGCTTTCCTTCACGAGTCCGTGCGCGGCGGGCAAAAATGTCGAGGATCAACTGGGTGCGATCGACGACCTTGGTGTCGAGGCGCTCCTCGAGATTCCTGAGTTGTGCCGGCGTCAGTTCGTTGTCGAAGATGACGACATCGACGTCGAGTTCATCACACGCTGTGGCGAGCGACGCGATCTTGCCGCTGCCAAGGAATGTCGCCGGGTCGGGTTTGGGACGCTCCTGCAGTACGCGCACGACAATCGTCGCTCCGGCCGCGGCCGCGAGGCCGGCGAGCTCGTCGAGAGAATGCTCGGGATCGAAGTGACGGGAATTCCTGCTGAACAGCCCGACAAGCGCCGCACGCTCCTGTCGATCCGGCGTGGTCGATCGCGAAGCCGAATGACGTGTCACTGCAGCGATTTTATCACGCGGTCCCATGGCACTGCGCCTTCGCGCAGCAGTATTGGACGCGTGTTGTCGAAGGAGATGATCGTCGATGGCGCGCCGCCAGGAGCACGGCCACCATCGACGAGCAGGTCGACATCAGGCAGCGCGGCCGCAACCGCATCCGGCGAATCTGCAGCCGCCTCGCCAGACCGATTCGCACTCGTCGCCGACACTGGAAAGTCGAACGCGCGGGCGAGTTGCCGCGCGATTTCGTGGGCGGGCACCCTGATCGCGACGGTGCGCCGTCCGCCGACGGCTTCAGGTGCAATGCACGAGTTCGCCGGAGCCACGATGGAGAGCGGCCCCGGCCAGAACGCCTCAGCCGCGCGCTTCTCGCGTTCGGTGAAGCTCGCGGCGAGCATCGCCTGCTCGAGAGTCGCGGCGACCAGCGGGATCGCGACCGTCGCATCCCGTCTCTTCAGTGCGAAGAGACGCCGAACCGCGTCGGCGCGTCGTGGATCGACGGCGAGCCCGTAGAGAGTGTCGGTGGGAAAAGCCACAACGCCTCCCGCGCGCAGTACATCGACGGCCGCCGCAAGAGCGTTGGTTGACGGCCGATCCGGGTCGACGGTGATTCGAATCAACTCAGATCTCTTCCGTCGCTGGCGCCGTCGCGCTGACCATCGGGGCGACGATCATCAGCCGCGAAACCATCATCGCCAATGTCGCGAGCCCGACAGCGTCGAGGACGAAAACGGCACGGATACTGGTGGCGCCGAGAATTCCGTTGATGATCGGGCTCAGCGCCAGACCGCTCAGCGACGCCGTCGTCAGCAATCCGAACCCTGCCCCGCGGCCGCTCGCAGGCATGACGCTGCTGGCCGCGGTATAGGCGGCCGTCGTCGCGACCCCAATCGCGATCCCGAAAATCGGCGTGCCGAAGACCAGCAGCCATGGGCCGGTGGCGAGGACATAAACAAATGCGCCGATGGAACCGCCCGCCGCGCTGATCGCGATCACTCGCCTCGCCGTTGTACGGCGCAGTAACCGTCCGCAGATATGGTGCCCAATCGCTCCAGAGCCGGCTGCGATTGAAAACAACAGGCCAGCGACGATCGGTACGCGGCTCACAGGCGTGCCCACCTGGGCCACAAAGAGCGGCAACACCGGCCCGAAGCTGCGATCGATGAACTGCAATCCAAAAACGACTGCCATCAGCAGGATGAAATTCTCGAATGCCAGCATGCTACGGAAGGTCAACCGGTCGTCCTTGCCTTGCGCGGTGCTATGCGGTGCGCCTTGTTCGTCGTACAAGAAAACTACGAGCAGCACGGCAACGAGGTAAAAAGCCGCGGTCACGACGAACGCGTTTCTGAGTCCCGCGATTTGGGCAACGCTGCCTCCCACAATCGGGCCGATCGCTGGACCCAGCCGCTGTGCCGTCTGGACGAAGCCGATCGCATACGCCATGCGATCGCGTGGCGCCGAATCGGCGGCCATCGTGAGCGTCAGTGATCCGTATCCGGCAAAGAGTCCCTGGAGGGCGCGCAACGCAAACACGTGCCACGGGCGCTGCACATACGCCATCGCGCCCATGACGATCACGAAGCTGACGAGCGATCGCTCGACCATGATCTTGCGGCCAAAGCGATCCGCCAGGCGTCCCCAAAACGGCGCGAGGATCGCGGTCAGGCCCGGCGTGACGCCGAGGCTCAACCCCGACCACATTGCGATCTCCCCCACGTCGTCGACACCAAGCAGCTTGAAGTAGAGCGGAAGGAACGGCATCACCAGCGTGAAACCGGTAAAACCGATAAAGCTGGCGGCAGTGACAGCGAAAAGGTTTCTCCGCCAGTGCGAATGCATTCAGTGTCGGTCCGAGTTCGTACTTCCGTGTTAGTCCGCGTTAATCCGTAGTTCGTGTTAATCCGTGGCTCAGAACCTCACCTTGACCATCTTCGCCTGCTCGACGTGAATCGTATCGATGAACCGGATGCGCGAGGGTTGACTCTGCATGATGAGCGAGCTGGTACGGACCCCATCGCCGAAAAAGCGGACGCCTTTCATCAGGGTTCCGTCAGTCACACCCGTCGCTGCGAAGATGATGTTGTCGCCGCAGGCGAGATCCATCGACCTGTAGACCTTGCTGAAATCCGAGATTCCCATGGCGCGGCAACGGGCTTCGTGCTCAGGGCTGGTGACCAGCAATCGGCCGAAGATTTCGCCGTTCAAGCAGCGCATGGCGGCTGCCGTCAGCACGCCTTCTGGTGCCCCGCCGATCCCCATGACCGCGTGCACGCCGCTGCCGACAACGGCCGCGGCAATTCCTGCCGACAAGTCGCCGTCGCTAATCAATCGAATCCGGGCACCAGTCTCGCGAATTTCCTCAATTAGCTGAGAGTGTCGCGGCCGATCGAGAACCATCACGACGAGATCCTCAACGTCGCGGTCCAGTGACTTCGCGACCGCTCGCAGATTGTCACGAACGGGTGCATCGAGATGAACTGAATCCTTCGCGCCCGGACCGACCACCAGCTTCTGCATGTAAAGATCCGGAGCGTGGAGCAATCCACCACGGTTCGACGCCGCCAGGACGACGATGGCGTTCGGCGCGCCGGTGGCGCAGAGATTCGTGCCCTCGAGCGGATCGACGGCGATATCGATTGCCGGCAGCCGCGCAGCGACTGCGTCACTGACCGCTCCAAGGCCGACCTTCTCGCCGATGTACAGCATCGGCGCCTCATCGCGCTCCCCCTCCCCGATCACGATCGTGCCGTTGATCGGCACGTCGTCCATGCACTTCCTCATCGTCTCGACCGCGGCCTGATCGCTCTTCCGCCAGTCGCCGAGTCCCATCGTGTGGGCGCACGCAATCGCCGCCTGCTCGACGACGCCGAGGAATTCGAGGGAGAGGTCAGAGTCCATTGCGAATCTCTAATCACTCATCACTGATCGCGAATCGGTAATCCTTGAATCGACGAATCCACGAATCAGTGATACGCCAGGAGCCAGAAGCGAGAAGCCAGGAGCGAGAAGCGATCACGACTTGAATTTCGGCAATTCACAGCGAGTCGCCTTATCTTGTCGCATGCCGAGCACATAATCCGCCTGCATGATCTTGTGGATCTCGCGCGTGCCCTCGTAGATTACCGCCCCCTTGCAGTTTCGATAGAAACGGCCGACTGGGTATTCATCCGAGTACCCGTTCGCGCCGTGAACCTGGACCGCATCGCCGGCCGCTCGTTCGGATGCGACGGTCGCGAACCACTTCGCCAGACCGGTTTCGCGTGTGTTGCGCCGTCCCTGATTCTTCAGCGACCCCGCACGCATCCAGAGCAGGCGCGCCGCCTGATAGTCCGACTCCATCTGCGCGATCATCTCCTTCACGAGTTGATGCTCGGCAATCACCGTTCCGAACGTTTTGCGTTCCTTCGCGTACTTCGCGCTGGCGTCACGGCATGCGCGAATCAGCCCCGTCGCGCCGGCTGCGACCGTGTATCGCCCCTGGTCGAGCGCGAACATGGCAATCTTGAATCCCTCTCCCGGCTGCCCGACCACGTTCGCCTCGGGAACCTCGACGTCGTCCATCTTGAAAAAACCGGTGTTGCCCGCGAGGATTCCCCATTTTGCCTTCAAGGTGCCGCTCGAGAATCCCCTGAACGATCGTTCGACGATGAACGCGCTGATGCCTGCCGGATCCCGCTGTTTCTTTTTTTCGAGGTCGGACCATGCGAACACGAGAAAGTTGTCGGCGACGTCTGCCAGCGAAATCCACATCTTTTCGCCGGTCAGGTAATACCGATCGCCCTTCTTTAGCGCGACAGTCTGGATCCCGCGCACGTCGCTTCCCGCTGCGGGCTCGGTGAGTCCATAGGTCGCAATCTTCTGCCCTCGCGCCTGCGGTACCAGGTAGCGCTGCTTCTGATCTTCGGTTCCCCAGGTGAGAAGCGTGAGGCAGTTGAGTCCCGCGTGCACGGACATGATCACGCGGAGCGAAGTATCGACGTATTCGAGTTCCTCGGAGATGAGTCCGAGGCTGATGTAGTCCATCCCCGCGCCACCATACTCGGCCGGCACCGAGCAACCGAGCAGACCGAGTTCGGCCATCTGCGGCAGGATGTTCTTGTCGAAGCGATGTTCGCGATCGAGTTCGCGTATCCGCGGCGCTATTTCCCGCGCGCCCCATTCACGCACGGACTGCTCGAGCAGCTGTTGTTCTTCTGTGAGATCGAAATTGAGCATTGGGGAATTCTAGCTCAGCGACACCGCTCTGACGCGGCAGGTAAAGCTCCGCGCTACGCGCGTCAGTGTCTCGAGATCTCGACGCGCGCCCCTCGCGAAACCCCGAGCGCGTCGGCAGCACTCCCCCCATTCACGGCAAACTCGAGGTGATCGCTTCCGCCAAAAAGGCCACAAACCTCACCCGCGTGAATATCCGAGTAGGTCGCGACAACTCCCGCAACGGCATGACCGCCCACCTTGAGCGCAACCGCTTGACCGCGCGTGAAGCCTTCAAAGGTCTTCCGATCGACGTTCGTGACCAGGTTGCCGAAGCGATCGACGAGCAACACTACACCGGCGAGGTGTTCTCCGACTTCCGGCTGCGGAATTTCGAGCTGATGATACGTCGCGACCGCGCGGCCGAGCGCGGACAGTTGAATCCCTTTGGCGAGCCACGCGGCCGCCGGGGCAAAGCGATCGCGTCCCTCGAACGTGCGACTGACCGTCGGCCGCGCGTATCTGCGCTCGGTCAATTCGACGATGCGCTTGGCGGGCATGTCACGGAAGACGGCGGTCAGGACACCGTTGTCGGGGGCCACGAAGCGGTAATCGCCTGCTTCCGCCGCGATTCCTCGACGCGACGAACCCACGCCAGGATCGACGACGGCGAGAAATATGGTCCCGGCGGGAAAGTACCGGCAGGACGCCGCCAGCTGCAGCGCCCCTTCCATCACGTCGTGCGGCGTAATTTCGTGCGTGATGTCGACGAGGGTGACGTCGGGACAGATCCCGAACATCACTCCTTTCATCGTTCCGGCGTAGTGATCGCGCGTGCCGAAGTCGCTCAGAAGAGCGATGACCGGACGCATCGCGGGGTCAACTCCTGCGCTTCAGCAGGATTTCGCGGGTATTGCTTTTCAGCAAGAACGAGTCCGACACGACCAGACCTTCGAACATCTTGATGATGTCGCGGTTGAGCAGCACGTGCTTCGCGCCACCAGCGCCTGCGTGCGGACGATGACGAAGAGATTTTTCGTCGGCGATTTCGTACTTGGTGAACGGCGCCTTTACCGGCGCGGCGGTGCTGCAGAAAAAGCCCATGACCGAACCGCCCGGACGCAGCATCCGGACGATTTGCTTGGCGAGCGCCTGTGCAGCGGCCTTAGGCAGGTAGTCGAAGACGTCCCAGCATAAGATGCCATCGACGGTTGCATCGTCGTGACGGAAGCGCTTGTCCATCACCGTCGCCATTTCCTCAAGCGTGCCGGCGCGGGCATGCCGATCGTAATCGGCAAACAAATCTTCGATGAACAGTTTGCATCCGAGCTGCTCACCGAAGAACGACACGTTGGCGCCGATGACCGGACCGAGATCGATGAGGACAGGTGCGTCCGATTGATTGGCGATCGCCGACAGGAATTTCGGCAATGCCTTCGAGGGCACAACTGTATCGCCACCGCGCGCCGCCGGCGCGTTACCGGGAGGATCGGCCTGGCCGGGGCGTTTGGCGCCCCAGCGGAGAATATCTGACAGCATGTAAGGACAATCGAGTTGCCGGACGACCCTGCCGCGCCATCTTGATGGCGGGTCAGACGACCGCCCGGCGACCGATGCGACGGCTAGCGGTTGGCCCCTGCGGCAGCCGGCGTTTGCTGTCCGGACGACTGCGCGGAGGCAGTCGCAGCGGGCGCCTTGGTCTCGGCCTTCGGCGACGCGCCACCCTTCTGCATATCGATGCTGCCCCGGAAATGCGCGCCCTCGGCAATCGCCACGCGGGGGGCGGCGATGTCGCCGTCGACCGACCCATTGTCGCGGATGTCGACTTTTTCGGAGGCGCTGACGTTGCCCGTCACTTCCCCGAGGATGATCACGGCTTTGGCAAACACCTGGGCCTTGATGCGGGCATTCGAACCGATCGTGAGCACGTTCTGACGCAACTCGATCTTGCCTTCGACCTGGCCTTCAATCGTGAGATCTTCGCTGCCGTTGAGCTCGCCCTTGATGACGACCGATTTGCCTATGTTCACAACAGTTCTCTCCTGTCCACGCTGAGTGTCGCTGGCTGGCGCCGGACGCGACGTTGGCTCCGCGGTTAGCGGCGCAGGGCTGTGGTGCTGCGCCGGGGCAGGCCCCTGGCCGGCCGGTGCACTTGGCTTTGCCGCATCATCCCGTTTCCACATTGGCAATCTCCACCTTTAGTTATCGAAG
>JBKPSH010000226.1:0-13755 GCA_046734955.1 Acidobacteriota bacterium
TTCGACGGTGGATCGCGTGATTGACCAGTTCCCTGCCGATCGACAGGCGCAGATCCGGGTGATGCTGTCGGAGTCGCTACGCGGCGTCATCGCGCAGACGCTGTGCCGGAAGATCGGCGGGGGACGGGTCGCGGCGCTCGAGGTGCTGCTCACCAACGGCGCCATCAGCAATCTCATTCGCGAGGGCAAGACGTTCCAGATCCCGTCGATGATGCAGGTCGGCCGCGCTCAGGGCATGGTCTCGCTCAACGATGCGCTCGCGGACCTCGTGAAAAAGGGTCTGGTCACGCCCGAGGAAGCGGTTCTTCGCGCCGTCGACAAGGCGGGACTCGAAACACTGCTCAAACGGCGCTAGTTCGCTACTCGCTGCTCGCTGCTCGCTCGTCGCTCTTCGGCGATCGATTTCTGCGAAGCAGAATGACCGTCAACGCGAGCGGGATGAGGATCAGTAGCTCGCGTCCGAGCGCGAGCAGGTTGAACGTCCAGAACTCGGGTAACCAGTACCGCCGCGAAATCGCCATGAAGACGTGCCATGGTGATTCGTAATACTGATGGCTGAATGGCCACAGCGCCATGATGCCGATCGGCGGCGACGAGTCAGTCCCCAGCCAATCCAGCAGCGTGTGTGATGCGTAAGCGAGCGCGATCGCACACGCTGCGAGCGCGCTCCGGCGCGTACCCGCGCCTCGAACAATCGCCCAGGTCACCGCCCCCACTATCAGCGCCGCTCCAATGCCGTGTGACGGACCGCTGTGCGCGCCGACGAGGAGATCGAGGTCAGCCGCCATCCCCGCGGCAGCGTAGAAAGCAATTCGGCGCACTCGATCTTGGTTTGGCAGTGAAGCGAGCGAGCCGGCAACGACACCCGCGAGTGCGTGACCAATCGGCGAAGGCACGTCGAAATTGTAGCGAGGAGCGAGAAGCGAGAAGCGAGAAGCGAAATGCGTCGCAGTTTCTGCGCGCGACGCGTTTAACGGGCGCAGAAAAAACGGCGATCGTGGCGCGCCGAGGCGAAAGTCGACTATAGCCGTAAGCTGCTGATTTTGGGCCATCTAGCCTATGCCAGTTCACAGATTTTCGCTTGACTTTCTCCCCGGCACAAACCTAGAATGCACCCGCTGTCGTTCATTCATTTTGCGGCCGTGACCTTCCTTGTCACGACCACGCTGCAAGATGGCTCGACAGTCAACTGCATTTCACGTCAGGAGCGCCACCGTATGCCCCCAGCAGAAGATCGGAACGACCGCGAGCGTCTCAAGGCTATCGAAATGGCCGTGGGCCAGATCGAAAAACAGTTCGGCAAAGGCTCGATCATGCGCCTCGGCCAGAAGGACGCCGCCTACACCATTCCTGCCATTTCAACCGGTGCCGTCAGCCTTGATTACGCACTGGGCATTGGCGGCGTCCCACGAGGGCGCGTCGTCGAGATTTTCGGACCTGAATCATCCGGAAAGACGACATTGGCGCTGCAGGTGATCGCGCAGGCGCAGAAGCTGGGCGGAATGGCCGCGTTTGTCGACGCAGAGCATGCGCTCGATTCGCAATATGCGGTCAAGCTTGGTGTCGATCTGGAGAATCTACTTGTCTCACAGCCCGACAACGGCGAGCAGGCGCTCGAGATTGTCGAGGTGCTCGTTCGATCGGGCGCCGTCGACGTCGTCGTGGTCGACTCGGTGGCCGCGCTCGTCCCGCGGGCGGAGATTGAAGGTGAAATGGGCGAAGCGCAGATGGGCCTTCAGGCACGTTTGATGTCGCAGGCCCTCCGCAAATTGACCGGCATCGTCTCGAAATCGAAAACGAGCCTGATCTTCATCAATCAGCTTCGAGAAAAGATCGGCGTGATGTTCGGCAATCCCGAAACCACGACCGGTGGACGCGCCTTGAAGTTCTATGCATCCGTGCGGATCGACATCCGCCGTATCGGTGCTATCAAGGACGGCGATCAGGTGGTCGGCGGCCGCACGCGCGTCAAGGTCGTCAAGAACAAGGTGGCGCCGCCGTTTCGTGAGGCCGAGTTCGACGTCATGTATGGCGAGGGCATCTCGAAAGAAGGTGATCTGCTCGATCTCGCAGTGGATCGGAAGATTGTCGAGAAGAGCGGAACATGGTTCGCGTTTTCCGGTGAACGCCTCGGTCAGGGTCGCGAGAACGTGAAGCAGTTCATGAAAGAGAATCCCGCGATTACGAGCGCCATCGAAGACCGCGTTCGCCGCGAGCTTGGCTTGGTGAAAGATGCCAAGGATTTGGAAGTGGCGACGGTTTGACGCCGTCAAGGTAAAAGGCAAAAGGTTACCTTTTGCCTTCTACCTTTTCTACGATCACGCGCAGGCGTGCGTGCCCGAGCACGATCTCATCGTTCGTCTCCAACCTCGTTCCGCGCGCGCCGGCAGGCACTTTAATCGCACGCCCATGGCGAATGATCGTCGTGCCGTGCGCGCTTCGATCGTCCCAGAGGCGGTAGCAGCGATCCGCTTCGCTGAATTCGATATGCGCGTGTTTTCGTGAGACCGTCCGGTTCTCGTCTGCGCCATCCTCGATGAACGCGACGTGATTGGTGCGGATCAGCCGCTGCCGCTGGTCGACGACGTCCGATCGACGGCCGATGTCTACGCGTCCCGATGTGAACGCGTAACTACGCTGTTCTGCGCTCCCCTTCGACACCGTCAGCTTGAGCCGGACGGGCGCGTCAGGACCATGCTCAGTTGAGGCGGGGCGAACAGTGGGAAGCTCGGCACGATCGAAGTCGACGTGAAAATCTGCGTCACTCCACTCGGGCCCGCGCCGGCGAACGTGGACCACCACCGCATCGAGCCTCTCGATGGAGCAACCGGATGATCTCAATCGGTCGATGAGCCGATCGGAGAGTGTTGGCGGACCGTCGATCACTGCAGCGACCCGCGCGCGTGATTCCTTGTCTCCCGCAATCACCTGGACTCGGACGCGGTTGAACGGAAACACGCGGCGGCCGCGGCCAATATCTTGAATCTCCGCTTCGGCGCGGTCGAGCACACCATGCACGATTTCAATCGGCGAGGTCGTGCTTCGACCGACAAACTCCACGACTGCAGCATCAACGGTTCGGCTGATTCGTCGCTCGAGCTTCCGCGCCTTCGACGCAAAATCCATAACTTGCTTGCCTCAAATTGGTGAATTCGTGAATTCGTGCTTTGGTGAATTGAAAGGCAGGAAGCGGCCCTGCGTCAGTTCGCCGCCAATTCACCAATTCACCAATTCACGAATTCACCAATTCACCGATTACTTTGCCAGTCCCAGCGCGGCTGCCGCGGCAATGATCTCACCCGCCGCCGGCGCGGCGCCCTGGCCGCCGTAGCCCGCATTCTCCAGAATGACGGCGACGGCAACGCGATGGGTCGCGGGACCATACGGCGCGAACCCGATGAACCATGAATGCGACGGCGCGCCACTGACTTCCGCCGTACCAGTCTTGCCCGCGATAGGAACCGGCACACTCTTCAGACTCCGTCCGGTGCCGTCAAGCACGACGTCGCGCATGTAGCTGCCGAGTGTCTTCGCGATCTCGGGCGCAAGGAACGAATGCGGTACAGGCTTTTCGTCAGTCGCTCGAACGCGCACCTCACGAAGGTTGCCGTCAGCGGCGATTGCGGCGGCGATTGCCGCCATTCGAAGCGGCGACGCGACGACTTCGCCCTGACCGTAGCCGACCTGTGGCAGCGTGTCGCGGATACGCGAGAGGGCATTGTTTCGCGCGAGTGAGATTTCCGCCGGCTGGGCAACAGCAAGTAACGCCTGCGGCCCGAGTTTCAGGGCCAATTGCGCGAAGTAGGCGTTGCACGACACAACCAGCGCGCGATGCATGTCGATCGTGCCATGTGGTTGCTTGTCGAGCACGTCATCGCGGATCGGCCGCGTCACGCCGGGCACCTTTACGCCGACCCGATTATCGGGAAGACGACTACACGTGAACGTTTGGGCTGCAGCACTCGCATCGCGCCTCAGCGCCGCCGCGGCGGTCAGAAGTTTGAATGTCGATCCCGGTGGATATAGCCCGTAACGAGCCCGATCGAGCAACGCGTCGCTATCGCCCTCGTCAGACACGGGCGCTTCGTCGCGTATCCCATCCACGGGCCATGGATAACTCACGGTCGCGAGCAGATCGCCTGTGTCCGGATCGACGACGACCGCGGCCGCACGACCACTTGACGACCGTCGCGCGTAAGAAGAAGCGATTGCCGCGACGCGGGCCTGAAGGCGCGCGTCAATCGTCAGGCGCAGTTCACGGTGTGGATTCATCGCCGCCTTCACCGCTGGATACTCGGAATCGAATCGGTGGCGGAACACTGGCACGAGGTCGCGGTAGTCTCGACGGAGCGCCGTCGTCTCGATACCATCAGCGTCGCGCACCGTCACCATCGACTGGTGATCGTCAAACCCTCGCAGCGCTGATTCGCCATCGCGCTCAATGAATGACGTATTCGAGGCGCTCCAGTTACGGCGGGTGCGCGCATCACCGAGAAGATGAAACGCGCGACCTCCGAGTGGATAACAGCGCTCGTCCTGAGCCGCGCAGGGACCGTCCAGCGACACACCGGCCTTCGCGTACGCAGTGCCGGCCTTTCGAGCGACGTCGAAGTCGTCGGTCGCCATCACGAGACCGTTGCGATCGACGATGCTGCCGCGCGGTATTTGCCGAACGACGTCGAGGAGCCGCGGATTGTACTGGAACCGGCGCAGCCCGTCGGCCTGCAGACCAAGGTGCGGTCTTGCGATCAGCTCGTCGGCATGACGCACGACCGTCAAACCGGCGATCGCGATCAGAAGTATCGCCACCGTTGCGAGGCCACCGCTCAACCACTGCACCGGTACGCGAAACGACGACAGGTCCGCGCGAGGAGCAGCGTCGGATCGAATTGACGAAAGCAATCCGAGCGCCGCGAAATTCGCCACCATCGCCGACCCGCCAAAACTCAGAAACGGTGTGACGACGCCAGTCAGTGGGACGATGCCGAGGGTTCCGCTCATCATGAGCAGAACCGGAACGACGAGGAAGAGCGCCAGCGTAATCGCGAGAAAGAAACCATAGTCGGTCGATGCCCGGCGCGCGGTATTCACCGCCCGCCAGACGAGCGCGGCATACGCGAGCGCTACCGCGACCAGGCCTGCGAAGCCAAGTTCTTCAGACAGTGATGCAAGGATGAGATCGGTGTGTCCTGCCGGCAGATAGCGTGCGTCGCCGAGCCCTGGACCGGTTCCGAACTGTGCTCCCGTCGCCATCGCCCAGAGCGCCTGCGCGATTTGATCCCCTCCCCGCGCAACGTTGTCCCACGGCGCGCGCCACATGCGAACGCGATCGGCGAGTGTCGCAGAGATGCCGAGTTGATAGCCCAGGTAGAAGCCGGCAGCGAGCAGCAGCGATCCGGCGAGCGCCATCCCGATCGTGCCGCGGGCTACGGCGTAGACAATGAGAAATACCACCGCCAACATCAGCGCCGGGCCGAGATCCCGCTGCCCAAAGAACAACGCCAGCGCCGCCCCCACGCCGACGAGCACAGGGATCGCGTAACGGGCGCGCGGTAGATTCAGCCACGATGGCACGCTGAGGTTAGCAATTTGATTGCTGCGCACGGCCCGCAGCAACTCCCAATGACGCGAGAAGTAGCCTGCGAGAAAGAGCGCGAGCAGGATGCGAATCGCTTCAATCGGTTGAAAAGGCCCGAGGTTGACTTTGGCACCGCTGCCGGCCGGTCCTGACCCGAGCGGCGACAGGAGCAGAAGTGATAGCGCAAAAGCAACGGCGAGCGGCAGGTAGCTGAGCGCCTTCAGACTACTGGTTCGAACATTGACGAACGACAATGCCGTTGCGACCGCAAGGCCGGCAAGGACCCCTTCAACGTAGCGTGGAAACAGCAGCAGATCGCGGACGGGATCTGGACGGCTGATCATCGCCGCAAGTCCCAGCGCCGTCAGGATGTGGGCGGCAATGAGGAGGACGCGATCGCCTCGCAGCTTCTTGACGCGCCAGACGATCGACACAACGTGAAAGGCCGCCAGGTATATTGCAGCCCAGATGGCGAGCGATCGGCGAACCGTCGAGAAATCGCGAACGACGAGGAAAGGTTTGATACTGCTCAATTGCGCGCTCGTCAACAGCGGCACAGAGGAAGGCGCCTCGCGACCCGACGATCTGGCGCGTGCTCTTTCCTGTGCGAGCCGCTCGCGATATGCCGCCGCTGATGGCGAACGATCGATCACGGCTGGCGGCACACGAGCCCTCGCGATCGCGCCAACATTTGGAAGCCGCCGCCGACTGCCATCGGGATTCGTAAGGAACGACGTCAGCTGCTCCGCGGCAATGCGGCGATCGGCTGCAAGCGGGAATGCGTGATCGAGCACAGCGCCCAGGCGTTCTGCTGAGAGCGACGCGTTAAGGTTCAGGACACCACCAGCGGGCGACTCAGTGTGAGGAACGCGCGCAACACCGACGTAGGTCAAAAGCAGCAGGACACCGGCCAAGATCGAGACCCCGGCCAATAACAGTTCAAGCGGCTCGGCAAGTACCGCGCGACCGCCGGCGACTTGCGCGCGACGTCCTGCATCGCGATCGGCTGCGGTCGTATAGGTTACTGCCATAAGGTCCGATCCGCCGGCGCATTACCTGGATCGACGAACTGTTGTTCCGGCACGCGCTCCAACGATCGTCCATTGATCGAATCAAGCGATCGCTGCGTTCGACGAAGATTGGTGGCGACGCCCGGAAAACCGGGAATGCGCTGGTAGAGTTCCTGCGCCTGACGGTACGCGTCGCTCGCCCGCTGCAGATACTCGGCTTCCTGCGGCATGCCGGCGAGTTGCCGCGCGGTCTGCCAGAGACTATCGCCTCGAGCGCGATACCCGTCAGCGAGCTGCGCGGTCTCCCGATCGCCGATCGTGTAGCCGAGTTTCTCGGCTTGCTTCAGCGCGTCCGAGGCACGATCGACGTCCTCGAGCCCGTAGGTGAACACGCGCGCGAGACCCAGGAATGGATCCGGCCAATCACGACGCAGCTCCGCCGCCTCCCGAAACGCGGAGACAGCTTCCGTGAAGTGCTGGTTCGCCGTCGCATTCCGATGACGGAGTTTGTCCGCCTCACCAGCGATCCGATGCAGGTGTCCTTCGCAATACCGCAGCGATGCCCGCAACGTGGTGTTGCCCGGCGCGAGTACGAGCGCCTGCTGCAGGCTTCGCTGCGCGATCTGCCACTGACGCTCGCGGACCGTCGGAACGGTACTGCGATAGTTGGCGATTACCTGTTCGGACAGTGTGTGCACGCGACTGGTCAGGGTTCGTTCGAGTCCTTGAACGCCCATTCGCAGATAGCTGCGATGCGACAAGGCATCGTACTGAGACCAGATCTCGTCGATGGTGTCGAGGTCACGCGTGGCCGCAGTTGCGGCAACGCGGCTCGCCCGGAATCCGACAATCAGCTCGTTCGAGACGAGCAGGAGCGCGGCGATCATCAACACGGTTCGCAGCCGCGAACGCTTGACCTTCACCACGGGTGCAATTGGCGTCCGTATCTTCGGCGTGCCGAGTTGAGCCGGCGTCGGTGGAACAGCGGTCATCGTCGCCGGTGGCTGTGACTGAGAGCGATCCGTCCGGCGCGTCGCCTCGAGATCGACACCGGCGGGGCGCGTACGTCGTGTAGCCGCTTCGTCCTCGGAGGCGCGAATGGCGAAGGTGAGCGCCTCTGGATCCTTCCCCGCTTGGACCCGTTCGAGGTCTGCCAACACAGCGGCAGCAGCTGGATATCGATCGACGACCTGCGCCGCCAGCAGGCGGCGCACGATCGCACCGAGACCAGCGGGACACGTATCCGGAAGCGGCCGTTGGCCGTAGCCGGCGCGAATCTGCTGTTCGAGCCGTCGCGTATCGGACGCGTGAAACGGAAGCGCGCCGCTCAGGAGCTCGTAGAGGATGACACCCAGTGCCCACAGATCCGCGTGCGCGTCGACCCCGGTGGACTCGAGCCGTTCAGGCGAGAGATACGGCATGCTTCCAAAGTCGTTTCGCGTGACCTTGCGGCTCAATGAAAGTGCTTTCGCAATCCCGAAGTCGAGCACCTTGATGTCGCCTGATTCGGAGAGCCGGACGTTTCGCGGTTTGAGGTCGCCATGGACGAGTGCCCAGAACTCGCGGCCATCAATCGATGCCTTGAAACGATGGGCGGCATCAAGGAAGCGACACAACTCGGACGCGATTCTGGTCGCCTGGCCCACGCTGACCGGTCCACGCGCGATGACGTCGGAGAGGTTTTCGCCCTGCACGTACTCCATGGCAATGAAGTAGTACGGCGGCTCGTCGCCTTCCTCGTAGACGCGGGGTACAAGTCCGCACGCCTCCGCGAGCTGGCGCTGCAGACGCGCCCCCCACCGCTCGGCCTCGAGAATCTCGCGCGCCTCTCGGTCCTGACCAATCGGAACGAGTTTGAGCGCGACCTGACGAGAGTGACGCGCGTCCTCGGCGAGAAAGACGGCGGCCATTCCGCCTCGCCCGATCTCGCGCACGATTTCGTACGGTCCCACCCGCTGGAACACCGTCGTCATCGTCTGCCTCTTCCCGACCGCGCCGGCGGCGCCGTAGGATGCTCGACCGGTGGACTGACGAACCAGTTGTCGCGAAGAATTGCCGCGCGGCCGGCATCCGGAACAATGATCGACTCAGGACTGACACTGTGGAATGTGTTGCCGGCGATCAGCGGTCGCGCCGCCGCTTCGACCAGCAGCGAGCCCGGCGCTCGCTCGGATCCGGCATTTCGCGCAAATGTGGTGTGCGCAATGCGCGGCGATGCCCCGGCACGAACCACGATTGCAGCGCCGGGATTGTCGTGAAGATCGCCGGCGATAAGGGATCCGCCCCCACTGCCCAGGTACTCGACTGCGGCGTTCCGCGCGCCGCTGATGTCGACGTCGCTCACCGTGACACTCGAGTTGCGAATCACAATGCCCGCACCGAGCGGCGTCGCCGCGTCACCCTCAATGCGAAAGCCGGCAAAGTAGGCGTCGCTAACTTCGAACGCAACAACAGCGGCATCAGTCTCAGATGCGCCGCCCGGCAAGCGGACCGTCGCGCCACGCGGCACACGACTGATTAATCGAACACCCGCCTTCAGGCGAATCTGCTCGCGGTACTCACCGGGTTCCACCAGGATTTCGGTTCCCGGCGCCGCACCCAGGATCGCAGCGGCAATGGATTGGTCGGGTGTTATGTGAATCGTCGTGGCGGCGATCGGCGTGCCAGAAGTGGCACCCGCCAGCGACCACAATCGTCGCAATTTGTCGAACGGGAGGCGATCCCGCTGCACATATGCGGCAGTCGCTGCGACTGCAAATAACAGAACAACGAGGGTGGTGATACGCCGGCGTCGGACCTTTCGTTCGCGAGGCGCGCGCGCATCGGCAGCTTCCGCCGCGGCGGCCACAGGAACGTCGGCATCGCGTGCGTTCGCGAGCCGCCGCTGCCGCAGATCACGCGTGTCCTCTCCTTCAGAAAAACGAGGACCTTCGGCGTAAACAATCGTAACGTTGTCCTTGCCGCCAGCGGCATTGGCGGCGTCGATGAGAGCGTGAACGATCTCGAATGGATGCCCGGCGAAGTCCGCGACGATTTCAGTGATCGTCGCAGAGTTCACCTGATCGGTCAGGCCGTCGCTACACAGAAGCAACGCCGCGTCCGTTTCGAGGGGCCGACGGAACACGTCGATGAACTCTGGATCATCCGGCTCGTGGTGATCCGATCCGACGTCGCGATAGACCTCGTTTCGCCGGGGATGCTGCATCGCATCGACTTCGCTCAGCTCACCCGCATCTTCGCGTTCGCCCACCGGCGAATGGTCCCGCGTCAGTTTTTCGATTCGCCCGGCGCGCAATTTGTACAGGCGCGTATCGCCCACGTGACCGACGACCAGTTCGCCGTTATAGACGACGGCAACGGTGAGCACGCAGGCCATGCCCTGCCATTCAGCCCGCAGCGAGGCCAGGCGATGCACTTCGTTGTTCGCAAGTGCGATCGCTTCCCGAACGCGATCCTCCAGCGGCCCGGTCTCGCGTTCCAGGCGCGTTCGCACCGTTGCCAACGCCGTCTCGGCAGCCCTCTCGCCCGCAGCTTGACCACCGACGCCGTCGACGACGATGAAGATGCCGTGTGCGGCATCGTAGTGAAAGCGATCCTCGTTGATGGTGCGCTGGAGTCCGGGATGGCTATCGCCGGCCGCTTTCAACGTCGTGACGACCTGGAGCAGCGCCATCAGTCGTAATCAGCGGCGGCGACCCAGACGAGCGCGATCGCGAGGGCCAGCAGCGCTGCCAGAATGAAAAACCGCGCGGATAGAAGCCACGTCATGAGCGCGACGCAATGTCGAATTGCAGGAACACCGTGTCGGCAAGGCCAATGCGCGAACCGGACGGCAGCGGCGCCTCGGTTCCGTTCTCGCGTTTGGTGCCGTCGGCCATGTCGAAGCCCTTCGGAATCGATTGCCCGTTTACTGTCGTACCGAGCGTGCTCAGGTCGATGATGAAGAAGGCGCCAGACCGCGGGTCGCGACGAATCCGCGCGTGCTCACGCGATACATCTACAGACGAATCGATCCGCACATCGGCTTTGTAGGCGATGCCGCCGCGGCCGATCAGGATGGAATCGCGCGCGATCTCGAACGTATGCGGTCCCGCATTGTCCTCGTACTGCAATCGCGCATGGACGACCGTGGACGGCGGAGCCGTCCGGCTGACCGTCTCCTCGCGCTTTGTCGTCCGGCTTCCGACATGGACCGTGGTGATTCGTCGGGTCCGCTGACCGGCGCCGAGCTCGTCACCAGTCGCCGGCAGCATCAGCTCGGAGTGGATCAGGATGTCGCCAGGAGCCAGTTCGTTGTCGGCGTCAGGGTGAAACTCGATCTGCCATTCCCGTCCCGCATTCTCGACCGGCATCGAGGCGCCAGTCAGCCGGTCGATATATCGCCGATAGACTGATGGGTTGTTCAGCTTGCGAAGTTCGTCTTCGAGCGCGCGCGCGGTCTGTTCCTGCAGAACCGGAACAATCGACTCGACGCGCGCGAACTCTTCCGGATGCAGGTACACGATGAATCGATTCGGCGCGAGCGTCGAGTACTTCAACGGCTCGAGGTTGTTCCGCATGTTCTCGAGCACGGCATCGATGAGGTCGCGCGCGGGTCGCCTGGGTGTCGTTGCGGACTGGGAACTCATAGACGGCTGGGGCGATTGCGGGCGCGATTTTACCGACGAACGCGCTCGAACACACGAAGATCGCACCCGACGTCTGACAATACGATCAGGAATTGTGCAAGTTCGAGAAATCTGGACCGACGCTACTTGACGTCGGTTAGAACGACCAGGAGTTCACCGGCGCGCACGAGGCCGAGTTGCTGTCTTGCAACGAGCTCGAGCGTAGCGGGATCCTGCTGCAGTCGATGCACTTCGCCGCGGAGCGCGGCGTTTTCGCGTTTCAAGTCGGTGAGTTGCTGCTCCGCGCGAAGGAGATCCTGTCGCGACCTGATGGTCTCGAAGAGGCCGCGCTCGCCAAAGATTGCATCCAGCAGCAGAACGCAGCCAAGGAATACGACCGTCAGCCTGATGTATCGCGTCCGACGGCGATCCTTGTCCAGCGCATTCGCGGCGGCGAGATCGGCAACCGACGGCGCATCAACGGTCATAGCTCGTCACGGTACCAGAGCGCGATCAAAAGTACAAGCAAAAACTGCTATGATCAGGGTTCAGCTCTGAGCGTTCTTCCGGGCCGAGGTAGCTCAGTTGGTAGAGCACACGCCTGAAAAGCGTGGTGTCGGCAGTTCAATTCTGCCCCTCGGCATTTCCTTTTGCCTTTTCCCTTTTGCCTTTTGCCTTTTTATTGGCTCCAGTAATACGCTCGGCCCTGACTCCAATTCACCGCAAAGAACAATCCGCCCTGCTTCGCGCGATAGACACGCGCCCCCGTGGCAGCGACGCGGCCGCCATCGAGCGGACCGCGAAGCACCCGCGGCCACCACTCAATGCGGGCCGGCACGTCGCACGGCAGACCATCGGCACTGATCTCCTGCGCCTCGAGCAACGCGCGTAACGCCGTCTCTTCCCCATGCGGATACTCGAAGAGTCCCCACCGTTGTGACGTGCCCGGCACGTGCCCTTCGCGCATGTCGTGCGAACCACTAGGCAGTCCTTCCGGAATCCACCCCTTGGCGATGGCGCCGCTTTGCCGGGCCTCGGCGAGAGTTGCGTACGAATTGGTTTGCGACTTGATTCCCGCGCAGCCGATGACGAACGTCCCGGCCGCGATCAATACGCATGAAACCGAGCGCTTCACGACGCGCTGAACCATCGTGCGTAGAGCTCGGGCCGGCGGTGCCGCAGAAACAATCGATCGGCGTGTGACGAGGAAACCTGCCGAAGATCCAGGTCCGCAACCAGGATCGAATCCTGCAGCCGCTCGGCTCTGGCGAGGACGACGCCATCAGGCGCACAGATGAAAGATTCTCCGGCAAAAGTCAGGCAGGCTTCGGCGCCGACACGGTTGCACAACGCCACGAAGTAGCCGTTCTGAAACGCGGCGACACGCATCTCGGCTTCATACAAGCCGTCGGGCCACTCGTCGACAGCGCCAGCCTGCGGCACGATCACGAGTTCGGCGCCGTTGAGTTTGAGCGCCCGCATGTATTCGGGATAGTGGCGGTCATAGCAGATCGCGACGCCAATCGCGCCGGCTTTCGTCTGGTAGACAGGCGCCCCAGTGTCGCCCGGTGCGTAGTAACCCTGCTCGTGAAAGCACGTGTAGTCGGTGATGTGAATCATCCGGGTCCTGCCAAGCAGCGACCCGTCAGCATCGATCACCGGCGAGCAGTCGTAGGCACGCGAGCCGTCACGCTCGTACAGATTCAGGATGGTGACGACGCCGAGTTCACGGGCTTTGCTTGCGAATGCGTCCGTCAGTGGGCCTGGAATGGTCTCGGCCAGGTCGAGCGGGTTTGACTCGGCGGGTCGCTGCGGATGGAACGGCTCGAATGCCAGCTCCGCGAATGCGATAACGTCCGCGCCGCTCCGGGCGGCGCGCTCCATCGCGATCAGACCGCGGCGGATGTTGTCCGTTTTGTCGCCGACGGCATGCTGTTGCACGAGTGCGACACGCATGCCGCGATCATAGCCGCGATCTCAATTGTTGCTCGTCTTGACTTTGTGGGTGGGGGGCGACGCGACAACGATCCATTCGGCGCGGCGCTCGCCCGACGACTCACGATACCGAACCTTCACGCGCTCGCCCTTGTGCGAGGCCAATTCAGAAGCTTTGATCGTCTTTGATCCTTGACGAATCGTGGCGCCGTTTGTGAGCACGAATCGCTGCTGACCGTTGGTGGTTTTCACGACGAACTGCGTGGCCTGATCGTCAACCTGCTCCAGCGTCCCGACCAGCGACCGTTCCGGCGGCTGCGGGTCGCTTGTCCCGAGCGAGGGCGAGAACACGCGAATCGAGGGGGCCGATTGGGCCTCATCAAAACGATCGACCCCTTCGGCCGGCGCGTGAGCCGCCACGCTGGCGGGACTGACCGCACGCGTCACCAGGAAGAGTGAAGTTGTGGTCGCTACGAGGAGGATGGTCAGCCGCACACGTACTCCGGACTCGGTCTCGCGAATCCTGGGGCGCGTCGGGAATCGCGAAAAGTGCCCGCCAACGCCGCAGCTGGAGGAGTCGACCGGGGAGTCCAGCCAATCGCCACGACGCCGGCGGGCACCAATC
>JBKPSH010000227.1:0-10144 GCA_046734955.1 Acidobacteriota bacterium
CGAATCCAAGCGGTTCTCCACGGAACGCGGCCAGGCACAACCCGCGGTCGTCGAGGCGCCTACATTGGTGGCACCACCTCCGGTCGTCCCCCCGGCTTACGATCGAATGATCGTTGGTGGCTAGCATCTCGCGAACGATCGCGGACTTCTGCCCCCGAATTTCTGCGCGCAAGTCGTCCGTCAGCGTTCCAACCGCGTCAGTCCGCCGTCGGCGACCAACTCGAAGCGCACGCCGCGCGCGGCGAAACTAGCAATCAAGGCGCTCATTGGAAGCGCTCGCGGCTCGTCGAACGCCCGAAGGTACTCATCGTTACCGAAGGCGCTCATGTTTTTGGGCCCGCGAGTCGTCCAAGCCGCGCTATCGGTCGCGCGCACGTCGCGCCCGCTGTCTCGTACGGCCGGCGGGCGCACCGGCGCCCGTCGCGTCGCTGATGTCCGACGCGAGTCGGCGTACCGCAGACGGGATGGAAACACCGAGCGGCACGGCACCTGCTGCGTGTATCTCTTTCTCGCGTGCCGGCACCGCGTGGCCTCCGACGTACACGGGCCGTTTGGCCGCATCGACCAGCTCTTTGAGCTGGGAATAGAAGTCAGGCGAGGCGGAGTCGATGGCGTTGGAGATGACGACGACGTCGCATCGCGTGCGATGTGCCGCCGCAGCCACCTCTGGGAACGGCACATTTGCGCCCAGCAGCACCACGCGAAAACCGGCGTCGTGGGCCGCCAACGCGAACAGCAGCAAGCCGATCTCATGCTGCTCGCCGGGTGCGCACGCCGCAAGGATCTTGGCGCCATCCGGGTGGGCGCGTCGATGGTGGAACCGTGCGCCGATTTTGTGGCGCGCGTACGTCGAAATAAAGTGCTCCTCAGCGACGCCGCCCGCGACCGTCGACCACCGCTGCCCCAGCTCCTTGAGAATCGGTAATAGCAGCATGCGATCGACGGTATCGACGGAGTGGAGGGCCAGCGCTTCGTCGTAGATCGCCTCCAGCTCCAGTTCGTCGAAGGCGGCGACTGCCGCGGCGAAGCGGCGGCGATACATCGGCCAACGTCCTTCGTCCGCAGTGGGCGCCACCCGCGCGGGCTCGGCATCCAACGCTTCTTTGGCGTGCCCGACTGCGACGCCGTCACGCGTGAGCGCGAGGACGCGAAGGATGCGATTGACGTCGTCCTGCGTGTACAGCCGCTGGCCCTTCGCGCTGCGCTGCGGCCGAACCAATCCGTAGCGACGCTCCCACGCCCGCAAGGTGACGGGTTTTACACCGGTAATGGCGCAGACCGTCTTGATCGTCATCATTGTACAAATGGTGTTGACAAGCGGGAAAATATGATTGTACAATATCTGTACATTAGATCAAGTGTGGCGGATGGGGCCGGAGCCGCTCAAGACAACGGGCGAAGCTGGCCTGCTGCCTTTCTATGTGTGCGGGTGATGGGACGACGTGCCGGTGCACGTATCACCGATATGGATGAAACCCACACGGCCGATCGCGAGTTGTATGGCCCCAAAACCGCCATTGGTTCATAGCGCAGCAACTTCGATGAAAGGATCAACCATGCAGTCAGGTCAGCAGAACCAGCAACAGGCAGAGGCGCATCGGAAGGCAGCAAAGTTCAATCAGATGGCTGCAGAGCATTGCGAGCGCGCAGCACTGGCGTACGAGCGCGGCGACACCGAGGAGGGACAGCGCCTGGCCGGCGAAAGCGAGCGGCATATGAACGAAGCCAAGGATGCGATGCGGCAGACAATGCAGCAACGCTGAGACCAAGCACAGCCGCGGTTGGCTACCCGGCTGCAACTCTTAATGGAGCATAGTTTGAGAACCTTTTACTGGATTACCCTCGTCCTGCTGGTCGTCGGCGGCTTGAATTGGCTGCTGGTGGGCCTGTTCAATTTCGACCTCGTCGCGGCGATTTTCGGCGACATGAGCGCGCTGTCACGCGTCGTCTACGTTCTGGTTGGGCTATCCGCCATCACGGTTCTGGCGCTGTCGATGCGCCTGAACAAGACAATCGCGTCGTGATGCATCGCCGGGCCGGCACTATCGCGGTCAAGACAGGCCGCCTCCGGTGATCGAGCGAGTGGCGGACACGCGCGTCCGCCGCTCGCACATGCACGCGCGGAACTACCGCCCCTGCCAAGGCGGTCGCACGCGGAGGGCGACTCTGCTGGTTCGACCAAGCAGGGAAGATTCGCCGCTTTCGATCCTATTTCGACGAGCACGACCTGCAGCAAAGGCGTGCTGAACCGTTCAACGCCGTCATTGGAGACAGCAATGGCACCAGACTTCCGACACGATCGGATTGAGGACCTCTACGGGCTTATCGAGAAAATCGAGACAGCCATGTTCACAACGCGCCGAGCGGACGGAAGGCTGGTGTCGCGGCCCATGGCGACACAGAAGCGCGATGCGATCGCCGATCTATGGTTCGTGACGGACATCGAATCGAACAAGCTTGACGAGCTCGAACAGGACCCGCACGTCAATCTGGCGTATTTCGACACCGACTCGCGCGAGTGGGTGTCGGTCAGCGGCACTGCAACGGTCTCCACCGATCCTGAGCGCATCAGGGCGCTGTATCAGCCCGACTGGAAAGCGTGGTTCGGCAAGCTCGATGACGTGCGCGACGGCGGGCCGGACGATCCGCGGCTCGCGCTGATCCTGGTTGACGCCGACACCGTCATCTACATGAAGCGGGAAAAGTCCAAGCCCATGGTGCTGTTCGAGCTCGCCAAGGGCATGATCACCGGTGACAAGGTGGACGTGGGCGAGACGCGTAAGGTCGACCTTTAGCGATGCGCGGTCCGTAGCCCAGCACGCGATACACGCCGGGTGGCGATTGCCAGAAGAGGCCGGCGATGGTGCCGCCGGTGATGACACTCCCGAAGGATCGTCCGGGTCCTTGCAGTGATCCTTCAAGCGCACCTTCGATTGCGCCGACCCACGCCGCTCAACGCGCAATGCGCATGACTTGCGGTAACTTTGATCGCTTGTCGTCTGATGCGGGCTGACCCGGACGTAGACGCGCAGGCATCGGGAAACCGGGACGCGTCGATCGTTCGCCGAAATCAGTCGAGGAGGAGCGGCAACGTGGACGGCGGCTGGCTCGTGTTAGGGGCGGTGAGACTGTCTTGATTGGCCTGTTCTGCTACGAAGTATTGAGGAGGGCTGGGATGGAAGACCGCCGAGCGCGACACGCCCAGCGGCAACTCGACCCGTTTTCCGACGTCACGGTGACGCGTTGAATCAAGGTCGCATCTGTGCCTAAGCTGCGCGCCCAGAGTTTCGGAATCTCTCTGGACGGCCGGACGAGGCGCACCTTGCCGTGCGGCCGGTGCTGCTCGGACGAGGCGGGCAAATGCACCGACCTGCTAAATTCGGTTTGAGATCGATGTCCGAGGCTTATGTCTCAACCAGTCACCCGTCGACAATGAACGGCGAGGAGGCCGGGCCCGAGTCCTAGGCGCAGTGCGTGGACCGCTGCCGCTCGTACAACGTTCCAGAAGCGCCGTGCGGCGCCATCACTCGCGCACCGCGGTCGCGAGAGCACTTGGACGCGAAGGTCGAAATCTAGCCGTTCCAGATTCCCATAGGCAAACGGCAGTCCAGCTTTGCGATGGTAGGTTCATTTGCAGCGGTTGGCTGCGAGCTATGAGCGTGGCAACGCGTCGTTCCATTCTGCGCAACGTCGGCGTACGGCCCTGCGATGTCCGGTTTCATTCCGCGTTTTGCCGGCTTGGTCGTTTCGTGCTTGGCGGCCCCGGTATTTCGATCACACAATGCCCACGCTTTTCAGTCGCACGTACGGCCACGATTGATTTGCCTGCTAGGCACTCGCATACGCCGGAACGCGACTCGAAGGGTTCTTGTTCTTTTTGAAGGAGACCATCGTGAATCGCTATTTCGTCGTTTCTATCCTTGCTGCGCTAACGTTCGGGCTGCCGATGGGATCAACGGCGCACGCCGCCGCTTGGTGCTTTCCGATTGCTTTCTGCCCTCCGCCCATCTGTCCGCTGTGCTCGTATTGGCAGCCTAACGGCATTGCACTGGAACACGCGGCTGTGAACACAGGGGAAACGCTCGCGTCACTTGTCGCCGGCATCGGCGACGTACGCGATATAAATGTGGACCGCGTAAGACCACATGCTGGTCCCTTGGCTGGACCGATCGTTACGACAGGCTCCATCTCGCTCGAATGGTGAATTTCGGACCCGTGGTGAGAGAAACTGGTGGTGCATCTGACCCCTCCGCGAGGGATCGTCGTCCGAACGGACGGTGCGGCTAACCCGCGTCGTTATGCCCGATTCGAGCAGCGCGACGCGAGCTGCTTACGGTGTTTGCGGGCGTACGTCGGAAGCGAACCGGGTCGAGCCCGATCGCGTGCCGTACGCCCAGCGCCACGGCGTGCCGCGAGTAAGGAAGGTGTCACATCGGTGTCCCATCGCGAGTTCAGTCGAGCCGCATAACGCATTGATTCGCAAGGCTCGCGAGTTGGTCCGTCACGAATCCCCCTGGGGACGCCATTAATGCGGGTGTACGGCCGTGAGACATGGGTCACGACGCGACATAGCGAGGACGTGTAGCGCGCTTACGGGAATCCGGAACTCGCGCGCGCCTCGTCGTCGAGTTGCAAACGTTCAGGTTCGTGGCGTCACGTCGCGCGTAACGTGGTTCGTAAAGCGGATATACAGTTCGGCCCCGCAGAAGATGCGCCGCCGTCGGCAAATGACCGCTGCCTGCCGGCATTGTCTTATGGGCTCACGATTGGCGAACAGCACGGCGGCGCATGCAACCGAGCGCGCTCGGCTTGAGCCACGTGCGGCGTACTTCCCCTCGGCCGCCTTGCCCGCTCAACTCAGTTAATGAGCGAACTACCGATCGTTCGGGCTGAACGCCCCGTCCCCAGCGCCGTCGGCATGCGTTCGATTTTCGGAGGGAGAATGCCGAAGCAGGCGGACTGTTCCCGCGATCAACAGGATCGTCACCGGCTTCACGAGCATATCCCAGGAGACGTGCGTCTCGACCTCCGCCACGTCTGTTGCAAAGTCCACGATCAAGTAGACCAGGATTATCTCGATCAGAGTGTTCTTGAGCTCGCTGATCCCTTGGACTCGCATCCAAGGTGGCAACTTCGCCCGAACATCGCGCGGAAGATCGATTGCGAAGCCGAAGGTGATCGCGTAAGCAAAGACGATGAGCACGAGCCCAAACAGGAATGCATCCGTCGCTTCCATCACTGCGGTGATGAGCGACGTAGTCTCCGTTTCCGCTGGCCGTAAAACGAAGTTCATTCCGGCGGCGAGCTTTGCGGCGCCCAGCCCGAACATCAATAGGGCGCCAGCGGCTGCGCCAAGTGACGCGACCAACGTGACAAGGCGCAGCAATAGAGCGAAGCGCAGCATAAGTCAGATGGCCTCGCGAACGGTGCCTAGTCCCTCGTCAGCGATGACTTTACCAACGTGAGCGATTCGTTGATGGCCGCGAAGAAGCCTGCGACCGTCTCCGGATCGTCGCCGCTGTCTGCATACCAGTTGATGATGAAGGCAAAATACACCCATTGGTCGGCGAAGAACAACCCTCCCGCGATGGAACGCGCATGAAAGCCCGTGATGTCGGCATTGCCGCTCTTGGCATACGCGCTTGCGCCGAGCGGCAGCGGCACGAGGTAGATAAAATCGCATAGCGTGTGAATGCGGCGAAATTCGTTCAGCGTTTCAGGGTGAGTGAAAAACGCGCCCTGCAACGCGCGCGAATAATAGGAGACCAAGTCGTCTGCCGATGAAGCCAGCGTTTGCACGGTGTTCAGGAACGGATGCACCACCGGGCCATTCACCACCGCCTGCAGCTGCTCCCAGGAGAGGTTCTTGTAATCCGGCGCGCCGAAAAGATAGCCCGTGAACGCGCGCGTGCTGTCCGGAACCAGCGTGTTCGTCAGTCTCGCCGATGCGATGAAGGTGCGCACGTTGTCTGCGCCAGCCAGCTTGAAGATCATGTCGGTCGCAGTGTTATCGCTGCGCGTGATCATCGCCTCCAATGCCGTGCGCTCGGAAACGACGCCGGTCAGGTCGGGTGGAGTAAAAGTCGGACTGCCGAACGACCAGACGGTCGAGTCGAGCACGAGTTCACGCTGTTCGAGGACGGCGTCGACGTCAGGCGAGTCCGCCTGGCGCAACGCCTCGCAAAGCACGAACGTCTTGATCGCGCTGGCGACGAATAGCATCCGGTCGGCATTGAGGTCCACCACGAACCCGGCTCGCCCATTTGACGCCGGTGCGAGGATCTTGAACGCCTTGTCGCCTGGCAATTGAGCGAACCTGGAGACAATCCGCCGCGGGACGAGCCGCCGGTGCTGTGCCGTTGCGGGCATGGCCGGCACGACCGTAAGTGTTCCAGTGGCACCCGCTTTCTTCAGGAATTCGCGCCTCGATTTACGCATCATGGCTCGATAGGTGCCCAACTTGTCGTTGCGCGCCTATCTTCAGCTCGCAGCCTGACCCTGTCAATGTCGCCGTCAGCTTTCGGGAGCGCTATCGCTGAACGAAATTGCCGGAATTGAAAAGACCCGTGGGAACCGCAAAGATCATCAGAGGGATTGACGCGAACTACGTCGCAATTCGTATTAACCGGCTAGTGGCGGCGTCCCGGTCTGCGCGAGGCCGCTCAGCAAAGCCCGAAACTGCACCAGGGGCAACGCGTTACACCCTGCATCGCGCACACGTCGCAATAGCGCGTGTAGAGGAGGATCAGGCCCCCCGGGCGCAGTCGCGCGACGGGCTGGCTGACCTGTTGTGCACGCGTGTTGCCAGGTTTGAGCAAGAGTTGACGCGATTGCAGCGCGATCATTCGATGAGCAGTGCCCAGGTTGGAGAAGTGACGCCGGTTTGGCGCCGACTACCGGATTTTCAAGAGGCCCTACATTAGGTCGCCGCCCATGCCCGGGAGAGCAGGAACTGGCTCATTCGAAGCTCGCCGAACTTCAATCGCCCGCGTAGTTTGCGCCAACATTCATAGTGTTTCACCAAAAGCCGCGGGCGCGCTCAAATCGCGCAGAGCGCGTCTGCGTCCAACTTCCGGCGCGTAAAGCGATCAGCTGGCGACGTCCCTGGCCAAGTTGGGTCGTCCCCAAGGTCGCGTTGCGCGTCGCAATCGAATCGTGAGAAATCGACCGTCCACAAGCTCGTTGAAGATCGACACGACAAGAGCAGGGATGACTGAGGTGCACTTCTTGCTCTTGGATGACTCCAAGCAAAACAGGCCATCACGGTGCGCATGGGTGCGCTTGTAGCCGTTGTTCGTGTGCCGCTGTCGGCGGAACGAGCCGACCAACGGGGCAAGAATCCCTGTCGCCATCCTCCTTGGCTCGACAAGCTACGCGGACGTCGATCTGCCGATTTTTCGGCACGCTCCATCCGTGTTCGTCGCTAGGGGCGAGCTGACGCCGACGGCACACTGAACGCGGGTACCTTGGAGTGCCGCCCGTCAACGCAGCAGTGGAGGTGCGCTATGCCGAAGCAGCAAAAACGCCGCGGATCCCGTCCGGATCATTCGCACGCTGACAGCCCCCACGGTCAAGGCTCGCGGAACCACGGGCACAGACCTCACACCCCGCCGTGCTACGACCCGAGCTACGAGGCCCGTCCCGAGCACGGTCATCAGGCACCCGTCGACCCGCGGTATCCGGATCCCCGCATCTATGGCGCTTATGCGTCGAAGTCGCCACCCGCTCATGTGCCGCATCCGTTCGAGCACGCGTGTTTCAAACCGCGCTGCGACGACTACAAGCCGCCGAAGACTTGCGATGACTACGGCGACGAGCTTTGCGTCCGCAAGGACCATCGCCAGCTGACGTCCGACGAACAGACTCGGTTTCTCAATGCGTTCAGCCAGATCAACGCCATGAACGCCCTCGGGCCGCTGGTCGACATCCACGCAAACGCCGTCCATCAGATGCATGGCAATCCGCGCTTCCTGCCGTGGCATCGCATCTATCTGCTCCGGCTGGAGGAGCTGCTCATGTCGGTCGATCCGACGGTGTGCATTCCGTACTGGAACTCGAGTGAGGAGCAGGCGTTTCCATCGTGGCTGCTGGGCTTCACGCCAACGGTCGTGCTGATGGGCGGCCCGCACACGGTCACCCGCAACATCGGAATGTTCGCTCTCCTTCCCGACGCGGCGGACATGGCGGCGGCGACGGCCAACGGCACCTTCAATGGGTTCGCGCCGGCGCTCGAGGGTATCCATAATTCCGGACACGTCTGGGTGGGGGGAACAATGAGCATGATCGCGACCGCGCCGGCCGATCCGGTGTTCTGGATGCATCACTGCGAGCTCGACCGCAGATGGTGGCTGTGGCAGACCGCGAATCCAGGCCAGAACCCCGGCCTGTCGGGTGCCGGTGCAATCATGGACCCGTGGAGCGAGACGGAGGTCGATACGCGTGACGTGGAGGCGCTCGGCTTTACGTACGTGTGAACACGCGACGCCGCGCGCGAGCAGCGCGGCGCGCGGGTATCGGAACAGCAGTCGCCTCCTTGCCCCTAGGCAGGCAGCTGCCTTTCGCATCGGGCCGAGCCGTGCCGCGATCAGGCTTCGACGCGCCCGGACGTGAGCTGGGGTCGCTGCGCAGCCGGCCGGACGCCAGCCTGCCCCACCGGCCGTATGCATAAGGGCATCTTTCAGGCCGACCGGATTACATCGGTCGCAGCCGAGATCATCGGCACCACCGAGTGACCGCGCTCACGGCCGCTCGCTGCGCTCCTTCGGCGGTGACGCCAAGCCAGCAGGCGCAACAATTGTGCTCACGCGACCCGCCATGCTCTCGAAGATAACGTAGAAATAGCGCCCAATCCCCTTGGGGACGCCAACACTACTGTCGTGTCTAGCCCGCTGACGCGGAAACGAACCGCGACGACATCGCTGCCGGATCTGCAGCCAGCGCCGATCCTGAAGCGAGCGGCAGCCGAACAACAAAGCGACTGCCTCGGCCTTTGCCAAGGCTACTCACGGCGACCGACCCGCCATGGGCCTCGACGATGGTCTTCACGAGCGCCAGCCCGATGCCGAGGCCGCCTGGCGCCAGGGTTACGGCTCGCTCGGCCCGGGTGAACGGCTCAAAGAGCACGGCGATCTCGTCGGCGGAAAGCCCGATACCGCTGTCCTCGACGGAAATTTCGACGAAACCCGTTGCGGTTCGGATCTCCAAGCTGACATCCCCGTGATCGGGGGTATAACGCGCGGCGTTGCTCAAGAGGTTCGATACCACTTGACATAGACGCACGCGGTCTCCTTCTACCAGCACGGGATCGTCCGGACGATTGAGCGAGAAGCGGTGCCCGGCCTTGTCCATCTGCGGTTCGGTTGCAACGACGGCATCGTGCACGACCGCGCGGATATCGAGGACGCTGCGCTCGAAGGTCAGTTTGCCGAGGGTAATTCGGCTGATGTCGAGCAGATCGTCGACGAGCCGCACAAGATAGTCGATCTGCCGCTCCACGATGGCGACCACGTTCGTTGTGTTCGACGGCGCGAAATGCAAGATGTGCGTTGCGTTGCGAATCGCCGCCAAAGGATTGCGCAACTCGTGCGCGAGTGTCGCAATGAACTCGTTCTTCTTCTGGTCGGCGCCCCGTAGAGCGGCCTCGCTCTCGAGGAGCTTCTGATGCGTGGCCCTGCGTTCGGTAATGTCGGCACTGGTGCCCACGAACCCGAGGAATTCTCCCGCCGGCGAGAAACGGGGTCGGCCCCAGGATTCAAGCCAACGCCAGCTACCGTCCGCGCGCCGAACGCGTGTTTGGCCATGAAAGGGCTGCCGATCACGCACGCAGCGCGCGAATTCGGCCGCATACGCAGGCCCTTCGTCGGGATGGAGGAACGCCTGCCAGCGATCACGTACCATCTCCTGGGCAGTCACGCCGAAGAACTCGCAGAACGTTTGATTGACGAACTGCTGCTCTCCGGCGGGACCATGCACCCAGACAAGAAGGGGGAGGAAGTCCGCCATCACGCGGAAGCGTTCCTCGCTCTCGCGCAGCAACGCTTCTGCCTGCTTGCGCTCCGTGATATCGACCGACATGCCGCAGATAGCGTAGGCACAGCCTTGCGCATCGGTGACCGGCACCTTCACGGAAAGATAGGTGCGCCCC
>JBKPSH010000228.1:0-41122 GCA_046734955.1 Acidobacteriota bacterium
GATGTATGTCTCGTGGGCTCGGAGATGTGTATAAGAGACAGGATCTACACGCCGATGCATCCGCTCAATGCCGAACAACGCCGCCGTGAAGAGTTCGGCAAGCCGATCGATATCGGCTCCGACGTCTGGGTTGGCGGGGGCGCGATTATCCTTCCCGGCGTGCGGATCGGATCGCGCGCTGTCATTGGCGCCGGCAGTGTCGTCACGCGGGACGTCCCCGACGATGTGTTCGCGGCGGGGAATCCGTGTCGAGTGATTCGCGAGATCCGCGAGTAAAAGGGGCAGAATAGGAGGGTGAGAAAACAGGGGTGTGCACTTCTCGCCGTTGTGCTCGCGGTTGCGATCGTCGACGGTCAGAGAGGGTTCGGTGGCGGCCGCCGGTACTTTGCGCCGAGCCTCGCAACGAATGAGAGCTTCGACGGTTCCTGGCACTTCTGCCGTCTTGCCTATCGGGGCCGCGCCTGGCTGACGGACTATCCCGATGCGGACTACAACTTCAGCACACGGCTGTCGGAGCTGACCACGACGAGGGTGAGCAAGGCGGCAAACGGCGAACCGCTGCCGTTGATCGTCAGACCGACAGACGACGTGCTTTTCAAGTGCCCGTTTGTGATGTTGTGGCAGGCCGAGTCGTTGTTTTTCTCGGAAGAGGATGCGGCGAGGATGCGGCTGTATCTGCTCAAGGGCGGGTTCCTCTGGTCAGACGATTCGTGGGGAACTTACGCGTGGGAAAATTTCGAGCGTGAGATGGCGAAGGTCCTGCCCGAGCCGCAGTATCGCTTCGTCGATCTGCCTCCGACCCATCCGCTGTTCAACACCAGATTCACGCTCAAACAGGTTCCGCAGATCCCAGGTATCAGCTACTGGTGGAGGAGCGGCGGCGGCACGTCGGAGCAGGGTTCCGACAGTGCGCAAGTGCACGTCCGAGGCGTTGCCGACGCTCACGGGCGCCTGATGGTCCTCTCAACCCACAACACGGACATCGCCGACGGCTGGGAACGCGAAGGTATGGATCAGCAGTACTTTCAGATGTTCTCCGTCGATGCCTACGCAGTGGGCATCAATGTCCTGCTGTACTCAATGACCCATTAGCTCCACTCCCTCTTCAGAGCCAGAACTGGATCGATCCGGCTGGCGCGCACAGCGGGGGCGAGCGACGCCAGCACGGCGATCGCGGTGAGCATCACCGTTACCCCAACGTAAGTGACCGGATCGATCGGTGACAGGCCGAACAGCATTGATGCGATGAACCGGCCCGCGCCGACTGCCGCCGCCAGGCCTGCGATAACGCCGAAACTCACGATCGTCAGGCACTCCGCAACGATCATCCGCAGCACGTTGCCCGGTTTCGCGCCAAGCGCCATCCGGACGCCGATTTCGCTTGTGCGTCGCGCAACATTGTGAGACATCAGGCCATAAATACCGAGACACGCCAGTAGCACGGCCAGACCGCCGAACATTCCGGACAGCTTTGCGAACAGCCGTTCCTGCCCATTCAACCGATCGATCTGTTCGTCCTGTGTGCGCAAATTCAGAACCGGCAGCGACGGATCGATCTCGCGCACGGCGGCTCGAATCGCGGCAAAGTACGCCCCCGCACTCCGATCGGCATTGACGAGGCGAATGGCAAAATTCGCGTTGCCATCGACCTGTTGCAGCGAGGGGAGATATACCGTTGGCGGTGCCTCTCCTCGGAGTTCGGTGTACTTCGCGTCGGACGCAACGCCGACCACGCTGATGCGGTCGGCGTAATTGGGGATGGCGAATTCTCTGGCCATCGGATTCTCGCCGCCGAAATACGTTCGAACGAACGCCTGATTCACGATTGCAACCTTGGGTGCCGTGCTGTTGTCACCATCAGTGAAATCTCGTCCGAGCGCGAGCGGAAGGTTCATCACCTGAAAAAAGTTCGACGCGAGACCATTGGTGTTGACAATTGGCAACGGGCCTGACGTCGGCGTCCGTCCTGGCACGGATACTCGACGGTTCTGCCGAACGCGAGAGAGGAGCGCGGTGCTCGAGAACGTCACGCCACGCACTCCGGGCAGGCGTTCGAGCTGTTGCTGAATTCGCGTTTGCAGGGCGGTGAACTGCTCCCGCGAGTAACCAGCGGAGGCGGCATCGATGCGAAAGAGCACCAAATCGTGCCGGTCGAATCCTGCATCGACGTGATCGAGATTACTCACCGTGCGTACGAACAGCCCGGTGCTGATCAGGAGCACTGCCGACAGTGCGATCTGTACAACGGTCACTGCCTGGCTCAAACGTGAACGCCCGGTTGAAAGTGCGCGGTTCCCGGCCTGGAATGGTTCATTCACATCGATTCGGGCGGCGCGGAGGGCGGGAGACAGTCCGAAGAGGAGCGCGGTCGCACACGTGACGACGATCGTGAATGTGAGCACGCGGGCGTCGAGCGGCAGGTCGAGCACGACTCCCGTGTTGCCGAAGGGCCGCCACGCCAGCAACAGATCTCGTCCCCACCACGCCAGCGCAACTCCGATCACCGCGGCTGCGAACGCAAGCAGGAGGCATTCAGCGACAAGCTGTCGCACGATGCGCGTGCCGCTCGCTCCCAGCGCCAGACGCAGCGCGATCTCACGCCGCCGGCTCGTGCCGCGCGCGAGCAGCAGATTCGCGACGTTGGCGCAGGCGGCCGCGAGGAGAAGGCTCACCAGCGCCATCAGCATGCGCAGCGAGCTGGCAAACTGGCGCCGGACATCGTTCTCGCCGCGCCCGCCCGGATCCGCGGCAAGCGTCGGCAGGCTCGGCATGCGTTCGTCCGTCGCTCTACCTCCAATCCATCCCTCTCTCGCTGTCTGCTGGAACGCAGGTTCGAGCGCGGCAGCCGCCTGCGTTGCCGTGGTGCCAGGAGCGAGTCGGCCCATGACCCGGAGCCACCAATAGGACGGCTGCGCACGGCCACTGCGATCTGGTTGGAAGCGCAGATAATGCGCGAGCGGCACCGTCACGTCCGGTGACTCGCCAACCTGCAAGGTGCCGTCGAATCCTTTTGCCGTGACACCGACGATCGTCGCTGGAACGTGATTGATCGCAATCGTCTTTCCGACAAGTGAGGGGTCACGATTGAATCGCCGTTGCCAGTAACGAAAGGAGATGACCGCCACCGGCGGTGCCGCAGCGTCATCATCGTCTAACGTCAACGTACGGCCGACCGCGGCCGAAACTCGGAGACCGGTGTGATAGTTGCCCGACACCATCTGCGCGCTGGGGGCAATCTCCGGGACCCCATCGACCAGGATGTTCACCTGCGAAAAGGGGGCAAAAGCAAACAGTTGGGTTACCGGAGAGTTCTGTGCGCGCATCCGCTCAAAGCTCAGAAGCGAGAACGACGTCGACGCCGCTCGTCCCGTGACAGGATCGATCGAACCATTGTTCTCGCCGGAACGCGACATTCTTCCGCCGATGCCATCGATGTTCCTCAGGAGTATCAGTTCGTGCGGGTTAGAGACCGGCAGTGGCCGGAGGAGAAAATCGTTGACGAGGCTGAAGATTGCTGTGTTGGCGCCGATGGCGACTCCGAGCGAAAGCAGGGCCATAAGCGTCGACGTCGAGTTCTTCGTGAGCACACGAAAGGCCAACCGAAGATCGTTCATGATTGCTAACCTTTCTTTGTGGCGACGATCGAAAAGCCATGCGCCGCTGACATCGGCGGTTAGACGGGAGAAGTGAAGCGAAAGGTTGCCGATGACGCCGGATGCGAGTATCGCTTACCGTCAATCCGTTGACGACGTTATTACCGCCCTTCAGACCAATCGAGAACAAGGCCTGACCGACGCGGACGCCGAGTCACGGCTCGAACGCGACGGGCGTAATGAGCTGGCTGCGGAGAAGCCCACGCCCGCATGGCGCATGTTCCTCGCGCAGTTTCAGGACGTTCTCGTCATTCTGCTGCTCGTCGCCACCGCGATCTCGGCTGGCTTGTGGTTGATCGAGCGCGACGCAGCATTGCCTTACGAAGCGCTTGCGATTTTTGCTGTGGTCCTGTTGAACGCGGCCATGGGGTATGTCCAGGAGGCGAGAGCCGAGGCCGCGGTTGCCGCTCTGCGCGCCATGGCAGCCTCACATGCGACGGTCATTCGCGCCGGCCAGCGAAGAAGCATCCCTGCGACCGAGATCGTTTCCGGCGACATCATTGTTGTTGAGGAAGGCGACACAATTCCAGCCGATGCACGGCTGATTGAATCGGCGGCACTGCAGACCGCTGAAGCCACGCTGACAGGTGAGAGCCTGCCGGTAACAAAAAGTACTGCTCCGATTTCGCAGGACGTGCCGCTCGGCGATCGCGAGAACATGGTTTTCACTGGCACCGCTGCGACGTACGGGCATGGCAAAGCGATCGTGACCGCCACCGGGATGCGCACCGAGACGGGGCGTATTGCCGGACTTCTCAAGGCGACTGCCGACGAGTCAACGCCCCTACAACGGGAACTGGATCGGACAGGCAAAGTGCTCGGCCTGGTGGTCATCGCGATCGCGGTCATCATGATCGCGACAATCATCGTCGTGGAGGACGTGCACGGTGCTGCGGCACTGTTCGATGTACTCATCCTCGGTGTCGCGCTCGCAGTCGCGGCAGTGCCCGAAGGACTTCCCGCCGTTGTGACGGCTGTCCTTTCACTCGGTGTCCAGCGCATGGCGCGTCGCAACGCAATCGTGCGGCACCTCGCTGCAGTTGAGACTCTCGGTTCCGCAACGGTGATCGCGTCCGACAAAACCGGCACGCTCACAAAAAATGAGATGACTGTCCGCGTCGTGGTCACCGCGAGCGGTCGAGCAACCTTCGAAGGTTCCGGTTACGCGCCCGACGGTGTTGTTCGAGCTCAGGGCGGAAAGCCAATCGCCGGTCCGCTTCGCGTCGAATTGGAGAAAGCGCTTGCGGTCGCCGATCGCGCAAACAACGCTTCGGTGCAACAGCAGAACGGCCGCTGGGTCGTGCAGGGTGATCCCACTGAAGGTGCGCTGCTTGTGGCGGCCCGGAAATGCGGGCTCAGTGCCGAAGTCCTCGACCAGCGGCTGCCGCGCCTCGCGGAAGTGCCCTTCTCGTCAGAGCGCAAGTTGATGAGCACACTTCACAAGGACGTCGATGAGGAGGATCGAGGGATCGTCTTTACCAAGGGTGCACCCGACGTGCTGCTGGCGCGGTGTATCCATGAAGTCGTCGGCGAAGATCGGCGAGCGCTGACGGCGGAGCGCCGCGCCGAAATCCTGAAAGACAATGAAGCGCTCGCGGGAGACGCGCTGCGCACGCTTGGTGTGGCTGCGCGCTGGGTCACGAGCGAGACACTCGCGGAATACTCCGGGCACCCTGACGAGCGTCTCGAGCAGGAACTCGTCTTTGCCGGCCTGATCGGGATGATCGATCCGCCGCGGCCTGAGGCGCGCGATGCGGTCGCACGAGCGAGGCACGCCGGCATTCGCCCGTTGATGATCACAGGCGATCACCCGCGGACCGCGGCGGTCATCGCGCGGGAGCTCGGAATCAGCGCCGACGAACGCGCCATCACCGGCGCCGAACTCGAAAAAATGACAGCGGAGGCAGCCCTCGCGACCGTGGCAGAAGTATCTGTCTACGCTCGCGTGAACCCGGAGGA
Organism: Acidobacteriota bacterium; assembly: GCA_046734955.1. Lineage (GTDB taxonomy): Bacteria > Acidobacteriota > Vicinamibacteria > Vicinamibacterales > 2-12-FULL-66-21 > JALZOC01. The sequence goes on from JBKPSH010000228.1 coordinate 5,613, forward strand.
CAAGCTGCGCATTGTCGATGCCTTACGGCGCGGAGGCGCAGTGGTCGCAATGACCGGCGACGGCGTGAACGATGCGCCGGCATTGAAGAAGGCAGATATTGGCGTCGCGATGGGAATCAACGGCACGGACGTGTCGAAAGAGGCGGCCGACATGATCCTCGCCGATGACAACTTCGCGACGATTGTCGCCGCCGTAGAGGAAGGCCGGGCGATCTTCGCCAACATTCGCAAGTTCCTGCGTTACCTCCTCTCGTCGAATATCGGCGAAGTGATGACGATGTTTTTTGGTGTCGTGCTGGCCAAGCAGATCGGTCTCGAGATCAGCCGCGACGCCGTGGTCTTGCCGCTGCTGGCCACACAGATTCTCTGGATCAACCTCCTCACCGACGGACCGCCGGCGCTCGCTCTTGGGATCGATCCCGCCGACGACGGGCTGATGGACCAGCCGCCACGTCCGGTTGGCGAGGGTGTGCTGACCGCACAAATGTGGCGCGGCATCATCTTCGTCGGCGTCATCATGGCCGCGGGGACCTTGTTCGTTCTCGCTGCGACGGTGCCCGGCGGGTTTATCGACGGCCCCGGCGATCTTCACTACGCCCAGACGATGGCGTTTACGACGCTGATGTTGTTTCAGATGTTCAATGTCGTCAACGCGCGCTCGGATGTCCAAAGTGCGTTCGTTCATCTCTTCACGAATCGCTGGCTCTGGGCTGCGATCGTCGGGTCGGTCGCGCTTCAAGTGCTCGTCGTCTATGCGCCGTTTCTCCAGCGAGCATTTGGAACCGTGGGGCTGAGTGCTGGCGATTGGGCCTTCTGTGTTGCGGTCGCGAGTTCTGTCTTGTGGCTCCGTGAAGCGACCAAGCTGATCGCCAGAAGCGGTCACACCCCCTCTGTACAGGTCCCCAGCAAGCGATCATCTGATTGACGTCACTCACGCGTCACGAGCTTTGGGTCCTTGTCCTCGCGCAAGCCAACGAACTTCGAATGCCGCAGGTGATCGTCTGCCGTCCATTCCAGAAACTCGAACTGGCCAACCAGCACGGGTTTCAACCATTGGCACTGCGCCATCTTTGCCCTGGTCAGACCCTGTCCCCACCGGCCGCTCTTTTCCTCAGGCAGGTTCACGAAAGGGCATTCAGCGACTTCGAGACCTTTGAACTTCTTCGACAGGTGCGCCCGGGTTGCCGAGGTGAAGCCGCTGCGCGTTCGCGCAACGTAGATGAGTTTGTCTCCTTCGTAGTAGCCGAAGATGAGTGCGTCGAACGTGTTCGTTCCGCGTGTGTAGCCGCCGATCACGAACTCCTGTCCGCGATTCACGCGCATCTTCATCCACGCGCCTGAGCGCAGTCCCGGTTCGTACACGCTGCTGCGCCGCTTCGCGACGAGTCCCTCGAAGCCTTGTTCCTTGACGGACTGAATCAGGACGGGCAATTCAGCGTCGAGCGACGGCGCGTACCTGATTGGCTCTGACAACTTCGGCAGCACCTTGTTCTCGAGCAGCTCTCGACGGACTTCCAGTGGCTCACGCATAACGTCACGGCCGTTAAGAATCATGACGTCAAAGACGTAGTAGACGACGGCGGCGGCTCCCGATCCGAAATTCTGCAATGCGTGGAATGACGGCCGGCCGTCCTTGTCGAGCGCGAGGATCTCGCCGTCGATCACGGTGTCGTTGGGAAGCTTCGCGAGCGCCTTGAAGACCCCCGGATATCGCGCGCTGAAGTCGTTATTGTTCCGTGACCTCAGGTGGAGAGCGCGGTCGCGCTTGAACCCGATCGCGCGAAAGCCGTCGAGCTTCAGTTCGTACAACCATCCATCGCCCGACGGCAGCGCATCAGTTCGCAGCAGCAACATCGGATCGATGAAACGGGCGGATGAGGTCGGCCGCGCTCGTGAGTCTGCCGGGGAATTGGCCTTACCTTTGCGATCTATTCGCCTCATGAGAAACCGAACGACCGATGATAGCGCTCAACCGGGACTGCAACGCGATCCCGATGAATGGAAAACCGGTGACGAGCCGATGACCGATGCACAACGTTCGTATCTCGAGACGTTGTGCCGGGAAACGGGTGAGCAATTTGATGATTCGTTATCGAAGGCGGAGGCCTCAAAGCGGATCGATGAGTTGCGCCAACGCTCGCCCCGCCTTACTGAAGAGTGACCCGGAAGGCTAGGGACGCGCGCCGAGGTGCGGCGCGCGTCACCAAGGAATCCGTGACGCGTAGCGGTTAGTCCTTTGACAGCAACGCCGCGCCACGTTCTGCCAAGGCGGTCACCCGGTCGTCGAAATTCACGAAGCGCGTGTCTGCGGTCTGGCCTTTTGTGAATCGGTAATAGATCTGCTGAATCACGACGGCGATTTTGAAGAGCGCAAAAACTTCGAAGAACTTCAGCGCAGCCAGGTCGCGACCGCTACGCGCAGCGTAACGGTCAACGAGTTCCCGCGACGTCAACCAGCCGGGCAAGGTGGTCACTGTCGTCAGCGTGTCGTGACGCGACGCGGCGTTTGCTGCCCAATACGCGAGAAGAATCCCAAGATCGACGAGCGGATCACCCAGGGCTGCCATTTCCCAGTCGAAGACCGCGACCGGACGCGAGGGGTTGGCGGCATCGAACATCAGATTATCCAACTTGAAATCACCGTGCACGATTGCCGGTTTCATCGGACTTGGCGGCATCGACTCGAGCAGCCACTGCGACAGTCTCTCCATCTCGGGCACGTCCGACGTCTTCGATCGGTTCCAGCGATCAGTCCATCCGCGGACCTGCCGCTCAACAAACCCCTGAGGTTTGCCGAGATGTGCAAGACCTGCGGCCTCAATGTCGATGGCGTGCAAGTCAGCCAGCGAATCTATCAGCGCAAGGCTGACCTGACGTCGGACGCCCGGATGGTTCTTGATCGCAGGCGGCTCCTCGTCGCGGACGACCACGCCATGTCGGCGTTCCATCACGTAGAAAACGGAACCAACGATCGATGGATCGTCACAGAGCGCGAACACACGCGGGGCAAGCCGAAAGACCGGATGAACCGCTGACAGCCAGCGATACTCGCGAGCCATGTCGTGTGCGGTCGGAGGAACCGGGCCGAACGGCGGCCGGCGGACGACAAGCTCGGTCGCACCGAAGCGAACTTGATACGTCAGGTTGGAGTGGCCGCCGGGGAATTGCGCGACCTCCATGTGCGCGCGAAGATCGAGGTCCGGAGTGTTCGGCGCGCGCAAGTTCTCGCGAAGCCACGCCTCCAGCCGAGTCCAATCGAGCTCTTCGCCGCCGCGGACCGGTCGAGTATCGACCGTAGCCGCGTTGATTCCGTCGTTCATGGTGCTGCTCGGCCGGTGCAGCAGCACGCGTGCTTTGCCGCCACCCCGGCCGAACCGACGTCTTCTTACTGCGTTCCCTTCTTTCTGGGATCGTCTTTTGCGTTGACGTAGGTGATTCCGAACGGTCCGATTCCATGGATCTGTATGACCGTCTCTCCTTTTGTGCCGGCATAGTGGTGCGTCATCTTCGACATCCGTGCGAATTCGCCCGCCTTGAGTGCCGTCATGGCGGAGTCGGTCCAGGTGTCACCCATTCCGACAGTGAACGTGCCGGACAGAACCGTAACGCTCTCATCGGTCGGATGCCAGTGCGGCATGACCTTGTAGCCATCCGGGAGCTTCGCTCGAATCGTAAACGGCACTCCCGCTTTTCCGGGATCGCCATCGAGTACCGCGAGCTGCGCGCCGGGCGGGAGCCCGTCTGGTGCGGGGCCCCACTTGATGTCGGCGGTGGTGACGAGGACATGCTTTGGCGCCGCCTTGGCGGCAGCGGGTTTTGCAGCAGCCGGCTTGGGCTCTTGCCCGGCCGACTTGGTTGGCGCAGGCTTCGGTGCCTGGGCTGCAAGCGCGGCCGTGGCGAACATGGCCACGGCTACAGTACCGAACGTCCTGACCTTCAACATGCAGGCCTCCTATTTTGGAAATATGTGGCGCGCGGATTATAGATCGGGGCCTCGCGGGCCGTTCTTCCTCCGGCAGACCGCCGCAGCTTTAGCGGTCAGGGCTGTCGTAATACCGAACGATCCATTGAGCGACAACGCAAGGCTTCTCACCACCTTCACGCTCCACCGTGATGTTCCACGTCGCCTGCGTGCTGTCTCCGATATCGTCGACCTTAGCAAGCGTAATGCGCGCGCGGACGCGCGAACCTGATGGCACGGGCGACACGAATCGAACGCGGTTGAGCCCATAGTTCAGCGTCATGCGCAAGCCATCGACCTTGATCGCGTCACGCATCAGCGGACTTAGAAGCGAGAGGGTCAGGAACCCGTGCGCGATGGTTGTCCCGAACGGCGCCTCCGTTTTCGCGCGTGCGGCGTTGACGTGGATCCATTGCTGGTCATCGGTGGCGTTCGCAAATGCATCGATCTGGTCCTGAGTCACGAGTCGCCAGTCACTGAGCGCGACCTCGTGTCCAACCAGTCCTTTGAGCTGCGGCAGGCTGACGGTTTTCATGCTGCCGAACTGTGGAAGCCTCGCCCCTCGCTCGCAAGCTTTTCGAGCAATGGCGACGGCTGCCAGTAATCACCAAACTTGCTGCGGTACTCTTCGACTCGTGCAAGCACCGTCGGTAGTCCGAGAGTATCGGCGTAGAACATTGGACCGCCGCGGTGGCGAGGGTAGCCGAACCCGTTCACGTAGACGACGTCGATATCGCTCGCGCGAATCGCGAATCCTTCTTCAAGAATCTTTGCCCCTTCGTTTGCCAGTGCGGTCATGATGCGCGCGATGATTTCTTCGTCTGATACGACCCGTCGCGAGATGCCCCTCCTGGCTGCTTCGTCAGCGGCAACCTCGTCGACCGCGGGATCGGGAATGCGCGTGCGACTCCCCGGCTCGTAGCGATACCACCCTGCGCCCGTCTTTTGACCGTAGCGGCCCATTTCATAGAGACGATCGGGCACGGCTGACTGCGGCCCTTCAGCACGCGTCTTTCCAGACGACTTCAGATATTGGCGAATGCGCCAACCGACGTCGATCCCGGCGATGTCCTGCATCCCGAAGGGGCCCACCGGCAGACCGAATTCCATCAGGGCGTTATCGATCTGTGAAACGCTGGCGCCTTCTTCGAGGAGCAGATACGCCTCGCGCATGTAGTAGGCGAGCATTCGATTAGCGACGAACCCGAAGCAGTTGCCGACGACGACACCGACCTTATTCAGTTGCTTCGCGAGCTTCAACGACGTCGCGATCACTTCGTTGCTGGTTTCGCGGCCGCGCACGATTTCCAGCAATTTCATGACGTTGGCGGGACTGAAGAAATGATGACCGATGACCTGTGCCGGCCGGCCGCTTGACTCCGCGAGTTCATCGATGTCGAGTGTCGACGTGTTCGACGCGAGGATCGCATCCGGCCGCATCACCTTGCCCAGGTCGGCGAACATGGCTTTCTTCAAATCCATGTTCTCGAACACGGCCTCTACGGCGATGTCGACGTCAGCGAATCCGTCGTAGCTCGTTGTCGGAGTGATCAGTGCCAGCGTCCTCGCCATCGCCTCCGGCGTGATCTTCCCCTTCGACAACGTCGACGCATAGTTCTTTCGGATGACCGCCAACCCTCGGTCGAGTGCGGCCTGATCGATCTCCTTGAGCAGAACCGGAATCCCGGCATTGGCGTAGGCCATGGCAATGCCGCCGCCCATCGTCCCGGCGCCGACGACAGCTGCGCGCGTGATGCTGCGAGTCGGCGTGTCCTTGCTGACACCAGGAATCTTTGCGGCCTCTCGTTCGGCAAAAAACAAGTGCCGCATGGCCTTCGATTCGGTCGACAGCACGCAGTCGGCGAAGAGTTCCATTTCGCGCCGTGACCCGGCATCGAAGTCCATGGTGATGCACGCCTCGATCGCGTCGACGGCGGCAAACGGAGCACGCGCTCCTCGTGCGGTCTTTGCGAGTGATGCCCGCATCGCCAGCCACGCAGCCATACCGGTCGAGCGATCGCTGATCTTGTCCCGCAGCTCTCGCGTGCCCCGGCGCTCGCCGGCCGCGGCGCGTGCTTGCGCGAATGCGATTGCAGCGGCGAGAAGATCGGCGAGATCGCCGTCGACGATGGCGTCGAGGATGCCGGCCTCGTTTGCCCGCGCCGCGTCGATGGGTTTTCCCTCGGTGCACATCTCGAGTGCGAGGGTGGGCCCGCATAATCGCGGCAGTCGCTGCGTTCCTCCTGCGCCTGGAATAATCCCGAGATGCACCTCAGGCTGGCCGACCCTGGCGGTGCTCACCGCAACCCGGTAGTGACACGCCATCGCGAACTCGAGGCCGCCACCAAGAGCATGACCGTGAATCGCTGCGACGAGCGGCTTCCCCGCGTCCTCCAGTTTCTTCAGCCGCGCGTGCACGGCACGCGACCGGTCGATGGACTGCTCGCGGGTCGTCAACTCCTTGAAGATGTTGATGTCGGCGCCGGCAATGAACGTCGTGCCGGCGCCAATCAGAACGATTGCATCAGCGTCCGGATCCCGGTCGCCGCGTTCGACAGCTTCGGTGATTCCCTCGGGAACACCGGCGCCCAGCGCGTTCACGGGCGGATTGTCGATCGTGACTATGGCAACGCGATCCCGGATCTCGTAACGAACCAACTGGGACATGCGGCGCAAAAGGTATCATGCCTTTCGCCATGCATTTCGAGCATTCCTCAAAAGTGAAGGATCTGCAGCAACGGCTGACGGCCTTCATGACCGCGTATGTGTATCCGAACGAGAAGCGGTTTCACGAACAGGTCGCGGAAGGTGAGCGCTGGCGACGCATTCCGCTGATCGAGGAGCTCAAGGCGAAAGCCCGCGGCGAAGGGCTGTGGAACTTGTTCTTGCCGGAGAGTGAGTACGGGGCGGGCCTGACAAACCTGGAGTACGCGCCGCTCTGCGAAATCATGGGAGGCGTGATGCCGTTCGCACCCGAGATCTTCAATTGCTCTGCGCCCGATACCGGGAACATGGAGGTGCTCGTGCGCTACGGGACGGCCGAGCAGAAGCGGCAATGGCTGGAGCCGCTGCTCGCCGGAGAGATCCGTTCGTGTTTTGCCATGACCGAACCGGACGTCGCGTCGTCGGATGCGACGAACATCCGGTCGACGATCGAGCGCTCAGGTTACGAGTACGTTCTTAACGGCCGCAAGTGGTGGACCTCCGGAGCTGGCGATCCGTGCTGTCGGATTGCGATCTTCATGGGCCGCAGCAATCCGGACGCGCCAAAGCACAAGCAGCAGTCGATGATCCTCGTGCCGATGGATGCGCCCGGTGTGCGAATCAAGCGGACGCTGCGCGTGTTCGGGTTTGATGATGCGCCGCACGGCCACGCGGAGATTCAGTTCGAGAATGTGCGGGTGCCGGCGTCGAACATGTTACTTGGTGAAGGCCGTGGCTTTGAGATCGCCCAGGGGCGCCTCGGACCAGGACGTATTCATCATTGCATGCGAGTCATCGGTCTCGCGGAACGGGCTTTGGAAATGATGTGCGCACGCGTGAAGAGCCGCGTCGCATTTGGCAAAACGCTCGCAGAGCAAGGCACGATCCGTACGCACATCGCGGAATCGCGCATCGAGATCGACCAGGCGCGCTTGCTGACGCTGCGTGCCGCTTACCTGATGGACACCGTCGGCAACAAAGCCGCGCGCTCCGAGATTGCGCAGATCAAAGTCGCGGCGCCACGGATGGCTCTGCGCGTACTCGATCGCGCGATTCAGGCCCACGGCGGCGCGGGAGTCAGCGCCGATTTTCCGTTCGCCGAGTGGTGGGCGCATGCGCGCACGTTGCGCATCGTCGACGGACCCGATGAAGTGCACTTGGAGGCCCTCGCCAGAATTGAGTTAGCGAGGGGACAGAAGTAAAAGGGAAAGGGAAAAGGGAAAAGGGAAAAGGCAAAAGGCAAAAGGCAAAAGGAAATTTCCCTTTATCCCCCGATCGTCCGCCCACCATCGACGATGATCGTCTGCCCGGTGATGTAGTTAGAGGCATCGGACGCGAGGAAAACGCAGACCCCTTTCAGTTCGCCTTCTGCACCAATGCGCGGGATCGGGCAGGTCGCCTTGAGCGACAGCTCTGCGAGAGGCAGGACCGGGTCGGCGAGGCGGGAACGAAAGAATCCGGGTGCGATCGTGTTCACGCGGATGTTCTGCCGTCCCCACGATGCGGCGAGCTCGCGCGTTAACCCCATCAGCCCGGCTTTGGACGCGGCGTAGGCCGCATAGTGGGGGCCGTCCACGGCGGCATGGAGTCCGGCGATTGAAGCGACGTTGATGATCCGCCCGTGATTCTGCTGCAACATCTCGCGGCCGGCTGCTTGTGCGAAGAGAAACGCACCAGTGAGGTTGATGTCGATCACCTTCTGCCACTTGTCGAGGGGCATTGCCTCCGGCTCGGCGCCCCACGACACGCCGGCGTTATTTACGAGAATGTCGAGGCGTCCATAGGCGACCATAGTCCTGTCCACGACGGCCTGCACGTTGGCCGGGTTGGACACATCGGCGACCATGCCTTCGACGCGATAGCCGAGGTCTTCGAAGCGTTCGAGGGTCGGGGCCAGCCACTGTTCACGGCGGGCGCAGATCATGAGGGCTGCGCCGGCTTCGGCAAGCCCCTCCGCCATCTCTTCGCCAAGGCCGCGAGAGCCGCCGGTCACAACTGCCACCCGGCCGGTGAGGTCAAACAATTCCTGGATGGAAGGCATGCGCGCGAGCTTATACTGGCGCCCCAATCATCCTGTCAACCGGAGGAACCGTGGCAGCACCGGTACGAGACGCGTCGCGTGGCGGAACGTTCTTGATCCGTTCCCTGGATCCGGACCTCCTGTTCACGCGCGACGATCTCACTGACGAACAGCGCCTGTTCGGTCAGACCGCCGGGGAGTTCATGCGCAGGGAGGTCGTGCCGCACGAAGCGAAGCTCTACGCGCATGACTGGATCGCGACACGTGAGCTTCTGCAAAAAGCTGCCGACCTCGATCTGGCCCGCCTCGAAATCCCGGTTGAGTACGGCGGCCTCGGTCTCGACAACGTCAGCGCCGCGTACGTCGGTGAAGAGATCGCAATCAATCCTTCCTTTGCCGGCTCGCTCGGAACCCATACGTCGATTGGAACGTTGCCGATCGTGTATTTCGGAACCCCTGAGCAGAAGGCGAGATATCTCCCGAAGCTCGGGAGCGCCGAGATGATCGGGGCGTACGCGCTTACCGAACCGCAGTCCGGTTCTGACGCGCTGGCGGCAAAGACGACAGCGCGGTTGACGCCCGACGGCAAGCACTACGTATTGAACGGCCAGAAAGCGTGGATCACCAACGGCGGCTTTGCCGATCTCTTTACCATTTTTGCCAAGGTCGACGGCGACAAATTCACCGCCTTCATCGTCGAGCGCGGCATGGGAGTGAAGAGCGGCGCGGATGAGAAAAAGCTTGGCCTCGATGGATCCTCGACGACGGTGTTAATGCTTGACAACGTGCCGGTCCCGGTCGAGAACGTACTCGGCCGGATCGGTGAGGGTCACAAGGTTGCGTTCAATATCCTGAACCTCGGTCGCGTCAAGCTTGGTACGCGAAACATTGCCGGCGTCAGGCAGGCGCTCAACCAATCGATTAGCTACGCGAAGGATCGGCGGCAGTTCGGCAAAGCCATTTCTGAATTCGGACTGGTCAAGCAGAAGCTGGCCGAGCTGGCCGTGCAGTGTTTCGTGAGCGAGGCGATGGTCTATCGCACGCTCGGCGACATCCATCGAGCACTCGAAGGGATCGATCCGTCGGATGCCACTGCGATCCTGAAAGCGATTGAAACGTTTGCCGTCGAGTGCTCAATTAATAAGGTGGCCACCAGCGAAGCACTGGCCTATGCCGTCGATGAAGCCGTGCAGGTCTTTGGCGGCAACGGCTACTCGCGCGAGTTCCCCGTGGAACGCGCGTATCGCGACGCCCGCATCACGCGCATCTATGAAGGAACCAATGAAATCAATCGCCTCATCATCGCGACGCGTCTATTGAAGAACGCCGAGTTGTTTTTGACCGATGCTGGCGGCGTGAAGGGAAACGCGTCCGCGTTGCAGCCTGAATATGAGGCACTCGCGCACGTGAAGCGCCTGGCTCGGGCCTCGCTGGGCACGGTCGTGCAGATATTCGGTTCAGGTGCGCGCGACCAGCAGGAAGTGCTGGGACACGCGGCCAACATCATCATCGAGTGCTACGCGATCGAAAGTGCCCTGGGCCGCGCAGAAAAGATGAATCGGCTTCGCGGCGACAGCGCCGCGATCGCCTTAGATGTGGCGCAGGTCTACACGAGCGATGCAGTCGATCGGGCGGCACATGCCGGCAAGCAGATCGCAAACGCGCTGGCAGGAGTCGATCAGCTGCGGTCGGTGGTCGCGCGAGTAAACGGACACCCAGGTACCGACAGCGTCGCGGCCCGCCGTCGGATCGCCGACGCGGCGATCGCGCAATCACGATATCCCTTCTAACACGACGATGGGTGCCCGATACGCACTGACGGTTCTGTTCGCCATCAACCTGATGAACTTCTTCGACCGTCAGATACTCGGCGCGGTTGGCGAGCAGATTCGTCGGGAGTGGAACCTTGGCGATACCGCGCTTGGCGCGCTCGGCACTGCGTTCACGCTGCTGTATGCCCTGGTCGGTGTCCCGCTCGGCCGGCTCGCCGATCATGGCACCCGCAAGCACGTTCTCGCCGTCGGCGTATTCATCTGGAGCGTGCTGACTGCGGCCTCCGGGCTGGCGCGCAGTTTCTGGGAACTGTTTTTCGTTCGTCTCGGCGTCGGCGTCGGCGAAGCGAGCTGTGCTCCCGCCGCCATGTCTCTCATCGGCGATTTCTACCGCACGCAGTATCGCGCGCGCGCGACCGCCGTCTTCATGCTCGGCCTGCCGCTCGGGAACGGCCTGAGCTTTCTTGTCGGAGGATACGTCGCACAGCACTGGGGATGGCGGGCGGCGCTGTTCATTGCTGCCGGTCCTGGGCTACTTTGCGCACTGGCCGCGTTGTTTATGCACGAACCGGCGCGTGGTGGTGTTGAGTCTGTGAAAATCGGCGGCCGGCGGCGTGCTGGTTCGCCCTACAGGATCCTGCTATCGATTCCAACGCTGTGGTGGATCATCGCGTCTGGCGCGCTGCACAACTTCAACATGTACGCGCTCGGCGCGTTTCTCGCGCCCTATCTCATTCGTTACCACGGTGTCAGCTTCGCGAAGGCGGGCCTGATCGCGATGTACGTCTTCGGCCTGTCAGGCATCATTGGCCTGCTTGCCGGTGGCATGGCTGCCGATGCGCTTCACAAGGCGCGCGCGAATGGCCGGCTCCTCGTCGCCACGGTTGCGATCGCCATCTCTGCTCCGTTGATGTTCCTGTCGCTTTTGCGGCCTGCCGGCGACGTCGTCGCATTCGCCCTGTTGATGGGTGCCGGGGCTGGTGTGATGTACGCCTACTACACGACGGTGTATCCCACCATCCAGGACATTGTCGAGCCGGCGTTGCGCGGCACCGCGATGGCGCTGTACTTCGGTGCCATGTATCTGGCGGGTGCATCACTAGGCCCGGTAGGCACCGGCCTGATCAGTGACTACTTCACGTCGCACGCGGCCACGGCTGCCGGCGTGATGGACCAGTCGATTCGAGCGCTCGAACCGTTCCGCGGAGCGGGACTGCATGCTGCCATGTATGCCGTTCCGATTCTTGTCTCGTTCCTCGCCCTGGTCCTCTTTGGCGCCTCGCGCACTGTACAAAAAGACATCGAGGCGTTGCACGCGTGGACGGCTGACGAGCTTCAGACCGTTCCGCTCGTCAACGCTGAAGGAGCGTGAACATGAATGTTCCTCTGACGCCGATGCGCTTTCTCCGCTACGCGCGCGAGCAGTTCCGCGACGACGTCGCGGTTGTGTGTGGTGACGAGCGATTCACCTACGTCCAGTTCGCCGATCGCGCCGCGCGACTGGCCGGTGCACTTCGCGCTGAAGGCGTCCGAAGCGGCGATCGCATTGCGTTTCTCAGCACCAACTGCCACCGCCTGCTCGAGGCTTACTACGGTGTTCTCGAAGCTGACGCTGTTCTTCTGCCTCTCAATGTCCGGCTGGCGCCGGCAGAACTGTCTTACGTGCTCACCAATGCAGGCGCGCGATTCCTGTTTGTCGAGAAGCTTCTGTTACCGCTGGCCGACGCGTTCCGCCGTGACGTGCCGGGCCTCGAGCGAATCTATCTTCTCGACGATCAGCCGCACGCCGACTGGCTGTCGCCGCACACCTACGATCAATTGATCGCCGCGGCACCACCGTACTATTGCGACGTGATGAGCGTGGACGAGAACGCCGTGGCGGAACTGTTCTACACAAGCGGTACGAGCGACGCGCCGCGAGGCGTTATGCTGACGCACAGGAACATTTATCTTCACGCGCTCGAAGTTATTGTCGCCGGTCAAACGTCTCGCGACAGTGCCGCCAGCACGTCGTGCGACTCCGTCATGATGCACACCATTCCGTTGTTTCATGCGAACGGGTGGGGGACGGCGCATACCATCACACTCGTCGGCGGAACACACGTCATGGTGCATCAGTTCATTCCCACCGAGGTGTTTCGCCTGATTGAACGCGAGAAGGTGACCGCGTGCGCGCTCGTACCGACGATGGCGAACGCGCTCGTGAACTGCGCCGATCGCGAGAAATACGATTTGAGCAGCCTGCGCTGCGTCATGATCGGTGGCGCCGCTTCGTCCCCGACGCTGGTCCGTGAAGTTGAGCAGAAGCTGGGATGCACGTGCGTGTCCGGCTATGGACTGACCGAGACCTGCCCGGTCCTCTCCGTCTCCCGGATCAAAAAAGGTGTTCGCTGTGACGATGAGGAAAGCCGGAACGACCGCCGGGCCCGTGCCGGGTATGCAATTCCGTGTGTCGAGGTCCGCGTCGTTGATGTTGATCAGCGCGACGTCGCTCGTGATGGTCAAGCGGTCGGCGAAGTCGTGGCTCGTGGCGACGTGATCATGGAGGGCTACTGGAATCGGCCTGAAGACACCGCCAGCGCGATGCGCGCCGGGTGGTTCCATACCGGCGACCTCGCGACGATCGACGCCGATAACTACGTCCTGATCGTGGATCGAAAGAAGGACATCATCGTCAGTGGCGGCGAGAACATCTCTTCTCTCGAAGTGGAGAAAGTCCTGGCTGCACACCCGGCGGTGTACGAAGGTGTGGTGATTCCAGTACCACACGACAAGTGGGGCGAGGTGCCCAAGGCGCTCGTCGTACGCAAAGCGGCCGCGCAGTTGACAGAGGCTGAACTGCTGGATTTCTGCCGCGCGCGCCTGGCGCACTACAAGTGCCCACACTGTGTAGAGTTTCTCGAGAGTCTACCCAAGACAGGAACCGGCAAGATTCTGAAACGGGAATTGCGGAAACTATACGGGGGCAAGGTCGGCACGCCGGCATAAGCGCAGGAATCAACAATGGACATCAAACGGACTGGTTCTCAACCATCCGAGAAAGGGCCTGCGGATTGGTTCACTGGAACCGTCCGCATCGATCCGCTTTTCCGCGCGCCCGATCCGGCGCGCGTCGCTGGCGCCAGCGTGACGTTCGAGCCAGGCGCGCGCACCGCCTGGCACGTGCATCCCTTGGGTCAGACGTTGATCGTTATCGCCGGCTGCGGGCGCGCGCAGCGCTGGGGCGGACCCATCGAGGAGATTCGCCCGGGTGACGTCGTGTGGATCGAACCGGGCGAGAAACATTGGCACGGCGCCGCTCCGACGACGGCAATGACTCACGTTGCCATTCAAGAACGACTGGACGGAAAGGCAGTCGAGTGGATGGAACATGTGAGTGACGAACAATATCAGTCGCGGTCATGAGCAAGCGTTCTCAGCTCGCGGCAGTCGTGCTGCTGGTTGCCGCCGTGGGAGGCTGGATTTTCCTCCGTCCTAAATCACCCGTGACCTCGTCGGGGGCCGTCGTGCGCGATGGCTTTCTCGCAACCGTGGAAAACCGCAGAGCACCATCGGGCCCTGCACCGGAGGGAATGGTCTGGATTCCTGGCGGCGAGTTCTCAATGGGCGCGGCTGATCCTGTGGGCAGCGATGCGAACGAGGTCGGCATGCAGGCGACGACTGACTCGCGTCCCATTCATCGCGTTTATGTCGATGGCTTCTGGATGGACAAGACTGAGGTGACCAACGCACAGTTTGCCGCGTTCGTGAAGGCGACAGGCTACGTCACGGTCGCAGAGCGGAAACCTCGTGCTGAAGATTTCCCCGGTGCACCTCCAGAGAATCTCGTTGCCGGATCTGTCGTCTTTTCGGCTCCGGATCACGCGGTTCCTCTCAACAATCATTTTCAGTGGTGGACGTACGTGCCCGGCGCGAATTGGCGTCATCCTCTCGGGTCGAACAGCGACATCAAGGGCAGGGACGATTACCCGGTCGTCCATGTCGCGTACGAAGACGCGGAGGCCTACACGAAGTGGGCGGGCAAGCGTCTGCCGACGGAAGCGGAATGGGAATTCGCCGCGCGCGGCGGGCTCGCCGGCAAGCCGTATGTGTGGGGCGATGAATTGCGGCCGCAAGGAAAGTGGATGGCGAACACACATCAAGGCCACTTTCCCGATCGCGATGCTGGCGACGACGGCTATGTCGGATTGACCGCGGTCGCGAAGTTTCCGCCGAACGGGTATGGACTGTACGACATGGCCGGCAACGCCTGGCACTGGACGTCGGACTGGTATCGCGCCGATTACTACGCGCAACTTGCAGCCACTGGCGGCGTCGCGCGCAATCCTCGCGGACCGGATGCGCCATTCGATACCGCGGAACCAGACCAGGCGAAGAAGGTTCATCGCGGCGGATCATTTCTCTGCACCGACCAGTACTGCTCCCGCTACATCGTCGGCACGAGGGGCAAAGGGGAAGTGAGTACTGGCACGAACCACCTGAGCTTCCGCTGCGTGAAGTAAACGCGCGCTCACGAGTTCCTTTAACGCCTCCCAGCGACCGTCGCCGTCAGGTACACGGCGTGCTGCACCTCTCGTCGATCTGTTCCGAATCGATGTTTTCCTGAGGATTCGCGTGAATCCCTCCGGTAGAACCACGACATGTCGTGGCCGCCGCGCACAACAACATTCGACAAACCCCAACGGACGGACCAATGGCTGGAGCGCCCAGTGACAAGGACATTGTCGACGCGTATCACTACATGCTTGGCCGCTGGCTGGTGCTGCGCCAGGAAACGCTCGACTTCAAGGAAGAGTTCAAGTGGAACGAGATCATTCATCGAGAACGGGGCGGAGTAGCGTGGGCCAATTCCAATCTCGACGTCGCGTACAGCGAGGCGTGGATCTATGTGGATGAGTCGAGTTCCACGATTATCGAGCTGCCGGAAATCAAGCGGCGCTACTACACCGTGCAGGTGATGAACGGGTGGGCCGAAGTCATCACGAATATCAATGAACGGAACTTCCCGAAACACCCGTTCGGCAGATTTGCGTTCTGCCTGAAGGGCACGAGCGTAGATTTGCCACCCGGAACAGAACGCATCGATCTCCCGGGTCGGAAATCGCGTGTTTTGATGCGCATCGAACTCGGGGCGAATCCTGCTGAGGCATCCGCACTGCAGAAGCAGGTCACGATGCGTGCGACAGGGTCACCCAACGCACAAGGGGTGGCGGCACCGTTCGATTTTTCGAACGACAGGCTGCCCGGCGCCGAAGCGTTCGCGGTGACGGAGACGATCCTGGCGAGCGAAGCCGACATCAATGAAGGGATGGAGGAACCACAATGGAAAGCACGCGAGGTCGCGAGGGCTGCTGCTGATCCGAAGGGGCGCGCGCGAATCGACGAGGTGATCCGCAAACACGCGATTCCCGCCTTCTATGCGTACCAGGAGAAGTTCGGGACGATGAAAGACGGATGGATTCATCCGCGACCTGCAGGGAATTACGGCAGCGACTTCCTCATGCGATCGTTCTCCAATTTTGCCGGCCTCTGGGCGAACAATGCACACGAGGTCACTTACTACGGAGCGCCGTCGTTTGACGGCAGCAAGACCCACGTGCAGACGTATCCACGGAGCGCGTTGCCCGAGTCGAAGGCGCGGTATTTCTGGTCGGTGATCGTGGTGGATAGCGAGAAGTTCCAGGTCATTCCGAATCCGCTGAAGCGGTATCTCCTGAACAAGCAATCGGGGCTCGAGTTCAATGGCGACGGCTCGCTGACGCTGGCGTTCGCGCCGACGCAGCCGCAGCGAGTTCCCAAACCCAACTGGCTCCCGACGCCGGAGGGCAGGAAGTACAACCTGACGTATCGCTTCTACGGTCCGACCGAGGATGTCGTCACAGGCAAGTATTTTCCGCCGCCGATGGTGGAGCGCTGAGCAGAGAACGGAGAGTGCGCGTAACCATGGGTGTCTAAGTAACCCAGTTACCCCCAAACGGACGCCTTCTTCGCCCACGCCGTGTCCTGATACCGCTCGCGAAACGCCGCGCCGGTTGCTTTCAACGCGCTGGCGTCACCGCTCGCCTTGTACTTGGACACGCCTGCCCAATAGAGAGCCTCAGCGGCGGCGTCGGTCGATGAAAACCTGTCAACGATCTCGCGATACCGCCGTTCGGCCTCGTCATAGTCCTTGCGCTGGAATGCAGACTTCGCCAGACCGAGCGCGACTTGCGACTGAAAGTCGTCCACGGGAAGAAACCCCTCGATGCGGTGACGCTCCTGGCCTTCGGAATCAAGAATCAGGATGGTCGGGGTCCACTGTGCGTCGTAGCGCTCACTGAGACGTTTGTATTCGTCCTTCTGGTCACGAACGTGGACGCGCACCGGCTCGAGTTGTTCGGAGATGAAGCGCGCGACTCTGGGATCGGAGTACACCTCGGCTTCCAGCCGAGCGCAGCCCGTTCACATAGGGGCGGCGGTGAAGTCGAGCAGGATGCCGTGTTTGCTCGCGCGAGCCCGCGTCAGCGCGGAATCGAAATCATGAGACCAGGCGATCGAAGATGATGCGGTCGGCATGTAAGCCTCCTCTCTCTTCGATCGTAACGCGGGTCAGTGAGAAACGGGCTCAGCCGCAATATCGCTCAGCTTCCATCCCGGAGACACGACGGGCGCGCCCGCGAGCTTCTGCTTTGTAAACCAAAGGAGAGCGCAAACGATGCCCGAAAGATGACGGACAATCGTTCGGGTCGGACTACGATAAGACGCGACAGTCATGATGAAGGTAAATCTGTGAATGAATACCTCTTTCCGCTCGAGCCGACGGCCGCTGCTCTGATCCGGGGGCGAGTCGAACGATTTCCCATTCGCCGGATCTTTTGTGTCGGACGCAACTACGAGGCGCACGCGAGGGAAATGGGCAGCGTCGTCGACCGCGAGGCGCCGTTCTATTTCACGAAATCATCCATTCACTACGCACCGTCCGGATCGACAATCGCGTATCCATCGGGCACGACGAACTATCACTACGAGATGGAATTCGTTGTCGCAATCGGCAAAGCTGGATTTCGCATCGCAGAAGCGCAAGCGCTCGATCATGTGTTCGGATATGCGTGCGGACTGGACATGACGCGGCGCGATCTCCAGGCCACTGCGAAAGCCCAACAGCGGCCGTGGGATATCTCGAAGGACGTCGAGCAGTCGGCAGTGCTGGGAGAAATCGCACCCGCGACGGAGATCGGTCATCCCGATCGGGGCCGCATCGAGCTGCAGGTCAACGGTCAGGCGAAGCAGTCAGGGGACATTTCGCAGTTGATTCACAGCGTACCGGCGGTCATCGCACATCTGTCGCAGTACTACCATCTCGAACCCGGCGACCTGATCTACACCGGTACTCCCGAGGGCGTCGGTGCCGTGAAGGTGGGAGATCACCTTGAGGGATCGATTGACGGTGTGGGGACAATTGCGGCGCAGGTCGGGGAAACGATCTTGGTGTGATGCCAATGCTCGAGGCGGGCGCGCCGATGCGAACGTACACGTGCGCGGCGATCAAGCCAGCGCGGCGCGTACCGTAGCGCGAATCTTGTCCATCGCCGTCTTCAGGTTCTCGTCGGCGCTTTTCGCCCAGTACTCCTTATTGAATAGCTCGAGCGAGAAATATCCGCGGAAGCCGTTATCGCGCAGATCGCGGAAGATTTGTTGCAGCGGGGCGACGCCATCGCCTGGATAGATCCGGTTGCTGTCGTTGAGGGTGGAGGGATCCGCCGCCTGCGGATAGTCATTCAGGTGCATCACGTGCAGCGATGCGCCGTTGATTTGCTTCAACGCTGTGAACGGGGTTCCGCTCTTATACAGATGGAACACGTCCAGCAGCAGGCTGGCATCGGCGCGGCCGGCAGCGACGGTCACGTAGATACCGTGCGACAACGGACCGAGAACGGGATGCGTGCCCCACAGTTCGAGCAGCGGTTGCACCCCCATCTTCTCGCCCATCTCGAGCGCTTCGCGATAATACCGAGCGGCATTATCCAGGCTGACGGCCGCAGCGCGATTGTTTCCCGGCGGGACGGCGATCCGCTTGCCGCCGATCTGCGCCACCTTGTCCATGTCGGCCTTCAGCTTTTCCATTGACGCCGCGCGCCGCGTGTCATCGTCATCGAGAAAGGCATTGAAGGCGATCGCATTCTCGACGGTGAGGCCAGCGTCAGCGATCCGTTTGCCGAGATCTTTGAGCGAGCCGCCATTCGTCGTGTAGCGATCGATTTCCATGATCCATGGCTCGATCGCCTGGAAGCCGGCCTTGGAGGCGGCGCTGACGACGGCAGGAAGGTCCAGATTGTTGCCGCGGATAGTGCTGGTGTTCAGGCAATAACCAAAAGGTTCATTCGCCGGTCGAGTGCGCGCGGTTCCTGGCCGAGGCGCCTGAGCAGCAGAAGCGATGGCCGGTGGACCGGCGGCGGCGAGGGCCGCCGCGGCGCCGGCGAGTATTTCCCGACGTGACAATTCCATTCCGCGAAACCTCCGGTGCGGAGGGTAGCGGGTGAACGGCCATCAATGCAAGCACACCTCAATTACTCCGAGGGGCTGCGTCCCGCGGACTCCCCGACAGGCTCTCTCGCGAGCCGCTTCGTCGGCTCCCTCCGTTCGCCTGGTTCGCTTCGCTGCGCTCGCTCGCGTTCACTTTTCGGCCTTCCGCTTTTCCTGTCGTCAGCGGGTTCCGCCAGGCGAAAGGAGAGGTCCGCCGATTAGAGCGATTTCAAATACTCGACGAGATCAGCCTTCTGGGCCGCGGTCAGATTCAATCCAAACAGACGGTTGTAATGTTCAACGACCGCGAAGAGGTCAGGCGCGCTGCCGTCGTGGAAATACGGCGGATGTTGAAAGAGCCCGCGCAGTGGCGTCGTCCTGTATTGTTTCGTGGCCGACCGCTCAGCGTAGACCGGACTGATTCCCACTTCCGCAGGACTGTGAAGGAAGGGAACGCTGGGGTTAGGGCCGCTCAAAACATCAGTGAGATTTGGTTGTTCATGGCACGTGGCGCAACGAGCTTCGTTGCGAAAGACTTGCTTGCCGCGCGCTGCGGCCTGTTGATCGAAACTTCCAGCCGGCGGCTTGGGAGTGTGCAGGCTCAGTTGGTAATCGAGCAGCGCCGGCAATTTCGGCGTGACCAGGTCCGGCGTTTGATTGATGAATACGCCGATGCGTGAATCGTTGAAGCTGCCGTGTCCGCCCATTTGTCCGACGCCGACGTAGGCGTTCCAGTACGAAATCGGACCGTCGCCGGTAACCGTCTCGAATCCGACGCCGCGCAGACCGTAGATTGCGGGAATCACGATCGGCACCGACGGGCTGTTCAGAGGGACGATACTGGTGCCATTAAAGTAATGATGCCGCGGGTCGTACTTGCCCGGTCCCCACGCCATGAATTCGGTTTTCGTGGCGGCATCAAGCGCCGGGGAGAGGGCGACGATCGCACCGACATTGAGATCGGTGTTCGCCCAGCCATCGAGACGTTTGCCAATTCCCGCTGCAAACGAGTTGTCAACCGACGAGTGACACAACGCACATGTGATCCCGACCTTTGTGAGTTGCTTGAAGTCGTTAAACGTTCCCTTCACACCAACGACCGCATTCAGGCGCAACAAGTCGAGAGTGACGGCCGGATCGTTGAGATCAACTTCGCCTGCTTTCAACGCAGCGATCACTGCTGGTGGCAGCGCCTCGACATCGACCTTCAATCCAACTGCGAGCGCCGTCGCTGGCGTCACCGTCGGAAGGACGTCGTGCATCCTCAGCACATTGGTCCACAATTGCTCGTCGCCGAAGGTATCGAAACGAAAGATTTCCTGGCCGTCGTGCACGTTCAATGGCCGTGGATCGCCTTGCGCGAACCCGGACATGGCGAACCCCATCGCGATGAGGTATACGAGTGATCCAGCACCGATGAGTCGCATCGCCCGATCTCCTTTCAGCTACCCCACGGCTGGCCTCGTTCGTGTTCACGAACAGCAGGCGCCGACAGCCCTCGTTATTCAGAGTGCTGATTGCATGAAAGGTGACGGGAAAAACGACAGATGAGCGACACGACGCTTCAGCGTGGCGATGTGCTTCCGCACATTGAGGTGAGAACAGTCGATGGCGGCAGGTTCAGCTACGTGACGATCTGGCAGCACAAGCATCTCGTGCTGGTCGTCCTTGGGCCGGGCACCGACGATACCTATGCCAGGCTCTCCGCCACTTCCAACTCCGGACGAGTTGGTCGAGTGGCTCGAGTACATCCGGCAGCGATGCCCTGAATGCGAAGGCGAAGCGCGTTGAGGACTCTCAGCTGGCTCACGGAGATTGGTTGTCGATCTCTGCGAGAACGCGCGCAACCACCCGGTCGCAGCGAGGACGGTAGAAGCGGAACGCTTCGGGTGCGGTCGCACCGGTGCGCTCCATCAGCAGCGCTCTGAGTGCGGCGCGGCCGCGTGAGAGACGCGTCTTGACCACGTCCTCGGAGACGTCGAGGCATTCCGCCACTTCAGCGGTGCTCATCCCCTCAACCTCGCGAAGCATGAAGACCTCGCGCATGCCAGGCGGCAATGCGTCAATGGCCGATTCCAGCAGGCTGCGAAGTTCGCCGGTAAATGCGTGCCGCTCGGGATTTTCTGCAGAACTCGGGAGCATACAGGGCTCGGCGGGAGAGAGTTCGTCGTTGAATGGCTCGTACCGTCGCTGATAGCGAACGCGAGCCAACGCTTCGTTGATGGCGATTCTGGTCAACCAGGTCGCGAACCGGGACGCGCCGTTGAATTGGCGAAGGTGCGTGAACGCGTTGACGTAGGCTTGCTGCATCACATCTTCCGCTTCGTGATCGTCACGCAGAATTGACCGCGCCGCGCGGTAGACGCGTTCGTTGTATCGCCGCATCAACAGTTCGAAGAGCGCCGTGTCGCCGCGTAGAATCTGCTCGATGACGTCATGGTCAGTCTTTTCCGTGTCCTCGCGTCCGCCGACGGCGTTCCGCATGGTCGTCTTCATCGCTCCAGTATAGAGAGTTCGCAGCGGCAAAAAGGTGACACCGCTAGACGAGAAGGGTGGCGTCTATCGGCCAGCCAAAGTCCGCCGCCATCTGCAGAAGCGGCATCCATTCTTCGTTCGCGACACTGGTTGCGGCTATCCCGCACAACTGTCCGAATGGCCCGGCGGGGACCGCGAGCTGCTTGGCGGAAAATTCAGGTGCCGGGAACCGCAGCTCTTGGGCGAGATTCGTCGCTGCCGCATCACGAACCGTCAACGGATCCAGCCCCCAGCGCCACTCGATCAGCTTCAGAACTGACGTGTGATCCAGTACGCTGTGTGAAACGTAATCGCGCCGAGCAAACGGCGAGACGACGAGACATGGCGTTCGGAATCCAAATAGCCCATCCTCGTTTCCGGCGACCTGATCGGCCGCAGGAATCGGCCCGGCTGGCGGAGCGACGTGATCGTAAAAGCCGCCCCACTCGTCATAGTTGATGACCAGCACGGTGTTGCGCCAGGCGGGACTTGTCGTGATCGCAGAGTAAACCAGGTTCATGAACGCCTGCCCATTCCGAATGTCGGCAAACGGGTGGTCGTCATTGGACGCGCCCGTCTCCTCTCCGAGAAAACGTGGTTCGACGAACGACACGTGCGGCAGCGTCCCGGCCGCAGCGTCGGCCAGAAATGCGGCAAACGGCCGCGCGATGGGCACATATGTCGCGCCCCACAGTGCGAGAAATGGCGCGTCACTGAAATAGTACCGTCCCTCGAGCCCGGCTGCCGCCAATCGATCCCAGATGGTCGGAAGCGTGCTCAGATCGAACGTGTTCTGTAGTCGATCCGTCTGCGCCGCATGCTGATAAATCCGGTTGGGGAATGTGCCGGCCATGATCGCGGCGAAGTAGCGATCGCAGGCCGTCCACCGCGTTGCCGCACCGGCAAAGAACGGCAGATCCTTTTTCGTGTAGTAACCGATCGCGTAAACGTCGTTGCTGCCGGCTCGCAGCCATCCGTCGCACGCGCCGTTGTTGTACTCAATCCGCCCACCCTGATACGAATGATCCGGATCGGGATGGCCGCAGCCCTGGAAGTCCGGTGCGAGGCGGTAGGTCGCATGAGGAACGCCCGAAGCGTCGAGATAGGTCAATCCGCGTTGCCGGCCATCGGCTCCCTCGAGCCAACCAAGCATGTGATCAAAGGACCGGTTTTCCATCATCAAGACGACGATGTGTTCGATGCCGGAGAGGTCGGGTGGCGGAAGCGCGACGCCTTGGGAGAACGCCGTCTCGACAGGCGCGAGGCCTCCCAGCGTCAGCGCGCCACCCGTTACTGCTGCAGCCTGGAGGAATCGTCGTCGAGACACAGGGGTCGGCGATGTACCGTCAGTACGGCGATCACGACTGCTTTTGGACATGATCAAGCTCCTCGATTCGCGCGGCGTGCATCCGCGCGTCGAGCGGTTCAATCGGTGTGCCGATCTAGTGCTGAGTTGGACGGCGCTTGACAGCGTCGCAAATAATCGCGTCAGACTAGACGGTCAACATGACACGCGAATCTTCCGCGAGCATGCCATCAGGTGAACCCGCGACGGCGTCGCCGGCGCGCGCGCTCGTGCTCGCGACGATTTCCTTCGCGCTCTCCTTCGCCGGGTGGGGCCTGGTTGGCGGTCTCGCACCGACGTTCACCGCTCTCTATGGCCTCACCGCGTCCGAAACCGCGCTCCTGGTTGCCGTGCCGGTGCTCCTGGGATCGTTAGCGCGCCTGCCGATGGGCATGCTGACGGATCGATTCGGTGGCCGTCTCGTCTTTACGGGGTTGCTTGCGTTTTCTTCGTTGGCCGCATTCCTCGTTCCGCTGACTGGCAGTTACCGCGCACTGCTGGTGGCTGCGTTTCTCATCGGCATGGCCGGTTCCTCGTTCGCGATCGGCGCCGCCTTCGTGTCGCGCTGGACACCGCCGTCGCACCAGGGCACAGCACTGGGACTGTATGGACTCGGCACGATGGGCCAATCGCTCGCCGTGTTCGTCGGGCCGGTGGTCGCCTCGCGATTCGGGTGGGAAGCCGTGTTTCGTGGCACTGGCGTCGCACTCCTCGCTTGGTCCGTCATCTATTTCATCGCCGCCCGGAATCCGATTCGCGCTCGTCCTGCGACGGTCGCCGCGATGGTGTCGGTGCTTCGACGCATGCCGAAAGCGTGGCTACTCGGCGCGTTCTATTTCCTGACGTTCGGCGGCTTTGTCGCCTTTTCGATCTATCTTCCGACCCTGCTCCGCGCGCAGTTCGGTCTGGCCCCCGCCGACGCCGGTCTTCGTGCTGCCGGCTTCGTTGTCGTTGCGACACTGATGCGGCCGGTCGGCGGCTGGTTGGCCGATCGCATCGGTGGCGCGCAGGTGCTGTCGTGGGTCTTCGGTGGCGTCGCGGTGTTCTCGCTGCTACTCACCTGGCCGTCGATGGTGCCGTTTACGGTTGGCGCGCTCTCGTGCTCGATGTTGTTGGGTCTGGGCAACGGCGCGGTGTTCAAGCTCGTGCCCGAGCACTTCCCGAAAGATACCGGCACAGTAACGGGACTTGTTGGCGCTCTCGGTGGGCTCGGCGGATTTTTCCCGCCGCTGCTGTTGGGCGTGTTCCGAGATCGTCTCGGAATGATCTGGCCTGGGTTCATCCTTCTCTCAGCGACAGCGGCCGCCCTGCGCATCGCGAACGAACGCGTGTTTCGGCCGAGCGATGTCGAGTGGACCCGTTCTCTGCCGGTGAACGCGCGTCAGGCACTGGAGCGTGTCAGAGCCGCCGCCTGGGGGACGCTCGTCGCTGCGACACTCGCCGCTGCCATCGTCGTCGGCTCACGGAATCTCGAGCACTTCGATGCGGCACTCGTCGGCTACACGTTCGCAACGCTGTTCGCCGCATTCGGAATCAGCTATCGCTACGCCATGTGGCTGCGCCGCCCACCCACACGCATGTACTGGCGCAGGGGGTGGCAGGCCTTCTTCGCGAGCAGATCGTTGGGACGCAACAGCCTGAGTCTTGGGCGCCGTGCGCTCGTGGAGTTTGCCGGGAACGCCTACATTTTCAAGCGCGGCCGGCTGCGCGGACTGGCGCACTGGCTGATCATGTGGGGATGCGTGCTTGCCGCCGCGATCACGTTCCCGCTCGTGTGGGGCTGGATTCATTTCGAAACCGTGCCCGGCGATCTCGACACCTATCGCACGTTCGTGTTCGGCATCGCAACGCAGGATTTTCCAATCGAGTCCTTCATCGCGTTCGTGATCTTTCATGGATTGGTGTGGTCGTCGTTCCTGGTGATCGCAGGTGTGATGCTTGCGTTCCGGCGACGGATGATCGATCACGGTGCGGTAGCGGTACAGCAGTTCGGACAGGACATCTTGCCGCTGTTGCTCCTGTTTGCGATCAGTGTCACAGGATTGATGTTGACGGCGAGCTACACATGGATGCACGGCTACGCCTACGACTTTCTCGCCATCCTCCATGCGGCAACCGTCATCGTGACGTTGTTATGGTTGCCATTCGGCAAACTGTTTCACGTTTTCCAACGACCGGCACAACTTGGCGTGGGCTTCTATAAGGATGCCGGTGCACGCGACCGCCAGGCGCTGTGCCGTCGATGTGGTCAGCCCTACGCGTCGATCGCGATGGTTGCCGATCTCACCGTCGTCGAACAGGAACTCGGATTTCGATACGAGCTGCCGGACGGCGGGCATTATCAAGAGATTTGTCCCCGATGTCGTCGGGCACTCTTCGGACTGGCGCAGGGGGCGCTCTGGAGCGCACGCGTAGCGGCGCCACGGAATTAACAATGGCAGAAATCCCGGTCGATCCGCTTCGTATCATCGAACGCTTTGGTCCGCATCTCTCGCCGATGACGGGCGTACGGCTTTCGACCAGCGTCGAACCGGATCACCTTGTCAAGACCCATTGCTGCTTCTGTGGACAGCAATGCGGCATCCAGCTGAAGGTGCGCGACAACCAGGTCATCGGCTTTGAGCCGTGGGAGGACTTCCCGTTCAATCGCGGCATGTTGTGTCCGAAAGGGGTGAAGCGTTACCTGCAGGGCTCACATCCCGATCGATTGACGACGGCGCTTCGGCGCGACAGCACGTCTGGCTTCGAGCCACTGCCGTATGCCATGGCGATCGGTCGCGTCGCCAATCAGATCGCGCGACTTCAGGCGGTATACGGCACCGACTCAATCGCCGTCCTCGGAGGCGCCAGCCTGACCACCGAGAAGACCTATCTCCTCGGGAAATTCGCGCGCGTCTGTTTGAAAACGCCGTTCATCGACTACAACGGACGCCTTTGCATGGTGAGCGCCGGCGCTGCGAACAAGAAGGCGTTCGGGATCGATCGCACGACCAATCCCTGGTCGGACATGGTCGGCACCGACGTGATCTGGGTCGCAGGGTCGAACGTCGCAGAGTGTTCTCCGATCACGACGAATTACATCTGGCAGGCGCGAGAGCAGGGCGCAAAAGTGATCGTCCAGGATCCGCGTATCACGCCAATTGCTCGCACGTGCGATCTGTATCTGCCGGTCAAACCCGGCCGGGACGCCGCGTTGTTTGCCGGTGTGCTGCAGATCATGATCGAACGCAACTGGATCGACCACGCGTTCATCAGGGACTTTACGGTCGGCTTCGAGCAGGTAGCTGAGTACTGCCGGCAGTGGACGCTCTCCCGCACCGCGGACGTGACGGGCGTCCCGGCGCGCGCGCTGATGCAGGCGGCGGAATGGTGGGGAACCGCGAAGACGAGCTTTCTCTTTCATGCGCGTGGGATCGAACACCACTCGAACGGCGTCCAGAACTCGCTCGGGACGATCAACCTTGTCCTTGCGTCCGGACGGATCGGCAAACCGAAGAGCGGCTACGGGACGATCGTTGGTCAGGCGAATGGCCAGGGAGGCCGCGAACACGGTCAAAAATGCGATCAGCTTCCCGGCTTGCGCGACATCAGCAACCCGGATCACCGCCGATACATTGCCGGCGTCTGGGGCATCGACGAGCCGGATCTGCCGGGTCCCGGTGTCGACGCCTATGAGCTCTTTCGCAAGATCGATCGCGGCGAGATCAAGGGACTTCTCTCGATCTGTTTCAACCCCAAGGTATCGCTTCCTGACAACACCTTCATCGCCCGGTGTCTCGACAAGCTTGAATTCTTCGCTGCGATCGATTTCTTCCTGAACGACACCGCGTGGCACGCGGACATTGTGCTGCCGGGAAGTCTCCAGGAGGAGGATGAAGGGACAGTGACGCAGGTCGAAGGCCGAATCATCAAAATCAACAAGGCCGTCGAGTGTCCCGGCGACGCGCGTCAGGATTGGCGCATTATCCAGGACATCGCCGAGGCGCTCGGCCGGCCGAAAGGTTTCACGTTCACAGAGCCGCGCGAAATCTTTGACGAGCTGCGCGTTGCCAGCAAAGGCGGCGTCGCGGATTATTCGGGTGCAACCTACGAGAAGATCACTGAGCGGCTCGGTATCTTTTGGCCCTGCTACAGCGAGGACCCAAAAACCGGCGCGTCGATCGCCGATCATCCAGGCACGCCACGTCTATTCGAGCGCGGGAGCTACAACCCGGTTGCGAAAGGTAGCGGCCCGTTTTATTTCCCGGATGGGCGGGCTCGATTCAACGTCGCCGACTATCGACCGCCGGTGGACGATGCGAATAGTGAGTACCCGATCTATTTGACGACCGGTCGTGTCGTCAGCCAGTTCCTGTCGGGAACGCAGACGCGCCGCATCGGTCCGCTGGTCAAGCAGTATGCCGAGCCGCGGATCGAAATGCATCCAAGGCTGGCGACGAAACTGGGTATCTCGGATGGTGATTGGGCGACGGCGGAAACGTCGCGCGGAACAATTACGCTGAGAGCGCTGGTCGTGACCACGATCCGGCCGGACACGATCTTCATCCCGTATCACTGGGCTGGCCGGAAGAGCGCGAATCAGCTGACCGTTGCGGCGCAGGATCCAGTCAGCAAGATTCCACAGTACAAGGTGTGCGGCTGCCGCGTCCGCAAGGCCGATGCGGCACCGGAGTACGCGGCGGTTTTGGAACCGCAGCAATAGTGATGACTGTGGCGAACGAGCGCGCGAGTGAGCCCACGCGATCCGCCTTCGCACCGGAGTGATTATGCCCAAGCCGGATTATTTGCACTTCTTCATCGACCCGAATCGCTGCATCGGGTGCCAGGCCTGCGTGCAGGCGTGCACCGAATGCGATACGCATCGCGGCGAATCGATGATTCACCTCGAGTACGTCAGCAGGTCTGAGAGCGTGCAGACGGTGCCCGTCGTCTGCATGCACTGCGAGCAGCCGACCTGTGCCGAAGTGTGTCCGGCCGACGCCATCAAACGCACTGGCGACGGCGTGGTGCAATCAGCGCGCAAGCCGCGATGCATCGCGTGCGGCAACTGCGTGATCGCCTGTCCCTTTGGAGTCCCCGAGCTCTACGAAGATCGCAAGATCATGATGAAGTGCGACATGTGCTACGACCGGTCGAGCGTCGGCAAGAAGCCGATGTGCGCGACCGTCTGCCCGAGCCAGGCGCTCTTCTTCGGTACGCGAGAGCAGATCGAGCAGCTTCGGCCGCTCTCGACACCGATCAACACGTTCCAGTTTGGTCAGCAGACGATCACGACGCGCGTGCAGATAATGATCCCGCGGGCGCTGGCCAAGCGAGCCCCCTACGTCGATGTCGCGGCCGCGATGAGCGAACACCCACACAGTCGCGCGATATCGTTCAAGGTCGTGACTGACGCTCCGGAGGAGACGACGAGTGTTGAACTCGATCCGTATGCCGGGATCGAGGTGTAGCGATGACTGAGCCTCGACAGGATCCGCGCGGTCCCGTGGACGCGGCGATCAACACGCCGGGGCGCGAGGGGCTGACCGGGACGGCCCCGGCCAATCTCTACGCGCCGTCGTTCGATCGCGAGCAGATCACCATCGCCCCTGATTTTGCGCCGGCCGAGGCGCAGCCAGCGTGGCGGCAGGACTTTCCGATCGACTGGCCGCAGGATCTGTACGTCGAACGTCGCGACTTCATGAAGTTCATGGTCTTGACGAGCGCGGCGTTCACGCTGGGGCAGCTGTGGATTGCCGCACAGAACTGGTATCGAAAGCGAAGTGGTCAGCCGGGCATTCAGCGCATTGCCTCAGCGGACGCCGTCGCCGTCGGTGCCACGATCGGATTCATGTATCCCGACGAACACGAGCGATGCTTGCTGGTCCGCCTGACCGCCACCGAGTTCGTCGCCTTCGGCCAGGAGTGCACACACCTTTCCTGCGCCGTGGTCCCGCGGCCTGCTGAAGGCAGCTTCTACTGTCCCTGTCACGAGGGCCGCTTCGACATCCGCACCGGTGTGCCAACCGCTGGTCCGCCGCGGCGGCCGCTCACGCGTATCGTCCTCGAAATGCGCGGACGAGATATCTACGCCGTCGGCGTCGAGGAGCGAACCACGTGAGCGTCTCGACCAAACGGCCGTTCACTCGCGACCAGCGCGCGATCATCATCTACGGGATGTTGTTCTTCGTGCTGATCGTGGTCGTGCTGCAGCTGTGGCTGCTCACCGCCACCATGAATGCCTGGCTCGGGGGTGATGCGTCGATTGTATGGCCCGCCGCCGCCGCAAGTGCCGCGTGCTTTGCGTTGAACGTCGGCCTGTTTCGATATCTCATTCGCATCGAGCGGACGCGCCGCAGCGACGGGTAAGAACGCATCAATGGTCGTCGTTGTCCAGGCGACGTCGGCCCGGCGCTAATCAGATGAGAATAGATTGGTGACCGAATCCCATCGCGCTCCCGGCGACATCACACATGCGACGCTTTCGGTGCTCTTTATCGCGTTGCTCGGCGTCTGCACGTTCTGGGTTCTGAGCCCGTTCCTGACGGCGCTCCTGTGGGCCATCGTTATCTGTATTGCTATCTGGCCGATGCTGCTACGCCTGGAGGCATTGGTCGGCGGCAGACGATGGGCTGCCGTCGGCATTATGACGGCGGCGATTCTGCTCGTGGTGTTTGTGCCGGTGACCCTGGCGTTGATCACGATCGTCAACAACGCGCAGAACATCACCGCGCAGATCAAGGCGTTCGAATCAGTGGCGTTGCCACCGCCTCCGGGGTGGCTCGAGCGGATTCCTTTCGGTGGCGACCGGTTCGCCGCGGAATGGAATCGTTTCGCAACGCTCGATCCGCAGCAACGATCGAACGAGGTCACGCCGTACGTGCAAACGGCGCTTCAATGGTTCGTTCGCCACGCAGGCGGCGTCGGCAGGATCCTGATCCAGTTCCTGCTGACCGCGGTCATCGCGGCGATTGGCTTCACACGCGGTGAGGGCGTCCGAGACGGCATCCTCCGGTTCGCCCAGCGGCTGGGTGGGCAACAGGGGCGCGAAACCGCCCTGCTCGCCGCGCGGACCATTCGCGGCGTCGTGCTCGGCGTCGTCGTGACGGCGCTGATTCAAGCGGCGATTGCGGGAACGGGTCTGTTTGTCTCTGGCGTCCCCGCAGCCGGGTTGCTCACGGCTGTGATTTTGTTTCTGTGCCTCGCACAACTCGGCCCGTTGCTCGTGGTTATCCCTGTGGTCATCTGGCTGTTCTGGTCGGGCAACAGCTTCTCGGGCACCATCCTGCTCGTCATCGGCGTCATCGCCGGAGCGTTGGACAACATCGTTCGACCTGTGCTGATCAAACGCGGTGCCGACCTCCCGCTACTGCTGATCTTCGCCGGCGTGATTGGCGGCTTGATCGCGTTCGGGATCATCGGACTGTTCATCGGCCCGGTGGTTCTCAGTGTCGCGTACACCCTGCTGTCGGCGTGGATGTCTGCTACACCTTCGCCAGATAGCCGTTGACGCTTCTTCGATCGTGGCGAAGAACCGGCGTTCTCCGAATCGTTCGAAGATCCCGATCGCGAGTGAAGATCAATCACCATCCATCAACGTCAGGATCATCTGACACGTGGTGTAGTTCCTGATCGTCATGTCGCGGTAGATCGGTTTACCGACGATTTTCGGGAACGCACTCTGCGTGATCCGTGTCACCACCGTCGACATGTAGACGACATCGACTCCCGCTTTGACTGAATCAACGCCAGGTTTCAGTTCAACCGCTGCGACCGCCTTGCTTGCCGTCAGAGGTTTTCGCAGGAATGCCACGTTCCGTCGCAAGGCGGCTCCGTTCTTCCACTCCTTTGGCGCATCGGCAACAATCTTTTGCATTTGACGATGGGATCGAACGAAGACGCCGGCACTGTGCTCGAATGTTTCAGAGAACGCCTTTTCGATCGCTGCCGTGAGCGCCGACACATTCGCGACATCTGACTCGAACAGGATGTTCCCGCTCTGGATATACGTGCTGACGCGCTGGAACTTTCGTTCTTCAAGGCACGCACGCACATCGGACATCCGCATCAGGTTCCTGCCGCCGACGTTGATGGCTCGTACCAGTGCGACGTATTTCATGCCAACACCAATGTCGCCAGTATTATGATCGAAACGATAGCCGCACCATACTCGTAACACTGCAGGAGGTTCATAACGTGAAGTCGTTGAACTGGATTACCGCTTTCGCACTGTGCACGTCGTTATTCATCGCCACCGCAGCGAATGCGCAGCCGTCGCAATCTTCGTGGAGTGGGGAAGTGTCTGTTGGCTGGGACATTGGTCTCAGCGGCGACTTTCTCGCAGCGGGCATTGGCACTCTGAACACCGTTCCGGTGGTTTTCCAGTCACAACCGTTCGACTCGGTCTATGGCAACGGCGTCGTATGGCAGTTTGGTGCCGGATACATGGTGGATGAGCTGAACGAAGTGCGCGCGCAATATAGCTACCAGCGAGTCGGCGCCGACGTGGTCAACCTCGGGACCGCCGGCACGAACGGTCTGGTCGCGACATTTGATGACTATCATGCGCACAGCATTGAAGCCGGCGGCCGCCATTACTTTGCTCGGCGCAGCGAACGCATGCGTCCTTATGGTGGAGGCTTGATTGGCGTGTCGATCATTTCGGAGATCGACGGCGTCCTGGCCTCGCCGCAGGCTGGTCTCGCCAGATATGCAACCGATCTGTACGATGGCACAGCCGCATTGACCCTAGGGGTAAACGGCGGCGTGCTCTACGCGATAAACGATCGGCTCGACGTGAACGGACAAATCGGCTTTCGTTATAACAGCGGGTTGTCGAAGATCGATGCCTTCGTAGGAACCGGCCTCGAGGACGTCAACGACAAGAGCTCGAGATGGACGATGCCAATCATGTTCGGGTTGCGGGTGAAGTTCTAGAGCAGTAGCGCAGCCGCCTTAGAGCTGCCTCGTGGCAGGGTCTCAAGATCCTGCCCCCTACACCCGTAAGCGATCATGTCTGGGTCACGACACGGCTGGTGTGCGCGGTCTTTAGACCGCGCCCATCAAAACACCGGCGACCACAGCGTCGTCGACGCGTCCAGCGCGCTCAGCGTCGAGTCGAGCGATCCCCATACGAGGTGATCGGCTGTCACGTTACCCCAGTTAATCTGATTCCCATAGAGCAACGTGCCATTGGCGTCATACGCAAGCACGTTCTCACCCCATACGAGGTGTGTGCCCCATACCAGCGCATCACCCCACACCACGTGGTCACCCCACACGACATGGTCACCCCAGACAACGTGATCACCCCAGACGACGTGTAGTCCCCACGCGGGCTGGTTGAAGTAGATGTAGTCGCCCCACACCAGGTGGTCGCCCCAGACGACCTGCTGCGCCCACGTCAGTACTTCGCCATTGACGAGAGTCGTACTCGGCATCACGCCGACCTGGAGCCAGGGAGCTGACATTGGTTCGCGGGTATCGATGGCGTCGGCCAAGGCGATGGCGCCGGCCGCGTTGATCGACCCTGCGCCCTGTGTCAGGACGTCGACGTTGGGAAGCTTGATCGCCGTGAATTGGAGAATCGCCTTGACGAGGTTTGGTGACGGCCACTTTCCTCCACTCTCGTGGCGGCTCGCGTCGATGATGTCGGCGACCACTCCGGTGGCGACCGCCGCCGCCATGCTGCTCCCGCTGAGCGCCATGTACGTTCTCGTGTCGGCGGTGGCGGTCCAGTTCGGATAGTGCCTCGGCAAATAGCTGTCGTTCGCCATGAACGACACGATGTGGCGGCCCGGCGCGACGACGTCCGGCTTGGCGTAGCCGTCATACCACGTTGGGCCGCGTGAACTGAATGGCGCAACCTCGTCGTCCGATCGCGTAACGGTGTTTTTCGTATCTACGGCTCCGACCGAAATGGCCGAGGGGGCATTGCCGGGTGAGGTGATGCCGGCATAACCGACCTCGCCCGTCTGCCGATTCATACCTTCGTTGCCGGCGGCGACCACGACGACGATGCCCGCGTCGACGGCACGCTCGACAGCCTGCACGAGTGGATCGGTTGCGGCCGGTTCGTAGATGGGATGTCCCAACGATAGATTGATGACCGCGATCTTCAGTTTCTCTTTGTTGGCGATCGCAAACTCAATCGCGTCAATGACCGTGCTTGTGTAGCCCGATCCATCTCCGTTCAGGACCTTCATCCCGATCAGTTTCGAACCGTGCGCCACGCTCCGGTACCGCGCGTCGGCCTTGTCGTCCTTGTTCCTGATCATTCCGGCGACATGGGTGCCATGCCCGTAGTCGTCGTACTGTTTAACTTTTGCACCGCCGCTATTCACGAAGTCGTAGAACGCAACAATCGGGATTTGGTCACTATTTACGATGCCGGAATCCAGCACTGCCACGACGACGTCATGGCCGACGTCCGTCTTCTCTTTCAACCCCAACGTCGGAAGCAGCGCGTTCTCGGCAAGCGTGCCGACACTGTCGGCGCCAGCATGCACCGGCGCATCAACCGAAATCGAAATCACGTCGTCGCGCTGGGCGAGCGCACGCAACTTTCCGACCGGCACGTTTGCACTGAGCGCGTCGATCGACGTGTGTTCGTGGACCGCCGTGCCGTCGGGTCCGGCGAGGTCGGACTTGACCTTATCGCTTGCGCCCTTGCGCGTCGTGATAATTACGCGGACCGCATCGGCTGATGAGCCTTCGCGATCAACGTGCTGGAGAAATTTATCGAGTTTCGCGTGGTGATCGGATTGCGGCCTTCGCGGCTCCGCAGCGTGCGGACCCGCGTTGGTCGTGGTAACGATCACAAGGACGAATGCCGAGAACAGTCTCAGTCGCACACGCAACTCCTGGGAAGTTTCAAACTGCAGAGCAAGGGAGGCGCCATCTCGACCTTTCCACTAAGTTCTTTATTCACTGGGCTTACGGAAATGACCCAAAGACGTCAATCCGAACGATATGTTCCGTAATGACACGCGTCGCAAGGATTCCGATACTTAAATCATTTAGAGTGATGCAATTGCGACCATTGTTCCAGGATGGAACAACACTTACGGATCGGAACAAAACTAAGGCTGGTCTATTTAACCTTGCCGCTTGTCCACGCGAGCGCGTCTTCAAAACTGGTAAAGACGCGGGTGTCGCTTCCCGACTCGCTGGCTTGCAGTTCCGCGGTTCGGCCGAGGCTCGATTGATCGCCGGTGGCAGAGATCACTGTTGCCCATCGGCCGGTCAGACGCCGCGCGCGACGGATCGACTGGCAGAAGACCAGAAAGGCATCAACAAATGCCTGATCGGGTGAACCGGTTGCGGCACGCCAATCGGAAATGACGGCGAACTCCGGCTTGAACGCCGCATCCGCGAGTAACCGCTCCATTGTCGTCATCCACGGATTGAACACCGGCACGCCTGGTGCCCATATGATCACGGCACGCCGGCTTGCGGGTTCCATCTGAATCGTTGCGCCCTCACCCGCGTTGTCGTCCGACAACATAGGGTCGAATATAACAATGTTCAATGCTCAATGTTCAATGTTGAATGGAGCGGCAAATTTGAACATTGGACATTGGGCAGTGATTATTGAACATTGAACGGCTCATGCGAACCACAGTAGGACGATACGCAATTACAGGAACGCTCGGCGAAGGTGGCATGGGCGTGGTCTATTCCGCCTATGACGATCGTCTGGGCCGACCGATTGCAATCAAGATGATCAGGGCAGCGGTGGCGCAGGCCGACGCGCGCGATCGGCTTTGGCGCGAAGCACGCGCGGCCGCGAAAGTGAATCACCCGGCCATCTGTCAGTTGTACGAGATCTGCGAGGAAGACGGCGAGTTGTTCCTGGCGATGGAGTTGCTCCAGGGCGAATCGCTGGCGGCCCGGATCAGCCGCGGCCCTGCCGGCGTCGCTGAAGTGGGGACGATCGCCCTGGGCATGTTAGCGGGAATGCAGGCGCTGCACGCGCAGAACCTGATTCACCGTGATTTGAAGCCATCGAACATCTTCCTGACGCCACATGGTGTGAAGCTGCTCGATTTCGGGCTGACCACAGCCGTGTCGACGGCACTGACCGGGGAAACAGTGTCCCGTCTGACGCTGCCGGGAACGGTGATTGGTACTCCGCAGTATGCGGCGCCGGAACAGCTGCGCGGCGAAGTCATTGACGCTCGCGCCGATCTTTTTGCCGCCGGCGCGGTGCTGTATGAAATGCTCGCCGGCAAGCCGCCGTTTACCGGAAAGTCGGCGGTCGAGATCTTTCACGCGATCATGTACGAACAACCGCCGGTGCTGACCGGTGGCCCCGCGGTAGCGGCGCTGGATCGTGTGGTCAGTCGTGCACTCGCCAAGCGCACAGCCGATCGCTACCAGACCGCGGAAGCGATGTCACAGGATCTGCGCGCGGCAATCGCGCTGGGAGATTCGGGCAGCATTGCCCCGGCTCACGCAGTGACGCGGCTCATTGTGCTGCCGCTCAAGGTACTCAGGGCGGATCCGGAAACAGACTTTCTCGCGTTTAGTCTCGCTGATGCCGTGACCAGCGCGCTGTCCGGGCTGCACTCACTCGTGGTGCGATCGAGTCTCGCAGCCTCGCGATTTGCGTCCGATGCACCGGATCTCAAAATGATTGCCACCGAGGCGGAGGTCGACGCGGTACTCGTTGGCACGCTGTTACGCGCTGGAGATCAACTTCGGGTCTCATCC
>JBKPSH010000229.1:0-10616 GCA_046734955.1 Acidobacteriota bacterium
CCCTCGAGCAGGCCGCCGCACTTCTGCAGGTCGGGCATGATGATGTCGGCCGCGCGCTTCTCGAGAATCTCGCGAAAGCCCCAACGCATATAGATGTTCTCGCCGCAACAGATCGGGGTGTTGGTGGATTCCCGGACGTCGCGCATGGCATCGATGTTTTCCGCGGGGACCGGCTCTTCGAGCCACATCAGCTTGAACGGCTCCAACTCCTTGGCGACCCGCTTGCCTGTCGCGGCGTCGTACCGCGCGTGCATGTCCACCGCCAGGTCGATAGCTTTCGGATACAGTTCCCGCGTGAATGCCACTTTGGCGACCATGTGATCGATCTCGCCATTCGACGCCGTCCAGTTGACACGATCGAAGCGCGCGGAATCTTGCGCGTCGTCGATGTCGATTTTGGCGGCGGTGAACCCCAGATCCTGGATCTGGCGAATGCGTGCCTTGGATTGTTCATCGCCGGGAATCATCTCGCGTGCACCGGAATCGCAGTAGACGCGCACGCGATCTCGAACCTTGCCACCGAGCAACTGATAGACCGGCACGCCTAGAGCTTTGCCTGCGACATCCCAGAGCGCGATTTCGATCCCTGTCAGCGCCGTCACGTACTGGCCGCCCTGCGCTCCGGCGAAGACGCCCGACGTACGGATCCGCTCGAAGGCGGCCTCGATGTTGAGCGGGTCCTGCCCGACGAGCAAGCGCGCAAAAGATCGAATGAGTGGAACGTTTCCCTGCGCCGCGTCGGTGGATTCGCCTTGCCCGACAATTCCTTGATCGGTGTAGACGCGAACGTGCACCTGATACCCATGCACGCGCACTTCAGCGGTTCGGATGTCGGTGATCTTGAGTTTCGGACGGTTGTACGGCGTGCTGGCCTTCTGAACCGCCTGCGGCAGCGACGGAAAGCCGGCGAGCCCTGCAATCGACAGCAGTCCGCTCTTCAGCAAGGTTCTACGATCTGGTTCTCGCATAAGTGCTCCATGGTCCCGCGGAGGACGATTCGCTGCTTTCGTGAGCATCTTCGCCCTTCGGTCGTTCGTCACCAGTGCGTGAGCGATCCATCAGGACGCCGTTGGGTCGGGCCCGGCGCGGCCTCTGTCATCGCTTCGATGAACGTGAGTTGTTTCTCGTCGACGCTGATGCCGAGCCCGGGTCGATCATTCGGCCAAACCTTTCCATTGCGGCACTCGAGGAACTCCGGCATGTAGGGTACAGGGCGCTCGCCTTGGTTGTATTCCATGAGGACCTGCCCCGGGAACGCCATCATCGTGTGCATGTGCGCCGCTGTCGCAATCGGGCCGGTGAAATGCGGGACGATGCCGACCTTGTGTGTGTCGCAGACCGCCATGATCTTCAGCATCTCGGTGATGCCGCCAACGTTGGGCAGTGATGCCCGCGCGAAGTCGATGTCGCGTTGCTCGACGAGCGGACTGAACTCGGCTCGCGTTCCCCACTCCTCGCCGGGCGCGAGTGGCACGGTCGTGAGCAGCCGAAGTTTGGGGATCTGTGTTCGGAACTGCTCCTCTCGCACCGGATCCTCGACGCAGAACGGCCGAGAGGGCTCCATCAGCCTGCAGACTTCCACGGCCTCGTGAAAGTCGAACTTCTGATGCAGATCGATCATCCAGTTTCCGTCCGGGCCGACTCCATCGCGAATCTGCTCGACCGCCTGAATGATCAGCCGGATGTGCGATCGCGAATCGAACATCGCGCCGCCACCGGGGAAACCGCCGCGGCCGATTGGAGCGTCGGCCGCCGCACCCGCGCCGCGTCCGCGCGAGCCGCCGCCTCCTGCGCCGCCGGTGCTCGGCAGAATGCCGCTGTCTACTCGATACACCCGATAGCCGGCGGCCATCGTCGCCGCCGCCCGATCTTTCAGGCCCATCGCTGCTGCCTCTGCAGGTGGCACCAAGCCCTGGGGCAGACCAGATGTCGCATAGAGTTCGATGTGCTCGCGCGCCTTTCCCCCGAACAACTGATACAGCGGAACGTTCAGCGCCTTCCCTTTGATGTCCCACAGCGCCAGATCGATCGCGCCGAGCGCGTGCAGGCGTTCCTTGCCGGGGGAGTAGAACCCGTCCATGAACACTGCCTGCCAGATCATCTCGGTGTCGAATGCGTTCTTCCCGATCACACTTCTCGCGACGTTGCGGACGGTGTCGGGCGATCCGCCCTGGCCAATGCCGGTGATTCCTGCCTCGGTGTCGACGAGGACGACCATGTTGCTCTGAGGAAATGCTTGCGGACCGTTGGCGTTGTAATTGGGGGGATAGAACACCCGGATCTTTGTGATTTTAGTCGGCGACAGCCGCGATTCCGACCGGGCCAGCGCCTGCGGCGTGCGCGCTCGCGCGGCCGCGCCAGACGCCGCCCATCCGGCGGGGAGCAGCGCTCCTGCGGCCGCCGAAAGTGATTTCGTGAAGGCTCTGCGACTGAGCGTCATGAACTGCTCCTCGAACTGGTGGGCACTCTCCCAGGCGCGATCACCTTCAATGAAACAACAGCGGCGCGAACTCCTTGAAGCAGCGGCGCCACGTCAGCCACTCGTGAGCAGTGCCGGGCGATTCGTAGTACACATTCTTAATGCCCGCCTGCGTCAGCTGCTCGCTGAATGTCTTCGTGCCCGGACCTTCCATCGATCCGATTCCGAGAAACAATACCTTGACTTTCTTGTTGAAGGCCGCCGCGTCCGCGAAGACGCCGTTATTCGATGTTTTTGGATCGAATCCGCCGCGACCGCCACTACTCCCGCTGAAGCCGCCGAGGTACGCGAACTTGTCGAGATTCGCCAGCGCCGTCCCGAAAGTCTGAAAGCCACCCATCGACAATCCCGCCATCGCGCGATTCTCGCGGCCCGGAGCTACTCGATAGGTGCGCTCCACCATCGGAATCAGATCGTTGAGCATCATGTCAGTGAAGACCCGACTGGCCAGTGGCCCGCCGCCGCGGCCGGGACCTGCCGCGCGCGCGGGAGCGGATGCCGGAGGGGTCTGTGGCGGTTGTGGAACGGCCTGCGTGATTGCTCCGCGCGCGAAATACAGCGCGGCGCTTTCACCAGGCTTCACCGCGTTCAGGTTGTCCATGACAATGATCATCGGCTTGGCTTTCTTCTCGGCGATCAGGTTGTCCATGATCACGTCGACGTGGCCCTGAACGTGCCACCCCTGCTCGTCTTCTCCCCAGCCGTGCAGCAGATAGAGAACCGGATACTTGGCTTTGGTGTTGGTGTCGTAGTCAGGCGGGGTGTAGACGTAGGCACGGCGCCAGGTGTTTGTCACCTGCGAGAAATACCACCGCTGGAGCACCTCGCCGTGCGGGACGGGCTTCAACGTGTAGTAGTCAGCGTCAGCTTCGGGCACCTCGATGCCGCTGTTGTAGAAGCCCGATCCAAAGAACGTCCGCGTTGCCGGGTCGGCCACCACGGCGCCGTCGATCGAGAGCGTGTAGTAATGGAAGCCGACCACTTGAGGCGTCGTCGTCACGTACCACAGGCCGTCAGGTCCCTTGGTCATGTCGAAGCCCTGACCCAACCGTACTCTTACCTTCTGTGCATCCGCCGCGACGACGCGGAACATGACGCGGTTGTCAGGATAGATACAGGGATACGGCGCGCCCGGGATGTTCAGTGCGCTCGGTTTGCAGTCGGCGGGAGGTTGTGCCCACGCATTGCCGACGACACAAACGGATGTGCAGGCGAAGCATGCAACAAGTAATCTCGTTTTCACAAGTGCTCCATCGAAGGTGAGTATCAAACCGACGACATTCTGCATCAACTCGTGTCGCGTTGGCGCGCGACGCTGGGGCGCGTCGCGAAGGTCAGTTGACGCCTTCACATGACGCTGTTAGGATCCCGCGCGCACACGGTGTCTCACTATACGCAACAGCCGGCAAGTCCGCCAGTCGCGATTTCGCAAGCCGCATGCTCGAGTGGAGGAGTGATGACGAGAACGCTATCGGTGCGGGTGTACGGGATGGTCGCTGTGCTCACCCTGGGTGCCCTCGCATCCCCAGCAACGCCAGCCATGGGCCAAGTCGCGACCGGCAGCATCGTCGGGACCGTGCTCGATACCAGCGGTCAGGTTGTGCCAGGAGCGCAGGTCACGATCCGCAATGTCAACAGAAACACGAGCACCTCCGTGGTTACCGATCAGAGCGGTGCGTATACCGCCCCATTTCTCGTGCCGGGCACGTACGAGGTCCACGTCGCTCTGCAGGGATTCAAGGCATGGGTTCGCGCCGGTATCGTCCTGCAGGTGAACGATCGACTGCGCATTGACGCCACCCTCGAAGTCGGAGGCTTGGAGGAGACCACGACGGTCGTCGCCGAGTCGCCGGTGGTCCGGACGGATTCTTCCGAGGTGGGCACCGTGATCGAGGAGAAAGCCGTCAAGGAACTGCCCCTCAACGGCCGCAACTTCGCGACGCTCGTCTATCTCGTGCCCGGCATTACTCCGGGGCAGGCAGGAGAAAATCTCTCGGGCGCCAGCACGTTCAACCCGCGCGGCGCATCAAACTTCAACGCGCTGGGCCACCAGGCGAATTCGAATGGCTGGCTCGTCGACGGGATCGACAACAACGAGTTCACGTTCAATACCGTCATTGTCCAGCCCTCGATTGAGCAGGTGCGCGAGTTCAAGGTCCTCTCCGGCGTGTTCTCGGCGGAGTTTGGACGCGGAGCCGGCGTCGTGTCAGTTTC
Organism: Acidobacteriota bacterium; assembly: GCA_046734955.1. Taxonomy (GTDB): domain Bacteria; phylum Acidobacteriota; class Vicinamibacteria; order Vicinamibacterales; family 2-12-FULL-66-21; genus JALZOC01. The sequence goes on from JBKPSH010000229.1 coordinate 4,694, forward strand.
CACAAAGTCCGGCACCAATCAGTTGCACGGCACGGCCTTCGAGTATTTGCGCAACGATGCATTCGACGCGCGCAACTTTTTCGTGCGCAAGACCCAGGATCCGAACGGGTCACTCATCAAGGATCCCGTGCCGCCGCTCGATCGCCACCAGTTTGGCGGCGCGCTCGGCGGCGCGCTGGTGATCCCGGGAGTCTACGACGGTCACAATCGCACGTTCTTCTTCACCGACTATGCCGGCATCAGAGAAACGCGCGGCGTGACGACGGTGAACACGGTCCCGACGGCGGCGACGCGCACCGGCGATTTCAGCAATTATCGTGACCGGAACGGAAATCTCATCGTCATCTACGACCCGCTGACGACGCGCGTGGACGATCAGGGGCGGACTGTGCGCGATCCTTTTCCCAACAATGTCATTCCGACAAATCGGATCAATTCCGTCGGGCTGAACGTGGCCAGCATCTACCCACTCCCGAACAACGGTTCCGGCAACTTCGACAACTACATCTCCACGCCGAATCGCGAGATCACCGACAACGCGTTTTCAGGCCGCATCGATCACCGGCTGAACGACAAAGACTCGTTTTTTGTGCGGTTCAACTATGGGCGTTTCAGGCTGGATGCGCCACAGGGTCAGGCCAATTGTTGTCTTCCCACGCCGGCGGAGGCCGCCGGCCGTTTCGATCTCGGCCCGTTCGTCGCCGGCATCCAGAACACGAAGCTCACGACGCACGGCGCGGCGTTCAACTACTCGAAGGTTCTCAGCCCGACATTCGTCAACGAGCTTCGCCTCGGGTATGCCAAGACCGAGCCCTTCACGACCCAGTCGGACTACGGTCACCGCTCGGCTCAGTCGCTGGGCATCAACGGGATCAACGTCAGCGACATCACGACGGGACTGCCCAACATCGATATTACGAACTTCACCGGGATTTCTGGCGGGCCGGCATTCCTGCCGGTCAACCCCAGCCAGTTTCACTATCAGATCGAGGACGCGCTGGTCTGGCTCCGCGCACGTCATCAGGTGAAGTGGGGATATCGCCTCGTCGATCGGCGGCCGTCACCGATGATCCACGATAATACGCGCAGCAACATCACGTTCGGGACCAGTTTCGTGAACAACCCGCTGACCAATAGCGGGGGAACGGGTCTCGCTGAAGTGCTGCTCGGATATTTCAACAGCGCGTCACGCGGGTTTCTGCTTGAAGTTCCTACGTTCAGAGTCGTCGAACAGGCCGCATTCGTACAGGACGATTTCAAGGTCACTCAACGATTCACCGTGAACGCCGGCTTGCGCTACGAGATCTTCCATGCGCCGACCGAGAAGGAAAACCGCATGGCGAACTTCGACTTCACCGAATATCGCCTCGTGTATGCCGGCGAGGATGGCACGAGCCGAAGCGCGAACAAGAAGACTCACTACAACAACTTCGCCCCGCGCCTGGGCCTCACCTACGCGCTTACCGACGACCGGCGCACGATCCTTCGCACCGGTTTCGGCATTACCTACTTCCCGAGCCCGTACGCGGCCGGCAACCTGAATCATCTCAACGTGCCGTTCACGATCTCGCAGAACGTGCAGCACCAGACCAACCCGCTCGACTTCAGCGTCGTGCGAACGATTGATAATCCGTTTCCGCCAATCGTGCCGGTCAAGCCGATCACAACGGAACAACTGCGTGCCGCGAATCCGCGCGTGATCGGCCATGGATACGAGAACGAAACCGCGTACGCCGAGCAATGGCACCTCGGAATCGAACGCCAGTTGTTCTCGGCAATGCTCGTGGAACTCGAGTATGTCGGCAGCGCCGGCAAACACCTGACCGTGTGTTACAACCCCAACGAGGTCCAGCCTGGAGCGGGCTCTCTGGAATCGCGTCGCTTGCTGCAGCCGGTGAACAATCTCAACAACATGCTGCAGTGCGATCCTCGTAATCGATCGACGTTCAACGGCGGCACCCTCAAGATCCAACAGCGGTTCAAGGATGGCCTCCAGTTCCTGGGCAGCTATACCTACGGCAAGGCGCTCGACTACGGCAGCTCCGCCGCGAGCGGCGGTGGCGCTGTCGGTAACGGCCAGACCGTCACGAATATGGACGCATGGCATGGACCTTCGGGTTACGACACGCGTCACCGTGCGGTGATCAGTTCTGTCTACGAGCTTCCGTTCGGTGCCGGCCGTCACTGGATGGCTGATGCGGGCGGCATCATGCAGGGCGTTGCCGGCGGATGGCAGCTCGCGACGATCGCGACCATGACCACCGGGCGGCCGTTTACCGTTTTTCTTCAAACAGGCGTCAACAATGGCGCGCCGAGCTGGCCGGATCGCATCGGTTCCGGCGAGCTCGATGACCCAAGTGTGGATCTCTGGTTCAACCCGGCGGACTTCAAGGCGCCTTCCGCCAACACCTACGGCAACTCGGGCCGGGGCATCCTGTACGCGCCGGGACACATCAACTTCGACACCTCGTTGTCGAAGCGGTTCAGTCTTGGTGGCCAGTCGAATGTCGAGTTCAGATGGGACGCGTTCAACCTGTTCAACCATCCAGGATTTGGGTTCCCGAACGCCAACATCGGTAATCCGAGTGCGGGTCGAATCACGACGACGATTGTAGACAATCGCAGCATGCAATTCGCGTTGAAGGTGAATTTCTGAACGGTGAGTGCGCGACGTTGCTCACGGGGTGACCAAGGCGGGGAACATGCAGCGCGCTGGCAAGTGACAGATGGTTCAGCTATGCTGCCTATGCGGCGCGGTTGACGTTGTCCGCTCGGTTTACGCCGGCGCCATCCGCAAATGAGTAGACGAGCCCGTCGCGCAACTCCCTCAGTTCAAAGTCTCGATCGAGGCTTGTCGATCCTCGAGGCGGTCGGCCAGTCACCGGAACCAGTGCCGCTCAAGGATCTCACCTCACTGCTCGGTATCGACCGCAGCAACGTGTTCCGGCTCGCGAACACGCTTCGACAACGACGCTTCCTTGCCCATCCGGATGGCCGCAAAGAGTACGTGCTCGGACCAGCGGCCTGGCGCCTCGCTCGTCGATACGGTCGCAGCCGGTTAATCGTGCTGTGCCACGATCACATTCGCGCGCTGGCTGAAAAGACCGGCGAGACCTCGCATCTGGGAGTCCGCGAAGGTAGCCAGGTGCTCTTTCTCGATCATCACGTCGCGGAAGGACAGATGGTGACGGTAGCCGGTCAGACTGGTCAGTATCTGCCGCTGTACAACTCGGCCCATGGCAAGGCGCTGCTCGCAGATTGCGAGCTTGACGATCTGAAGAAGATCTTCGCGGCTGTACCACTCCGCGCCGCGACCCGCCATACGATTGTGACGCTGGATCGATTGGCCGCGGAGTGCAGCAGAATCCGTACCGAAGGCATCGCGGTTGATGATCGGGAAACTCTGGACGAAATCCGTTGTGTCGCCGCACCGGTCCGCGACCGGGAGGGTCGTATCATTGCGTCGGTCGGCATCTCAGCACCGGTCACGCGTTTTCCCAGAAAACGATTCGCTACCGCGGGACGGCAAGTGTCAGAGGTCGCGAAAGCGATTGGTGTCGCTCTCGCGGGTTGAACAACCGGACGCCGAACACTTTCCCCCAGCGTCACTTTTGACCCAGTCTGACCGTAATCTCCTTGACCGGCTTGTTCTCCGTATCCACAAACCGCGCACAGTTATCGGGCGTTCTTCAGGACGTCGACGACGGCCTGGAATGCGGGCTTCGGCTGACGCTGGCGATCCCATAGTAGCGGATAGTTCATGCGGCCTCGATTGAGCCACGAGTCGGCATCGCTCAGTCCCCAGAAGGTCACACGCGAAACCCAGTCGCGATGCTCGACGATGAGGGTGAAAATGTCGGCGTAGCGTCTGGCAAGCTGCTGCTGCTTCTCTTCGGTGAGGCCATTCGCGTAGGGGTTAGCGACGGCCGGATCGGCATCGCGGCCAACCTGCGGCAGCAGGTTGATATCGAGTTCCGTGTACATCACCTTCAGTCCCGTGCTGTGCAGGTCGCCAAGCGCGTCTTCGATCTCGCTGATCGTTGGCGTATCGAGCCGCCAGTGCCCCTGGTTGCCGATGCCGTCGATGCGCAGCTTGCGCGCTTGCAGATCCTTGACGAGTTTGATCACGCCAGCGCGCTTCGCCGGCTTCTCGAGATTGTAGTCGTTGTAATAAAGCTCCGCGTCCGGGTCCGCTTCGTGCGCGAACTCGAACGCCTTCGCGACGTAGTCATCGCCGATGCCGTCGTGCCACGGCGCCTTCCGGAGTGAACCGTCCTCATCGATCGCCTCGTTGACGACGTCCCAACCGCGGATCCTGCCTTTGTAGCGTCCAACGACCGTGTGAATGTGATCGCGCATCCGCGCCAGCAGCGTTTCGCGATCGGCAGGCTTGCCGTCCGCCGCCTCAAACACCCACGCCGGTGTTTGGTTGTGCCACACAAGATTGTGGCCGATGACCTGCATCTTGCGACTGACGCCGAATTGCACGTAGCGGTCCTGCGCCTCGAACGCATACCGGTCTGCGGCTGGATGTACAAGCTGAAACTTCAGCAGGTTCTCGGGACTGATCTGGTTGAACTGCTTCGTGATGATGTCGACTGCGGCCGTGTCGATGCCATCGCTCTGGCGTTGATTCATGGCGACGCCGATCATCATGCCTTTCGGCATCAGATCCTTCAGCGCCACATCTTGACGCGCCGTCACGTGGGAAGTAGCAACGAGTGCGGCTGCCATAATCAGCGCAGTTCTACGAGCTCGGTTCATCGAAAACACCTCACGCGAGCCGCTCCTTGATTTATCCGATCGTGCCGGCGGTTGGCCCGCGGCCGCGAGCGCAAACGCTCTAAGGAGGGGAGCACGCCTCGTTGAATGGCAAGCGAGCGAGTCGCGGGAACAGCAAGCGAGGATCCCCGTACCCCAGGTTCGACTTGACGTCTCCTTCAGCGAAGAACTCCTGGTCGCAGAGTGTGTCCAACGCCGCATCGTCAATCTTATCGCCCATTCTGAATACAGCACGATGAGGTCGCCGGGATCCGGCTTGACGATCGTCCGGTCGTGAGCCTCGCTGTGCGTACAGTTGGGCTGATTACGAGCGACGTAACATGCGCCCGCTGGATGTAAGCGCGCGCGCCGTGTCCTCTCCGCTTTGTTCGAGAACTCGTCGAGTCGTCGCGCTGCATCGCGGGTACTAGCTTTGCGAATCGGCGAGGCGCACTGGCGCGTCCGAATGGACTGGTGTTCCGTCACGTGGACTGCCCAGCGCGTGCCCGCATACCACCCGCGAGGATCTATGACGAAAACACTCGGGTCGCTCGGACGGATTTACCTTCTCCTCCTTGTTTTGGCAACCACAGGCAGCGTGCAGGCGGCCCCCTCGGCGCCCGCGTTGCTCTCGCCCACGTCTGGCGCATCGGTTCAGATTCCATTCACCATATCGTGGTCCTCAGTGAGCGATCCCGCTGGTATCGTCGCGTATAACTGGCAGGTCAGCCCCTCCTCCAGCTTCTCGCCAGTCGTCCTGCAGAACTCGACCAGCGGCCAGACGCAGGCGAGCGTCAGCGGGCTGGCGGCCGGCACGTACTTCTGGCGCGTGCAGGCGGTGAACGGGTCGTTTGTGCAAGGCGCGTGGTCCGCCGCTCGCAGCTTCACGGTGACCGGCACCGGCACCGGCGCGCCCGGGACGCCGACGCTCGCGGATCCGAAAGGCTATTCGACGTTCCACCCACGAGAGGTGATGACGTTCAGCTGGACAGCGGTGCCGAGCGCCGCAACGTACGTGCTGCAGGCGGCCACCGATTCGCGATTCCCGGTCACCACCCGAATTCAGTTCGACAACATTCCGGCGTCGGAGACGACCTATTCGTTTGCGATTGCGAATCCCGAAGGTAATTACTGGGCGCGCGTGTTTGCCGTGGATGCGAAC
>JBKPSH010000230.1:0-33303 GCA_046734955.1 Acidobacteriota bacterium
AGTGAGCCCACGCGAGCGGCGCGGGGCGCCGGGGTCCCCGCGAGCGAGCGTGTCGGGGAGTCCGAGGGGCGCAGCCCCTCGGAGTAAACGATCGTGCTCGATCGGCTGCTGGCGTGCGGCCGGAATTGACTGTATGTACGAACACCGATCCGCTCCCGTGATTCCATGGCCTGCGTTCGTGCGTCGCATGCTGCGGCACGGTAAATACGTGCTGGAAATTGCCGCGGCATCCATTGCCCTCGGCATGATTGGATTTCATTTTCTTGCGTTGGAGGGATGGGTCGATTCGTTTTTGAATTCCACAATGCTGCTTGGGGGCATGGGGCCGGTTGGCGAAATACGATCGACGGCCGGAAAAATCTTCGCCGGCCTGTTCGCGCTCTATGCCGGCCTGGTGTTCATTGCTGCATTTGCGCTGCTCACCGCTCCAGCACTCCATCGTCTCTTGCACAAGCACAACACGGAAAGGGGATGACGGCTACAATGAGCGCATGTCCGCCGACGTCCCGATACTCGAACTCGCTGACGCGACCGTCGTCAAGGACGGACGCCCGGTGCTGGATCGGCTGACGTTGAGAATCGCAGAAGGGGAACACACCGCGATCATCGGGCCGAATGGAGCCGGCAAATCAATTCTTCTCAGCCTGTTGACCCTCGAGCAGCGGCCGATTACGCCGGCCAACGGCACACCGCCGGTGCGCGTGTTTGGTCAGCAGAACTGGAATTTGTTCGAACTGCGATCTCAACTTGGAATCATCTCCGCCGACCTGCATCAGCATTTCGTCAACGGCAACAGCGAGGGATCGATCACTGCTGAAGCGGCCGTTGTCTCCGCGTTTCTCAGCTCGTACGGAATTGTGCGCTACGGAACCATGACCGATGGCATGCGGCAGCGCGCCGCCGCGGCGCTCGACGCGGCAGGCGCATCACAGCTCGCCGGACGCAGGCTCGACGAAATGTCGAGCGGAGAAGCGCGCCGCGTCCTGCTTGCGCGAGCCCTCGTCACTTCACCCCGCGCGCTCGTCCTGGATGAACCGACGACCGGTCTCGATCTCGTCGCACGCCACGCGTTCATGGAAACCGTGCGGCAACTGGCCCGCCGGGGCACGACGGTGGTGCTGATCACGCATCACATCGAGGAGATCTTTCCGGAGATTCAACGCGTAATCCTGCTCCGCGGTGGCCGCATCTTCGCCGACGGAACCGCGGCGGCGAACTTGACCGCTGCACGGCTGACGGAGCTGTTCGACTGCGCCGTGGCTGTAGAAGTCTCCGACGGCTATCACTACGCAAGACCGACGGAGGCGCCGGCGCGCGCATGACGATCCGCGACGTTCTCGTGCCGATGCTGGTCGCGCGCTTCCAGGATCGTGGGCTCACCCTCGGTGAGCCGCCGGACCCGATTGCAGTCTTTCCAGCCGCCCATCCGCTCGTCGGCGAAGTCCGCATCGCCGATCGCGGCACATCCGCGGATGTCGCGGTGGGGGATATCGCCTACGACCACTTCTTCAACCCTTACGACGAGGAGCGCGGCACGACGGAAGCCGTCGAAGGCATCGCCAAGGACGTCGTCCGATTCCTGGAGGAACTGTTCAACGATCGCCTTTTGATGTGGCGATCGGTTGACGGACGGACGAGAGGCTGGCGTGAGCGCGGCGACTTGGGACATTCCGCGCCGCTCGTCATCGACGATCGCGAATATCAGTTGTTTGTCTGGTCGCAGCCGCTTGGCGTCTGGAGAGCCACCCCGGTCGTCCTGGCGAGGGGCTCAATCCAGGACGATCGCGAGTACGAAATCGTCGTGCAGCGGGTGAATAACGAGGGACCGGACCGCCTGCAGCGGTCGGAACGCGACGCGCTGCGCCGCATCGTCGAGGAATACGAGAAAAAGCGAACTAGCGGCTGAGTAAACGCGGCTCAGATCTGCGTCGTTTACCGTTTAAGGGTCCGTACAAAGACTAGAAGATAATGTTGTCAGCTTCCGCATGCCCATAATCCCGCGCGGCTTCCGCCAGTCCCGACCCGTCGGGTTCGCCTTGATCTGTCTTGTTTTGGCCGGTTTTTCGAGCTCAGCATGTTCGAAGAGTCCTGGATCCAATCCGCAGCAGGCGGCAGGGGAGGCGTCTGGGAGTGGCGGTGCGGGCCGCGGCGGCGGCGGTGGCGGTCGAGCCGGAGGTCGCGGTGGCGCTGGCGGCCCGGTGCCAGTCGTCACAACGCATGTCGCCAGTAAGCCGATGCCGGTAACCATACCAGCCGTCGGCACTGCCGAGCCCATCGCGACCGTGCAAATCCGCGCACAGGTGACGGGTCAGCTGAGCGCGATTCATTTCACCGAAGGTCAAGAGGTGAAGAAAGGCGCGCCGCTTTTCACCCTCGACGCTCGTCCCTTCGAGGCTGCTCTTCAGCAGGCCGAGGCGGTACTCGCGCGCGATACGGCGCAGGCAAAGAACGCGCAATCCCAGCGCGTTCGATATGAAGACCTGTTCAAGCGTGGACTGATTCCCCGCGATCAGTACGAGACGCAGATGGCCACCGCCACGGCCCTCGAGTCGACGTTGGCGGCCGACCAGGCTCAGATCGAAAACGCGAAGCTCAATCTTCAGTACACAAAAATCGTTGCGCCGATTTCTGGCCGCAGCGGCTCGCTGAACGTCCATCAAGGGGACCTCATTCGAGCCAACGATACGACGCCCCTGGTAGTCATCAACCAGGTGGCCCCGATTTATGTGACCTTCTCGGTGCCGGGTCGCTTTCTCCCCGACATTCGTCGCTATAACGCACAACATCCGCTTCGAATCGAAACGCGGATTCAGCCGGGCGGCACACCAGGTGCGCCGCAGATCGCCCCACCTAACCCGGGCGCGGCCCCCGCTGACGCGACCGACGGGGCCTCGAAGGTCGATCCGCCATCAAATCCGGCGCCGCTCGCGATTGAATCAGGAAATGTCAGTTTTATCGACAATACGGTCGACCCCACAACCGGCACCATCCGCCTGAAAGGAACTTTCGGAAACGAGGATCACGCGCTGTGGCCAGGTCTGTTCGTGCAGGTCACCCTGGTGCTTCGCACTGACCCGACCGCGATCGTCGTTCCATCGATCGCCGTTCAAGCGTCGCAGGCGGGACAGTTCGTATTCGTGGTGAAACCAGACAAGACCGCCGAGGTCCGTAACGTCGTGGTCGAGCGGCAGCAGGGCGAAGAAAGCGTGATTTCGCAGGGACTCAAACCTGGCGAAGAAGTCGTGACCGACGGACAGCTTCGTCTCACAGCCGGCGCGCGGGTAATGACCGGCACGCGCGGAGAAAACGCCGGCGATGGTGGCGGGGCCCGCGGAAACGAGAACGGTGGCCGTCGAGGTGGTGGACGCCGTGGCGGGAATCGGGAGAATCAGTCATGAACTTCGCCGAACCTTTCATTCGACGGCCGGTCGCAACCACCTTGCTCGTTACGACGATTCTCATCTTCGGCGTGCTCGGCTATCGCCTGCTGCCGGTCAGCGACCTGCCGAGCGTCGACTATCCGACGATTCAGGTCCAGGCCAACCTGCCAGGCGCAAGCCCGTCGACGATGGCGGCCTCAGTCGCGACGCCGCTTGAAAAACAGTTCTCGACCATCGCTGGGGTCACCTCGATCAGCTCGAGCAACGGCCAGGGTAACACCAACATCACGCTGCAGTTCGATCTGAGCCGCGATATCGATTCGGCTGCACAGGATGTGCAGTCGATGATTGCGCGGGCCGCGCGACAGTTGCCGCCGGGCATGCCGTCACCACCCTCGTACCAGAAGGTGAATCCGGCGGATCAGCCGATTCTGTTTCTCACCCTCAGCTCGGCGACGATGCCACTGTCGCTGGTGGATCAATACGCCGAATCGGTCCTCGCGCAGCGGCTGTCGATGGTCAGCGGCGTCGCCGGTGTGAATGTCTTCGGCGCCCAGAAATTCTCGGTCCGTATCGACGTCGATCCCACGCAGCTCGCGTCGCGGCAGATTGGCATCGATCAGGTGGCGCAAGCCATTGCCGCCGCCAACGTCAACCGGCCGACCGGAACACTCTACGGTCCGCAGCGCAACTTCGTCGTGCAGACGAGCGGACAGTTGATGGCAGCCGAAGAGTACCGTCCGATCGTGGTCGCGTACCGCAACGGCAGCCCGGTTCGGCTCAGCGAAGTCGCCAACGTTTACGACGGCGTCGAGAACCCGCGCAACGCAAGCTGGTTCAACGGCACGCCAACCATCTATCTTGCGATCTCGCGACAGCCTGGCACGAACACCGTACAGGTCGTCGACGCCATCAAGGCGCTCCTTCCGGAAATCGAGACGCAGATGCCTGCGGCACTATCGCTCGGCATCCGCAGCGATCGTTCCGTCTCGATTCGAGACTCGGTCAACGACGTCAAGTTCACGCTCGAGTTGACGGTCTTCCTCGTCGTCATGGTGATCTTCCTGTTCTTGAGGAATCTCTCCGCGACAATCATCCCATCACTGGCGCTGCCGTTCTCGATTGTCGGCACATTCGCCGTGATGTGGGCGTGCGACTACAGCATCGACAACCTGTCGCTGATGGCGTTGACGCTCTCGGTCGGTTTCGTCGTCGACGACGCCATCGTCATGCTGGAGAACATCGTCCGGCACATGGAGATGGGCAAGCCGCGGCTCCAGGCGGCGCTCGATGGATCGAAGGAAATCGCGTTCACGATCGTGTCGATGACGCTGTCGCTGGCGGCCGTGTTCATTCCCATCCTCTTCATGGGCGGCATCGTCGGCCGGTTGATGCACGAATTCGCGGTGACGATCGCGGCAGCCATCCTGGTGTCGGGCCTCGTGTCGTTGACGCTCACCCCGATGCTGTGCAGCCGGTTCCTCAAACCGCCACATTCGATGCGGCACGGCCGGCTGTACAACGGGATCGAGCGTGTGTTCGACGCCTCGTTAAGAACCTACGGTTGGACGTTGACGCAAACGATTCGGTTCAAGGGCACGACGATGCTGGTTTCGGCCCTGCTGCTGGTCGGAACTGTCTACCTCTTCCAGATCGTCCCGACCGGGTTCATTCCCAGCGTCGACACTGGGCAGCTGAGCGGACAGATCGAGACGATGCAGGGCATCGGATTCGAAGCAAACGTCAAGCACCAGCGAGAGATCATGGCGATCCTTTCCGCCGATCCGAACGTCGCGTCATTCACGGCGAACGTCGGCGGACCGGGCGGCGGCGGGCGTCTCAACGTCGATCTCAAGCCTCGACACGAGCGGTCGCTGACCGCCGATCAAGTGATCGAAGAGTTGCGGCCCAAGTTCGCGCGCGTTCCTGGTGTGCGGGTCGTGCTGACGAATCCGCCCGCGATCCGCATTGGCGGCATGATGTCGCGCGCGCAATATCAGTTCTCGCTGCAGGATCCCGATACCGAGGAGCTGTATAGCGTCGCCCCCGGTTTCGAGGCCGCCATGCGCAATGTGCCCGGGCTCCTCGACGTGAACTCCGATCTGCAGATCCGGAATCCGGAGCTGGCGATTACGCTCGATCGTGAGCAGATCGCCGCCCTGGGTCTCACCGTCGATCAAGTAGAGTCGGCGCTGTCGTCCGCTTATGGCTCGCGTCAGATTTCGCAGATCTTCGCGCCAAACGATGAGTACCAGGTGATCATGCAGGTCGCGCCGCAGTACCAGCAGGATCCCGCGGCACTTTCGATGCTCTACGTGCAATCGACCGCTGGTAAGCTCGTTCCGCTTTCCGCGGTGGTGACCGCGCGAGAGAGCGTCGGGCCGCAATCGGTGAATCACATCGGTCAGCTGCCTTCCGTCACCATATCCTTCAACATTGCTCCCGGCGTCGCGCTTGGCGATGCGGTCGGACGGGTCGAACAACTCGCGCGCGAGACGCTTCCGAGCACCGTCTCCGGGAGCTTCCAGGGGACCGCACAGGCATTCCAGGAATCATTGAAGGGCCTCGGCTGGGTGCTGGCACTCGCGATTTTCGTGATCTATGTCGTTCTTGGAATTCTCTACGAGAGCTTCATCCATCCGCTGACGATTCTGTCCGGTTTGCCGTCTGCCGGCTTCGGCGCGCTGCTGACGTTGCTGCTGTTCAAGCAGGACCTGAACATCTACGCGTTCGTCGGCGTGATCATGCTCGTCGGCCTGGTCAAGAAGAACGGCATCATGATGATCGACTTCGCGATCGAAGCACGACGTGACCGGAATCTCGGCGCCGCCGAAGCGATTCACGAAGCCTGCATGGTGCGGTTCAGGCCGATTATGATGACGACGATGGCCGCGTTGATGGGGACGCTGCCAATCGCGCTCGGCTGGGGTGCTGGCGCCGAAGCGCGTCGCCCGCTCGGGCTGTCGGTCGTTGGTGGGCTGCTCGTGTCACAGACACTCACGCTCTACGTCACGCCCGTGTTCTACATCTACATGGAGAAATTGCAGGGGAAGTTCGCGCGACGCAAACCGACGCTTCGTCCTGTCGAACCTATGCTCGAACCGCAGCGCATGCAGCGTTAGTCGATGTACGACGCAGTCGTAATAGGGGCCGGGCCGGTTGGCCTGGCCTGCGGCATCGAGATCAAGCGCGAAGGCCTCACAGCGCTGATTATTGAAAAAGGCACTTTGGTCAACTCCATTGTCGGCTATCCGGCAAGGATGGAGTTCTTTTCGACGCCCGATCTGATTGAGATCGGCGGTTATCCGTTTCCCATCCAGGGCTACAAGCCCACGCGCGAAGAGGCGGTCGAGTATTACCGCGGCGTCGCGGCACAGGAGAAACTGGACATCCGACTCTACGAGCGAGTGCTTGGTGTGCAGGGGGAAGCGGAAAACTTCACGGTTGCAACCGACCGTGGCGAATATCGCACGCGGAACGTAATCGTCTCGACCGGTTTCTTCGACGAACCCAATTACCTGAACGTCCCTGGCGAGGATCTGCCAAAGGTCACCCACTATTATCGCGAGCCGTATCAGTACGTCCGACAGAAGGTCGCGGTCATCGGGGCGAGGAATTCAGCGGCGAAGGCGGCGCTTGATTGTTACCGTCACGGCGCCGAAGTCACGCTCATCGTTCGATCGGCGAAGCTGTCGGACAAGGTCAAGTACTGGATCAAGCCTGACCTCGAGAACCGGATCAAGGAAGGCAGCATTCGCGCGTATTTCAATACCACGGTCCACGAAATCCGGCCGTCGTCTCTTTTGCTGAAAACGTGGAAGGGAAGTATCGAGATCGAGAACGACTGGGTCCTTGCGATGACGGGCTACCGGCCCGACTATCGTTTTCTCGAAACTCTCAATCTCGCGATCCAGGACGATCCCGCTCGCACACCGGTCTACGAAGAGACGACGTTCGAAACGAGCCGTCGCGGCATCTACCTTGCCGGCACCGTCTGCGGTGGACTGAGGACCGGCCGCTGGTTCATCGAGAACGGCCGCTTCCATGCGCGCCAGATTGCCAGGCGCATCGCGCATCGGGCCGCCGAACCAATACGGTTCGATAAAATTCATTGGAAGACGGAAGAGTGAGATAGCGGAGGACAGTGAGGGAACAGAGAGATTCACCACAGAGTTAACAGAGGTAACAAAGGAAATCATTTTCTCTGCTTACTCTGTTTCCTCTGTGGTGAGGAAACTCTGTTACCTCTTACTTGGAAAGCGTCGACTGCAGGTGCTTCGCGTGTTCGAGATGCGCGACAAATGCGGGCCGCACCTTGACGAGCAGCGCCTTCAGTTCCTCGTTTTTCGCGTTCGGGATCAGGGTTTTATCGAGCGCATCGAGCACGGTCTGGTGATATGTGACCTCATGGTCGATGTATGCGCGATCGAACGCGGCACCCTTCAGGCCCTTCAGCTTCGCGATATTCTCATCACCACCTGACTTGAGCTGCTGGCTGGTCGGGTTGTCCTGCGGTGTCACCTTGAGCTTCGTCACAAGCTCGGTCGCCGACTTGTTGACGCCTGTGTGACCGGTCACCATCTGCTGACCGAAGTCCTTGACATCAGCGTTGGTTGACTGGGCTGCGGCCAGCTTGCCGGCATCGATATCGACCTGATTTGCGGTGACGACAATGGCGGCGATCTGCGCATCATTGATCTGCTGCGCGAACGCGACCGAGCCCCACGCGACGAGAGAACCTGCAATCATGAACGTTGCGAATTTCATGCGAACACTCCTCGAGCAGCACGACTGGGCTGCAAAATCCATTTCGATTGGCTGCCTATTTGATGACGCGAGCGAGTGTGGCGTTCCCGGCAGCAATTGCAGCCGCGGCTTTTAGGCGGACGCCTCGGCCGACAGCCGAGCTAGGACGTTCGCAACGATTCGATCGCAGCGCGCGCCGGCAAATGCGAAGACGTCACCAGTGGCGAGATCGATGTCGCGCGCGAGCGCCGCGCGAAGAAGGGCGCGCGCCCTGAACAGGCGCGTGCGAACGGTGGCAGGTGAGATAGAAAGGCACTCGGCGATCTCGTCGATGCCCATGTCCTCGACTTCGCGCATGATGAAGACCGCGCGGAACGAGGACGGCAGCTCGTCGATCCGGCGCTCCAGGATGCGCCGTGTTTCCGCCCGGATCGCCGCCGCCGAGGGAGACTCTGACCGGTTGTCGGGCACCTGCGTTTCCGGGCTCTCCGCGTCGATCGACGCGCCGGTTCGAAACGCGACAATGGACGAGCGGCGTTTTTCTTTCCGAAGCCGCATAAGCGCCTGGTTGACGACAATACGCGTCAGCCAGGTACTCAATTCAGACCCGCCGCGGAACTCGTCGAGATGGCGATAAGCCTCGAGATATGCGTCCTGCAGCGCGTCTTCCGCCTCACCTTCATTTTTCAGGATGGCTCGTGCGATTCGAAACAGCTTCCCGTTGTACGTTCGCATCAGACTTTCGAACGCGGCGTTGTCGCCGCCCCCGATGCGTTCTACAAGAGCCATATCCCGTGCGGCAGAATTCGAGGCTTTCATCCTGACTATTAGATGTCGCGGGAGCTGCGGACGTTCCCGCTTGCCCGCCGGAGCTTTAGCGAAGGCGGGTAGCTTCCGCCTTTAGGCGGAAGGTCAGCCGCCACGGTAGCATTGTACGCGTGAGAGTGTGGCGGCTCGCGCGCCGGATTGTGACCTACGGGGCAGTGTTCGTTCTCGTCCTCGTGCTCGGGCTCATCGCTCTCCTGTACACCCCCTGGTTCAAGCGCTATGCCCGGGATTTCCTCGTTCGGCAGTCGCACAGCATTATCAACGGCGACCTTTCGATCGGCCGGCTGAGCGGTAACTTCTTCAGCGGCGTCGTCCTCGAGGACGTCGTCATCCGGCAGGGCTCGATCACCGCAGTTCAGATTAGCCGGCTCGTCGCCCACTACAGCGTTTCGCAGGTTGCTCGCGGCAACACGATTGCGATTGATCGATTGGACATAAGCGGACTGAAACTGGCGGTGGTCCACTTGCCATCAGGCGGCCTCAATCTCGGCTCGCTGATCAAGAAACGTCCGCCATCAGGAAAACCGCGCCGGACGATCGACATCCGCGAGATCCAGTTGGACGAAGCGGAGTTGACGTTCGACAGCTCCTGGGGGCCTTCATGGATGCGATTGCCGTTGCACATCACTCGCTTGACGGCGACGCTCAGTCTCCTGTCGCGCGAAGGGTTGTTGTCCTTTCCGATCAAGTCGCTGCGGGCCGAGGCGTTCGAGCCGACATTCTCCGTTCGCGCCTTCGCCGGTGAAGTCGCGATCGAACGCGACGGTTGGAGAATTCGGCAAGGAGCGCTGAAGTCCTCCGGGTCATCACTGCGAGTGTCTTCGTCGTTCAAGTCGTCCGGTTACGACGTGACCGCTGACGCCTCGGCTTTCGATTTCCCCGAGATGGCGCGGCTCGTGCCCGGTCTCAAGAGCATCGATGTGCCCGCGAGCGTGCAGCTCAAGATGGCAGGCCCGCAGACGGCACTCAACACCCACCTCGCCGCGCGTTCCGCGGCGGGAAACGTGATCGCGGATGTTGTGCTCGACGCGACGGTTCCCGGATGGAAGGGGAAGGGACGCGCGGATCTCACACAGTTCGACATCTCGCGCTGGCTTCCGACGGACGTGAAGTCAGATCTCACGGGCGTCGCGGATTTCGATCTGCTGCTGGGCCTCGGACGGCACTTTCCGCGTGGTCGCTTTTCTTTCGCCGGGCCTCACGTTCTTTATGCCGGCTACGAAGCGCGCGACTTCAAGACGAAGGGAACGCTCATCGTCGATCGGGTGCTCGTCGACAACGCGAACGGCACCGCGTATGGATCGGCATTTCAAGCTGCCGGCTGGATCGATCTCCCCGAACCATACCGTTTTCATCTTGCCGGGCGCGCGGTGCATCTCGATCTGCGCCGATTGCCAGCCACCGTTCCGGTGCCGCTGAAGCGATCGAACCTCACTTTTGCCTACGACGCGATCGGCCGGTTTCAAAATCCATTCCTGACTGGCAGCGCAATGTTCGAAGACTCGACGTTCCTCGATGCGCAGGTCGCCTCAGGTTCGCGCGGGACGATCGACACCTCTGCCGAACGCGTGACGTACTCCGCCAACGGAACGGTTCACAACCTGGATGTCGGACAGATCGGCCAGGAGTTCGATTTGCCGACATTGCGTCAGCCACAGTTTGCCGGCGCGGTTGGCGGCAATTTCGATTTGACGGGCGCCGGCGCATCGCTCGATGACCTCACCATCGACGTCAAGGGCACGGCCGTTGACGCGCGGCTGTTCGGCGGCGTTATCAGCGACGCCGACCTCGATCTCCAGATCCGCAACGATTCGCTGGCAGGCAGTGGTGGTGGCCAATTCGCGAACATCGACTCCGCCATTCTGACTGCGGATCCCCGTGTCGCCGGTACGCTCAACGGCGGTTTCGATCTGAAAGGATCGTTCCCGGGACTATTTGGTGCCGGATTCGATAGTCATGTCAGTCAGCTCTCCGGGTCCTTGTCGTTAGCGCCATCGCACATCAAAGGAGTTGACGTTGAGAGCGTCACGATGGCAGGGGAGTTCGATCGAGGACTGGCGACATTGACGGCAGCGCAGATCAAAACAGCGCTTGCTACTGGTTCTGGAAAGGGAGTAATCGCCGTGTCGCGCGGCGATTCTGACTTCACTTATGAACTCGACGTCTCCGACGCGTCACGCTTGAAGGAGTTCTTCCCGATCGACGCGAAGGGAGCCGGCACGTTTCGCGGGCATGCCGTCGGACCGATCGATCACACGAGAATCGATGGCGCCTTCACGGCTTCAGATATTGAACTTGCCGGCGTGAGCGCGCTCTCCGCAACCGGCAACTATCACATTGCGGGGACGGCGTCCCGTCTCGCCGACGCGACGATTTCAGGAGATGCGTCCGCCACGTTCGTGTCAGCGTTCGGCCGGAGTTTTGGCAATGCGTCAGGGAAGCTCACATACAGTCAACAGCAGCTGAAGGGTGAGCTGGAGGCGCGTTTGCCCGATTCGCGTGTCGCGCGGATGTCGGGAAACGTCGTGGTTCATCCGGAGCACAACGAATTGCACGTTGAGTCGCTGCAAGTGGAACTCGGCGGCGAGCGTTGGGTCCTCAATTCCGTCGCAGGATCCCCAACCATTTCGTGGAGCGAATCGAAGCTGTCAGCGCGCGATCTTGTCTTCGACACGGGCAAGGGTTCCGGCGGACGAATATCTATTGCCGGCGATCTTGGCCGGACAGCCGCGGCGGGAGATTTCTCGATCAAGATCGTGGACGTACCTTTACAGGACCTGCGGCCATTGATGCCCGCAATCGCCGCGTACCGTGGCCGGTTGAACGCGACGATCACCGTCGGCGGAACAGTTTCTGATGTGACGGTCGACGCCGAAGGCCGTATCGACGAAGGCGGCGTGCGGGAGTTTACGTTTCAGTCCATCACCGGATCGGGCCGATGGACGGGGGACTCGATCAGCGGCGATGTGCGAATCGATCAGGGTCCGGGTGTCTGGCTGACCGCTCACGGGTCAGTTCCGCTGGATCTTTTTTCAGCATCCGCGTCGACGAAGCCTGTGGATGTCGTGATTCGTTCCAGCACCATTCAGCTTGCGCTCCTGGAAGGGCTGACCACGTCGGTGCGGAATGTGGTCGGCACCGCCGAGCTCGATATCAAAGTGAAAGGGCAGGCGAACAACCCGAGCTTCGACGGATTCCTCAACGTACAGGACACATCCTTCGAGATTCCAAGAACCGGCGTGCGGTATCGCAACGGCACTGCGCACATCACGTTCGTGCCCGAAGCGGTGAAGATCGACAGCTTTCACCTGGAGGACAGCAGAGGCAATCCGATGGATCTGACTGGCACGGCGGGCACGCACGCGTTCCGGCTTGGCGACATCGGGTTCGAAATCAGTGCGACCCGGTTCGAGATGCTTCACAACGACATCGGTGACGTAGTGCTGAACGGGGTGTTCACCGTAACCGGCACGCTCGCGGCTCCCACGGTCTCAGGTGACATCGCACTCGATCGCGCCACGCTCGATGCGAGCACGCTCCTCCTCCGACTTCAGCGTCCGTACGCCGTGGTGACATCGGACACATCACCGACCAAGCACGTTGAACCGTCGCTGGGATTTTCCAGCGTTTGGGACAACCTCACCCTTCGCGTTCGCGTGCTGACGACGAACAATCTGAATCTCAGAGGCGAGAACATGCACCTCTCGCGCGAGACACTTTCGAGCTTAGGGGACATCAGCGTGACGCTCGGCGGAGACATGTCGATCAGGAAGGCGCCGCATGAAGCGATCGAGGTCTCGGGCACGCTGCAGACAATTCGTGGCACGTACGCGTATCAGGGCCGGCGGTTCACGATCGAGCGAGACGGCACATTGAGATTCGTTGGCGACAAAGGACTCGATCCGCTGATCTCCATGATCGCGACGCGCACCGTATCGGGCGTCGTCATTCGTGCGGCGCTTCGGGGACAGGCCTCAGCGCCTGAACTTGAACTGACAAGCACCCCGACGCTGGACGAAAGCGACATCCTCTCGCTGTTGTTGTTCAATCAACCGGCGAATGAGCTGGCGACAGCACAACGCAATGAGCTTGCGCTTCAGGCCGCCACGCTCGCCAGCGGCTTCGTCGTCAGCCCGGCGGTATCGGCGGTGGGGAAGCAGCTCGGTCTCGACTTTCTCCAACTCGAGCCAATTGGAACCGCAGGCACGACCAGCTTTCGTCTCACTGCCGGCCGCGAGATCTGGAAGGGATTGTTCCTGACCTATGCGCGTGAGTTCTCGTCAGATCCCTTCAACGAATTGCTCGCGGAATACGAACTGACGAGATATTTGCGCTTCCGGGCCAGCGGGAGTGACGCCTCGGGATCGCGCGCACGCAACCAGTTGTTCCGTCGCGTTGAACGCTTCGGGATCGACGTGATCTTCTTTTTTAGCTACTAAACGATGTGGCGCGAAGGATGACGGCGAGGAAGCGCAGCCCCTTGGACTAATCAGGGATACGAACGGACCTTTCCATCGGCGCGCCAGAGATAGATGACGCGTTCGTCGCCGCGTGCGTCGGTGAACTTATCCACTTGGTCCGGCTGCCAGTCGCCCATTCCATACGCGTGTGAAACGATGCGAGCCCCGGGTTGTAGCTGTTTCGTGAGCAGAGGACGAAGTTTGAGGTTCGAGCTCGAGACGAGATAGAGCGTGACAACGGTTGCCATCGACACGTCGGCGTTCAGGATGTCTGCCTGTTCGAAACGGACGAGCGATGAGACGCCGGCGTCGCGCGCGTTGCGCTTCGATTCGGAGATCCGGTCCTTGTCGATGTCGATGCCGACCCCATGCGCGCCGTATTTCTTCGCCGCCGTGACCACGACACGGCCGTCGCCACACCCGAGGTCGAACACCGTGTCCTTGTTGGTCACCTGCGCCACCTCGAGCATACGATCCACCACATCCTGAGGCGTCGGAATGTATGGCGCCAGAGTGGGCCGTTGAGCGTCGACAGCTGAGGCACTCGTGCATACAGCTGCGACAGCGACAAGAACCGCCACGACGACCCCGCCGCGTTGGAAGGTTCGCATGTCTTTGATCATCTCACGGAAGCTCGTCATTGTTTTGACGTGGGCTCCCGCCGACTGGCTTGGCGCTGACGCGGACCTTCGAAATCCAGCTCTACCTGAAAACAACGAAGGAACCGTCGTGCAACGCGACAGCGGAAACCAGCCCCCATACCGGTACCGGGCCGGCATTTTGGGAAACACCGATCTCTTTACCGCTGCGATCGGTTAACCGCCATGCCGCCGTGCCGCCGCGGTTCCACGCCGTCCCCTCTGTCCAGGCGATCAATCGTTCGCCGGCCGCATTGACTGCGACGGTTGGATGTTTACGTGAGCCGGTTCCCGGAAGTGCCGCTACCGTTCCGGCCGTGCCGGTGGCCGGATTCAGGGACGCAGAGTAAATCTGCTGTGCTGTCTCCCACGCTGCGATCAGGCCATCACTCGTTTCGGCCAGCGCATATGTGGTCATCGGGCAGGATTGGATCTCCCAGGGGTGAAGCCGAACCGGCGGGCGGGCGGCTGCACCGCGAATCATCAGCCACGCGGTGTCGCGCCGTTTTTCATCGGTCGCCACGCGATACAACACGTGCAGAGCGCCGTTGCGGTCGAAAAGCGCTCGCATGCCGCAACATCCGCATGCGCCAACGGGCGCGTCCGTCGCCGGCGCCTCCGCCGAGAACGTCGCGCCATCGTCTGACGACCGGACGATGTACACGGTCCTGTGGCTTTCGCCCGGCTGAGCGCCCATGGCATGCCAGACCACCGCGACGTGACCCTGTCGATCGGCTGCGACCGATCCGCCGTCCAGACCTTTCGATTGTCCTGACAGTAATCGTTGCGGCTCGAAGCGCGCGCCGTCCGTGGAGCGGGTGTACCACATCGGCACGTCGCTGGGGGAACTTTGCTCGGCCGGTTTCGATCCGTGCCACGCCACGTGAATGATGCCGTTCCGCCCGAGCGAGAGTTGCGCGCCGCGCACCGAACCGGTGGCTAGCGCCGATCCGTCGATGCTGTTCACTCGGACCGGTTGCGACAATCTGCGGCCATCGGCTGCCAGCTTCACGTAATAGAGATCCCCGGCGGCCGGCTTGCCACTGAAGAAGACCATGTGAACGACGTCTTTCGCATCCACCACCGCCTGCGGCTGAATCGCACCGTCCGGCAGCGCCACGACCGCGACCGGCATTCCGGCATTCGCCGCCGGTTTTTCGTAAAAGGTGGCCGGCACCTTTTCATGGGCAGAAAGCCCGAAAGCCGATAACAGACAGAGAGATGTGGCGAAAAATGAGCTGCGCATTTTTTCTTTATGTTACCCGAACCAATCGTATCCGTCCGACCCGCAGGAGAATGAAAGCCGAGCTTGACGTCGAAGCGCCCTTTCCATTTAAATCATGGCACTCCCTAATAATTTCGGTTGGCGTGGAAGGAAGCGCGGCCCAACGTGTCGACATATACCGTTCAGCCAGGCGCGCGCATGCTATGGTGCCTGCGACGCCGCACGACAGACGTGCGCTGCATTCTGTACCCGAACGGAATGCCGGTCGAAGTGCAGGTGCTTCACGACCGCGAGGTCGTTTTGACGGAACTCTTCCAGGAAGAATGGCTTGCGCTGAACTGGGCCCGCGCGTATTGCGAGCGTCTCAAGCTTCAGGGGTGGCGCGACAGTCCTGCCGCATAGGCGTTACCCGAAAACAATGGCGGCCGTCATCCACAGTGCCGCCGCGATAGCCAAAGCCAGGGTCAAATCTTTCCACAACGGCGGCGCGACGTCAGAGCCCGGCGGATCGTCGATCTCCAACCCGTTCAGTCTCGGTTCGACCCTCCAGCGGTCAATCGTCCAGTCGTCGTAGTGCGGGATGCTCACAGCGCCTCCGTCGTTGGGAAACGTATTTGTGTCGCAAATCCACTGCCACGTCAACGCAATTCCTCGAACTCGCGAATCCAAGCCAAAACGCTGACGCGTCCCGGAGAAGTCTTCCTGCAGGGAGACGTCTCTGCGATAGCTTTTCAAACGCGGCGGTTTCAAGTTCATGCATTATCTAACACGCAGTTCGCGATACTCGTTCGAATGGATAAACGTTTCTGACGTACACTCATTACCGCCAGCCAGACGCGCCTGTGAAGAGGAAGGGGAGACCTGTGCGCACCCGCATTTTTGGGTTCCTTGCGCTCGCCGTCGCAGCAGGTGCGATCGCCATTGCGCAATCGGCCGCCTCTCAACAACAGGAGCAACAACCGCAGATCTTTCGTACCCAGGCGAATTTCGTTCGTGTCGATGCTTACCCGACGCGCAACGGCCAAGCGGTACTCGACCTGAAGGCCGAAGATTTCGAGGTGTTCGAAGATGACAAGCCGCAGAAGGTCGAAACGTTCGAGCACGTCCTGATCTCGCCAGCCGGCCCCCAGTCCCAGCGGTCTGAGCCAAACACCATCGGCGCCTCGCAACAGGCGATTGCCGACCCTCGAAACCGCGTGTTCGTCCTGTTCCTGGATAGTACGCACGTAACCGTCGATGCGTCCTGGAACGCCCGCGAGCCGTTGATCCGTTTCGTCGATCGCCTGCTCGGGCCAGACGACCTCGTCGGAATCATGACGCCCAAGATGTCTGCCGCAGACGTCGTGTTCGCGCGCAAGACGGTCGTACTCGCCGACGGCCTTCGCAGCCTGTGGCCGTGGGGAACGCGTCAGACTCTGATCGAAGACGACCGCGACAGAGACTACGAGACGTGCTATCCGATGCCATATCAGAGGGACGTCGTCCGGGAGATGAAAGCACGGCGGCACGAGCGCAACACGCTCGAGGCAATGCGTGAAATCGTGCTCTACCTCCGCGATATGCGGGAAGAGCGAAAGGCAATTGTGACGGTGTCGGAAGGCTGGCTGCTCTTCAGGCCAAACGCTGATCTGACTCGCCTTCGAAAGGATCCGACCGACCAGACAGGCACGAATAAGGAAAACCCGCCGAGTCCCACTCCGATCAGCGTCGGTCCGGACGGTAGGATCACTACGAAAAATCCGAACGTCATCGGCGCGGGCGTCGACCAGCAACAGTGCGACGCGGAGCGTATATACCTTTCGAGTATCGACGACGATCAGTATTTTCGCGACATACTTGGCGATGCGAACCGCGCGAACGCAAGCTTCTATACTATCGACCCGCGAGGTTTGCCCGTTTTCGACACGCCGATCGGGCCGGAACCACCGCCGACTGTTACTGCCGATTTCGGAATGCTGCGTCGCCGCCTCGATAACCTCCACGTGCTCGCAGATGCGACCGATGGCATGGCGGTGCAGAACAGTAATGACCTCGACGCTGGTCTCAAACGCATCTCGAACGATCTGTCATCCTACTACCTGCTTGGTTACCTTTCGTCGAACGCCAAGCTAGACGGCAAATATCACAACATCAAAGTGAGAGTGAAGCGTCCCGGCGTGGACGTGCGCGCGCGCCGAGGGTATCGCTCGGCGACAGCGGAGGAAGTTGCGACCGCGCGAAGGGCCGCGAACCCGCCGACGACATCGTCGAAGAATGGCGTCACGACAGCGATGTCGGGGCTCTCTCGCCTTCGACCTGATTGGCGATTCAGCATGAACGCTGTGCCGATGGCTGCCGGATCGAACCAGATCTCGACGATCTGGATCGCGGGCGAGGTGCCGGCAGGAGAAGCTGGACGGGCATGGGCAAACGGCGGCACGATCGCACTCGACATCAGAGCCGGCGATGCGACGGCAACGGCACGAGTGCCGCTCGCGGCCGGTGAACGGTCGTTCGTTGTTCCGGTGAAGTTATCTGCACCCGTCGCGTCAGGCGATCTCGATGTTCGTGCGTCGCTCACGGCAAGCGATCCGTCGGCCACGCCATTCACCGACATCCTGCGGCTCGATCTCGCGACGAGTATTGGCCAACCGATGCTGTTTCGGCGCGGCCCGACGACAGGCAATCGTCTCGTGCCCGCGGGAAGTTTTCAGTTCAGCCGGACCGAACGCGCGCATCTGGAATTCGCCGCCGGTGCAGACGCGAAGCCTGGCACCGCGCGGCTGCTCGACAAATCTGGCGAGCCGCTGTCTATTCCGGTGACCACCGGCGAGCGAACCGATGCGCAAACGAGTCAGCGATGGCTGACGGCAGATGTGACGCTCGCAGCGCTCGGCGCGGGAGACTACGTGATCGAATTCACAACCGGCGATGCAGCGGCACAGAAGAAGGTGATGACCGCGATTCGCGTGACACGGTAGTAGCGTCCCATGCGCATCCGTATCTTCGGATTCGTTGCACTTGGCATCGCGGCTGGTGCAATCGGCATCGCGCAGCAATCGTCGTCGCAGCAACAGGAACAGCCGCCGCAGGTCTTTCGTACGCAGGCGAACTTCGTCCGCGTCGATGCCTATCCGACCCATAACGGTCAACCTGTACTGGATCTGAAAGCCGAAGACTTCGAAGTCTTTGAAGACGACAAGCGGCAGAAGGTGGAAACCTTCGAGCACGTTCTGATCTCGCCAGCCGGTCCCCAGGCTCAGCGGTCTGAGCCGAACAGCATCGGCGCCTCGCAACAGCTGATTGCCGATCCGCGAAACCGTGTGTTCGTCCTCTTCCTGGATAGTCCGCATGTCACTGTCGAAGGTTCCTGGCATGCGCGCGAGCCGCTGATCCGTTTCGTCGATCGCCTGCTCGGGCCGGACGATCTCGTGGGAATCATGACGCCGAGGATGTCGGCCGCCGACGTCGTGTTCGCGCGAAAGACGGTCGTGCTCGCCGACGGTCTCCGAAATATCTGGCCATGGGGCACACGGCAAACGCTGATCAAAGACGAGCGCGATATGGATTACGAGACGTGTTACCCCATGCCATATCAGGAGGACGTCGTCGACGAAATGACCGCACGGCGACACGAGCGCAACACGCTCGATGCGCTGCGTGAACTCGTGCTCTACCTGCGCGACATGCGTGAAGAGCGGAAGGCCATCGTGACCGTATCCGAAGGCTGGCTGCTCTTCAGGCCAAACGCTGACTTGACCAGACCTCGAAAGAGTCCCGCCGGTATTCCAGAGGCCGTACCCGGTCCCACTCCCATCACCGTCGGCCCTGATGGAACGCTTACCACTAAGCCGCGAAACGTCATGGGTGAGTCACTTGATAAGCAGCGGTGCGATGCGGAGCGGTTATACCTCTCGAATATCGACGACGAGCAGTATTTCCGCGACATCATCGGCGATGCGAACCGCGCGAACGCGACGTTTTACACGATCGACCCACGCGGTCTCCCTGCGTCCGACACCCCAATCGGGCCGAAGCCTCCGCCCAGTATCGTCGCCGACGCGGCGATGCTTCGCCGCCGCCTCGATACCCTTCACACGCTCGCTGACGGCACCGATGGGATCGCAGTGCAGAACAATAACAATCTTGACGTCGGTCTCAAACGCATCGCCAACGATCTGTCGTCCTACTACCTCCTTGGTTACCTTTCGTCGAACGCCAAGCTCGACGGCAAGTTCCACACGATCAAAGTGACAGTCAGGCGCCCTGGCGTCGACGTGCGCGCGCGCAGAGGATATCGCTCAGCGACCGCCGACGAAGTGGCAGCAGCGCGTAAAGCCGCGAACCCGCCGACCACATCGTCAAAGGACGCCGTGACGACGGCGATGTCGGGCCTGTCTCGGCTTCGGCCTGATTGGCGATTCAGCATGAATGCCGTGCCGATGCCTGCCGCGGGATCGAACCTGATCTCGACGATCTGGATCGCGGGCGAGGTGCCGGCAGGTGAAGCTGGCCGCGAATGGACAAACGGCGGCACGATCGCGCTCGATATCCGAGCGGGGGATGCAACCGCCGCCGCGCGCGTGCCACTCGGTGCCGGTGAGCGATCGTTCGCTGTGCCGGTGAAGTTGTCGACCCCGGTGTCGTCAGGCGATCTCGAGGTGCGAGCGTCGCTGACGGGGAGCGATCCGTCCGCCATGCCATTCACCGACATCCTGCGGCTCGATCTCGCGACGGGTGTCGGCCAACCGATGCTGTTTCGGCGCGGACCGACGACGGGCAATCGTCTCGTGCCCGCCGGGACGTTTCAGTTCAGCCGGACCGAACGCGCGCATCTGGAATTTCCAGCCGGTGCAGACGCAAAACCCGGCACCGCGCGGCTGCTGGACAAGTCTGGCGAA
Organism: Acidobacteriota bacterium; assembly: GCA_046734955.1. GTDB lineage: Bacteria > Acidobacteriota > Vicinamibacteria > Vicinamibacterales > 2-12-FULL-66-21 > JALZOC01. The sequence continues at coordinate 20,158 of JBKPSH010000230.1, forward strand.
CCGCTGTCTATTCCGGTGACCGCAGGCGAGCGTAGCGATGCGCAAACCGGTCAGCGGTGGCTGACGGCGGACGTGACACTCGCAGCCCTCGCTGCGGGAGACTACGTCGTCGAATTCACAACCGCTGATGGAGCAGCCCAGAAGAAGGTGATGACCGCGATTCGTGTCACACGTTAACGCCTTCGTTACGTCTGAACGTCTTTGACTTTCCCCTTTGCGTGGACTCGCCGAATGGTGCGACGATTGGGGTTCCGGAGTCCACGGTGGCAGTATCGGCAGAGAGGCCCGGGGAGCCTCAACGGCGAATGCGCCGAGTCGTTCGAAGACTCGCGATGTCCGGTGGTGTGTTGTGTCTGCTGTTAGTGCTGGTGCTGGTCGCCCTGCAATCAGGGCCCGTTCGCAGATTTGCCCTGGATCACCTGACCACCTTCCTCGCATCGCATCACATCGACCTCCAGATCGATGATTTTCAATACAGCCTGTTCGGTCTTTCGGTCGACCTGCGCAATCTCCGGGTCCGTTCCCAGGGAGTAGCCGACCTGCCGGCTTTTGCCACCATCGGTCGGGCGCAGCTCAATTTCAGCCTCACCGATCTTCTCCGCGGTCGCTACGTCCTGGAGTCAGGCAATGTTCAGGATGTTGAAATCAACTACATCGTCGATGCCAGCGGACGCGACAATCTTCCAAGGCTGCCTGGCGATCCCAATGCGCCGACGAAGTCGGTCGACTTTCTGATCAAGACTTTTTCTACTCCGAGTGCTCACATCCGATATGCAAACCAGGCGCAGCAGCTCGAGCTCGCGCTGGTGTTATCGAACATCGACATCACCGGCAACACGATCACCCGACGCCATCAAATCCGCTTTGAGACTAAAGACGGCAAGGTAGGTCTCCGTGATCACCACGGGACGATCGATCACATCGCCGCCGTGTTGGATTGCGGCGACGATGATCTGAGAGTCGAACGGCTGGAAGTCGAGACGTTGGCTTCACGGGCCGAGGTCTCGGGAATCGTTCGTACCTTCGCTGCTCCTGAACTGGGACTGACGCTGCACACGAATGTTGATGCCAGCCAAGTGGCGCCATTTCTTGACATACGTGATCCAATTGCCGGATCGATCGTCGTCGATGCGACGGCGACCGGCCCGTTGTCAGCGCCTGTGATTGAGGGGCGCGCCACGGCATCGGCGGTGCAGTTTCGATCGCTCGCCGCCGCGCGTGCGGACGTGCGCGCGGCGTACGCCGCGGGCGCACGTGACGCGACTGTGTCGTCGGCGCACCTTGACGCACCATGGGGGCGCGTCTCCGCGGACGGAGAACTGGCGCTCGACGGTGGCCGCCGTTCGCGGCTGCGCGCCGAACTCGCGGGCATCAATGTCGCCGCGATTATGAGCGGCCTGAATCTGTCGCGTGTTGTTCAGACGCGGCTCGACGGGAAGTTCAATGCTGAGTGGCCCGGCCTCGACTACCTTGCAGCATCGGGCACGGGATCTGCGACGCTAACTCCTATCACGACAACGCCGCCAGCACGGGGAGTCCCGATAGCAGGGAAGTTCTCGGCGCGCGGCGACGGAGCGGCGGTCGTCGCCGATCTACGGGAGATTGCAGTCGCGGGCGCAGAGATGAGAGGTCGTATACAGGTCGACAAGAGTCGTCATCTGCGAGGTCAACTGCGGCTAAGCGCGCCGCAACTGGCATCGACTGCAAGAGCGGCCGAGGCATTTCTCGGACATCCGCCGGGCACGTTCCTTCCGGCACCCGTCAACGGCGCCGCGTTTGTTGACGTACGGCTCGAAGGTTCCCTCGACAGGCCCATTGCGTACACCACGATTGCTGCGCCGGCACTCTCCGTCGGGCCTGCGGCTGGTATTGGGATCGGCGCTGACGTAACCATCACGTCCGACACGCTGACCATCGCTCGCGGCGATGCGGATTGGAATGGTGCGCACGGCGGGCTGACGGGCGCAGTCCAGCTCACGGGAAGTCAGCGCCTTGATCTCGCTCTCGACGCTGATACGAAAGATCTGCAGCGACTTGTCACGGGCGGTTTGCGGAACGTCCCAGTGTCTGGTGCGGTCGTGGCCCGCGGCAGCATTCGCGGAACCGTGGCGCGGCCACTCGCGAGCGTCACAGTTCACGGTGACGACATCACTGCCTTCGGTGAACGGTTCGGATCGCTCGATGCCGAAGCGACTCTCAACGGCCGCGACGCTACGCTGACGCGACTGGTCGTTGACAAGCCGCAACCAGAGGTGGCGGGCAGAGTCACTGCGACAGGTTCCTACAACCTCGATCGAGAAACGTACACGTTCGATCTGCATTCCGAGAACCTGCGGCTGCTCACGCTGACATTGCCGGGTGGGCAACGCGTTCGAGGCAACGCCGAACTCGCGGGTAAGGGAGCCGGTACGTCAACGTCACCATCAGGGTCGGCGAAACTCGTTGTCGATTCGATCGAGCTCGATGGTCTCTGGCATTCGGCGGATGTCACCGAGCCGCCCGCTCCCGTGGAGCTCGGCCGCATCGTCATCACCGCGAATGCCGCGAATCGTCAGGCTCATGTCACCGCGTCGGCTGAGCAGTTCAGCCTCGATGCAAAGGCCGACATCGCTGTCGCGCGGCCCTGGCAAACGACACTGACCGTGCGCGCCAACGATCTCGAGCTCGAGAAGGTACCGCTCCGGCGCAACACTCCGCTTGCCGGTAAATTGCGTGCCTCGATCGATGCGACCGGTGAGCTCGCCGATCCGACACGCGCGCAGGCGACCGCGACGATCGAGACGAATGCGGCGCAGTGGAACGGACAACCGTTCAGTGTGATCACGCCCGGCGAGCTGCGATACACGAATGAACGTCTCGAGATCCCGCGTCTGAATGTGACGGCAGGGGAGTCAGCGGCGATTATTAAAGGAGAGCTGCCGCTGACGGCAGCGGCGGGCAGCGGGGATCTCGACGTCGAAGCCCACGCGAACCTCGCCACGCTCGCGCGATTCTTACCTCCAGATATGAACGTCACCAGCGCCGGCGCCGTGACGTTAGCCGGCTCGATTAACGGAACGATCACATCGATCGTTCCGGATCTCGTGTTGACGGTCGAGAACGGTGTGCTGTCATCACCGCACCTGGGCGCAGGTGCTTCCAACCTTCAGTTGCGCGCTCACCTGGCCGGCGGTGCCGCGGAGATCGAACGCCTGACCGGCCAATGGGGCAGCGCGACGCTCGAGGCATCCGGCACAATTCCGCTTGAAGCTCTTCCACCGCTGCCCGTGGAGATTCCCCGCAGAGGCGGTCCCGCCACGATCAAAGCGTCGGTGCGGGATTTCGATCCGTCGACGCTCCCCGGGATGCCAGCCGGAGTGACCGGCCATGTCAGCGTCAACGTCGATGCGTCTGCGGCTCGCGCGGATCTCGCAGCCCTGGAAGGACGTCTCGAGTTCTCGCAACTCGAGATTGCCCTCAAACGGCTGACGCTCTCGCAGCAGGAGCCGTCACAAATCAGCATCAGCTCCGGCCAGGCAACGGTGCAACGGCTGGCCCTGACCGGAACGGCCGGTAACGTTAACGCCACTGGTACTGTCAGTCTCGTCGGGGAGCGGCGTGTTGATGCAAAGGTAGACGGGGCGCTGAAAGTTGCGGTTTTGTCGGTTCTGTCGGAAAAAGTCCGCACTGATGGCGTCGCCAGCTGGAAGCTTGGCGCACACGGCTCGATCACCGCTCCCGAATTGGACGGCACGTTCGACCTCGCCGACGCGACCATCGCCAGCGACGACCTGGGTATCGCCGCAACAGACATCAACGCGCACGTAGACCTGGCCGGCACCCGCATGCAGCTGACAAAGCTGAGTGGCGAGGTGAACGGCGGCGCGCTCGAGGGTGCCGGCAGTGTGACGCTCGCGAACGGCACCATTGGCGATATCGATGTGCAATTCTCGGCCAAGGACTTCGCCTACGACGCTCCACTCGATCTGCGGAGTTTGTCGAGCGCGACGATCCGCGTGAACCGGCGTGGCGACGCGTTCCTGGTTGCAGGGCAGGTCACGATTAATGAAGCGGGGCTGACAACTGACATCAACTTCGACGAAGGACTGTTCGCCGCGATGACGGCGCCAAAAACGCTGGACCTCACCGAAGCGCGGAATCCCATTCTTGAACGCGTCCGGTTTGCCATCGACGTCGACACCGGCTCACCGGTGATGATCGACAACAATCTCGCCCGTGCCGAGATCGATGCGGATCTGCGGATCGTTGGCACGCCATACGAGCCGGGATTGACCGGCCGCTTGACCCTTGCCGAGGGTGGGCAGATCACGTTAAACGCGCGCCGCTATGAAGTGCAGCGCGGCATCATCACGTTCGTCGACGAGCGTCGCATTGTTCCCTCTGTCGACCTGGTACTGAGCACAAAGGCGAGCAACTACGACGTGCGGATTGCCGTCGCGGGCACTCCCGGCAAGACCGAGACGAACTGGACCTCGGACCCGCCGCTGCCCGAACCGGACATCATGGCGCTCGTCGTTACAGGGCGCACGGTTGACCAAATGCGAGGCGAGGAATCTGAAGTCGCACGGGTGCAGGCGCTCTCGTATCTCACCGGCCGGGTCGGCTCGAAGTTCGGACGCGGTCTCGAGCGCGCTACCGGAATAAGCGAGGTGCGAATCGAGCCGGTGCTCATCGCAAACGAAACCGACCCGACCGCTCGATTGACCGTCGGACAGAATGTGACCGACCAGATGAAACTGGTGTACTCCACCAATCTTGCCGACAGCGACGACCAGATCTGGGTCGCCGAGTACGACGTCACCCGCCGGTTTCAGATGCGCGGTGTGCGTGAACGAGAGGACGACAGCTACCGCGTCGATTTTCGGCACGATCTGCGATTCGGCGGCGATCCGGCACCACGTCGCGAGATTCGTCGTCGTCCGACAATTGCGAGCCTCACCGTTTTTACTGATGCGGCGTTTGACGAGGCGAGACTTCGCAGCCTGTTCAAGCTGAAGGAGGGAGACGCATACGAATATTTTGCCGCGCGAAGTGGCCTGGAACGAATCGAGAAATTGTATATGGAGTCCGGGCACCTCCAGTCCCGGGCTCGTCTCGAGCGCCAGGTCGACAATGACAAGGCCAACCTCACATTGCGCGTCACCAGCGGCCCGGTCGTGGAATTGCGGTTCGAGGGCGCGACACCACCCTCGAAGATCCAGCAGAGGGTTCGCACCGCCTGGCACCACGGGGTGTTCGATCGACAGCGTGGCAACGACAGCGTCCGCGCCGTGCGCGAATGGCTGATGCTCGACAACTACCTGCAGCCGCGCGTCGAATACGAACTGACGGAGAGCGGCCAACAGCGACAGGTCGTGTTCCACATACAGCCAGGGCCGCGATACGACAATGTGCTGCTCGTCTTCGAAGGAGCCTCAGGGATCGGTCCCGATCATCTGAACAAGATCATCGCGCAGCGGCACCTCGAACGTCAGCTCTTTACCGATCCAGCGGAAGTCACAAGCCTGCTTCAGCGCTATTACCACGAAGAGGGATATCTGTCGGCCGAGATCGACTCTCCACGGTATGAGTTTCAGGCAAAGACCGCCCGCGTCGTGGTGCCGGTTCGTGAGGGATCACGTTTCCACGTCAGGCAGCTGACTGTCAGCGGAAACACGGTCTATCGAACGGACGAAATCGTTGCCAAGCTTCCGATCGCGGCCGGCGGCCCGTTCGTATCCGCAGGGGCGGAGCACTCACTCGAGCGCATTCGAGATCTCTATTGGGATAAGGGATACAACGATATGCGCTCGGAATACGCGCTTGTCCTGGATCGACCGGCGGCCCGTGTCGATGTTGCGTTCGCCATCGTCGAAGGCCGGCAGAACGTCGTCGCGAGTATCGACGTCGCAGGGAACCGGCGCACGAGCGAGCAACTGATTCGTGGCCAGGTCGAGCTGACGCCGTCGCAGCCGCTCGACCTCGCCGTCCTTGCACGCTCTCGACGGAATCTGTACAGCACCGGTGCCTATTCGATTGCTGACATCACTCGAGTCGATGTTGATAACGAGAAAACCGTTGCATCCGGTGGGGCTCAGGACTCACAGAGTTCTCAAGCCGAAACGCAGAAAGCAGTCAACCTCAATGTCTCGGTGCGAGAAGTCCAGCCATTTCAATTGCGGTACGGATTATCGTACGACACTGAAGGTGGACTTGGCGGCATTCTCGATTTCTCCGTTCACAACGTCCTGAGAAGGGCGAGGCTCTTCGGGGCTCAAGGTCGCTACGACAGTGAGATCCACGAAGCGCGGATCTATGTCAGCCAGCCGTCTCTCCGTTCGTGGCCGCGAAAAACAACGGCGAGCGTCTATTTCCGACAGGATCTCAATCCGCCAACCGAGCAAACGGATCCATTCGACATCAGCCGTCAGGGTGCATCGATCCAGCAGGAGGCGCAGTTTCGCAAGATCTATGTCTGGAGCTACGGCTATCGCTACGAGCTGGCGACGACGCTCGAGCCTTCACTCGGTGTCGGCGTGACAGAGACGGTGAGAGTGACGCCGCTGAGCAGCACCCTCACGCGCGAGACGCGTGACGAAGTGCTCGACGCATCCAAGGGAACGTTTCTCTCACAGGCGTTCGCTTACTCGCCGGGCTGGCTCGGCTCCGATCGTCCTTACCTGAAATACTACGGACAATACTTTCATTACTTCCCGTTACGCCGAGAGAAGACGAAGCCGTTCACCAACGAGATCATCCGGCCGCGGCTGGTGTTCGCCACCGGCGCCCGTATCGGCCTCGCCAACGGTATTGGCGGCGATGTGCCGACCAGCGAGCGTTTCTATGCGGGCGGCAGCACAACGATGCGGGGCTTTGAACAGAATGCGGTCGGCCCTGTTGGCGTGAACAACGTGCCGGCTGGTGGAAACGGCGTCTTCATTCTGAACAACGAGCTTCGCATGCCGGTCGCGCGAATTATCGATGGCGTGGTGTTCCTCGATGTCGGCAACGTTTATCCGACGATCAAAGATTTTTCGTTTACAGATCTTCGCGAATCGGCTGGTGTTGGTTTGCGTCTACGAACGCCGTGGGTGCTGCTGCGGACCGACTACGGGTTTGTGCTTGATCCGCGTCCCGGCGAGAGGCGGAGCCGGTTCTACTTCAGCATCGGGCAGGCCTTCTAGGCCACGGATGAACACGGGCCACGGATGAACACGGATGAACGCGGGCCACGGACGAACACGGATGAACACGGATCAGAGACCGCCACGGATGAACACGGATGAACACGGATCAGATTTGTAATGGCATCGTACGCAGCGTCCTGGCCACCCACGTCGAATACGCACGATTTTCTTAAACCGTTTCGGCTCGTCCCTTGCTCTGAAGATGCGGATGCGTTTCGGTAACTGTGTCGCACTCGCGTACGCACTGACGCTTCTCGCCACGCCGGTCGGCCGCGCAGTCGACAACCGAAGACGGCATCCGTTCGATGCTAGGCGGCTACAAGGCTGCCGTTCGGATCCTGAAGCCACTCGCGGATGACTTTGAGCGCCCAGATCCGGTCGCGCAGTTCTTTCTGGCGGTTCTGTACGAGGCGGGCGGCGGTGTTCGCCGTGACGAGGGACACGCGTGTGCACTCTTCCTGCGTCCCTTTGGGCGACAAGCGTGCCGCTGTTCCGCGCGCTTACTTCAGGCGGTGGACTGCAGTTTGACCACGAATGTCAGCGGCTCGCCAACGTCGGTTTCGATACTGTGTTCGAACCGGTGACGTTCGATCTTGGACCGGGGCACTTCGTTGAGTGGACATCGTCGAACGCATCGATCACGTACGATGGGCGAACTAAGAGCCATCCGATCGACTTGGCACAAGCGGGAGCACGGCCTGCCGCCACGACATATACAACTCGCTACCGGCCCGACACGCGGTTTGTCGCGCCACTTGGTCGAAGTGGTCTTCTGGTCCGCGCTGAAGAAGGTCGATCGGAAACGGCGGTCCGACGTGCGTCGACAGCCGGCGATGACATACGGGGAGGCCGATGGCTGCGGCTTGATCCTGGTTTACGGATGGACCCCGAACCGCGACGAGGTAATCGTCGTCCACGCCAATACCCAGGTGCTTGGCCTCACAACGGGATCTGCGACGTTCGACGTGGCGCAGAATTCAGCGAACATCTCGATCGAGAGGTACGTCTACGAGGCGGCTCGGCGGAGCTTCGACTTCTGCTCGGACGTCAGGATGCCGGCAGCGCCGGATACGATTGGACCGGAGTGACGAAGTCTGGCGCGCGATCGCCGGGACCATCTCGATCGAACCGTCGCCTCCGGGGGGTTCGTGCGAGAAGGCCGTCGGTCCGCCGCGCGACGGTGACATTGACCAACGCCGTCTTGCGAAACCGAGCGGGAGCGATAGTGAGGGTCACTCGACCGATCAGACTGTCCGCCATTGTTGGCTGGTTCCTCGGTTAAGGTCGCACGTCAAAAGTACAACCCGAACCCTACCGTTGGACCCTGAACGGTCATCTTCACGGTCAAGTCTCTCGGTGCGTCCGAATCAGAAAGCTTCAAGTAAAGAATGTTGTAGCCGCCGGTGAGACCGAAGTGCGGTATCGGCTTCCAGTCCACGCTGAACGAGGCGCTCAGATCGACATCGGCACCCACGCCGAACCCACCTCCGTCGAATGCCGCGTGCCATTCGACTGTCCGGTTCAGGCGGTGCCAGCCGATCCCTACGATTGGATCCCACACGCCCGGCTTGCGCGAGAAATGCGGCAGGTCACCGAGTGTGATGTCGTAGTCAAGCGCGACTCGCCGGATCCCGCCGGTCAAGTACACGTCGGGGGCTACGCTGCGTCCGAACTTGGCAGACCCGTAGATGAGGTCGAGATCTACCTTGAGAGACGGTCTCTCAGGCCGGTCGCCACCGAAACTGGCCCAGAGGCCATAACCCTCAAGCCGCCAGGTTCCGTTGGAGGCCGCAAGGCCGCCAAAGAACGCACCGTCCAGCCGACTATCTACGATTCCGGCAGATCCGCCACCATCGCCGTCGATTGGCGGAACGTTGACATCAATCTTCATACCGAGTGGCACCCAGGCGAGGATGGGGTAGACCGTGGTGTGCCAGTCCTCCTGCGCGATTGGTCCAGCATCGACTGTTTGCGCCCCGACCGTCTGGCTCGCGGTCGATAGACACACCGCCGCCAGAAAACCAACTCGAACAAATCGCATCATAACCTCAGCAGTCTGGCCTCCGATATTTCGGAGGCGAATCCGAAACGACACACGTTTTCAGAACGCCACCGAGCTCGTGTCCGACGACAACTGCTGAATGCAAGGCGTAAAAGACGGAAGGCTCGGAAGTCAGGCGCGACATGACGCGTGCAATGGAGCAAGGTGCACGCCGTGGTGCAGCCGCGCCACCCACACGCACTTGAGCCAAACGCGCGAAGGACTACTGAACGATCTGCGACGGACTTGCTGTGGATCGTTCTCCATATCGATCGAGCAGACGTGAGTGCACTTGATCGATCCAGCACGTTCCCGTTATGTTCGAGCGCAACAGCGCAAGCGAATGTCCATGGCATCCACCGCCACCATTCTTCACGCCGACCTCGACGCGTTTTACGCCTCGGTCGAGCAGCTGCTTGATCCTCGCCTACGCGGCAGGCCGATTGCGGTCGGTGGCGGAGTCGTGCTCGCCGCTTCCTACGAAGCGCGGGCTTTCGGCGTGCGAAGCGGCATGCCGGGACGGCGCGCGCGGCAACTCTGTCCCAACCTCGTTTTCGTTGCCGGACACTTCGACGAATACCAGCGGCTCGGCGATGCCGCCCTCGGAGTGCTGAGAGATTTCACGCCTGCCATCGAGCGCATCTCCATCGATGAGGCGTTCGCCGACGTGGCAGGATGCACGCATCTCTTCGGCTCGCCGGCGACAATTGCGGAGACGGTTCGGGCCCGCGTGCGCGCCGAACTTGGGTTGCCGATGTCAATTGGCGTGGCACGCACTAAGCACCTGGCCAAGATCGCCTCGCAGGTCGCCAAGCCAGATGGATTGGTCATCGTCGATCCGGAGACTGAACTCGATTTCCTTCACGGACTGCCTGTCGAACTGATGTGGGGAGTAGGTCCCGCCACCAAGGCGCGGCTCGCCAGGATCGGCGTCGCCACCATCGGCCAATTGGCTGAGAGCTCACCCAGGTCCGTGGAGCGATTGCTCGGACGCGCGGCGGGAAAGAAGTTGACGGCGCTGGCGTGGAACCGCGATCCGCGGCAAATCCAGACACGCCGGCGTGCGCATTCCGCCGGCGCGCAATCGGCGCTCGGCCGACAGCCTGCGATCGAGCGCGTCTTCAAGCCGACGCTCCATCATCTCGCCGACCGCATCGCCGCCCGGCTCCGCGCCAAGTCCCGTTTCGGCCGGACTGTCACCGTCCGCGTGCGCTTCGCCGATTTGCGAGCGGTGACGCGCTCCATCACGCTGTCAGTGCCGATTTCTGCAACAAGAGCTCTCGCTGAGATCGCCGAGGACCTGGTGCGTGGCGCCCTTGCCGATCATCCTGACGAGAGGACGATCTCGCTGCTGGCGATCTCCGTCTCGAATCTCGATGAACACGCGATCATACAGCTCGAGCTGCCGCTTGGGCTTGCCGACCAGGGACGCCGTCCCGGCGGCAAACACGGCCTGGCGCGATCGCGCGCCGACCGCGCCGTCGATGCGATTCGGAAGCGATTCGGAGCCGGAGCAATAGATTATGCGTCCGCCACAACAAGCGTCGCGCGCTCAGTGCCTGACGAGTTCCGACGCCTTGCTGAAAAAGAGCTTTGACAATCCAGTGACATGACCAAGTCCTTTGCTGCGCCACGAACGATCCGGCGGATTGCCGCGCGACGGGTGTTCAAGGCGCCCAATGGCAAGCCGGTCGTCGTCACCCTTGGCGTCCCTCACGCCGTTCCCGGTTCGGACTGGGGCTGCCCCTTGCAGATTACCGGCGTGAACACAAATTGGCGGAGACCAAAATACGTATTCGGCATTGACGGGCTTCAAGCGCTTCACCTCGCCATGCAGTGTGCTGGTGCCGAGCTCGAGTCCACCAAATGCCGGCTGGAGTGGTTGGGCCAGACCGAGGACCTGGGCATGCCCAGGTTTCTGCCCTGGTTGCCGAAGCCAGAGCAGGATCGGCTTCAAGCGATTGTCGAACGCGAGGTGACCAAGTGGGCGCGTCGTGGCGAACGCGCTCACAAGGCGAAGCGTGCGAAGCTGTCGAAGGGGCGACGCAAGCCGACGAAAATTTCAGGCTCTAACCGACCCGTTGGACGGCGGGTACGCCGATTTGCGTAGCGGCCGCGCGGCAAAGACCCGCGTATCCTCGACCGTCGTGTGTCGATCGAGAGTGCCAGCGACGATCAGTACCGCGCAGTGCAGTTGGCCAATGTGATCCACGGGCCGGAGCTCCGATGCGCCAACACCGATGCGCGATGGCATTTGGAAGAGCAGGAGCGGCGCGCTTAGTGACGCGAGCGGGCCCATCCGCATCGCGGAACCCGACTCGCTTGAGAACGTAACGGCCTCCGCCTCGAGGCTGGATGGAGGAGCGCCGATCGTCCTCTGGATCGGGCGCGAGAGCGCCCACCCGACTGCGTACAGTCCGATCGCAGCAGCAAGAAGGAGCGGCGTGAATCCGAAGAAAATGAATCGCCTGATCAAGGTTCCGATAAGGACGCTCTGTCGGGCTCAGTGGGGGACGTTGAGAAACTTCGCGGGTGCGGCGATCCAGCGACCATCTTTCGCATTTCCGGTTCGATCGTGAGCGTACTCTCCGAACGTACTAGCCCAGCCAAGCAGCCGGACTAACAGGTACGAATGACCGTTCCCCACCGCGTTGCCATGTAACGATACCACTCGCAATCGCCGATATTCTGACGAGCGATGTGATCCCGTGGCGCCGTGTACCATAGAGGGCTCAACGATGACTTCCACACTGGTCCTTGCCGTCCTTTTCGCTACAGCTTTACAGACGGTCTCGGCACCGGCTTCTTCGCGAACCGCCTTGCAGCGGCTGTCCGAGGCACAACCCGATGTGCATTGGGAAACGAAAAGCGCTTGCGCGCCGACTTCGATTGCGACGGACGTCCGGACCAGGCGTTCCTCGGTCGAAGCGGCAACCGCGTGTACGTTGGCGTTATTCGAGCGACCGTCCGGAAGGCCGAGATCACGGACTTCGCAGTGGATGCCGCAATTCAACGAGCGATCTGCGCAGAGCCTGCCAAGCTTGTTGTCGAGTCGCTTGACTACGATGCGACGGAGGCTGTTGGGTCGAACGACGGTTTCCACCGATCACCCACGTGCAGAGGGTTAGAGTTGAGCGGAGGCCAGTGCGACTCCGTCCATCTGTTTTGGAATCATGCTTTGAAGAGCCTTGACTAGTGGCGAGAGTAGAGACAACTTCGAATGGCCTGCAGAAGACCGCCAACGCATGACGGCACCCGGCCGGCTGTCCAACTCCAGAATGTGTGGTGGACCTGATGTGCCCGAGTTGCACCGGATCGTCGACTGGCTCAGACAACTCGAGGGAACTGAAGCTGCTTCACGATAACGGTCACGGTTCCGGGCGCACCCAGTAGAACCGACGCCGTTTCGCGTGAGCGATCGCGAGCAAATGGTTCTCGTGTCGTTCAAACGCGATGATATGGAAATCGCTGCATTGTATGTCGGCGTATGACGTGTGTCGGTTCGCTGAGAGTGGCCAGGGCGGAACGACTCCGGCGCATGGCCGATTCGATCGAGCGCCGATCGTGTCTCAGCGACGAAATCGAAGGCTGAGGCCTTCGCGCTGCTGCTCATGCCAGAGCGCCTCAGCACGAAGTTTGGCGCAAGCTTACCATGCAGTTCGACGCGCACGCCGCTCGTCGAGGCCTTCAGGATCTCGGCCTCTGCCACCCTTCCGTGAGCCGCCATTGCCGCTACCAGCTCAAACGTGTTATCAAGGTCGCGGCCAGCCGATGAGACGTTACTCCTTCGCTCTCTTCGTCGTTGCACTCACGGCAGGCAAGGTGATCACCCTCATTGGAGCTGGCCCCCAGGGGTCAGCAGGCGAAGTCGTCGCGCAGTTTCGTGCCTCCATCCAACTCGTTCAACTGGACGTCGTCGTCACAGGCCCGGCCGGGCGC
>JBKPSH010000231.1:0-4800 GCA_046734955.1 Acidobacteriota bacterium
GAGGATCTCCGCTATCTCTATTCCCTCTGTTCTCTTTCCCGCGCCACCAAACCATCGAAGGCCATTGGTCAAGCGCGGGTGATATCATCACCGGCTTATGGCTCGCGGACCTAAGTTTCTGGACGTGAGCGTGTCGCTTGCCGCAGGTCTTCCCGCCTATCCCGGGAACCCCGAGTTCGAGTTGCAGCCGGTCAAACGCATCGCCGCCGGTGGCAGCTCTAACGTGTCGAAGCTGGTCATGGGCACGCACACTGGCACCCACGTCGACGCACCGAAGCACTTCTTTGACGACGGCGCCGGCGTGGACGCGCTGGCGCTGGATCTGCTGATCGGACGCGCGCATGTCGTCGAGATCACGAAGCGCGGCGGCATCGGCAAGGACGAGCTCGCGTCGGCCGGGCTGCGTGAAGACATCCGCGTGCTGCTGAAGACTTCGAACTCCGCACTGTGGAACGGCGCGCCGTTTTACCAGGAATACACGTACCTGACCGAGGATGGCGCGCGCTATCTGGTCGATCAGGGAGTGAAGGTTGTCGGGATCGACTACTTATCGGTCGAGCAGTTCAAGAAACCGGGTGCACCGGCGCACCGTGCGCTCTTGTCGCAGTCGGTTGTAATTATCGAAGGACTCAACCTCGCGGAAGCGGAGGCAGGGATGTACGAAATGTACTGCCTGCCGCTCAGAATCGCGGGCAGTGACGGCGCGCCAGCTCGCGTTGTGCTGAAGCGGTAGGCAAAAAGCTCATGCTCGACGATGTCCTGGTGATGGTGCTGGCTGGAGGCGTCGGTGAACGGCTCTATCCGTTGACAAAAGAACGCGCCAAGCCCGCCGTGTACTTTGGCGGCCCGTATCGCATCATCGATTTCACGCTCAGCAACTGCATCAACTCCGGTCTCCGAAAGATCTTCATCGCGCTCCAGTACAAGTCACTCTCGCTCAGCCGGCACATTCGCATGGGATGGAGCGTGGTCGCCGACGAACTTGGTGAGTTCATCGAAATCTTGAGTCCGCAGAAGCGCGTCGGTGAACACTGGTATCTCGGGACGGCCGACGCGGTCTATCAGAACCTGTATTCAATTCTTCGCGAGAATCCGCGCCACCTGATCCTGCTGTCAGGTGATCACGTCTACAAGATGGATTACGCGAAGATGCTGCGCGTGCATCGCGAACGCGGCGCCAGCGCAACCATTGCGGCTATCGAGGTTCCTTCGGAAGAAGCACAGAGGTTCGGCGTGCTTCAAGTGGACGGCCAGGAGCGTTTGACAGGCTTCCTCGAAAAGCCAAAAAACCTGCCAGCTGGTGAACAGGTCCTCGCATCGCTCGGCATCTACATTTTTGACATGGACGTGCTCGTCCCCGCGCTCGAAGCGGATGCGCGCACCAATTCGACGCACGATTTCGGCAAGGACATCGTTCCCACGCTCATCTCGAAAGTTCCGGTCTATACCTACCGCTTTTACGACGAGAACAAGAAGGCCGCCAAGTACTGGCGCGACATCGGGACCATCGACGCGTACTACGACGCGAACATGGATCTCTGCCACGTCAACCCGGACTTCAATCTCTACGATCCCGAGTGGCCGCTGCGCACTTATCAGGTTCAGGCGCCCCCCGCGAAGTTCGTCTTCGCCGACGAAGGACGTCGCTGCGGACACGCGCTCGATTCGATCATTTCGGCCGGCTGCATCATCTCCGGCAGCCGAATCACCGGCAGCGTTCTGTGCCCCAACGTTCGCGTCCACAGCTTCTGCGACATCGATCAGAGCATCCTGATGCCCGGCGTCCGTGTCGGCCGTCACGCGCGCATCCGGCGCGCAATCGTCGACCGAGACGTGTTCGTTCCACGCGGCGCGTTGATCGGCTACAACGAAGAAGAGGATCGACGCCGCCACACCGTCAGCGACAACGGCATCGTCGTCGTCACGACCGACGACGAACCGTTCATCGGCGTCATCTCAGCGGAGGCGCTGCACGTCGAGGAGGACTTCGATAAGCGGGGAACTCTGTAAAAGGGAAAAGGCAAAAGGCAAAAGGCAAAAGGGAAAGCGCCTGCGGCCCGCGCGATCAACCGGGGGTCCCCAACGCGGCAGCCGCGTTGGGGTGGCGTAGCGAGTCTTCGAGCGCCGCAGCGCGAGCGAGCGGGGGTGGGGCCCCGCGAGCAGTGAGAGAAGCAGACACGGTAAAAGGCAAAAGGATAAGGACACATAGTGAAGATACAGACAGTGAAGGGGCGGGAGATTCTCGATTCGCGTGGGAATCCGACAGTTGAAGTTGACGTGACGCTCGAAGGAGGAGCGTTCGGGCGTGCGGCGGTTCCGTCGGGTGCGTCGACCGGGCAACGTGAGGCGCTCGAGCTCCGCGATGGCGACAAGAAGCGGTATCTCGGAAAAGGCGTGACCAAAGCAGTCGCGAATGTGAACGGCGAGGTGGCAAAGAAGCTAGCCGGACGCGATGCCGATCAGCGTGCGATCGACATGTTGATGATCGAGCTCTACGGGACACAGAACAAGGGGCGCCTGGGCGCGAACGCGTTGCTCGGCGTCTCCATGGCGCTCGCGAAGGCCAACGCCGCAGCGGAAGGTGTTCCGCTGTACAAGCACGTCGCGCGTCTTTACGGCTCGGCAGCGGGCACCGTCCTCCCCGTCCCGATGATGAACATTCTCAACGGCGGCGCGCACGCCGACAGCAGCGTGGATTTCCAGGAATTCATGGTGATGCCGGTAGGCGCGACGACCTTTGCGGACGCAGTCCGCTGTGGCGCGGAGATCTTTCACACCCTCCGCGGCATCCTCAAGAAAAAGGGACACTCAACGGGCGTCGGCGACGAGGGGGGATTCGCACCGAGCCTCTCGTCAAACCAGGAAGCGCTCGACGTTGTGCTCGAAGCCGTGGTGCAGTCCGGATACAAACCCGGCGAGGGGGTGTACCTCGCGCTCGACGTCGCCGCGAGTGAGCTCTGGAACGACGAACAGAAGAATTACGAGTTCAAGAAATCACAAGACAAGACGCGCAGCGCGGCCGAGATGATCACGCTCTATGAAGATTGGGTGCGGCAATACCCGATCATCTCCATCGAAGACGGCCTCGCGGAAGGTGATTGGGACGGCTGGAAAGCGCTGACCAGCGCGCTTGGTGCGCGAGTGCAGCTGGTCGGCGACGACGTGTTCGTCACGAATCCAGAGATACTTCGACGCGGCATCCCCGAGGCGATCGGCAACGCGCTTCTCGTCAAGCTGAATCAGATCGGAACGGTCAGCGAAACGCTCGACGCGGTAGCGATGGCGCGCGACGCGGGATACGCGAGCGTGATATCGCATCGCTCCGGTGAAACGGAAGACACCACGATCGCGGATCTGGCGGTCGCGACCAACGCCGGGCAGATCAAGACAGGCTCGGCGAGCCGCACCGATCGCGTGGCGAAGTACAACCAGCTGCTGCGCATCGAGGAGCAGCTTGGATCCGCGGGACGCTACGCCGGCCGGTCGGCGATTCGGCAGCTGGGGGCCCGGTGATGTTCAAGCTCGTACTCCTGCGCCACGGCGAAAGCACCTGGAACAAGGAAAACCGTTTTACCGGCTGGACCGACGTTGACGTTTCGGAGAAGGGCCGGCAGGAAGCGGGCGAAGCCGGCCGTCTGCTCAAGGAGGGAGGCTACGTTTTCGACGTCGCGTTCACCTCGGTATTGAAGCGAGCGATCCGGACACTGTGGATCACGCTGGATGCGCTCGATCTCATGTGGATTCCCGTGAGTAAGAGCTGGCGGCTCAACGAGCGCCATTACGGCGGGCTCCAAGGATTGAATAAGGCAGAGACCGCTGCCAAGCATGGCGATGCGCAGGTGAAGATCTGGCGGCGAAGCTACGACATTCCGCCGCCACCGCTCAGCGTGGACGACGAACGCTATTCGGGGCGCGATCCGCGGTATGCAGACCTGCGCCGCGATGAGATTCCACTGACCGAATCGTTGAAAGATACCGTCGCGCGATTTCTTCCATATTGGCACGAGACGATTGCGCCGGCAGTCACATCAGGGCAGCGGGTGATCATTGCCGCGCACGGCAACAGCCTGCGCGCGCTTGTGAAATACCTTGATAACGTCCCTGATGAGGAGATCGTCGAGTTGAACATTCCGACGGGGATTCCTCTCGTTTACGAGCTTGATGATTCACTGCGGCCTCTCCGCCATTACTACCTGGGCGACCCTGAAGCGGCCGCACGGGCCGCTGCCGCGGTCGCCACGCAGACTCGAATCGCTAATCACTGATCACTCATCGCGAATCGCTAATCGTCGAATCCCTGAATCCCTGAATCCCTGAATCGCTGAATCGCTGAATCCCTGAATCATCCACGCCCTTCAGCGATGCATCGATCGATTCGAGGCTCCAACGAGTCGAGGATTCGGCCATTCGGCGATTCGGCGATTCGAGGATTCGGCGATTCGAGGATTCGACGATCAGCGATTCACGATCAGTGCTGTCCAAATTAGCCGTGATGGCACCCGTGGACTGTGCGTTTCGTGCCGATATTGGACTGATGTTGACCACGCGTCACGATGACACCTCCTGGATGCTGTCCCAGTTAGCCGAGCGCCAGTTCGCCCTGGATCGGTGCGGGGAGGGGCGGGGGCGCCGTGAACGGGTTATTGAGAAAGGCCCAGACGTCACGGTAGACGAACAAATTCAGGCGCAGGAGTGCGAGCAGGTTCGACAACGACCACCCGAACGTCGCCTTCAGCTGCAAGTATTTCAGCAGCAGCAAGGCGATGAGCGCCGTCCAAATCTGAATGTGCCGCGCATTGC
>JBKPSH010000232.1:0-37361 GCA_046734955.1 Acidobacteriota bacterium
CGCCATCCGGATCGCCTCAGGGAGCGGTGAACCGGCACGATCCCGCCACCGTGCGTCGTCGCGAAAATGCGCGTGAGTTCGGCGCCGAAGAAAAAGACCTGTGCCGAGTAGTACACCCACGCGAGCAGTGCGAGCACGCCCGCAGCTGTGCCGTACGGCGAGGCAGCGACTTGCGACACAACCAGGGAGAGCACCAGACTGCCGACATCAAACAGGAGTGCCGTTACGACGGCGCCAACTCCGGCATCACCCCACGCGACATACGCATCCGGAAGCGACTTGTACACGAGCGTGAACACCACCGTCACCAACAAAAAGCTGACGACGAAGTTGATGACATGGAGAACGGACGCGGG
This sequence comes from Acidobacteriota bacterium, assembly GCA_046734955.1. Classification (GTDB taxonomy): domain Bacteria; phylum Acidobacteriota; class Vicinamibacteria; order Vicinamibacterales; family 2-12-FULL-66-21; genus JALZOC01. The sequence goes on from JBKPSH010000232.1 coordinate 357, forward strand.
CAGCGGCAAGGACGCGTGAAAATGCGATCCGGCGATCCCAATCGCTGTGTCGACGACGAACAATAACAGGATGAGGAGCGCGGCACCCACAGCGACGAGAAAGCTGTACAGACGATCGGTCAGCATCGTCCGCAGCACCGCAACCAGTCCCGTTGTGGCCGGTGGTGTCTGCACGCGCCACACAAGATTCACCGATTGCCGCAATTCATTGACGAACGCGGAGGTAGTGAGAAACAGTGTCACGAGACCGACGATCGTCGTGAGGATTCCACCAGTCGGCGTCACGTGTTGCTTGAGCATCAGCTCGGCAGCCTGCGCGCCTTCCGCGCTCAGGAAGCGTTGAAGCCACGGCGAAATCTGCGCCTGCGCCGTCGCCTGGCCGACGAAGAATCCGACGATGCCGGTCACTACGATGAGCACAGGCGCGATAGAGAACAGTGTGTAGTAGGCGAGCGCGGCACCCAGTCGGGTCGCGTTGTCGGCAGACCAATCGGAATAGGCGTCGATGAGCAGCGCGCCCAACCGTCGCGGGTTCAGCCGCCACAGGGTGCCGAACTGCCGCCACACACTGAACTTGCGCTGGGCTTTAACTGAAGGTGATTCGGCGGTCGCGGCTGGTTCAGGCTGTGGTGTTTCCATTGAGCTTCACCATTGAATCGCGCGGGTCGTGAAAGAAGCGGAGCAAGCGACTTGCAAGATCCGTAACACAACCACAACAATGGACAGAAATGATCAGTGAAGCCACACCGAACACCTCGGCTTCAAGCTGGAGCATCAGCAACTCCGAGCCTTTGCGAGTGTGTCGCTAGATGACTCACAGATCTTCTTGAGCGTACTGGGTGCGTCAGGATCTCGTCCATTGGCGAATGGCCACCGCAGGAGCCGGTGGCTTCTTCGCGCTATTCGAGTCCGCAGGTTCCGCATCGGGCGTGGTTCAGAGATAGTGAAGGGAACCTATTCTCTTAAATGGACGGGTCGATGGCTGAACGACGCATTGTCATCTTCGGGAGCGGCTCGATCGTGTCGCAGTTGACCGAGCATCATCTCATCGATGAGTACCAATTCGTCGCCTGCCCGGTTTTCATCGGACAGGGCCGGCCGCTGCTCAGCGGCCTCTCCACACCCATGAAACTCGATCTGATTGAGTCTGCCAAATACGAGTCCGGTGACCTGATGCTCCGTTACGGGCGCGTTAGCTGACGTCGCCAAACATGGCGTCTGCGAAAGAATCACAGGTGCTGATCGTTGGTGCGGGGCCAACCGGTCTGGTCCTGGCGCTCTGGCTCAGACGGCTGGGCATCCAGGTGCGGATCGTCGACAAAGTCGGCGAACCAGGGACGACGTCGCGCGCCCTCGCCGTGCAGGCGCGCACCCTCGAGTTGTATCGCCAGATTGGGTTAGCGGATACCGTCGTCGCGGCCGGGCGCCACGTGTCTGCCGCGAACCTGTGGGTCGCTAGCCGCCGCGTCGCCCGGGCGGTCTTCGGGGCTATGGGCGAAGGAATCAGCCCGTACCCGTATGCGTTCATCTTTCCGCAGGATGAGCACGAACGGCTGCTGATCGATCGATTGGGCGACGCCGGCGTATCGGTCGAGCGCGAGACTGAATTTATCGACTTCGATGAGCGTAGCGGCCACGTCGTCGCGCAACTTCAGCGCGCAGATGGACGTTTGGATTCCTGTGAAGCGGCTTTCGTCGCCGGTTGTGACGGTGCTCACTCGCGTGTCCGCGAGACTCTCTCGATCGGTTTCGCGGGCGGGACATACGAGCATCTGTTCTACGTCGCCGATGTCGAGGCCGGCGGGCCCGTGATGAATGGGGATCTTCACGTCGGACTAGATCGCACAGATTTCCTTGCCGTCTTTCCTCTCAAAGATCCGAGTCGTGCGCGGCTCGTGGGCACGGTCCGAGACGAAGTCGACGCGGCACATCGTCACGAGGACCTGACCTGGGACGATGTCAGCCGGCGCGTGATTGAGTGGATGCGTATCGACGTCAAGCGTGTGAACTGGTTCTCGACGTATCACGTCCACCATCGAGTCGCCGAGCGTTTCCGCGACGGACGCGCATTCCTGCTTGGCGACGCCGCGCACGTGCACAGCCCTGTCGGCGGTCAGGGTATGAACACTGGTATCGGCGACGCAGTGAACCTCGCCTGGAAGCTGGCCGCAGTCCTGAACCAGCGCGCGGATGATCGGGTCCTCGACACCTACGAGCCGGAGCGAATCGCGTTTGCGCGACGGCTCGTTGCGACGACCGATCGGGCATTCACAGGTGTGACGAGTTCGACGACAACGGCGCGAGCACTGCGCCTGGGTGTGACACCGTTCCTCTTGCCGGAGCTTTTCAGGCTCAAGGCGTTTCGCCGACTCGCGTTTCGAACCGTTTCGCAGACGGCGATTCACTACCGCGGGAGCGCGCTGAGTGAAGGACGTGCCGGCGATATCCACGGCGGCGATCGGCTTCCGTGGATCCGGCTCGAGTCATCAGGTCACGACGCGGACAACTTCGCGCCGCTGACGTCGCTCGACTGGCAAGTCCACGTTTACGGTTGTGCAGCGCCGGCACTGCGCGCGCGATGCGAGAGGCGCCACCTGGCGCTGCGTGAGTTCGGATGGCAGCGCGACATGGAGCGCGCGGGACTTCAGCAAGACGCGCTCTATCTCGTGCGCCCGGACGGCTACGTCGCGCTGGCCGCATCAGAACAATCGGTGTCGGCGCTGGACCACTATCTCGACGCGCATGCCATTCAGTCTCGGGGATGATTGGGGAATCGTGCGCGCATCGATTGACAAGAACGAGCCAATCACGTGGGGAACGCCGCAGTCACGATGGGTTCTCCTCGCCACCGTGCTCGCGTCGGGTATTGCCTTTCTGGATATGACTGTCGTGAACGTCGCGCTGCCTACGATTGGCAGAGAGTTGAATGCCAGCGTCGCCGGCCTGCAGTGGATCGTGAACGGCTACACGCTCACGCTCGCATCTCTCATCCTGATCGGCGGCTCGCTCGGCGACCGGTTTGGTCGCCGCCGTGTGTTCCTTATCGGGATCGTCTGGTTTGCTGTCGCATCCGTGTTGTGCGGTTTTGCGGCAAGCAACGAAGCACTCGTGGCTGCCCGCGCGCTCCAGGGGATCGGCGGTGCGCTACTCACGCCGGGGAGCCTCGCCATCATCCAGGCATCGTTCGTACCGAGCGATCGTGCGCGAGCCGTCGGTGCATGGTCCGGGCTGTCGGGGGTTGCCGCCGCGATCGGGCCGTTCGTAGGAGGATGGCTCGTGGTCGAAGGATCATGGCGGCTGATCTTCTTGATCAATGTGCCACTGGCCGTCGCGACGGTTGCCGTCACTCTCCGGCACGTTCCCGAAACCCGCAACCCTGAATCAGTCGGCGGCATCGACGTTGCAGGGGCCGCACTTACTGCGCTCGGTCTCACGGCGTTGTCATGGGCGCTCATCGGGTCCGGCGAGCGCGGCGCGACAGCGGCGACGCTGAGCGCGGGCGCAATCGGCGTGGCCGCACTGGCAGGCTTCGTCGCTGTGGAGCGCCACAGTCGTCACCCGATGATGCCGCTCGAGATCTGGCGCTCGCGACAGTTCACCGCCGCCAACCTCGTGACCTTCGTCGTCTATGGCAGCCTCGGGATGACATTCTTCTTATTGAGCGTCAATCTCCAGCAGGTCCTCGGCTATTCACCGATGAAGGCCGGGCTCGCAACAATGCCAATCACGGTCATCATGCTCGCTCTTTCCGCCCGCGCCGGTCAGCTTGCCGAACGCATCGGTCCTCGTCTTCCGATGACTGTCGGCCCGCTGGGCGTGGCTGCCGGCCTCGTGTTGCTGAGCCGCGTGCAAGAGGGCACGACGTATCCCGGAACGGTGCTGCCGGGAGTGATCGTGTTCGGTCTTGGGCTGACGCTCACCGTTGCTCCCCTCACTGCCACCGTGCTCGCCGCCGCCTCCGCGCGGTACGCCGGTATCGCGTCCGGCGTCAACAACGCAGTCTCGCGCGGCGCTGGCATGCTTGCGATCGCCGTGATTCCCGGCGTCGCAGGCCTGACCGGAAATGCCTATCTCGATCCGGCGACGTTCGCCCGCGGCTTCCGCATCGCCATGCTGATCAGCGCCGCCCTCGCGGCCGCGGGTGGTGCGCTCGCGTGGCTGTTCATCCGCAACGAGGTCGCCGGCCGCGCCCACGCGTGTCCAGCCGGCCATCTCGATCGCCGCCGCTACTGCGCCGTCGACGGTGCCCCAATGGCCACGGAGCGCGATGCTATCGGAGCGACGCGGTAATCACTCCGAGGGGCTTCGCCCCTCGGACTCCCCCACACGCTCGCTCGCGGGGGCCCACAAGCCCCGCGCTGCTCGCGTGGGCTCACTCGCGCGCTCGTTCGCCACTGTCGTAGTCCACTCTTACATTCGCAGGTATTTATCAAGGAACGCGAGGAGCTTTTCCCACGAATCTTCATTGGCTTTGGCTTAACCTTCGGGCGTGCCGCCAAACACGCCGACCAGACCTCGCTCCCGTACTGGCACGAAGCGAACGTTCTCGGCGACGGCGCGTCGCAGGATCGTGTGCGTCGCGATCGCGCGTCCGTCTGTCTCGAGTGACCTCCTTTCGAGGTTCGAAACCGTCAAGGGCGACGCGGAAACGATCGTCAATGAGGGCGGCGTCGGGGGTGATCTCGAAGTGCGCATTCTGCTGCCCGAGTCAGGGAGAAGCGATCAGGAACAGCACCAGGCCAACCGCGCTGCGGAGAGCGTCGCTTCTCGCGTGGTTCATACCTCACTCCGTCTGACCAAGGCGGCATAGAGGGGCGCGCGCCGATAGAGGGAGAGCCGTGAGCGCAAGATCTTGACCGATCCGTAACCGGCGCCATTGAACAATGTGGTCAACCTCGTTTGCGTTACCGGATAGGGCACCCAACGATTCGCCGCGTCAGTATCGTATTCGACGATCAGGAAGTGGCGCGGCGATTTCATGCGCGATGCGCATGCGCGAATAAACGTCGGCTGATCTTCAACGTAATGGAGCGAGTTGGCCATCAGGATGCCGTCGAGGCGAGCGAATGGCCACAGCTGCGGCTTCAGAAAATCTCCGTAGTGTGCCGTGATACTGATGCCTTTGTGCGCCGACGGAAGCTTGCGGAGCGCGGCGGCATCACTGTCGATCGCATGGATGACACTGCCAGGGGCGAGCAGGTCAGCGAGCGCAAGTGTGAACGTCCCGCTGCCACACCCCAGATCGGCCCAGGTCATCGGTCCACGCGTTCCAACGTCACTATCGGCGAGCATCTCGATCGCATCGCGCTGTCGCACTCCGGGATCATAGCGGCCCGCCGCGGCACGAGGTAACGGAGGTATTCACCACCGAGGAAGCAGAGTCTCGCTACGCGAGCGGAATACTTGACTCCGTCAACTATTCGATCCACACTCGCGGAACGGCTGCCTTCGGCCCGATTTCGAAGGGGGATCCGCACGTGGCTGCTTCCGCGCTCGCTCAGGATGTCGACGCCGTCCGGCGTTTCAATCGTTTTTACACGCGCCAGATTGGCGTGCTGCAGGAAAAGCTTCTCCATAGCCCCTTCTCGCTGACCGAAGGGCGTGTGCTCTATGAAATTGGGTATCACGGCGACAGCGGGATGCCTCGCGCCACAGCACCGACAGCTGTCGATATCGCGAAGGCGCTGGAAATCGACGTCGGCTACTTGAGCCGCATCCTCCAGCGCTTCACGAAGCGGCGACTGATCACGCGCACGACGTCCGACGCCGACCGGCGCCAGGCGCATCTCGCCCTGACCGCGCGCGGACAGGCCGCGCTCGTCCCGCTGCAGCAGCTGGCGCGCGACGAAGTGGCTGTCATGCTGCGATCCCTCTCACCGAGCGAGCGTGGGCGTGTCGTGGATGCGATGCACGTGATTCAAACATCGCTCGTCAAGCCGGGCGCCGCTGCCGTCGCCGAACCGACGGAAGTCCACGACGTCGATACGTGCACGCTGCGCGAGCATCGCGCCGGCGATATGGGCTGGATCGTCTCGCGCCAAGGGGCGCTCTACGCGGAGGAGTACGGTTGGACGACGGAATACGAAGCGCTCGCGGCCGACATCGTCGCGCAGTTCCTCAAGAACTTCGATCCTGCACGCGAGCGCTGCTGGATCGCCGAGCGCGACGGTGCCCGGGTCGGGGCGGTGATGATCGTCAAGCAATCCGATATCGTGGCGAAGCTGCGGCTGCTGCACGTCGAACAGGCGGCGCGCGGGCTGGGGATCGGCAAGCGGCTGGTCGACGAGGGCGTCCGCTTCTCGCGCGCTGCCGGTTATCGCAAGATCACGCTGTGGACGCAGTCGAACCTGCTCGCGGCGCGTCACGTCTATAAAGCCGCCGGGTTCACTCGCCTGGCCCAGGAACCACACCACAGCTTCGGCAAAGACCTGGTTGCAGAAACCTGGGAACTCACGTTGTAGCATTGCTTCGGATGCACGAAGAACCGCTTCTCGCGATTGCTGTCGAGTGTTACGCGGGCCATCGCGGCGAGCAGACGCCACGCACACTGATTCTTGGAGACCGCCGCATCGGCGTCGCGGACGTGATCGACGCCTGGCTGGCACCGGACCACAGGTACTTCAAACTGAGATGCGACGACGGTCACACGTATCTCGTCCGACACGACGAGCGATCCAACACCTGGGAGCTGACGATGTTTCGCGCAGAACACTTTGGCGGAGAATCGGAGATCCCGCATGACTGCCGGTAAGCTGGCAACGGTAGGAGTCTTACTCACCAGCGGGTTGCTCAGTGCGCAGGAGATCGGCTGGTTCTCGTACGGTCGCGACACTGAGGGCACGCGCTACTTCCCCGCCGCCGAAATCACGCGCGAGAACGTTGGACGGCTCGAGGTTGCGTGGACCTATCGCACCGGCGAATCCGAGCCGCGCTTTGCGACGAAGAAGCCGACTTCGTTTGAATCCACTCCGCTCGTCCTCGATGGCACGATGTACGTCGGCACGCCGCTCGGGCGCGTCATCGCTCTCGATCCGGCAACCGGTCGCGAGCGGTGGGTGTTCGATCCGGAGATCAAGCGCGACGTCACCTACGGCGATTTCGCGAGCCGTGGCGTATCGTCGTGGTTCGACGCGTCGGCGCCGGCTGACGCCGTGTGCAAACGGCGGATCTTCATCGCGACCGCAGAATCACAGCTGATCGCCATCGATGCCCGCACCGGGCGTCGCTGCGCAGGATTCGGGCGCGACGGGATCGTCGATCTCACAACCGGACTGCGCATCCCGCCGTTCGAGCCGCAGGCCTATTCGATGACGTCGCCACCGGTCGTCGTCAACGGCATGGTGATCACCGGATCATCGATCGCGGACAACAGCCGGCCGACGATTGCGAGCGGCGAAGTGCGGGCCTTCGACGCGCGAACTGGATCACTTAAGTGGAGCTGGGATCCAATTCCGCAGGACCCGACCGATCCCGCGTACGGTCAGTGGCGCGGCAAGATGGCAAACAAGACCGGCGGCGCAAACGCCTGGTCCGTGCTTGCGGCCGATGCTGAGCGCGACCTCATCTTCGTCCCGACCGGCAGCGCGGCGCCCGATTACTACGGCGCGCTCCGGCTCGGCGACAACCGCTACGCCAACTCGATCGTGGCGCTCAAAGCGTCAACCGGCCACGTCGTGTGGGCGTTCCAGACCGTTCACCACGATTTGTGGGATTACGACAACGCGTCCCCGCCCGCGCTCGTCACGGTGACGCGCAACGGCCTCCGCGTACCGTCCGTTCTGCAGGCAAACAAGAACGGGATGCTCTACGTTCTCGATCGCGACACAGGTCAACCTGTCTTTCCGATCGAAGAGCGGCCCGTGCCGGCAAGCGACATTCCCGGCGAGGAGGCGTCGCGCACGCAGCCGTTCACCACGCAGACACCGCCGCTCAGCCCGCATCGCCTGTCCGTCGATGACGCGTGGGGACTCAGCGACGAGGATCGCGCATCATGCCGGGCGCAGCTCGAAGGTCTGCGTAACGAGGGCGTCTTCACACCGCCGAGCGTGAAAGGCACGCTGGTGATGCCGTCGAACATCGGCGGCGCGCACTGGGGTGGACTTGCGGTCGATGTCGAGCGACAGTTCGCGGTCGTGCCGGTGAACCGCATACCGGCAATGGTGCAACTCCTGCCGCGAGAGACGGTGAAGATGCAGGCGGCGCTGAGTGAGGACCGACGGCTCGGCCGCGAGTACGAATACAACATGATGGAAGGCACGCCGTACGTGATGCGGCGACGGCTCCTGGTGAGCCCTTCAGGTCTTCCCTGCTCGCCTCCTCCTTTCGGCGCGCTCGTCGCGATTGATCTGAAGACCGGAGCGCGGGCGTGGGAAGTGCCGCTCGGCGCGATCACGCAGCGGATCGGCTCTGACGGCGCGACCAATTTCACACCGATTCCCGGTTCGCCGAATCTCGGCGGACCGATCGTCACCGCGGGTGGGCTTGTGTTTATTGCTGCGGCGCTCGATCGCCAGCTGCATGCGTACGACATCGACACGGGCCGCGAGCTGTGGCATGGAGCACTGCCGGCGAGTGCCAAAGCGACGCCAATGAGTTATCGACTCGCGTCGGGCGAGCAGTATGTCGCGGTCACGGTCGGCGGCGGCGGCGCGTTTGGTGCGGGTGACTATGTTGTTGCGTTCAGGCTGGCGCGGTGAGACTTGTCGATGCTCTATTGACTGATTCCGTTGGCATCAATTGATCGAGTACGCGGGATTTTTCGTGCGCCTGCAGGGCGGCGCGAAACTCGCGCACGCCCACAAGGTTCGCGGCTTTGCCTGCACGCAACGAGGTCAGTTCGGCCGCGCGATCGTGGCGTCCCTACTGATTTTCAAGGTTGAGCCGTGCTCACCTTGGCACGCCCTCTCCGGTCGGTCGTGCGACGATCGATTGCTCGCTCAATCACCTGGCGCGTGAGCGCGTTCGTCTCGTTCCTGTAGGCGGTTTGCAACGCCTCGAGTCGGTGCCGAAGCGGACCAATGGCGCTGAGATCATCTTGACTGGCGGTGCGGACGAGCAGCTCGAGGCTATTCAGATTGCGCGCGGCCTGATCGAGAATTGCCGACAATTCCGGATCGCGCTGCATGGGTGCCTCCCGTGGCAAGAGAACCGGGTGAACGGCTGAGGTAATGATCGACGCCGTTCGATCATAGGTGCAAAGCGCTTGACGATCGTCAAAAATCGACATCCGATCCGTTGCGCGAGACATGGGCCACACACTCATCGTCTCTCTCACTGAAAGAAGAAAAGACCACGAGCAACGGTTAGCGATCGAGGAAAGGACAGGAGCACTCGGCAGTTACATCGCGAACAATTCCCGAAAGCCATGTGCCTCCAGAGGCGCCGACCGCATCACCCACTCTTGGGTGCAGCGAACACATCGCGGAACGGCCCGAGAAACCTTCTCTCAGGCGACCAATCAGTGATGGCGAAAACAACGTCGGAGAACGCACCGCGATAGCGGCGCTCTAACGCCTCCCGAAAATCCGCAGCCGTCCGACAGGGATCATTCGCGAAAGCACCACAACCCCATGCACCCAGCACAAGCGCCGCATGGCCGTACGCTCGTGCAATCGCGAGCACGCGATCAATTCGCTTCTGTAAGAGATCTCCCGACTTCGGTTGGCCGATCACTGGCGCATACGGCGCGGCACAAGTCAGGAAACTCACAAGCCACGGTTGGAGCAACTCCTGCCCGTCATCCAGGCGAAAGACAGGAACGTCAGGAGAATAGATCGCCCAGTCGGTAGAGTCCGGCTCTGGGCGATCGCGATGCGCCTCGTACATTGGATCGTCGATCAGCGTTTGATACAGGGCGGTTGATCGACAAAGCACCTCCTCCTGCGCTCTGGCTCCGTTCAGGAATCCACCACCTGGATGAACAGCGTTGGCGAAGTTCAGTGCAAGAGGCCGCAAGCCTGACTCCACGAGTCGTCGCGACGCTCCAAGCGTTGTCTCGTTGGTAACCTGAACTTTGGTCTCCGTGAACGTGCTGTGCTCGTTAGGTGGCAGCGCAGCATCCGGCGCAATACTCCGCTTTGCGGCGCAAGCAGCCTGCACCGCTTCACGCCACACCACTTCCTGACCGTCCTCGGTGGCGTAGAAACCTTTGCCCGCAGCTGTTACCGCAGATCGCCCGAGCCTTGCGGCGACATCTCGCGACATATCCAGCTCTCGCTGACGCGCGTCCGCCATTTGCGCGGAGTCGAGGCAAGGCAATACGCGTAGCGTGCTCACGCAAATGATTCCGCTTCGACTCGTTCCACGACGGCACTGATCCGTGCGCTGCGAATCGTCGGAACGAACCAGGAAGAGCCCGCGGGACACTGTCGATCCCAGACGTCCGCTGGCGCAACGTCGCGAGCATGTTCAATCAGACAGTCGCGCCACGCGGCGTGATTCGCAAACGCGCCTCCCATTTCCGCAGCCTGAAGGAACCCGAGATAGACGAGTATCACTGGAACACCGAATGACGCGACCTTCCACGCCCACGCGAACCGATTGCACAACTGATAGTGAGTCGTCGTCGACAGCTGCCATGCATCATTCGTCCAGGCGAGAGCGGTGTTTGCTTCGGAGATAGCCGCCTTGATCTGCCGGTCATTCTCAAGATTCCCAGGAGCCTTGCCGTCGCGGCGCAACTCTTCGCTATGTGCTTTCGCTTCGACCAGGACCAGTCCGGTGGTCGCACCAACTCGGCACGTGCTCACGATGTCCCAGTTCGGAGTGTGCGCACGCTCGCGTTTCGCAAGCCACCACGCGGTCAGTTCCTCGCGGTGATCGGGGTTCAGGAATCGCATCGTCTCGCGGAGACGCACTTCTTCGCCGTCCAGAAGCCCCCGAGGCTGCCATGAATCCTGCTCGGTGACCATCGCGTACGGCTGCACCAGTGTGTTGAGAAACGTGGCCACGTCCGGTTCCGGAAGACTTGTCGCGATCAAGCAGCGCAAGCGGCTGCCCTTGAACTCGCGGGGTTGCAATGAAAGGCTGGTCTTCATGCGTACCTACTTTCCGCGTCACGTTGTTCGTTCTCAAGTCTTTGATCGCCGTTTTGCAGGAGCACGCAATGCCTGATCGTCTGCCGAGACCTACTATTGCACGCATCTGGCGAGGGCGTACGACTCGAGACCTCGCCGACGAGTACGAGAAATACAACTACGAGGTCGGCATCAGGCCCCTCATCGAGAAAGCGCTCGGTGTACAGACGTTCCGAGAGGATCGGGAGACGGATACGGAGTTCGTGACCATTTCATACTGGGAAAGCGTCGAAGCGATGTCACGCTTTACCGGAGGTGATCCGAGTCGTATTCATCACCTTGATCGAGACGCCGAATTCCTCATCGAACTGCCTGACCGCGTGCAGATCCTGACGATCCGCACGTCTCATGGCAACCTGGGCAGTTAATCGCCAGTCGGAACGATCGCGGCAGTCTCGACCATCAGGATGACGGTTCGCTCGGACGCGCGGGTTCGGTGCACACATCCGCGCGGCACAACGACACCTTGCCGTGGACGGAGTGTGAACGTGCGGTCCTGAAGGTCTACATTAAGGACCCCTTCGACGACGTAGAAGAACTCATCGTCCTGATCGTGCTTGTGCCAGTGGTACTCGCCCTCGATGACGCCGATCCGAACGACCGAATCGTTCACGCGGCAGAGTGTCTGGTTGTACCACTTGTGCGTGCACTCATCCGCGAGTTGCTGCACATCGACCACTTCGAGCGGACCGTGAAGGACGTTCAATCGCGTTTCATACGGGAACTCGGACATGTCAGATTCCCACCATATTGAAAGATCGTAACGTGATCCTATGTCAGCCGACAGCGCGAATCCGAGTGCAGCTCGACTGCACTCGTTGATGACAGTCGAGGCGCGATTTCTAAAACAATCGGGTGTGATGAGGGCACGATGAGTATCCCAGGCAGTAACGGAGCATGTTGTGCTGTCGTCGAATTGCGCCAGTACACACTCAAGCCGCAACAGCGCGATGTGCTCATCGACCTGTTCGATCGCCACTTCGTTGAATCGCAGGAAGCGGTGGGCATGTGGGTTATCGGACAGTTCCGCGATCGCCGCAACCCGGATCGATTCGTCTGGTTACGGGGATTTCCTGACATGGTAGTGCGCCGCAAAGCTCTCGAAGCTTTTTATGACGGGCCAGTGTGGGCGGCGCACAGAACGGCAGCGAACGACACGATGGTCGATTCCGACAACGTGTTGCTTCTCAAACCTGCCAGGCCGGACCTGGCATTCCGTATAGACGAAGGTGCGGGTGAGCGGTTTGCAGGCGGTACGCGCAGCCCAATCGTCCTGGCTGGGATTCATCAGAACCCTCAGAGGGCGAAGACCGACGCCGTGTCGCTCTTCGAGCAAAACGTCCTCCCGCAACTCCGGGCGAACCACGTTCGGGTACTGGGTGTCTTCGTCACCGAACCGGCGCGGAATACCTTTCCGAGGTTGCCAGTGCGGGAAAGCGACGACGTCCTCGCGTGGTTTGGTCTGGTCGAAGGGATCCAGACGCCGGCGGTGTGGTTCGAGCGGCTGAACATTCCGGGCAGCGAGAGAGCCGAGCTGCTGGAGCTCGAACCGACGTCACGCTCGTTGATCGGCGGAGGACGGGACGCAGTGCGCGCGACGAAGCATGACTTCGATTTCATCTTCGGGTCGTGGAAGATACACAACCAGTACCTGAAGGAGCGCTTGCGCCGGTCAACCGAGTGGATCGAATTCGACGCGACGTCAGAAGTGACTCCGCTGCTTGACGGGTTCGGTCACCTCGATCGATACCGTACGATGCGCGACGGTGCCGCGTTCGAAGGCATCACGCTGCGCCTGTTTGATCCTTCAACCGCGCAGTGGTCGATCCATTGGGCCGACACCGCATGCGCCAGAACGCTCTTGCCTCCGATGAGCGGTCGATTCTCGCGAGGCGTCGGCGAGTTCTACGGAGACGAGCACGTCCGCGGAAACAAAGTGCTGTGCCGTTTTCTGTGGACGCGACCCGCCGCTGATGCCGCTCGATGGGAGCAGGCCTTCTCTGACGACGGCGGCAACAGTTGGGAAACAAACTGGATCATGACAATTACGCGGAGTCACAAAGCCTCCTGCTGACGGTGGCGTTCCCGCGGCGTCCACGCCATGGCGGCCCAGACGATCCCGGCGAGCCCCGCGGCGACAATCAGCGGCACGCCAGCATGAAGCGGCTTTGTTGTCATGCGAAGACTCCAATCACCCCGGCAACGTGAGCAAACACGATCAGTGGATGCAGATCTATCGGCATCGGTTCCTCCCTGATGTGATGACGGATGACCAATCAGAAATGTGACATCGCGGCGCAACACCCGCTTGACCCACCTCATCGTGGCCTACGTTGACGCAGGTTTGAAGAGCGGTACAGCTGGCAGCAATTCACCGACACATCGCGGCGAAGCAGCGGCTTGGAGATTGGAGTATGGCCGGTCGCTGATCTGCGCGCAGCGGTTGGATATTCATTCGACAACAGCCGCGACCTGCTTGGCCGCGACCTCGAAGGGCGTGCACGCGGGTTCTATGTGACGTTGTCGACCAAGCTATCGCGGTTGTTCAACTTGATGGGAAGCACTCCGCCTGCAGCATCACAGTCTCTTGCGCCTAAATAGGCACGGCCTAAAGACCGCGCCCTACACTCGCAAATGAACATTCACCAGCAATTCAGCAATCAGCAATCGACAATCAGCATTTTCAGTATCACTATTGATGTTCGGGATGCGTGCAACCTTCGAACGCGCCCAGCATCATCCGGCCGTCGTCGCCAAGTTCCTGCCGCAGGCCGATCTCCGTCGTGTAGTAGCCGGTGATCGTCATCGACTTGATCGCGCGAAAGAACGCGACGCCCGGCGCGTCTGCCGCGACCGGAGTGCCTTCGGCGGCGAGCGGTGTCAACACGGTCGTCAACTCCGCCGCACTCGCGCCCGCGACATCCTTCCCGACGCGCGCGCGACAGCGATCGTCCAGCCACGTCAACCCTTTAATAAACTCGGACCCCTCTTTCGGATCAGCCGTCGAAAGGACGTGATCGACAAATCGATTGACGAGCGCTGCTTTCGCGCCTGGTGTATCGGTCGCCGGGATGATCAACTCGGTCAGCGCGATGACCGCTTCGTTCTGACGGGGCGTCAGCACGGACGGAGTCCAGGTCGCGGCGCTGCTGGCGGCCTGCGCTGCCGGCGTATGCGCTTCCGCGCGCGCCTGGGCGCACAGCGACTCGACCCACAACGGCATCGACGCGACACCCACGGCGCCAGCAACGAGTTGGGTCAAGGCGCGACGGCGGTTCAGGTCAGGTTCAGAGGTTCCCACGTTTCATCTCCTGCGCGAGGTAATCCGTTGCGCGCCACGAGAGCGACAGGATCGTGAGCGTCGGGTTCTTTTCAGTGGCAGTTGGAAATGCGGAGCCGTCGACGACGAACACGTTCTTCACTTCGTGCATCTGGTTGAATGCCGTCAGCGCCGATCGCTTGGGATCGGTGCCCATGCGGCACGTGCCGTGCTCGTGGATCGCTGATCCCATCGCATCGAGATCGCCGCGCTTGTAATTCACAAGCACACCACCGGCGGCCTTGACGATCTCCTCGAGCGTGTCCGCCATGTGCGCAGTCATCCTCTGTTCGTTCTCGCCGATGTGGTAATCGATGTGCAACAGCGGCACGCCGTATTTGTCGACACGCTTTGGATCAACTGTAATGCGGTTGTGCGCGTACGGCAGCGCCTCACCAAACGGATGAATCTCGAACCACGCGGGATGGCGTCGTTTGATTTGCCGCTTCAGCGAGGCACCGAAGCCAGGAATTTGATCCGATCCGTCCTGCGGCCCATTCCAGTTCGACCAGGTGTTCCAGAACTGCGCGCCGAATCCACGCAGGTAGTCGCGGCCGCGGCCGGGTCGATGGTTGAAGCGCGGCATGTAAATATGCTCGCCGCCGATGCCGCGATCGTTCCGCGTTGGCGTCCCTTCGAGCGCGGGCAGATATCCTCGCGCGTTCAGACGGATCTGTTCGCAGAGGTAACGGCCGATCACGTCGGATCCGTTGCCGAGACCGTTGGGATGCCGTGCAGATTTTGAATTCAGCAGAATGCGCGTCGAGTCGACGCAGCTCGCGCCGAGGACGACGACCTTGCCGCGTACTTGCTGTTCAGTGCCGGTCCGCCGATCGAAATACTGCACGCCGGTTGCAAGCCCGTTGTCATCGGTTAGGATTCGCGCCACCACGGCATTCGACCGCAGTTCGAGCTTGCCGGTCTGCAGCGCAGACGGCAGCAGGTGATCGGCGGAGCAGAAGAACGACGCCGTGTCGCACCCGTTGCCGCAGTTACCACAGTAGTGACATGCAGGGAATCCGCGCGTCGGCCGCGTCATATTGGCGCGTCGACCCGCGACGACGGGGATGTTCAGCTTCCCCATCGCTTTCTGCAGCAACCGTTCTCCGCAGCGTGGCGCCGGCGGTGGCTGCAGATACTTGCTGCCGGGGAGCACGTCCGAATCGTCGGTGCCGCCGTTCACTCCGATCAGCTGCTCGACCTGGTCGTAGTACGGGGCGATGTCTTTGTAGGAGATCGGCCAGGAGATCTCCCAACCGTCGCGATCGGCAGCCTTGAAATCGATATCCGAATACCGCAGACTGACGCGCCCCCACACGTTCGTCTTACCGCCGTGTCCCCAGACGCGCGTGAGCTCGAACGGTCGATCGTTTGGTGTGAGGTACGGCTGCTCTTTCGTGTCGAGGAAGAATGTTTCGGGCTTCTCGCCACGTGCAAGCCGCGCCCGACTCTCCCATGGCGTCACGTGCGTCCAGTACTTCGATCGATCGAACTTCTCGCCGGCATCGAGAAGGACGACCTCGACACCCTGGCGCGTCAGGTTCCATGCGGCCATGCCTCCCGACGCGCCGCTGCCAATGATGATGACTGGATAGACCTTCGGTTGGGCTATGCCCTGCATGGTGACGCTACTATCTCATGTCGGGGACGCGGCGTCGATCCTGTTTAGATCGGCATTTGCTCGTGCGGCGGCAGTCCGTGCACTCTCCGCGCTTCGACACCTTCGAACTTCGCGGAGGTCTTATAGAGCTCGAATCGACCGTCGGCGGCGATGGCGGCTACGCGCTTCCTGAGAGCGTCGCGCGCGCGCGCCGTCAGCGGCTTGAATCCGCGCGCGATCGACAGATTCTGCTCGAGCACTCGTGGCGAATCGATGCCGCTGACAACGGTCGCAACCGGCAGGCTCATCGCATACGCCAGTGCTTCTTCGGCCGTCACGACACCGGCACTGACAAAACGCCCATCGCCGCCGAGGCTCTTCATTCCAATCGCCGCGATGCCCTGAGCCTCCAGAACGGGCAGCACCTCACGCTCGAAGCTCCTGAACGTCGCATCGAAGCAGTTGAGCGGCAGCTGGCAGCCATCCCACGCAAATCCGCGTGACAGCATCGACAGGTGCAACGCGGGGGACTTGTGGCCAGTGAATCCGAGGTAACGGACCTTCCCCTCTGTGCGGGCGCGCTCGAGCGCTTCGACCGTGCCCCCCTTCGCGAAATGCCGATCGGGCTCGTCGTCGAACACGACCTCGTGGACCTGCCAGAGATCGAGATGATCGGTACGCAATCGCCGCAACGAATCTTCGAGCTGCCGCATCGCGACCTTGCCGTCGCGGCCGTGCGTGCAGACCTTGGTCATCAGGAACACGCGATCGCGACGGTCGGCGATTGCCTGTCCCATGCGCGTCTCGCTCAGTCCGTCGTTGTAATCCCAGGCGTTATCGAGGAACGTGATCCCCGCATCGATAGCGGTATGGATCAATCGCACCGCGGCACGGTCGCTCTTCGGCAAGCCAACATGCCAACCGCCCAGACCAAGCAGCGAGACGCGCTCGCCGGTGCGGCCAAATGGCCTTGTCGGGATCTCAAGGGACGAAGTCACAGTCGCTTTACTCATGGTTGCCGCGAGAACGATCGGAACTCTGCGAGCAGCCACGTGTTCGGATCGAGCGTCACGCTTGCGGGCTCGGTGTCGGAGGGTATCGAGATGGTTGCTTCGCGTCCGGAGATCTTCATCTGCGTCACGCGTGCAGTGCCGGTCGCCGGCGCGACGCCAACTTCAACGGAGAGCTGGTAAGGATCCGATGTCTGCGTCTGCCGCACAGTCACGACAACAGTCTTGGTAACCGGGTCGTAGCGCCACGTTCCGTCGATCGCTGGAACGCCGCTGCGTGTCAGCCACTGGCTGAAAAACCACTTGAGATCCTGCCCTGACGCGGCTTCCATCGCGCGTCGCAGGTCGTCGGTCGTCGCGACGCCGTTCATGTGTTCGCTGTAGTAGGCGCGGATTCCGCGCCAGAACGCGTCGGTGCCAACCTGATCGCGAAGCATATGCAGCACCCACGAGCCCTTCTCGTAGACGAGCCGGTTGTTCGGACCAGTGGTTCCGCTCTCGTTGAAGTTGGCGTGGACGACAGGCGTGTTTGGCAAATTGCGTTCGAGCCGAAGCACCGTGTCGCGGCTGCGGCGCAGCCCTTCGACGAACGCGTCGCGCCCCTGCGCGTATTCGGTGTAGAGCAGCGTGAAGTAGGTCGCGAATCCTTCGCTCAGCCAGACGTCGTTCCAGTCATTCTCCGTCACCGAGTCGCCGAACCATTGGTGCGCCGTTTCGTGAACGACGGGCACGCGGCCCTGGCTGACTTCCTTCTCGCCGTAAAAGATATTGCTTGCGTGTTCAGTGCCGCCACCCATTCCGGCAGCCTGCACGTGCGCCAGCTTGTCGTAGACGAAAGGCCCGATGCGGTTGGAGAAGAACTCGAAACAGTTACGCGCGTCGTACTGAAGCGCCGGCATCCCTTTGTCGGTATCCTGCGGAAACACCCAGAACGACAGCGGCACGCCATCGACCACGCCGACGTTGCGGACGTCAAACCTCGCGACGCCGACCGCGAACAGCCACGACGAAATCGGCGTCGTCTGCGAGTAATGGGTTTGCCTCAGTCCATTCGGCAGATCGAGTTGCTCGACGAGGGCGCCGTTGGCGACGACCTGGTAGTCGGCACGCGTCGTGACGATGAACTCGCCCGTTGCCTTATCTGCAATGTGATCGATCGTGGGTAACCATTGCCGAGCCTGGTTGAACCAGTTGTCGCTGAATGCGTTTCGCTCGCCGTGAATGTTGTTGAGGATCCGCAACCCATTCGCGGGAACGCCGTGATACGCGATCGTGTAGCTGACGTCCTCACCCGTTTTTGCACCCTGCGGAATCGGCAGTCGCAGGTGATTATCCATGTGCGTGAACTGGACCGGCTCGGCGCTTGTCGTCACGGCGGTGACCGTCATGCCCTTGCCGTCGCTGGTCGGCGTGGCCAGGTCGAGCATGGCTTCCTTCGTGTCGTGCTTCAGCCGCAATCTCACGGTCGTCTCCCCCTGGATCTCGGCGGTGTCCGTTGTGAGCAGGGTGAGCCGGAAAATGTAGTGCTGCGCGTCGATGCCGGATTGGCGCCGATAAGTGTCGGCATACAGCGCGGTGGGTATGGCGGCTGCGGCTGCCGCAAGCCAAAGAACTAATGAGCGCATCGGCAGGAATAGTAACGCGAGTCAGGCACATTCGCAGGAGCGACCGAAGCGTCTTGCGAGGTTTCTCCAGGCGATGTCTGGTCGGGCCCAGAATCCTCCACCTCAATTCAGCGCGACGGCCGACCAAGAGAATTCAATCAAGGGTGGCCCACCCTAGAGAAATAGATGGTCCCCACCAGACTTCTGTGTGCTGACCCGAACATGAATCCCTCGGCACTACGCCTAACAACTGTTTCACAGGTAACGACTTCGACACATCCAGCACACATCCTTGTACGCATGGCGATGCAGTTGCAGCCCAACCGCGCAATTCACCATCAGGACGATTTCGTCTTTGGGTGTTTTGCAGGAGCTTTAGGATGCATCGCTTTGCAAGGTATGCGACGGCGTCGGTAGTAGTGATCGCGATGTTGGGATACGTGGTCCGCGCCGACGTTCCGCAGGTGCCGACAGGAACATGGGCACCGGGCGGTCAGGTCGGAGATATCCCCAGCGACGTCGCGTCGGCGGTGCTTCCTGATGGTCGGCTGTTGGTGACCGGTGGTTCGTCCGCCGACGGTCAGCCTCTCCCTACCATTGCAGCCTACGATCCCGCGTCAGGAACATGGTCGGCTGCAACCCAGATGAGCGAAGCTCGCGCGGGACACACGGCAACGGTTCTCGCCGACGGCCGCGTACTGATCACCGGCGGCCGGACGACGACCGGGCTGACGGCCTCAGTTGAAATCTACGATCCAGCGACCGGCACGTCGACGACGACGGGTGTTCTGTCGGTGCCGCGCGCGGATCATGCGGCAGCCCGCCTGGCCGATGGCCGCGTGCTGATCGTTGGTGGTTCGGACGGCGCTGCCGTTCTGGCGACGGCAGAGATCTTCGATCCCGCGACCGGGTCAATCTCGCAACTGCCCGCGTCACTCGCCACCGCCCGTGCGAAGCATTCGGCGACGGCGCTGCTCGACGGCCACGTGCTCGTCGCCGGCGGCAACGATGGCACACAGGATCTCGCATCCGCGGAAATCTTCGAGGCGGTGACCGAAACCTTCGCCGTGACCGCTTCGCTGAACGCCCCGCGCAGCGGCCATCTCGCGATCCTGCTTCCCGACAACAACGACGTCCTCATCGCCGGCGGCACCTCCGATGGCAACACGCTGGCCTCGGTCGAGCGCTTCTCGGATTGGAACGGCGCGTTTCTCCCGGACGCGAACACCATGACGACCGCGCGCTCGGGCGGGGTCGGCGTGCCGACACCGCGCGACGGGGTGGTCCTCGTCGCCGGCGGCGGCTCCGCCCAGTCGGAGCTCTATGGTTTCGCGACGCTGAAGACAGATAAAGATGATTACGCGCCCGGCGAAATCGTGACCTTCACCGGTTCGGGATGGCAGCCTGGAGAAACCGTCAAGTTGACGGTCAGCGAAGACGCTGACACGCATGACGACTTCGTGTTCGAAGCCGTCGCCGACCAGTTCGGACACATCGTCAACACCGAGTTCTATCCGCGCGAGGACGAGATCTATCACCACATGGGCGCGCGCTTCTACGCCACGGCACGCGGGATCGCGTCAGAGGCGTTGATCACGTTCACCGATGCGGGAACGCTGACGATCAATTTCGCCGGTGATGGATCAGGATCGGTGTCGGGCAACGGCGCAGGTCACCCAGCTGCAGACTTCGTAGCGGCCGGCTGCACCAACGCCAACGGCAGCTGCTCCCTCATCTACACGTCGAACGGAACCGTCGTGCTGACAGCGACGCCCGGATCGGGCTCGACGTTCACAAGTTGGTCATCCAACGTCCAGTACGACCCGGTGAAGAACGAGTACTCGGTCAAGATGGATGGCAACAAGACGATCACCGCGACGTTCACGAGGAGCAACCAGAACCAGACGATCACGTTTGGACCTCTCGCAAACAAGACCTACGGGGACGCTGATTTCAACGTCACGGCAACCGCGAGCTCGGGCCTGCCTGTGTCGTTTGCCGCCACGGGATCGTGCTCGGTCAACGGCAACACCGTGCACATCACGGCGGCAGGCAGCTGCACGATCACCGCGAATCAGGCGGGTGGCGGTCAATACAATCCGGCGCTACCGGTGCAGCAGTCATTCACCATTGCGCAGGCGGCGCCTGTCGTGACGGTCACTGGAGGCAGCTTCACCTACGACGGCGCGGCGCATGCGGCCAGCGCAACCGCGAAGTTCAACGGCGTCGACGTGACCGGCTCGTTCAGCTTCACCTATAACGGATCGAACCAGGCACCCGTCAATGTGGCGGGCTACGCCGTCGTCGCAAGCTTCACCAGCACGGATTCGAATTTCAAGAATGCGACGGGGAACGGCAACATCACGATCACCAAGGCGGACGCCGTGGTGGTGGTGACGGGCGCGACAGTTACGTATGACGGCATCCAGCACGGCGCGACCGGCACTGCGACCGGCGTCACTGGTGAAAACCTCGATTCCCTGCTCGACCTCGGCACGAAGTTCACGAATGCGCCGGGTGGAACCGCGAACTGGAGCTTCGCGGGTAACGGCAACTACAACTCGCAGAGCGGTTCAGTCGCGATCACGATTAACAAGGCCAACGCCACGGTCAACGTGAACGGCGTGACCGTGTCCTACGACGCGCACGAGCACGGAGCAACCGGAACAGCGACAGGGGTTTCGAGTGAAGACCTGTCGTCGCTGCTCGACCTCGGCGCGAAGTTCACGAATGCCCCGGGTGGAACTGCGAACTGGAGCTTCGCGGGCAACGGCAACTACAACTCGCAGAGCGGTTCAGTCGCGATCACGATCAACAAGGCCATCGCAACCGTGAGCGTCGCTGGCGGCGAATTCACCTACGACGGTCAGGCGCACGGCGCGACCGGATCGGCGAGGGGTGTGGCGGACGCCGATCTCTCGAGCTGCCTGAGCCTCGGTGAGCAGTTCACGAACGTCCCAGGCGGCACGGCCAACTGGACGTTCACCGGCGGCACCAACTACGAGGACGCGAGCGGGTCGGTCGAGATCACGATCAAGAAAGCCAAGGCGAGCGTCAACGTGAGTGGTGGCGAATTCACCTACAACGGTCAGGCGCATGGCGCGACCGGATCGGCGAAGGGTGTGGCGGATGTTGATTTGTCCGGCGACCTGAATCTCGGTGAGCAGTTCACGAATGTCCCAGGCGGCACCGCCAACTGGACGTTCACCGGCGGCACCAACTACGAGGACGCGAGCGGCTCGGTCGAGGTCAAGATTAACAAGGCGACGCCGGCGGTGAGCGTGACCGGTGGCACCTATACCTACGACGGTCAGCCGCACGCGGCGAGTGCGACTGCAAACGGCCTGAGCGGCAACGTGGCCGGCGCGTTCAGCTTCACTTACAACGGCACGGCCTCTGCACCGGTGAACGCAGGCAACTATTCCGTGGTCGCGACGTTCACCAGCAGCGATGGCAACTACGAGGACGCGACCGGCGCGGGCGCGATCACCATCAACAAGGCGGACGCGGTGATCGTCGTCGGTGGCGGAACCTACACGTATAACGGCCACGAGTGGGGCGCCCATGGGACGGCGACCAGCGTGACTGGAGATGATCTCTCTGGTCTGCTGAACCTCGGCCAGAAGTTCACGGACTATCCTGGCGGCACTGCGAACTGGACATTCCTCGGCGACCTGAATCATAAGGCCGCGGCAGGGTCGGTTCTGATCGTCATCAACAAAGCACCACAGGCGATCACGGTCACGACCGCGGCGCCAGCCAATGCGCTCTACAACACCAGCTTCACGGTCGCGGCGGTTGGTGGTGGCTCGGCTAATCCAGTGACGTATGGCGCCGCCGGATCCTGCTCCGCTGCCGGTGCGACATTCACGATGACCAGCGGCTACGGCCAGTGCACCGTCACGTTCAGTCAGCAGGGCAGCAACAACTACGAAGCAGCTCCGCCGCTCGTCGAGGTCGTCAACGCGACGGCGTGGCAGATCGCCGGGTTCTACTCGCCGGTGACGCCGAGCACATCTGCTAACCCGATCTGGAACGTCGTCAAGGGGGGCTCCACGGTGCCGCTGAAGTTCGAGATCTTCGCCGGCGTCAACGGCGCGGAACAGACGTCACTGTCAGCGATCAAATCGCTCTTGCTGCAGCCGGTGAACTGCACAGGCGGCGCTGCGCTGACGCTCGATCCCACGCAGCTGGATAACACCGGTGGGACGTCGCTCAGATACGACGGCAGCCAGTTCATTCAGAACTGGAAAACGGCGACGGCAACGGGGTGCTTCGTCGTCAGCATGACAGCGGCGGACAACACGACGATCAGTGCCTACTTCAGAGTGAAATAACGCCGAGTACTGTCATCGCTGAATGCTGAATTCTGATTGCCGATTGAATAAGGAGGAGAAGCGACAAGCTGACGAACAAAAAGACCTGACTTACGGGTGAAATAACATCGCAGCTGTCCGCGAGGATCCCGCGCCAGCCGTTTTCCTGCCGGATCTCAATGAAGCCGTGCGAGATTGTCTCGCACGGTCTTACCTTGATCTTCAACTAAGCGACGAACGAACGCCTCAGCGCGCGGTCACTGCCCGGCTGCACTCCGGACCCACTCGGCGATCTGTTCGCGCGTCCAGTGATGATCGTCGTTCAAGTGCACCATCAAGGCAGCGACGGGCAGATACTTGTGGCAGCCGGCGGGACAGTGCCGGGCCGAGTTCTCGAGAAAATCGAACAGGCGCCAGACGCGAGGATGAAATCCACGAACGTCGCCAGGCAACAGGAAGATGCCTTCGTACGCGGCGCCGAGCGCATCGGACCCACCGTCCTCGCCGAAATACTCACCGAACGATTGCACCGGCCGGCGGTTCACGCCGCGCATGATCGCCTGCGCCAGATCCGCCGCCTCTTCGTCGCGAGCCGCTGCCGCAGCCGTCATATCAACCGCCTTGTTTGTGCGCGATGCTAAACCCGCGCGCGCTGTGCAGCAAGCGGGAAGAATCCCGACACACATCTCGTCACGGCGCCTGCCCCTAAGTTGCCAGGAGGCAAGGGGACGCTCACTCCTGGATTTCACATCGCCAACAAGCAACGCACGCCATACGCAATGACTGCCGGAGACTTGAACGGCGATCGTCATCCTGACATCGTGCTCTCGGCTACACCGAGGGCCCACACTCGGTGTTCATCAACGACGGATCAGGAAAGCGATTTATTGAAGTTGCGTTCGGCCAAACGGCGGGTGGGGCATACGGGTTCGCTATTGGCGACATGGACGGTGATCGCAAGCCGGACATCGCGCTCGCGCGATCGGGCGCCCCCAAACGTCCTGTACTTAGCGGCGAAGTTCTAAAAAATGCTAGGCTCGACAAACCAAATCGGTCATCGAGCCGTCTGATCGGGTCATGCCAGATCTTCGCTATAGCTTCCGAGCGCTGCGGTCCACGCCGATTGTGACCGCCGTCGCAATCCTTTCGCTCGCGCTCGGCATCGGCGCCAACACCGCGATCTTCTCACTCATCAACGCGCTGATGCTGCGATCACTGCCGGTGAAGGATCCGCAGCGGCTCGTCCAGGTGTTGTCGGCGGAAAAGAGGGCATCCTGGAGCAACCCCCTCTGGGAGCAGATCCGCGAGCGCGACAAGCAGATCTTCGACGGGGCGTTCGCCTACTCGACGCCGCGGTTCAACCTGGCGGCCGGCGGCGAAACGCAGTTCGTCAACGGCGTGATGGCGAGCGGTGAGTACTTCGACGTGCTCGGCGTGCGCGCCATGGTCGGTCGCACATTCAGTCCGGCGGACGATGTGCGGGGCGGCGGAGCCGATGGACCGGTCGCGGTCATCAGCCACAACTTCTGGCTACGTCACTTCGGCGGCGCCCCCGTGATTGGAAAGCCGATCATGCTCGATCGGATCCAGTTCACGGTCATCGGCGTCACGCCACCCGAATTCATAGGAATCGACCAGGGCACCGGGTTCGATGTCGCCGTTCCGCTCGGCGCGGAGCCGCTCATCCGTGGTGCAAAGGAAAGCGCGATGGATCAGCGATCGTGGTGGTGGCTGCGCATCATCGCGAGACTGAAACCTGGGGAATCGCTCGACCACTCGCTCGTGGCACTCCGGACCGTCCAGCCGCAGATCCGCGAAGCGACGCTGCCGCTGAATTCGCGCCCCGAGAATGTGGCCCGTTACCTGAGCGATCCATTCAATCTACGCCCGGCGGCGAACGGGCCTGCCAGCCTCGGACGGCAGTATCGCGATCCGCTCTTCCTGATCATGGGCGTCGTCGCGCTCGTGCTCGTGATTGCATGCGCGAATATCGCCAATCTCCTGCTCGCCCGCGCCAACGCCCGCCGGCACGAGCTGAGCGTGCGCGTCGCGCTCGGCGCATCGCGGTGGCGGATCGCGCGGCAGCTGCTCGTTGAGAGTACGCTCCTCTCGGCCGCAGGCGCTGTGCTGGGGCTTGCCTTTGCGCGCTGGGGCGCTGCGCTTCTCGTCCGCGAGTTTTCCGCAGACGATCCGCCGATGACGCTCGACGTGGGGATCGACTGGATAGTGCTTGGCTTTACCGCGCTCGTTGCGATCATCACCGCGCTGCTCTTCGGCACGGTCCCGGCCATGCGCGCGACCCGGGTTCAACCAAACGACGCGCTGAAGGAACAGGGGCGTTCGATTGTTGGGGAATCGCGTTTCGGCTTCGGTAGCCTGATGGTCATCGTCCAGGTCGCGCTGTCGCTCGTGCTCGTCGTCGGAGCCGGCCTTTTTGTCCGTACGTTCACGTCATTGAACCACGTGCGGCTCGGTTTCAATCCCGAACCGCTGCTGATTGTCGAGATGAACGGCAAACGCAGCAGCGTCGCGCCCGAGAATCGAGCCGATCTGTGGGAGCGGATGCGTCGGGCAGCGCTCGCCGTGCCAGGCGTGCAGAGCGCCGCGCTCCAGAACATCACGCCGCTGACGTTCTCCGGGTGGAATACCCTCATCGAGAACCCGCCGGGACTGTCGCTCGGCGAAGATCAGCGGCTGGTGAACGTCAACGCCGTCAGCCGTGACTGGTTCGCAACGCAGGGGATGGCGTTCGTCGCGGGGCGCGAGTTCAGCGACCAGGACAGGAAGGGAGCGCCCCACGCAATCGTCGTCAACGAAGCGCTCGTGAAGAAGTACTTTGGCGGGGGAAACGCGATCGGAAAGACGCTGCGCGAAATCACGCGGCCGGGAGTCGCCGCGCCCGACCTGCACATCGTTGGCATCGTCCGCGATGCGGTGTACAGCTCGCTGAAGGAGCCGATCCCGCCGACGATGTATCAACATGTGCCGCAGGTGGAGGGAGGACCACCAGGTCCGGGAATCGATATGGCGGTGCGGGCGGCTGGTACGTCCCCGGCGATGCTGTCGCGCAGCATCGCTGACGCGCTCCAGCGCGTCGATGGGGACGTTACGTTCACATTTCGCGAATACAAGCAGGCTATTCGTGCGAACACGGTGCAGGAACGCATGCTCGCGATGCTGTCTGGATTCTTCGGCGCGCTGGCGCTGCTGCTTGCCGCGCTCGGACTCTACGGCGTGATGACGTACGCAGTCAGCCGACGCCGAGCGGAGATCGGCATTCGAATGGCGCTCGGCGCCACACCGTCAGCGTCGGTTCGATTCGTCCTGCAGCGCGCCACCGTGCTCGTGGCGATCGGGGTCGTGCTCGGCGCCGGCCTGTCGATCTGGGCGGCGCGCTTTGCGACGCCGCTCGTGTTTGGCGTGCAACCACGCGACCCGGCGACGCTCGCGGGTGCCGCCGCTGTCCTCGCCGCCATCGGCGCACTCGCCGGTTGGCTTCCTGCGCGTCGCGCGTCGCGCATCGATCCCGCACAAGTGCTGCGCGAGGGATAATGCTGACAGGTCAAACTACCGTGCAGTCATCAGGCTGTGCGTCGCTGTCGTCTGCTCGAGGAACACCAGAAGGTCGAAGACGTCGCTGAGAGTCGCGGGCGCGAATTGCTGGGCATTATCCATGGCCATCGCGCCAATCGAACGAAGCTGCATGGGAGTGCGCAACCACCCCGACGCGGGATCGCCTTCTCGGGCCAGACGCAGGTCCAGAATGAACCGCGGGATCTCGGAGCGGGCGAAGACGTACTCGTACGATCCGGACTCGCCCGGCGAGAGAGGATGATGGCCCAGGGCAGTGCCTCGGCCGATCGCGTTGTATTCGCCACGGTTGAGTGCAAAGCCGACCGGGATGTAATCCTTGCCGTACCACTCATTGAGATAGGAGCCCATTGCGCGGAAGGTTTCTTCTCCAATCCGCCCGACGTGACCGTTATGTGCCCAGAGCACGACTCGTGTTCCCTTGGGATTGTTGTCGAGAATCCACTTGACGTTGCGCGCCATGCTCTCGTCGCGCGAAACCTCTCCCGCGACCATTTGCGCATACTGCTGCACGATGCGTGCGTTTTGCGTCGCCCAGTCCACCGCCTGCGCACTCGCCTGCTTCAGGTATCCGGCGCGGGCCTTCTCCATGCGCCCGACAACGTCCGCGCATTTGCGGCTCACGTCGGCCGCCTTCGGCGTTGTGGCGGAGCCACCAGCTCCAGACTGCGATTCGATTCGAAGGCTATGGGTCCCGTGTGATGCCGCCGCATCATCGACACGGACCGTGTAGCCGCCCGCCGGTGTGAAAAAGCCCTTGATGCCACCCGATTCGAAGTCGAAATCGAAACGTTCGGACGCGTCATAGGGTTTGCCATCGATCTCCACCCGGAGATCGTCGAACCACGCGGTGCCCGCGCCCGGCATCAGCACACCGAAGTTGATGTTGACGGTCTCACGCGGTATCTCGAGGACGACCTCGTAGCGCTTCCAGTCGCTCGTGCCGGTTGGTGCGCGTCCTTGCATGTTGTCGAACGCCAAAACACCTTTCGGCCCATCGGCACGCCACCAGAGGCCGGCAAAACCATCGACGTCTCGGGTTTTGATCGCGCCGCTGAACGTGATCTTCATGCCCGCAGCTGCGGCGACGGGAAACGTGCCTGTTGCCACTCCAAAGCTGCCCTGCGCGGGCTTGAGGTTGCTGGCATCTTGAAATACCGCCCGAACATCCGGTGCGTAATCCGCATCGACCTTTCGGAGGAATTCGTCAACGATGTCGACAGCCACACGAATCGTCTGCATGTCGAAGCCAGTGAATTGAATACGCCCTTTGCCAGCGGCGTTGAACTGACGCATCCACTCGATCATCGCGAGTACTTCTTCAGTGTTCCAGGTCCAGAAGTACATACCCTGAAGGAGTGCTTTCGGGTCACCCGTGCCATGCAGAACATAATCGTTGACGCGGTAGGCCTCAGGCATATTCGCTTCGATCGAGAAGATCGTGAAACCGAGTTCCGACGCAAGAAATTCGGTCAGACGATGCTTCATCTGAAAGATCTCGCGCGTGCCGTGGGTCGCTTCTCCGAGCGAGACGATGCGTGCGGCGCCGACTGCGGCTTTGAGCTTCTGTAGATCCACGAAGCCCGTTCCGGCGTCGATCGTCTTGATCTCGATGGCATTGGCTTTCAGCCAGGCGAGCTGCGAGGTCGTCGGCGCACCACCTTGGGCAACCGTCGTGACGACAGCCAGAGTCAAACCGAACGCCAACATGCAACGTGCGATCATGCGGCCCTCCTCAGAACGCTTTCAGCATACTTGCAGAGCGGCACAATACCGACCAGAATTGCTCGACCAGCTTCTGAACGACAGTCTTTTCAGGAACCATCATGGTCGTACGTGATTCAGCGAACACTTCCAGGCCGGTTGCCGCCGTACCGGCCGAGACCCTTTCATCCTTAATCCGGATCGATGTCAGCGCGCTGTCGCATACCGGATATCACCGAGCCAACAACGAAGACCATTACCTGGTTGTGAGACTCGGCCGCACGCTGCAAACGGTCAGCACCAGCCTTCCGGCGGGGGATGTGCCGGAGCGTACGGAGGAAGTCAATCACGTCATGATCGTGGCCGACGGCATGGGCGGCCACCGAGCGGGCGAGATTGCGAGCCGGCTGGCTCTCTCCACCCTCGTCAACCTTGCCCTGGATGTACCCGATTGGATATTTAGAATAGACGACGCGCATGCGCAGGAGATAGAGCGCCGGTCCCGCTCGCGCGTTCGGGAAGTCGACGCGCTGCTGGTCGAGACCGGTCAGCGCGATCCGTCATTAGCCGGGATGGGGACGACGCTGACCGCGGCTCGAAGTCTGGGCCGCGACCTGGTGATCACTCATGTTGGCGACTCCAGGGCCTACCTGCTCCGTGGCGGAGCCTTACTTCGCCTCACGCGAGACCACACGTTCGCCCAGCTGCTCGTCGATTCCGGCCAGCTCGCGCCAGGCGACGTCTCCAGCTCGCCCCATCGTCACGTTCTGACAAATGCGCTCGGCGGATCCAGCGCGGACGTTGAGGTGGACACCGACCAGCTCCAATTGGAGGATGGCGATCGCCTGTTGCTCTGCAGCGACGGCCTGACCGACCTCGTGGACGACGGATCGATCGCCAGCATCCTGCTGGAGACGACGCGGTCGAGCGATGCGTGTGAACGACTCGTGCAGCGGGCGCTCGACGCGGGCGGGCGAGACAACGTGACGGTGATCGTGGCCGCCTACCAGATTCCGAAAGACGCGGCGCGAATTCAGGACAATCGCAACTCCGCGGCAGACACTCAGTCTGGCGGCTAGGAGGTCATTCCCGACGGCGATCGTATCCGGTCACGCGGTCTCATCCCAGACGCACGCGAGGTACACCGCTCAGAGGCTTTTCAGAAACTCCACGAGATCCGCCTTCTGTCTGGCAGTCAGGCCTAACGAGAACCGCGGATCGTTGTTGTATCGATTGACGACGGCGAGAAGATCGGCGGCGCTGCCATCGTGGAAATACGGTGGATGCTGCCACAAGGCCCGCAGTGGTGTCGTTCGCCATGCCTTTGTCGCACTGCGCGCGGCATAGGCAGCGTCGGTTGGAATATCCAACGGATCGTGAAGCAATGGGATGCCGGGGTTGGGGCCGCTTGTGACATCTGTGAAAAGAGGCGCCTTATGGCAGTTCGCGCAGCCCGCCGCCCCCGCAAACAGAGCCGCACCGCGTTTCGCAGCCGCACGATCGAAACTTCCGGCAGGCGCCGCGGGGGTTCGCAGGCTCAGTTGATACTGTAACAACGCCGGCAACTTGGGTGTGACCAGATCGGGTGGCGTTTGCGTCACGGTCACACCGATACGCGGATCACTGAAGTTCCCGTGTCCTCCCATCTGTGTTACGCCAACATAGTTGTTCCAATATGAAATGGGACCGTCGCCGTTGAACGTCTCGAACCCCACACCCTGCAATCCGAACGCGGGCGGGATCACAACAGGAATTGTCGGGCTGTTGATTTGAACCACGTTCGTGCCATCGAAAATGCGGAAGCGCGGGTCGTATTTGCCGGGTCCCCAACTGAGATACGGGCCCTTGTCGGTGATGGCTGGAGACAAGGCAATGATCGCTCCGGGATTCAACGTTGTGTTTGCCCAGCCATCGAGACGTTTGCCAATCCCGGGGGCGAAGGAATTGTCGACGGTCGAATGACACAGAGCGCACGTGATGCCAACAGTCGCGAGGTTGTCGTTCGGTCCGACCACTTTCCCCATCACGCCGACGACAGCATTGAGCTTCAGCAGCTGCACGGTCACCGCAGGATCGTTGAGGTCCACCTGACCCGCCTGCAGCGCGACAATCAGTGCGGGCGGCAACGCTTCGACATCTACTTTCAGCCCAACAGACAAGGCCGTGACTGGGCTCACCTTTTGGGCAATGACATGCTGCATCTGCAGCACATCAGTCCAAAGCTGCTCGCTGCCAAACGTGTCGAACCTGAAGATTGACTTGCCGTCCGGCTGAGGTTGTGCGCGCGGTAGCGCGACCGAGAGAGTTACGACGTACAGTGCGGCGGCGATGGCGATCAGTCGAGACACAATGCACTTCCTCCCTGCGTTGAGGCTCTACCCCTCGCCCAAGTTACGAAAGATACGCAACTAACATCTTGCGGATCTAGCAATTTGCGCGCCGAGCACGAATAGTGCTTGGGTTGAATAATCTGGATGCCTCAGCTGGCGGGATAGGCGATGTTGAGAAAAAAACTACTGGATGGCAGCAGTCGCGGACGCATCGTGACACTGCTGAGACGCGGTCCGCTGACGGCGGACGATATCGCGGCCGAGTTAGAACTGACCACCGCAGCAATTCGGGCGCACGTCACGGCCATGGAGCGTGACGGCATCGTGCAACGTGCGGGACAGCGAACCGGAACCACCCGGCCGCCGCAGACGTTCGCATTGACGCCTGAAGTAGAACAGCTAATGTCGGGTGCGTATGTTCCTTTCTTGATCGAACTGGTGCACCAGTCCGCCACGCGACTCGAACCAAGAGAACTTCGAGAGTTGATGCGGAACACGGGCAAAGCGCTCGCAGCGGCGTTCCCACCATCGACGGTTCCCGATGCGTCACTTGGTGCGCGAGTCAATGCTGTCGCCGGATTACTCAATGACCAGCTCGGATCGACGATGAGAGTCGAGAAGACGAACAATCACTACACCATGAGGGGGTTCGGTTGCCCGCTCGCCGCATTGACGGGCGAACATCCGACCGTGTGCCTGGCGATTGAAAGGCTGATCGCCACGTTGCTCGAGACAGGCGTCCAGGAATGTTGTGACAGGACGCAGCGGCCGCGGTGCTGTTTTCAAATTTCTCAGAGTAAGTCGGCGCGAGGTCGCTGATGAGAGCCCTCACGGC
This sequence comes from Acidobacteriota bacterium, assembly GCA_046734955.1. Taxonomy (GTDB): domain Bacteria; phylum Acidobacteriota; class Vicinamibacteria; order Vicinamibacterales; family 2-12-FULL-66-21; genus JALZOC01. Next base: position 31,741 of record JBKPSH010000232.1, read on the forward strand.
GTGAGCTATTCGTACAGCTCGGGGCCGGCCTGCGCTGATCGTCATTCAACGCTGCCGAGTCAGTCTCATCACCTCGAGGCTGTTCCACGTCTTTCCGTGATCGACGCGTCACCACTACGCTCACGCGCTTCTCGTCGCCTGTCCACTTGCGAGTCGTACCATTCGCCCAACGCATCGCCTATTTCGCCAGGCGAATCTTCTTGAATGAAGTGGAGTCCTCTCACCCTCACCTCCGTCGTATTGGGCCAGCTGCGACACAGGTCCTGCTCCTCGGCCGAGATGGTGCCCGGGTCAGCATTGACGAAGAGTTTTGGGACCGGACTGGCGGCTAACCACCGGCGGTTCGATTGCACGATGTCCACAATCTCGGCTGGCTCGCCGTCAATCGGCAGCTGGCGCGGCCATGCAAGGGTGGGACGTCGCGCTTCGCCCGGTTCGCGGAAAGGACGGCGATAGGTGTTCATTTCCTCGTCACTGAGCTGACGCATGATCCGCAGCGGCAGAAGCCATTCCACGAACAGGTTCTCTGCGAGAATCAAACGCTCGCCTGCCGGCGACCGGAGCTGCTCGAAAAACGTTCGCGTTTGTGGCGACCACTGCTCCCAGGTAACCGGCTGCACGATGGCTTCCATGAACGCGATCGCGCGCACGGCGTCTGGGTGACGTTTCGCCCAGTCGAACCCGAGCACCGAGCCCCAATCGTGGCCAACGATCGTCACGTCGTCCGTGACCCCGAGCCTGGCGAGGAGTTCGTCGAGATAGCGGCGGTGCTCGATGAACGTATACGAGCCCGGCCCGCTTGCGGTCAGCTTCTCCGAATCGCCCATGCCAATGAGATCGGGCGCGATGCAGCGGCCCTTCGGCTCTAAATACGGGATGATGTTGCGCCAGAGAAACGACGAGGTGGGATTTCCGTGGAGGAAGAGGATTGGGCTTCCCTCCCCCGCGCTGACATACGCCATCTTCCGATCGAACACTTGCACGAACTGTTTCTCGTAAGACATGACTTCACCTGGCGGGGATTCACGTTGGGGGCACAGCAAACGTTCCCTCGACGCCTTCAACGAAGTTCCGCTCTTCTCTAAGCCTCTTTTTGAAAGGGATCGATCTGATAGCGTATGACGCAGGCAATAGTCATTGGAACAAACCCTCTCGCACGTCTCCCGAGACCATACGGCGAAAAGCACACGAATCGCCAATGCGTTCTCTGCATTGCCCCTATGCGCGGAACCCTATCCGGATGGCAGGGCAGCGCTCAATAGCGCCAGCCCTACGTGACCTGTGTCCAATTCGATAGCAGGGCGACGAGCGCTTTGGTCGCGCCGCTTTGGAAGGCGCGCCGCCGATGCAGCAGCGCGATCGGAATCCTGGCGCGCATCCTGGCGATCCTGAGCCTGCGAACCGTCCCCGCCTGCAGTTCCTCACGGATACTGCTTTCCGGCAGGAGGGCAAGTCCGAACCCAGCCTCGACCATCCGTTTCTGCGCCGTCAAACTGTCGATGTGGATGATGTCGGCGGTGCTCAGGCCATTCGCAGCCAGGCGCTCCGCCAGCGTGGCGGTATAGGGTTCGCGCGCCGCATTCAACCGGGCAGGAAATGCCAGCCACCGTTCACCCCGGAGCGCCGCCGCCGACACTTTCGCGGCGCGCGCCAAACGGTGGTGAGCGCCACACACCGGGATCAATGGCTCGTGATGCACGACGGTCGACACGAGATGCCGGTCAGGATCGGATTCGTAGCGCAGCCCAAGTGTGGCCTCGCCACACAGGACCAGGGCGCTCACCTCGGCGCTGAGTGCCGTGCGAAGCCGCAGATCAACCCCGGCGTGCGCCTCTCGAAATCGACGCAAACTCCCGGTCAGCGACGTGCTTGCGAGTGTGCCCACGACTGCGAGGGTCACCGCACCCGCATGTGTTCCGCGCAGCGCGTTCACCGCTTCGATCCCATCGCGCATCGACGCCAGCAACGCCTCGGCATGCGGCAGGAAGGCGAGGCCGGCATCGTTGAGGACGACGCCGCTCCTCAGCCGATCGAACAATGGTGTGCCAAGCTCCTGCTCGAGCAGCTGCACGCGCCGGCTGATGGCGGGTTGCGACAAGTGGAGGACCGAGGAGGCGCGCGTGAACCCGCCCTGTTTGGCGATTACGATGAATGCCTCGACGTGATCGAGTTCCATGCCATCAGCATATCGAATGGCCACAAGAAGATCTATGCATTCGACACATCGGACTGGCCGGGTTATTGTCGCTCCATGAGACTGTTCTGGAGGGCTGCGATGAGGAGTGACGCGTTCCGAAGTCTGACCACGCTCGTGCATGCCGACGACGAGCGTTCAACGAGTAGTACGCGCCATGGCGCCTACCTCTGTCTGAACCTGCCCACAGGGGTTGCCGCGGCTGGCGCAAACGCCGTGGCCGATCTCGTCGCGCGTTTCGGTCTCATGAATGAATTTGACGGGGCGCATCCGTCGACGGCCCCGACCGTGGCCTTCGTCCGCCGGACGGAACTATTGGAAGGCAACGTCATCGACGATCGTCTCGCGGGCGCCACCGGTGTTGTCCATATATCGTCGGAAAGCGCAGCGCTCGTCGTCGATTTTCAATCGGCCTTGGCGGATGCACTTGGCGCAGCACATCGGCCAGCCGTCCTCGCAGGTGTTGCCCGTCCGCTTCGCTACACCGGAAACGCGATGCACAACTACGCGTATGCGCACCGTGTCGTGCAGCAGTCAGGCGTGGTGATGCCCTGTGCCTTTCTGATTCCGCTGACCAAAACTCCTGCATGGTGGAAGAAGAATTGGATGGAGCGGCACACGTACTTCCTGCCACGGTATGACGACGCCGGCCGGATGATCAATCAGGGACATGCCCTCGCCGCTGCCCCGGGCATTTCCTGCCTGATGCGGCGAACGTACTGGAACGCAGTTGAACCCGCCCCGGCCGGCGAATATGACTTCGTGACCTACTTCGAATGTGCGGAGGCGGATGTTCCGATCTTTGAAACCGTCTGTGCGGCACTCAGAGACACGAGGAAGAATCCCGAGTGGGCGTTCGTCAGCGAAGGGCCGACGTGGTGTGGCCGCCGAGTGGCGACGTGGAATGAGTTGTTCATGTGACGGGAACTCTGGTCGATGGCAGCGATCGTGGCAGGAATCCTCACGGCGTGAGCCGGAGGTGGAACGATTTCGGACGCGTCAGCGACTCATAGCCGAGCCGCGAAAGCGAACAGCCACGTCCAGAGTCCTTGACGCCCGTCCATGCGAGCGCCGGATCGAGATAATCGCAGCGGTTCATGAACCACGTGCCAGTGTCGACCCGATCCCCGATGCGAATGGCCGCATCGACATCGCTCGTCCAGATTGACGCGGTGAGACCATATCGGCTGTCGTTCATCAGACGAACTGCTTCGTCATCATTCTTCACCGCCATCAGCCCCACGACCGGACCGAAGGTCTCCTCAACCATCACGCGCATAGAGTGATCGACGTCGAGCAGCACCTGCGGCGCCACGTATGGCGTACCTTCGCGAGCGGCCGGGAATTCGCGCTCATCGATGACCGGCCGGGCGCCCTGGCGGACGGCATCTGCGATCTGATCGCGGACGAAGGCCGCAGCACTCGCTCGGACCATCGGCCCGAGCGTCGTCTCGGTCTCGAGCGGGTTGCCGAGGCGATACTTGCGCGTGAGATCGACGAAGCCGTCGACGAACGGACGATAGATGTCCTGGTGCACGTAGATTCGTTCCACCGCACAGCACGACTGGCCGGCGTTGAAGTACGAACCGTCGACGAGGTTCTCGATCGTCGCCTCGAGCGGCGCATCGGGTCGCACGTAGGCCGGATCCTTGCCGCCGAGTTCGAGGTTGGTTGCTATGAACTGCTCGCCCGCCGCACGCTGCACGGCAGCGCCGCCAGCGACCGACCCCGTAAACGAGACGAAGCGAATTCGCCGATCCGCAATCAGGGCGGCGAGATCGTCATGGCGGGCATGGAGATACTGGAACACACCGTCGGGCATCCCGGCGTCCCTGAAGGCCTGCGCATAATGCTCGGCCACTCGCGGTGTCTGCTGCGACACCTTGAGAATCACGCTGTTCCCCGCCACGATCGCAGGCACGACCGTGTTCACCGAAGCCAGATATGGATAGTTCCAGGGCGCGAGCACCAGGACGACGCCGAGGGGCTCGCGGCGGATGAAACGGCGGAACCCGTCCTTCGGCTCCATGACGACATCGGCGAGTGCTTCTTCAGCGACGTCGATCATGTATCGCGCCCGTTCCTGAAATCCCCGGCGGATCTCGAACGGACTCTGCGTGACCGGACGGCCGATCTGCCATGTCAGCTCGGTGCCGATCGCGTCCGCGCGTTCGACCATTAGGTCGGTCATCCGCCGGCAGATCGCGGAGCGCTCTCTGAGCGGCACGCGCTTCCACAGATCTTGGGCCCGGACAGCGCGTTCAACCGTCGCTTCGATCTCGCCAGCGGACGGCGGATCGAATTCCGCATAGATGGAACCATCAATCGGACTGACGACTCGCTCTCTCGCCCCGGCGATCGTTTGGCGTTTCGTCTTCATCCGTTTTCATCCGTGTTCATCCGTGTTGTTCCGTGTTCTTCCGTGTTGTTCCGTGGTCCGGGATCCGTTGTCCGGGATCCGGTTTCCGTGGCTCATAGCGGCGTCACATAGGCAGCGGTAATGCCGCCGTCGACAAGAAATTCCGCACCGGTCACATACGACGCGTCGTCTGAGACCAGGAACAGCGCGGCACGCGCGATTTCCTTGGCCTCACCGAAACGTCCCATCGGAATGTGCACGAGCCGGCGCTGCTTCTTCTCATCGGTGTTGAGGAATTTCATCAGCAGCTCGGTCTTGAGTGGCCCTGGACACAACGCGTTGATGCGGATGTTCTCGCGCGCGTGGACGACGGCGAGCTCGCGCGTGAGCGCCAGCACGGCTCCCTTGCTCGCGGTGTAGGCCACCTGCGGCGTCGCCGCGCCGACCACCGCGACGAACGACGCGGTGTTGACGATGGCGCCGCCACCAGCGCGGCGCAAGGCGGGGATGCCGTACTTGCACCCGAAGAAGACTCCCTTCGCGTTGACGTTCATCGTCACATCCCACACCGATTCATCCGTCGACACCGCATCGTCGTCCTGGCTGTGCATGATGCCGGCGTTATTGAACAGGATGTTGAGCTTGCCGCACTCGCTCTCAGCCTTCGCGATCATGCGCTCGCAATCCTGCGCACGCGAGACATCGGCCTGCACGGCAATCGCGCGACCACCGGCAGCCTGCACGGCATCGACCGTGTGTTGCGCGGCGGTCTCATTGACATCGACAGCGACGATCGTGGCTCCTTCAGACGCCCACAGGAGTGACGATTCCCGTCCAATGCCACTGCCGGCGCCGGTAATCAGCGCGACACGGCCCTGAAGTCTGGTGCCGCTATTCATTCATCACTCCGAGGGGCTTTGCCCTCGAACTCCCCTTGTATCTTTACTTCCATTCGATCACGGACGCGGTAGCTCGTGACTCCCCTGGTCTCCACACCGTCGTGTCGCCTGAGCGCCGTGTCCGCGCATCGACGGTCAGAGCTCGTACAGTAGATCGATCGCTACCTCG
>JBKPSH010000233.1:0-39086 GCA_046734955.1 Acidobacteriota bacterium
GCAAGTCCTGTTATTTCTTCGTGCGGCCGAAGCGAAACTTCCTCGAAGTCTGTGTGTTCCTCGGACGGAGCGTCAAGGCGCCACAAATCCGCCGCGTCGATCGGGCGTCAAAGGCCAAGACGGTCCACATCCTTCGCATCACGCATCGCGACGAGGTAGAAGCGCCGATCACCGACTGGCTCCGCGAGGCGTACGAACTGTCCGATGTGCTGGCAACCCGGCAATCGGCGATCGCTCGAGCAGTGCCGAAACGAAGGGCCGCAGCGCGCAAGAAGCCGGCAGCTCGAAAGACCTCTGCGCGAAAGCCGGCGGCACGAAAACGAAGTCGTCGCCGTTGATCGACACAGGATGGTCGCTCCTCGCCTGCATTCGCACGATCGCGTCGTACACTCCGATGCAGGTCTTCGGATCGCCTGACGATTCCGCGGCATCGTGGTGAGGCACCCTGGAGATCGATCCATTGAATCGCCATCACTCCTGCCGCAGGACGACGACAGGATCGACGGCACTTGCACGTCGAGCGGGAAGAAAGGCGGCCAGCCCAGACACGCTCAGCATCGCGAGTGCGACAAGCGCGAGAATTCGCGGATCTGTCGGGTTCACATCCACGACGAGACTGCGGGTCACACGTCCGGCGGCAAGTGCTGCAGCGATCCCAAAGGCGACACCAAGCGCCGCAAGCCGCAAGCCTTCCGAAAGGATCACTCGCACGATACGCGGAGGCGCCGCACCAATTGCCAGACGGACGCCGATTTCCCGGCGGCGGCACGAGACCGAGTACGACAGCATTCCATAGACTCCGAGCGCCGCGATTAAGAGCGCCACGGCGGCGAAGCCAGAAACGATCGTCGCATTGAATCGCGGGCGCGACAGCGCGCCGGCAATTCGATCATCCAGCGTCAGGACGTCGTAGATTGGCAGCGCCGAGTCAACCGATGCGACGGCACGTCGGAGCGCGGGGACAAGCGACGCTGTTGAGCCGCGCGTTTTGACCAGCATCATCGTGTCGGGATACGAGAACTGCAGATACGATGTATAGAACTCAGGGCGGCCGGTGCTGTTCGGCCAATCCACCGCCTCGTATTTCACATCGCCGACGATGCCGACGATCTCGACGGCGTGCGCCGGATCTGAGAACGGGCCGGTCGTGCCGCCGAACCACACGGACCGGCCGATCGGATTTTCGCCGGGCCAGAACCGGCGGGCGGCACTCTCATTGATCACGGTGACCGGCGGCCTGTCGGCTCGATCGCGCGCGGTTAGCGTCCGCCCGGCGAGCAACGGAATGCCGAGCGTCTTGAAATAGTCAGTTGAGATGTAGTGTCGGCCGACAACGATTGGACTGCCGGGGTCGTTCGGCCGATCTGCGAACGACAGCACCGTGCGCGAGCAGCCGGTGAACGGCGTGCATCGATTGACGGCCGCGGATTCAACGCCGGGAACCTGCTCGACACTGGTAAGCAGGCGCTTGAGAATCGCCGGACCTTCCGTAACGGCGTATCGCGACGTCGGCGGACGGACCCAGAACGTCAGTACACCGTCGCTGTCGAACCCCTGTCGCAGTCGCTGCATCCGCGCGATGTTGTCCAGCAGAAGACCAGCGGCGGCAAGAAGCAGCACCGCAAGTGCAATTTCAACGACGACCAATGACTTGAAGACTCGTCGCGGAACACCGCCGCCTCGTTCGTCCTCTTTCAACGCATCGGTCAGTCGCGTGCGCGAGGTGTCGAGCGCGGGAGCAAGGCCGCAGAGCAGGCTGGTCAGGAGGGTGACCACGAGCGTGAATGCCAGCGCGCGCGTGTCCAGGGCTGGCGTCGAGAAGGCGGAAATCGTAATCCGTCCCGTCCACAGCAGCGTCGGCGCATAAGAGGAGAAGAGATCGACACCCCACACCGCAAGCAGGACGCCGATCAGACCAGCGGGCACCGCGAGCACCAGACTTTCGGTCAAGAGTTGACGTACGATGCGCGCGCGGCCGGAACCAATCGCCATTCGAATCGCGAGTTCGCGCCTTCTCACCCTGCCGCGTGCAAGCAGAAGCCCGGCGACGTTCGCACATGTAATCAACAGGACGCAGAACGCGGCAGCGAACAAGAGCAGCACCGAACGCCGCAAGGTCGGCTCGACACGCGCCTGTCCGATAGTTTGGGCAGCTGCTCCCCACCTCCCGCCCTCGGCGTCCTGTTTAATCGGAAGTCGCGCACCGATAGCTGCAAGCTCCGCGTTCGCCTGCTCGAGGGACGTGCCGTCTTTCAATCTCGCGATCACGGCGATGAAGAGCTGCGGCGTAGTCAGATACTCCGCGTATGTCAGGCGTGGCGCCATGGTCCGCGGAATCCACAGCGTAGATTTGTCGCTCAGACCAGAGAAGTCGCGCGGCATGATCCCGACGACAGTGAGCGGGACGTCGTTGATCCGAATAGTCTTCCCAACCATTGTGGGATCGCCGCCGTACCGTTGACGCCACAGCCGATCGCTGAGCACGGCGACCGGCGCAGCCCCAGGCGCGCCGTCCTCATCGCGGGTAAACGTTCTTCCAAGCGCAGGAGTGACTTTGAGTACGGCGAAGTACTCGGGAGACACAATCTCGGCGTCGATCTGCTCGGGATCGCCCGTTCCACCGCTGAGGCTCACCAGGCTCGGGGTGTACGAGGCAATCGACTCGTACGACGTCACGGAAGCGGTAAGCACGTCGATGAGCGGGCGAGACCAGCGCGTGAGCTGTAGTCCGTCGCGGGGAGTCGTGTGCGTGGTAAAGATCAGCACCAGCCGATCTGGCTGTGCAAACGGAAGCGGACGATACAGCGCCGCATAGGCGGCGCTGAACATCGTCGTGGTCGCGGCGATTCCGAGTGCCAACGATGCGATCACCACGACCGCGACCGACCTCATCCCTCTCAGACTTCGTATGTTGTAACGCAAATCGCTCATGTTTCAAGGACGGTTTGTGTGCGCCAATGTTAACGCGCGTCAGCTACGACCAGACGGATCCCGGACAACGGATCCCGGACAACGGATCCCGGATCCCGGACAGAGGTATACTCACTCACACCGTCATTCGTTTTTTGTTTCGCCTTTGTTTCGTCTGTCGTCTTCTTCCCCGCGTTTGCGACCTCTTATATAGAGGGGCATGTCCGGCCCGGATGTTGGGTCGGCTGAAGCAAGAATTCGAATGGATCTCACTTCCAAGCTGCCAGACGGGTCGAACGACGATGGCGTTGTCGCCGACGCGCTCTTCGGCACGTTGTACGCGGAACTCCATCGCCTGGCACGCCGCGAAGTCCACCGTCACGGACCCGTGGGCGGCCTTAGTGCGACCACCCTGCTGCACGAGGCCTATCTTTCGATGTCCGGCAGAGAAGGACCGGCCTTCGTCGATCGCGCGCGCTTCATGGCGTATGCGGCCCGGGTCATGCGCGGGCTCATCATCGACGACGTGAGGCGCCGCCGCTCGCACAAGCGCGGCGGCCTGTTCAGCATTACGTCGCTCGGCGATGACCACGCAGACAGCGTCATGAACCCCGATGCATTGATCATGATCAGTGATGCGCTCGACGAGCTCGCGGAAGTGGAACCGGGTCTCGCCGAGATCATCGATCTGAAGTTCTTCTGCGGATTCTCCTTCGCCGAGATCGCCGCGATGCGCGGCGTGTCGGAACGAACCATTCAGCGCAACTGGGAAAAGGGCCGCCTGTATTTGCACCAAGCGATTGCAACCGCAGGAACGGCATCCTTGAGCGCCAATGCCACCCTTCAGCGCTGAGCGATGGCGCGTCCTTAGCCCCTACCTGGACGAAGCCCTCGAGATTACCCCCGACGAACGTGCTGGCTGGCTAGCGTCGATCGCCATGCGCGATGCGACGCTGGCCGACGATTTGCGCGCGATGCTCGCCCAGCACCGGACTGTTCACCAGTCCAGGTTTCTCGAGCGCGCCGTGCTCGATCCGGGTCACGCGCCAACAGCATCACTGACCGGACAGGTTGTGGGCGCCTATCGATTAATTTCTTCGATCGGCCAGGGTGGAACTGGCAGTGTCTGGCTGGCCGAACGATGTGATGGCCGCTTCGAGGGACGCGCCGCGGTCAAGCTGCTGAACATTTCGCTCGTCGGCCGCGCAGGAGAAGAGCGCTTTCGCCGTGAAGGAAACATCCTGGCGCGGCTGCGGCATCCGCGAATTGCCCATCTCATCGACGCCGGAGTCTCGCCAGCCGGTCAACCATATCTGGTAATCGAACATGTCGACGGGCAGACTATCGATCGCTACTGCGACGACCGCGGTCTTCCGATCGACCAGCGAGTTCGTCTCTTTCTGAACGTCGTCGATGCCGTTGCCCATGCGCACGCAAATCTGATCGTTCATCGCGATATCAAACCTGCCAACGTACTGGTGAGCACGGCGGGAGACGTCAAGCTGCTCGATTTCGGAATCGCAAAGCTGATCGAGCAGGACAGTGCCTGGGGCAGTACGACCAGCCAGACGAGCGCATTGACCCGTGAAGGTGGAGCGGCACTGACGCCTGAATACGCGGCACCCGAGCAGCTTTCGGGCGGCGCGGTCACGACAGCGACAGACGTCTATGCGCTTGGGGTGCTCTTGTATGTCCTGTTGACCGGGCGCCATCCTGCAGGTGAGGCGGTGGAGTCCCCCGCCACTCTCATTCGCGCCATCGTCGATCAAGAGCCGCCACGCCTGTCGGATGCTGTCATATCGGCGACAAACGGTGGGCACATGTCGGTGCGGCACGCGACCGCGCGCGGTGCGACGCCGGCAAAGTTGCGCCGGCTTCTGCGTGGAGATCTCGACACGATCGTTTCGAAGGCGATGAAAAAGAACGCCTCGGAACGCTACTCCTCGGTCACGGCGCTTGCCGACGACCTGCGTCGCTTTCTGCGCCACGAACCGATCAGCGCGCGACCCGCGTCGCTCGGATATCAGGTCGCCACATTCGTTCGACGTCATGCCGTCGGGGTGACAACGTCGGTGGCCGTCGTGGTGGTGATCGCGGGTTTGACCGCCGTGAACACGAGACGACTGGCCGCCGAGCGCGATCGAGCTCAGAAGGAAACGGCGAAGGCCGTTAAAGTCAGCGAAATGCTCATGGGAGTGCTGACCAGCGCCGACCCCTACACGATTCGCGGTCAGTCCGGAGAACCAACGGTCCGCACCCTTCTCGACGCCAGCGCGACTCAAGTGGAGAACGAGCTCGTCGGACAGCCTGAGCTACAGGTGCAGCTGCTGACGAGTATGGGCTGGACCTATCGCCGCCTTGCCGAATACGCCACCGCGCAGCGTCTCCTCGAACAGGCGCTTGCCGTCGGGGAACGGGTGTATGGTCCGGAAGACGTTCGAGTGGGTTTGACGCTCGATTACCTGGGTGTCGTGCTTGCCGACCGCGGCGACCACGCCGGCGCCAGCCGGCACCTCGAGCGCGCGCTGGCAATACGCCGAAAGCAGCTGGGACCAGAGCATGAAGACGTCGCCGTGACTCTCGCGGAACTCGGGCGTGTTTACCAGGACGAAGGACTCAACCCGCGCGCTGAGCCGCTTCATCGAGAGGCACTCGCGATACGACGGAAAGTGCTGGGTAACGAACACCGGCAGACAGCCGTAAGTTTGAGCGACCTTGCATCAGTGCTGAGATTGAATGGCAACCTTGATGATGCTGAAACGCTGCTCAAACAGTGCCTGGATCTGAATCGAAAGACGCGCGGTGACGATCACCCAAATACGTCAACGACATTGCACGACTTGGCACTGATCTCAGCGACGCGCGGTGAGTATCGCTCCGCCGAAACACTGTTTCGCCGTGTGCTCGCGACCGAACGCGCCACGCTCGGCGACCGGCACTTCGTCTTAGCCACCACGCTGAACGCGCTGTCGCATGTTCTCGTCGCCGAACGGCGCCTGGACGACGCCGCGTCGTCGCTGGAGGAGGCGCTGGACATCGCTCGCGCGGCGCTGGGCAACGAACATCAGCTGGTCGCGATCTATTCGATCAACCTTGCGTCGGTGCAGTTCGCGCGGCACAAAGCGGCGGAGGCTGAACCGTTGCTGCGCGAAGGGCTGCGCATCCGGACGCACGCACCTGAGATCGTTCCCGTCCGCCGGCGCACGTTCGTCGATGATGACTGGAGTCTCGGCGCCACCAAGAGCTTGCTGGGTGCGACGCTCCTCTCCCTCAGACGCTACAACGAAGCCGAGACCGTGCTGCTCGACGCACGCAACGATCTGGCATCGCAGGGTACCCCGCAGCCGGCGGTAATGCGGGCGACGCTCACACGTCTCGTGCAGCTTTACGCCGCATGGGGCAAACGAGATCGCGCCGAGACTTATCGCGCGCTGTTGGGTTCGTAGTCACTCCGAGGGACTGCGCCCCACACCTGTCGCCTTTCCTGTTGTCATTCCGATTCTTCAGATCGAAGTCGAATCTACTTAGAACAGGAGAGAGCGTCACCATGAGATCGAGATTGTTTCAAGCTGGATTGATCGCCGGCGCCTTGGCCTTGCCCGGAGCGGTGTCGGCACAGGATCGCATCACACCGCCCTCAGTCCCAGCCGAGATCGAATTATCGAGTGCCTACAAGGTGTTCTTCTTCGGACATGCGGTCGGCACGCAGAATTACATGTGTGCACCGGCCGCCACGCCGTCAGGCGTCGACTGGTTCTTCATCGGACCCCAGGCAACGCTATTTGATTCGAGTGGCGAGCAAGTAATCACGCATTTTCTCAGCAGGAATCCGTTGCAGAACGAGGCACTGCAGGCCACCTGGCAGCACTCTCGAGACAGCAGCAAGGTGTGGGCACGAAGGCTCAATGGCAGCGTGGATCCCGCTTACGTCGCGTCTGATGCGATCGAATGGTTGCTGCTCGAAGTGACAGGTCCGAACGCCGGGCCGACCGGCGGCATCAAACTAAACGCAGCCGTTCGCATCCACCGCGTGAACACGGTAGGAGGGGTGAGGCCGCCAGCCGCCGAGTGCACGCCGGCGACGATCAACACGAGGAAATTCGTGCCTTACGAGGCTGATTACTACTTCTACAAATAGTTCTACGGGGTTCTATGAGGTTCTCCCGGGTTCGCGTATCGCCACTTTGGGAAACCCTGAAGAACCTCGCAGAACCTATTTACTCGTCCCGCAACACGTGAATCGGGTCGACGCGGGCAGCGCGAACGGCTGGCCACACGGACGCGAGTGCTCCGATCGCAATGACGACAACAAGCACGGCTGCGAACGTTGAGGGATCCAGCGGTGTGACGCCGAAGAGCATGCCCGCTAGTCCGTGCCCCATGGCAATCGAGAGTGACAATCCGGCCACGCACCCGGCTGCAGTGACGACGATTCCCTGCTTCAAAAACAGCATCACTGTCGTGCGACGCCGCGCGCCCATCGCGATCCGCACGCCAATCTCTCGACGGCGCATGTTGACGATGTAGCTCAATGTCCCATAGAGACCAACGGCGGCGAGCGATATCGCGGTGAGGGCAAACGACGAGAGCAGAATGGTCCTCAGGCGATTTTCGGCGAGCGTGTCGTCGAGGCGCTGCTCGAGCGGTGTCAGTTGGTAGACGGCGCGTCCAGGTTCAATCTCATGAACTCGATGACGAATGGTTTCGGCGATCGCGGCCGGGTTGTCGGCGTGAGTACGGACCAAAAACAGAGGCGTCGGATTCGGCGCGTTATTACACCAATAAATCGTCGGTGCGGGTGGTTCATTCACTCCCTGCTCCCTCGCGTCGCCGACCACTCCGACGATGGTTCCCGATACGACGACAGGCCGCGGCGTGATTTCCTGAACGTGAGCGCCAATCGCCGTTCGGCCGGCGAGATAGTTGGCCTCGAACGCGCGATTGACGACAGCCGTGGAGCCGGCCTCGTGATCACTGCACTGTGTGCCGGCGATCACAGGGATGCGCAGTGCGTCAAAATACCCCGATGAAACAACCCTGTCACGAGCGGTGATCCGTCTTCCATCGCTCGCCGCTGCTTCAACGATGCGCAGTTCGGTGTCGAATTGAAACGGGACGCCTGGCACTGCCATTGAAGTGGCAGCGGCGGCAACTCCAGGTGTATCGCGAAGCGTCTCGAGCGTCGTGAGCACGCGCCTCTTGAGCGCGACCATATTGGTCGTTTCGCCCCAGTTGCCGGTGATGCGGAACGTCATCACCTGACTCGGATCGAAACCGAGAGACACACGCGCGAGCCGATCGAAACTGCGAATCAGCAGTCCTGCACCGAACAACAACGTGACCGACAGCGCTACCTGGAAGCCCACGAGTGTCCACTGCAGACGATTGGTGCCAATGGTCGTCGTTCGGTGGTGCATGTTGGCTTCGTGCCCGAATGATCGCGCCGTTCGCACCGCGGGAACCAATCCAAACAGCGTTGACGCACCGGCGGCACATGTGAAGCAGTAGACGACCAGCGTCCAGTCGAGTTGAATTTCCGTCATTCGGGGTAAGCCGGCACCCAGCGTTCGGAATGTTTGAAATGCGCCGGCTGCGATCGCGACTCCGAACGCCGAGCCCATTGCGGCGATGAGCAGCGTCTCGGTCAGGAGTTGTCTCACAACCAGCGCTCGTGAAGCGCCGAGCGAATACCTGATTGAGATCTCGCGACGTCGCTCTGCGTTACGGGCAAGCATCAACGACGCAATGTTGGTACACGCCACGAGAAGCAGGAGCGAAACCGCGGCGAACAGCATCCACAAGGACTTCGTGACCTCGCCCACAGTCACGGCTTTCAGCGACGCAAGCCGGACCGCCAACTTGGCGTCTGTGGCAGGATACTCCTTACCGAGAGCAGCCTGGACTCGATTGAGCTCGCTCGATGCCTGATCCGGAGTGAAGCCTGGGCGGAGTCGGCCGATGACTGTGAACCATGTCGCCGCTCTGTTCTGCGCGTAGGGTGAATCCGGAGGGCTCGGACTCCAGACGTCAACATCGATGGTTGGGAAGACAAACGACTGAGGCATCACGCCAACGATCGGCACTGACTGGTTCCCGACGCGGAGTGTATGTTGTCGTGTGCGGTCGTTACCGAACCGGCGTGCCCAGAAGCGTTCACTCACAATTGCGGCTGGCGGTCCACCGAAGCGCTCTTCATCGCGGGTGAAGACGCGACCGAAGGCCGGCGCAATGCCACAGACCTCGAAGAATCGCGGCGCGACCCAGGCTCGCGAGATCCGCTCGGGCAACTCACCGGACGTTTCGGTCAGGTCATCCAGGAAGTAGCCGGTAATCGCTTGAAACGCACCGCTCATTCGCTGCCAGTCTTCCAGCCGCGCCGGCGCAACAAACGTTCGCCAGAAGGGGCCTGCGGCGGTGGGCGCGTACTGCTCGATCGAGAGCAGTTGGTCCGCATCCGGAAACGGCAGCGGGCGCAGCACGACGGCGTTCAGGGCGGAAAACACCGCCCCGTTGGCGCCAATGCCCAGACCAAGCGTCAACACGACGACGGTGGTAAACCCGGGGCGCTTTGCCAACGTCCGAGCTGCATACCGTACGTTTCGACGCATCTCGTCGAGTGCGCGAATTCCCCACGCATCACGACACTGATCTTTGATCGAGTCGGTTGTGCCGAAATCAAGCCGAACGCGGCGTGTGGCCTCAGCGGCGGACATCCCGCTCGCGATGTACTTGTCCTTCTGCCCCTCGAGATGAAATCGGAGTTCGTCGTCGAGGTCCCGTTCGACGTCATTTCGACGGAATAGCGCGCGTAAACGGTACCGGAGATCGGTCAACATGGCGGCCTACTCCATGTCGAGGATGAGCCCGACCGCGCCGATCAGCTTTCGCCAGCTTTGTGTTTCAGCAACGAGCTGTTTCTCGCCCTTACGAGTGAGAGCGTAATACTTCGCGCGGCGGTTGTTGTCGGAGACGCCCCACTGAGGGCTGATCCAGCCGCGGCGCTCGAGACGATGGAGCGCCGGATACAAGGATCCTTGCGGGACCTGCAGCACTTCACGGGACACCTGCTGAATCCGTTCAGAGATCGCCCAGCCGTGCAGCGGTCCAGGCGCGAGCGTTCGAAGGATCAGCAGGTCAAGCGTGCCCTGCGGCAGATCAAGTTTGTCGTCGTCCATCCCACCCCTTGCGCTTCTACAGGGACTCTGACATATCTTTTGTAGAAGCGCAAGGGGAGAGAAATTACGGTCAGCAGCGATTGGTCTTACTCGAATCGCGTCGCGACCGCGCTCGAACAGCCGCTTCGGTATTGGGTGCCATCCGCCTTGTAGAATTCGTTCGTCCCTGACGAGCTCAAGTGATCCTGATCGACCAGTTCGATGGTATGGGTCACGATTGACCACCCAGCGGAGAAACCAGGCGAAATTGGGAGACTCGGGTTGAAGCCAGGGGTACCAGGCAAATTCGGCGGCGTGTCGAAGTTGATCAACGCGATCATCCGTTGTGAAAACCTGTGATTCTCTTCAAAGGCCCAGTTGCCATGCCCCGGTCCGCGCTGTCCGATCGAGAACGTCGGGCTAGTCGTACTTTCAGTCACCGTGCCGCCACGATGAAAGGTCACGAGCGAATTGAAGGATCCAAGCGATCCATTGGTCGCGCAATCGCGCAGTGTCACCCGCACGAACCATGTGCCCTGGAGGCTCTTCTCCGACGATGACCCGTCAGACTGAGCCTCGGCGGCGCCTCCCGCGAGTGCAAACGCGAAAGCGATTGTCGGCAGTAGCCGGCCAACTCTCAGAACATTCAGTCTCGGCATGATGATCTCCTTCACCGGGTCGCCTGCGTCCCTATGACGCTCATCCCAGCGCGCCGATAGTGCGGAAAACACTGCCGCACAGCCATGGACACCGTCTGACAAATAGCTTGAATATTTCTTAACGCCTAACTAGCGCCGACGCAGGCACTTGTGCCACTGTGAAGTCGACGCGACAGGGTCATGCACCTTCCCAATAAGTCGGAAAGGTTCGTCTTCGGCGACTTCGACGTCGACGTCGGCGCATACGAGCTTCGCCGTCTCGGCCGGCCCGTGCGACTGAGTCGACAGTCGATGGAACTGCTGCTGTTCCTGATTGAACGCCGTGGACTGCTGGTGACGCGCAGTGAGATCGTCGATCGGCTGTGGGGAAAGGACGTGTTCGTCGATGTTGAGACCGGCATCAACACGGCGATCAGCAGGATCAGGCAGGCGTTGCGCGATTCGGCGGATGCTCCGGCCATCCTCGAAACCGTACCCGGTAAGGGGTACCGGTTTGTGGCGACCGTCCAAACCGTCACGTCGCAGTCCCGCGCGCAGCCGGCGGTCGCTCCGGTCCAGATCTCACCCGCGGACATTCCGCCCTCGACGTCGGCAGTTAAGAGGTCTAGCGGGCGGGTCATCACCGTAGCAGTGGTCGCCGTCGGGGTTGCGATTGGCGTCGCGGTTTTGTGGAATGCCGGACGACCCTCGCGGGTCAGTCTGGCGGTACTCCCGTTCGAATACGTTGGAACGGACCCCGATCGGGCGTACCTCGCGACCAGCCTGACAGACGAGACGAGTGCGTCTCTTGCGCAGGTCGACCCGGAGCACCTGAGTGTTAAAGGGCGCACCCTGCGGTACAAAGGCACGACGAAGGCGGCAGCGGAAATCGGGCGCGAATTATCCGTCGATTATCTTGTCGAAAGCTTGATCCGTACCGAAGGCACGCGTGTTCGCGTCACGGCAACCCTCACGCGTGTCAAGGATCAGGAACATGTCTGGTCACAATCCTACGATCGTGAGCCGACGAGCCTTCTCGGATTGCAGCAGGAGCTGAGTTCGGCGATCGCGCAGCAGATTCATATCCGTTTACTGCCCGATCGCGCCGACGGACTGACGCGAAGGCAGACTCGCAACCCCGAGGCGTACGAGTTATACCTCAAAGGACGGCATGAGATACGCTCGCGAACCGCGGACGGCAATGCCAGAGCGATCGATCTGTACAGCCGGGCAGTCGCGCTCGATCCGGACTACGCGCTGCCCTGGTCGGATTTGGTCTTTTCCTATGGCGGCGGCATGCTCAACGCTGATGCGCAGCCCTCGGTCGTGGGTCCGCTGGCTCACGAAGCTGCGGCGCGCGCCATTCGTGCCAACCCGGATCTGTCGGAATCTCAACTGGCCCTCGGATACGTGCAGTGGGTAATCGATTGGAACTGGAAGGCAGCGGAGAACAGTCTGCGACTCGCCGTCCAGCTCGACCCGAGCAACGCGGCAGCTCACCGGGTTCTCGGTCACACGCTGTCGCAGTTGCACAAGTCGGCGGAGGCGGAGCAGGTCATGGCCCGCTCCCGCGAACTCGATCCCTTTGACGAATTGAATCACGCATTGTCTGCGCAGGTTGCCTTTCAGTCGCGAGATCTGGCTGCCGCGCTCGAATACGCCCGCCGCGCAATTTCCCTAAACCCCGCTTTCTGGATCGGCTACATGGAACTGGGACAGGCGTACGAAGCCAGCGGCAATTACGAACTGGCGTTGGGAGCCCTCGACGATGCGATGCGGTTGTCGCACGGCAATAGCAAAGCGATCTCGCTGAGGGGCTACATCCTGGCGAAGACTGGAAGGACCGCAGCCGCACGAGAAATGCTGAGCACACTCGAGAACACGGCTCGCGCGCGATACGTCCCGCCCTTCGCCATGGCATTGATCGAGGCAGGTCTCGGCGAGCGAGATCGCGTATTCGACTACCTGGAACGGGCGTATAAGGCCCGCGACGTCCACCTGATGTATTTACCCATGGACGTCAAGTGGGATCCCTATCGCAGCGATCCTCGCTTTGTCGAGTTGCTCAGACGTTGCGGCTTCTCCAGCGAGTGAGATCAGCTTCTCAGCTTCTTATAACTATCCAGATTCGCCTTCAACGATTCCATCGGCGGAACGCCTTCTCGCTCGTACTCGATGATGTACCACTCGATACCGCCAGTTGTCTCCGCCGCCGTCATGATTGCGGACCAATCGAGTTCGTCGGCGCCAAGATAGGCATCCGGATTTTTCTTCGAAAACGGTTTGACGTGCATGGAGATCGTGCGGCCGGGATTCCGCTTGATCAAATCGACGACACGCACGCCTTCCATTTCTGAGGCGTTGCCGGTGTCCAGCTGCAGGATGACGTCCTTCGTCGTCTGATCGGCGAACCGATTCCACCAGTATTCGCCGTCGATGCGATTGAAGTCGGTCGTGTGGTTGTGGTACCCGACCCGCATCTTGTGCGGCTTCACCTTGGCCGCGATTTCGTTCACCGCGTCCGCGGTCTTTTTCAGAAGGTCGGCTGATTTGTAAGTGTCGGCGGGCAGCGATCGAATGATCAGATTTCGATTGCCCAGCGCCTGATTGAACTCGATCGTCGCCGCCAGTTTGTCTCCCTGCAACTCGTCGAGACGGTGATGAAATCCACAGGCCTTCAGCTTTGCCGCATCGAGGTGCTTGCGCCATTCCGCTCCCGATTTGCCGAACGCGTTCTCGAGTTCAACGGCATCGAACCCGATTTTCGAAAGCTCCTGCAGCGTGCCTGGAATTTCTGTCGCCAGTTGCTTTCGAACACACCACAACTGGGTTCCGATCGGGATGCGCTTCCAGGCGGCTCGAAGTGACTGCTCCAGCGTCGTTAAGAACAAGGTCGAAGCGGCAGCCGCGCCGCCCATCTGCAGGACGTCGCGTCGGGAGAAAAGAGTCGACATAGTTGATCCTTTCAGTCGGTGCAGTGCGACAGTGAATGGTGCTGATAGCGTGCGGTCCGAACGCCTCAGGCGAAGAGCGTCACCGCATTCATATCGGCCGCCAAGCTCCTTCCGCCTGCGTACGTCGTCTGAAGCTCACCACGGCTCCAGCGCCGCAGACGATAGAGTGTGCAAAAAACGAAGTCGGGCGCGGCGCCCCCTTGCCCACCAACCAGTTCCCCACCACGTCGCACGTTGTCCTGCATCCACGCCGGCACCAGCAGGTGGTAGGGATTTCGCTGCACTTCGCCGACGTGGAACGACAACGCCGTCATCATGTCGGCAAGATCGGTCACGCTGGATTCAACCATCAGGTTGGGCGTCGCCATCGCGCCCCAGAACTCCGTCTCGACGACGTGACACGAGAACTCCGGCGACTGCCGCGCCAGGGCATCGACGATGAGATAGTGCGTCCCGATGTGCGTGCTGTTCCAGTCCGTATCGTGAGGAAAGAAGACGATTGACGGTCGATGTTCGGCCAGTATCGCGGCAATGATGTCGACCGATGCCAGCCAGGTGAGCGCGCCGTCAGCTCGCGCTTTGACGTTGATGCTTTCGAGCCCCTGCGGCGCGGTCTGGAGCAACTCGAACCCCAGATAGTCGCAGGCGTCCTTCAATTCGGCGAGTCGCGCCGCCTGTCGAGCCTTGTTGCTGCCCTGAGTGACCGCAACATTGATCACCCGCATGCCGGCTTCTCGCATGAGCCGTAATGCCAGCGCACCAATGATGCATTCATCGTCGGGGTGGGGCGAAAAGATCAGCGCCGGAGGCGCGTTCGATGTGATCGTCGGCTTTGGCGGCACGGAAAAACCGCCAAGCGGGAAGCCGCGGCCTTCTTTGATTAGCCGCGCGAGCTCGGAGACGTAGCGCTGATAGGGATTCATTGCCTTCTCGGGATCTCCGGCAGGCTGGCCGCCGCAATCGCCTGACCGTGGCGTTTGTCATGTTCGCCGGGAACATGGAACCGAATGCGTTCTGCGAGCTCAGGAAACTCGACCTCCAGCACCTTGCGCGCTCCGCCGACGATGTCGTCTCCACCAGGGCCCGACGTGACGCGTCCCAAAACCAGCACATGCCGGATTTGATAGAAGGCGGCAAAATGCGCGACTCCGTAGCCGAGATAGGTGCCAATGGTTTCGTAGATCCGGCCCGCGCGTTGGTCGCCATCGAGCATCAACGCCTGTACGCGCTTCAGTCGTTCTGGCAAGGG
This sequence comes from Acidobacteriota bacterium, assembly GCA_046734955.1. Lineage (GTDB taxonomy): Bacteria > Acidobacteriota > Vicinamibacteria > Vicinamibacterales > 2-12-FULL-66-21 > JALZOC01. Next base: position 14,906 of record JBKPSH010000233.1, read on the forward strand.
CAAATCAGGAGGAGACTCGATGCCGGCTGCAGCCATCAGCCGGCCGACGCATTGTTGCGAAAAGTACTGGGACCCGACGCCGTAGTCTCCCGACCATTCGTCAATCGGCGCGGCGGGACTGTAGTCAATAGGGACGAACGCCAACTCGTTCAGCCACGACGTGATGTTGCCGTCGGGCGTGACGTAACCAGCAGCGGTGCTGGTGCCGAACGCGACGCCAAGGATCGAATTCTCCCCGAGCGACATTGATCCGGCGAGCGCCGTCACCTCTCCGTCGTTTACTACTTCGAACGGTACGCCATGCCACAAGTTCTGGATGTCGAGGAAAAGATTGCGCACGCGCCGGTTGAATACATCGTCGGGCACGCCGCGAAAGAGGGATCCCACCTTGACCCGGTTGTTCACGTAAACGCCGGCCGCGCTTCCGCCAATCGCATCGACCCGCGGCAGATGCGCCGCGGCCTTCGTCAGCGAATCCATGATCCCGTCGATGTGATACTGCGGATCGGGCTTGTAGTACGGATCCCAGACCGTCTCATCGCTGAACACGACCGTGCCATCCACGAGCGCAGCGACTTTTCGATCGCTGCCGCCGAGATCGAACCCAATTCGACACCCGTCGAGATGCCTTCCGAGCGGTCTCGTCGTCGCATGTTCTGGCGGCAGGTCGCGCGTGTGCACGACTTCCAGTGGATGGTCGAACATGCGCTCGGCGACGAGGTTCGCGTCAAATTTCCCAGTCGGAGTGTCGCGATAGTGCGCGGCGAGCTGTGAGGCGAGCGACGCGGGACCGTCAACGTAGATCCGCCAACCGCCGCGCGACCACAGGAGGAACTTGACCAGTCGTTCGAGGAAGGTGAAGTTCCCTGCTGACGCCCGCGGATGAGTGTCGGGCAACACACGAACGTCGAACCGAAACACGGTGCCGTCCGCCTGTTCGAGTGCAAGTCGAACCGGGAGAGCATCCGGCGTCACGTCGACGAGCGCCTGGTACGCACGAACCGCCAGAACGGCAGGACGAAATTCCGGGTCGAGAGTCGGCACGACTCGCGGCGCGATGAGCGGCAATCCCTGGTTTGTATCCATCGGCTGTCGAAGCGGAAGATCTTAGCAGACCGCGTGACGCCGGGGTCTAAAGACCGCGGCCTACAAGCGCTTCTGCAGGCGGGCCTGTCCGACCCGCTGCGCCTCGCGCTTGTGTAGGCGGGTCTTCAGACCCCACCGCAGTCGCGGGTACGATAAGGTTTCACTATGACCAATCCGCTTAGAGTGCTCGTTGCCGGCTGCGGCAACATGGGCGCAAGCCATGCGCGCGCCTACCACAAGATGCCTGAATTCGAGATTGTCGGAGTCGTGAGTCGCGGCGCTGCATCGCGGCAAGCGATTAGCAAAGAGCTGGGCGGCCTGCCCGAGTTCAGCGATTACTACGACGCGCTTCGCTCGACGAAACCGGACGTCGTCAGCATCAATACGTACCCTGAGACACATGCGGCGTATGCGAAAGCCGCCCTCGAGGCAGGTTCCCACGTGTTCTGCGAAAAGCCACTGGCCGAAACGGTCGAAGAGGCGCAGAGCATCGTGGATATGGCGCGCGTAAAACGCCGCAAGCTCGTGATTGGATACATCCTGCGTGTGCACCCGGCGTGGGTAAAGTTCATTGAACTCGCGCGCACGCTGGGCAAGCCGCTCGTCATGCGCATGAACCTGAACCAGCAGAGCCACGGGAATATGTGGAACGTGCATCGCAATCTGATGAAGTCAATGAGCCCGATCGTCGATTGCGGCGTGCACTACGTCGACGTCATGTGCCAGATGACTGGTGCCAAGCCGACGAAGGTCTGCGCGATAGGTGCGCGCATGACCGACGATCTGAAGACCGGGATGTACAACTACGGCCAGCTTCAGGTCACGTTTGATGATGGATCGGTCGGCTGGTACGAGGCCGGCTGGGGCCCGATGATGAGCGAGGTGGCGTTCTTCGTCAAAGACGTGATCGGCCCGCGCGGGTGCGTCTCGATCGTCAAAGACAAGGACGCGGACAATGCCTCCGGGTCAGCCGACATCGACAGTCACACCAAGACAAATCGCATCCGGTTTCATCGGAGTGATATCGACAGCAACAATGAGTTCGTCAGGCCGGACGAGTGGATCAGCACGGAAGACGAGCCCGATCATCAGGCCTTGTGCGATCGCGAACAGGCGTACCTCTTGCGTGCCATTCAGCAGGATATCGATCTGTCGGATCATATGCAGGATGCCGTCAACAGTTTGCGCATCGTGCTCGCGGCCGATGAGAGTGTCAGGACAGGCGAAGTCGTGACGTTGTGACCACTTGGGAGTCTGGAACCAGAGTCGGCCCGTACGTCCTCATCTCCGAAATCGGCGCGGGTGGTATGGGAGACGTGTGGAAGGCCAGAGACACCCGACTCGATCGTATCGTCGCGATCAAGAGGCTGCGCGTGCCTGGCGAGACGATCGAGCGCGAGGCGCGTACGATAGCCGGCCTGAATCACCCGCACATCTGCACGCTGCACGATATCGGCAGCGATTACCTCGTGATGGAGTACATCGACGGCACGCCCTTGTCCGGCCCGATGGACCCGACCGAGGCGGTACGGGTCGCTCTCCAAATTGTCGGCGCTCTCGAGGCGGCGCACGATAAGGGCATCATTCATCGCGATCTCAAGCCGGCAAATATCCTGCTGTCGGAGGGACGCGCCAAGCTCCTCGATTTTGGCATCGCCAAAGTTCGTACGGCGGTCACACCGGATTCGACGATCACGGCAGAAACCAACGTGTCCGGGACGCCCGCGTACATGTCGCCGGAACAAGCGCAGGGACGAGCGGCCGACGCGCGCTCCGACATTTTCAGCTTTGGCGCCGTGCTGTACGAAATGCTGTCGGGGCGACGGGCCTTCGATGCGCCGTCGGGCATCGAAACCCTGACCGCGGTGCTGCGCGACGATCCGCCGCCGCTCGATGCGCCTCCAGCCTTGACCCTGGTCGTGAAGCGCTGTCTCGAAAAGCTGCCGACACGGCGATATCAAACCGCCGCGGAACTGAAGGCCGCGCTTGAGCAGACCGGCGACGCTCCGGGAAAAGGCGCGTCGATCGCCGTCCTGCCATTTACGAACCTCAGCTCGGATCCGGAACAGGAATACTTCAGCGACGGGTTGGCAGACGAGATCATCAATCTGCTGGCGCAGATTCCCGGATTGAAAGTGATTGCGCGGACATCCTCATTCGCGTTCAAGGGCCGCGCTGCGGACGTTCGCCAAATTGCCGCAACGCTTGGCGTTCAGTCTGTGCTGGAAGGAAGCGTCCGGAAAGCGGGCAGCAGAATCCGCGTCACGGCGCAGCTCGTCAGCGCACGCGACGCCAGCCCTCTCTGGTCTGAACGGTTCGATCGTGATCTCGCGGACGTGTTCGAGGTCCAGGACGAGATCGCGACCGCGATTGCCGGGGCGCTCAAAGCGACGCTCTCGGGCGAAACCAGAGGCCGTGAGCACACACCGTCGATTCCGGCGTATGAGGCGTTCCTGAAGGCCCGGCATCATCAATATCGATTGACCGCGGAATCGGTCGCACTCACGCGCAGGTACTTCGAGATAGCCATCGCCCAGGACGAGCAGTTCGCAGTCGCACATGCGCGACTGTCGGCACACTATCTCAACCTCGCCATGATTGGGATGGTGCCAATCGGCGAAGCGGCGTCGATCGTTCGCGCCGAAGCACAGCGCGCGATCGATCTGGATCCGTCGCTGACCGAAGCGCATGCCGTGCTGGGATGGCTTGCGGCCGTTTACGACTACGATTGGCGGGAAGCGGAGCGATGCTTCGTCGAGGCCCGCCGGCGCGAACCAGTTCCGGTCAGTGTACGTGGGTTGTACGCGACCTTCAAAGTTCTGCATGGCGAAAATCCCGAAGACGCCGCCGCAGAATTGAAGCCGGCGTTGACCGAGGATCCCTTATCGGTGATGCTGCACCATCACTTGGGGATTTGCCTTCTGGCGGCCGGCCGGCATCCCGAGGCGCGCGAGCAATTCGCAGAAGCCGTCACCTTGGAGCCAACCTTTGGCATTGGCCGCGCCTTGATGGCCGCAAGCTATTGGGCGGAGGGCCGGTTTATTGAGGCGTTTGCCGACGCCAAACACACCCAGGCTCTGCTTCCGAATGATCCGGTGTGCCTTGGCATGATTGCCGGCATGTTTGACGAGATGGGCAAACCGGGATCTGCGCCAATGCTGGAACGTCTGGGAGACGGCAGCGGCTATGGAACGTCGATGGGTCTGGCAGTGTACCATCTGGTTCGGCACGACCTCGAACGTGCGGCTGATTTGATCTTGAACGCCGCTGCGGAACGGTATCCGACGACGTTGCTTTTCATGCGTCTCCCGTTCGCACAGAAACTTCGCGCGAGCGCGCACTGGCAGAGGATCGCGCGAATGTTGAATCTCGATGTTGCCTCGGCTGGCGGGTTGTCGCAGGATGTGTGATTCGTCGTCCGGAGGAGCTTACATGCCACGCCCTTTCCGTCTCTTCCTGGTGGTCACCTGCACGCTCGCATCTTCAATCCTGATCGCACAACAGCGCGGCCCCTCGCCTGACCCGCTCGTCAGAGAAAACGCGACAGTGAAACTGGCGCCGCACACCTACGTCATCCCAGACAACAACGTCGGCCTGGTGCCGAATGTCGGCATGGTTGTCGGATCGCGCGGAACGCTTGTGATCGATCCCGGGCTCGGGCGGCGGAATGGCGAGACGGTTCTGCGCGAAGTCAGCAAGATCAGTAAGAACTCCGAGTTATTCATTGGAACGACGCACTTCCATGCCGAACACACGACCGGTTACATCGCCTTCCCCGCCTCCGCGAAGTACATCAATTCGACCGTCCAGGAGGCCGAGTTCGAGCAGGGCGGCATGCAGATGGTGCAGATGTTCTCTGGCCGATCGCCGGCGACGGCTGAGATCCTGAAGGATGCGGCGCGCCGTCCGGCTGCGATCACCTTCGAGCGCAACTTCACGCTCGATCTCGGTGATGTTCGCGTCCGTTTCCTGCTCGTGGGACCGACTCACACAAAGGGTGACACGGCGTTCTTCGTCGAAGGAGACAACGTTCTGTTTGCCGGTGATGTCGTCATGAACAACTCGTTTCTCGCAGCGACTGCGGTCTCGAGCATGAAGGCGTGGCTTGCGGCCTTCGACAGGCTCGAAGCATTGAAGCCGCAGACGATCGTGCCAGCGCATGGAGAAGTTGGCCCCGGCACGATCATCGCGACGAACCGATCGATCATGCAGGCCGTCCAGACACGCGCTCGAGCGTTGAAGGCTGAAGGGAAGTCGGCGGATGAAGCAGCGACAACGGTTCAGAACGAATTCCAGGCACAACACCCGGGTTGGCCACGTGCGAACGGGCTCGCAAACGCCGCGCGTTCGGCATATACAGAAGGCCAATGACAAGGAGCGACTCCCGTCGCGCGGTTTGTGGTTGCGCGCTACAACGATTGGCAAATGATTCAGCGCGTCCGTCGTTTTCTCTCGAGCATGCTGGCCGATTGCGCCGCGGCTTCTGTGACCAGGATGCCCATCTTGGGGTGAGATGCCTGCAGGTCCGCTGACAGGCCGTGCCTCGCCAACTCCTCGGATGTCGTCGGACCGATAGACGCGATGATCGTGCGTTCGAGGCTGCGCCTGACATCCTGTTCGAGCTTCAGTTCTTCGACGATCCGCCAGAGATGCGCAAGCTGTACACCGGACGTGAGCAGGATTACATCGACCTCACCACGGGCCAGCGCCATGGCCGCGCGCCTCAGCGGCTCGACATCCTCGGGCAGCGTCCATTGATAAACAGGGACCGCTGTGACCGTCGCGCCGCGCGCGGTCAGCCCGGCGAGCAGCTCCGGGTTTGATACACCGTACTCCTGGATCGCGACTCTTGCGTCGCGTATCGGGCGATCGGTTGCGTGGGCATCGATCTCGGTCAACAGCTCACGCCACGTGTTCGGCTCTGGCGCGACAATCCAGACCGGTACCTGCCATTCGCGCATGACCGCCAGCGGCTTCGGACCCCTTACGGCGACTCGCGTTCGTGACAGCGCTGCAATGAACGTCTGGCGTGAATGACGGTGCTCGACAGCGGCCAGCAAAGCCCGTGCGCCTACACCGGTCAGGAAGATGACGACGTCGAACGAACCGGCGATCAGTTCGCCGCCAAACCGGACAGCATCTTCATTTGATTCGAGTGGCACCTCGCGCAGCGCGGGCGCCAGAAGGCACGCTCCGCCAAGTTTAGAGATGAGCGTCGAGATTTCCGCGCCTCGACGGCTTTCGAGCGCGAGGACCCGTGCTCCGTTAAATGTGGGGGACGATCGGTCAGATTGTTTCTTCACCCAACAGCCGCCGCACCACCAGACGATAGCAGAAGACCCCTGACCGTTTCACGGTATAAGGACGCCAGCTCCGACTCCAGTAGGTGCCCAGCTCGAGCAGAGCTAGCGTTCCTCCGAGAAAGAATCCTGCAAGGACGAGAAACCCCGGACGATAGCTGCCTGCGACATCCCGTGTAATTCCAAGGATCGATGGCAGGAAAAATCCGCCGAGCCCGCCGGCTGCTCCGACGATGCCGGTGATGAGGCCCATCCTTTCAGAAAAGCGCTGCGGGACGAGCTGAAAGATTGCGCCGTTGCCCATGCCCAGTAATCCGAGCGCCAGGAAGAGGACGACAATGGCAACCGACAGTGGTGGCAATGACGCGATCGTCGTCAGGCAGCTCGCGACAACTGCCAACAGGACAATCAAGAGACGATAGCCGCCGATCCGATCCGCCAGCCATCCGCCCACTGGACGCAGCAGGCTGCCCGCAACGACGACGACGGTCGTGAAGTCGCCGGCGCTCACCCTCGATAGCTGATACTGATCGCGAAAGAACGTCGTCAGAAAGCTGGTAAAGCCGACGAATCCGCCGAAGGTCAGGCTATACAGGAACGCGAACCAGAACGTATCCGCTTCCTTGAGCACCGCCGCATATTCGTGCCATGCAGGAGGCTCGGCGTGACCCGGGCTGTCCCTGGCAAGCAGCGCGAACAGCGCTGTCACCGCCAGCACCGGAACCATCATCAGCCCGATCGTGTCGGCCCATCCGAGCCGTTCGGCCAAGCGCGGCGCGAACAGCGTGGCCAGAAGTGAACCGGAGTTGCCGGCTCCGGCGATCCCCATCACAAGGCCCTGATATTCCGGCGGATACCAGCGGCTGGCCAGCGGAAGCGCGACGGCGAAGCTCGCTCCGGCGATCCCGAGTGCCAAGCCAACGCCATACAGCGGCATCAGCGTGGCCGCCCCTTTCCACGCCACCAATAACGGCGCCAGCGTGAGGATCAATCCGGTGAGACCCGTGCGCCTCCCGCCGATCCGATCGCCGAGCATCCCGAGGATGGGGCGGAAAATCGATCCGCCGAGGAGCGGAATCGCCACCAGGAACCCCAGTTGAGTGGCGGTGAGGTGGAGGTCGTCACGAAGAAACGGTGCGAGCGGTCCCAGCACCACCCAGACCATGAAGCTCACATCGAAGTACAGCAGCGCCGCAACGAGTGTAGGAAAGTGACCGGCTCGAAAAAAGCTCGTCCTCATCATGCGGCCAGCCCCCCGTTGCTCGCCCCCTCGACTTGCAGATGGAGCATCACAACACCGTCATGGACGCGAACCGTGTAGCTCCGGATGCACGTCGCGATGGTCGATGGTCGATCGACGTTGCCGGTTTCGAGATTCACTTTCCACGAGTGCAACGGGCAGACGACCGCACCGCCGGCAACAATCCCATCAGCGAGCGGCCCGCCCTTGTGCGGACACTGGTTATCGATGGCGAGAAACCGATCGCCGAGGTTGAAGATCGCGATGTCGCGGCCGCCGATCGTCACCGCGCGTCCCTCGCGCGGCGGAATGCTGTCGGCGGAAGCGATGCGGATCCATTGGCCGTCTCTCATGTCGTTACCTGATCGATGGGCTGCAAGGGAATGAACTGCGTGGGATGCACCGGCGTGCTCCCTTCCTGCCACGCGTCACCCGCGCGGGCCTTGGACTTGCGCAAGCGATCCAGCAGCGCGTGCCGAACGGGCTCGGGAGCATACACAGTGTCTTTGCGAACTTTGTCGATCCCGACGCGCACCACGAAGTCGTACGTGCGCTCGAGGTAGTTCGCGTGCTCACGGTAGTACTGAAAGAAGAGCTCTGCCGCTTCGAGCGCGTGTTCAGTCGTCTCGACGGTGATCAGCAGGTCGGCCTTACGCACCGACTTTCCTGCGGCCCCGCCGACGACGACCTGCCACCCACCTTCGTGGCCGACCAGCCCGATATCCTTGACTGTGGCCTCAGCGCAGTTGCGCGGACAGCCAACTGCCGCCATCTTGACCTTGTGCGGCGTGAACAGATTTTCTAACCGACGCTCCATCTCGATGCCCGCGCTCGTGGAGTCCTGCGTGCCGAAGCGGCAGAAGTCGGTGCCCACGCACGTTTTCACCATGCGCACCCCCTTCGTGTAAGCCTGCCCCGACGGCATACCGAGGTCTTTCCAGACGTTTGGCAGATCCGCCTTCCTGATACCGAGGAGATCGATGCGCTGGCTGCCGGTGATCTTCACCATCGGCACAGCGTACTTGTCCGCCACGTCTGCGATACGCCGCAGCTCGGCGGGTGTCGTCACTCCGCCGCGGATGCGGGGGATCACGGAAAAACTGCCGTCCTTCTGGATGTTCGCGTGGACGCGATCGTTGATGAAACGCGCGGATCGATCGTCGTCGTGATCGCCACACCAGAGCATGTCGAGCATGTAGCTGAGCGCCGGCTTGCAGATCTCGCAGCCGCGGCCGTCACCATAGATGTCGAGAACGTCCTGAACCGAACGGAGCCGCTGGCTGCGGAGGATTTCGCGAAGGCTGTCCTCGGTGAACGGCAGACACGAACACAGCACTTTCTTTCCATCCTCTTCGAAATCGGGAGCGACGGCTTTCAGCAGCCTCTCGCAGACCGACGCGCAACTTCCGCAGCCGGTGCTGGCGCGGGTCACATCCTTGAGCTGCGACAGCGTGTTCAAACCCTTCTCGTGAACTGCGGCGATGATGTCTTTCTTGGTGACGCCGACACACCCGCAGATAGTTGCGCTGTCGGCCATTTCAGCGACATCGTGCCCGGCATCCGCCGCAGGCGGTGGAAACAGAAGATGGCGGCGCGACTTCGTGACGTCCGCGCGCGAACGGAGCCACTCCATGTAGCGGTGACTGTCGGACGTATCGCCGACGAGAATCACGCCGGCCACACGCCCGCTGTGCAGCACAACCTTCTTGTAGATGCCAAAAGCGGGATCCTCGAATCGAACGGGCTCGGTATCAGGACCATCCGACCACGCTCCAGCCGAAAAGACGTCGACCCCCATGATCTTCAGCTTGGCGGCCTGAACGGTCCCCGTGTACGTTGGGCCTTTGTTGCCCGTGATCGTGGCGGCGAGAACCTTGCCCTGCTCGATGAGGGGTGCCACCAGTCCGTAGCAGATGCCGTTGTGTTCGACGCACTCCCCTACGGCGAAGATGTCAGGATTCGACGTCTCCATGTGGTCGTTGACTACGATGCCGCGGTTGACCTGCACTCCAGCCTTGCGCCCCAGCGCGACATTGGGGCGGATGCCGGCGGCGACGACGACGAGGTCTGCCGGAATCTGCGTGGTGTCGGTGAATTCCACCGCTTGCACGCCGTCATCGCCGACGATGGCTTTCGTGCTCCGCCCGAGCAGGACACGAACGCCGAGATTCTCCATCGCAGTCATGAGATAGGCACCAGCGGTTCCGTCAAGCTGACGCTCCATCAGCGTGTCCATCACATGCACGACAGTAACGTCGCAGCCCTGCACCTGGAGACCGCGTGCCGCTTCGAGGCCGAGCAGACCACCCCCGATGACGACGGCCTTCGTTCCGCTACGGGCGCGATCCAGCAGCGCGCGCGTGTCGTCGAGAGTTCTGAATGGAAAGACGCCTGCCTTGTCGAGTCCGTCGATCGGCGGCATCCACGCCGAACTTCCCGTCGCAATCAACAGCTTGTCGAACGGTGTCATCGCACCGTCATCCGAAGTGACAGTCTTGGCGCCGGCGTCGACATCGGTGACGCGAACACCGAGCCGCAGATCGATGTCGTGGCGGCGATACCACTCAATCGAATTCAGCGTAATGTCGTCGGAGTTCTTCTCTCCCGCCAGCACGGACGACAGCAGAATCCGGTTGTAGTTGACGTGCGTTTCGTCGCCAAAGATCGTGATGTTGAAGCGAGGTGCGTGCCTCATGATCTGCTCGACGCACGCGACGCCGGCCATGCCGTTACCGACGACGACGAGTCGTTGTCTGGGGTCGGTCACGCACACTCCTCGTGCGGCGCGTCGAGCGATCCGGCGTGCGAACCCGCCAGCTGGCCACAAGCGAAATCGATGATCGCCTGAACCTCGGGACGGCAGGACCCGCAGCCGGTCCCGGCGCGCGTCCGATCACACACAGCACCAAGGCTTCGCGCTCCTCCCAGCACAGCCTGAACGATGCGCGCCTTTGAGACGGCGTTGCAGTCGCAGATCCGCGCCGAGTCGGACAGGCGCTCGATCGGAGGCGACGCGCCTGCGAACCCAGCGGGGAACAGCAGCTCGGCGCGATTGGCCGCAAGCCCGGTCGATTCGATGAAGGCATGCACCACTGAGGGAACGATCGCGCCATCGCCGATGATGATGGCGCCGATCAAGCGTCCATCTCGGACGATCAGCTTCTTGTAGACGCCGCGGTGTCCCTCGACATAGCTCACGACCTCGTCGTCGGCGTGCTGCGGTTCCTTGCAGCCCATGACCGCAAGATCGACACCTGCGACCTTGAGCTTGGTCGACAGCCGCGAGCCGACGTAGAGCGCATCTGGATCTGCGCCGCTCAGACGGTCGGCAAGCACCTCCGTCTGTTCCCAGATGGGAGCGACGAGCCCATACAGCTGACCGCGATGCTCGGCGCATTCACCCACGGCGTAAATGCCCCCGCCAGCGGGGCTGGCGAGGTCGTCCCCGACGAGAACGCCGGCTCGCACCGGAAGGCCCGCTCGTTTCGCGAGATCGACGTTCGGACGAATGCCGGCAGCGATGACGACCATGTCGCACGCCAGACTTTCACCGTCGTCGAACGCGACGCCGGAAACGTGGCCGTTGCCGAGCACCGCGGTCGTCTTCTTCTCGAAGTGCACGCGCAGACCCAGTCGTTCAAGCTGACGTCGAAGGATGCCGCCTGCTGGCGCATCGAGCTGCGTCTCCATGACGTGGGGCATCAGGTGGACCACGTGCACGTCGAGACCGCGCTGCAGGAGGCCGAAGGCCGCCTCGAGGCCAAGCAGGCCGCCGCCGATCACGACGGCCCGGCGTGCTCGAGCCGCGACATGGCCGATGCGATCGCAGTCGTCTATGGTGCGAAAGACGAACACGCCGTCCTTGAAGCCGCCATCGAGCCGGCGGATGCCGTCCATGCGCGGAACCACCGGGCAGCTGCCGGTGGCAAGCACGAGAACGTCGTACTCCTTCACCTCCCCGGAGGCGGCACTCACCTGGCCGCGCTCGACGTCGATGCCCTCGACACGAATGCCGGATCGCAAATCGACACCATGAGCCGAGTACCACGCTGGTGTTTTCATCACGATGTCGGAGGCACGATGGCTGCCGGCCAGAACCCCGGAGAGCAGGATGCGGTTGTAGTTGGCGTGTGGCTCGTCGCCAAAGACGGTGATGTCATAGCGCTGCGACGCCTCGCGCGCGATCAGGTCCTCGACCAGCCGCCCGCCCGCCATGCCGTTGCCGACGATGACAAGCCGTTGTCGTGTCGAGCGGCTCATTGATCGACGCCTTCGCGAGCATCAGCCTCGGCACGAACCGCACACACTTTGAACTCCGGCATATGGCTGACCGGATCCAGCGCACCGCTCGTGAGACGATTGATCGATTTCGCGCCGCCCCAGTGAAAGGGCACGAACAGCGTATCTTCGCGGATGGACGCGTCGAGCTCGGCGGCAAACGAAGCGGAACCACGACGGGTCGTTAACGTGACCGATGTGCGATCCGCGGCGCCGATGCGCCGCGCCGTGGCGGGGTGCATCTGAACCTGTGGCTCTGGTGCGATCTCCTGAAGCTTCGGAATTCGGCGTGTCTGCGTGCCCGACTGATACTGGGCGAGCACTCGACCGGTCGTCAGGTACAACGGAAACTCGGCATTTCGCGCGTCCACGGGCTGCTGGTGAACGATCGGGTGAAAGCGTGCGCGTCCGCTGCAAGTGGGAAATCCGTTTGCGAAGAGTCGCGGCGTCCCCGGGTGATCGACCGAAGGACACGGCCAGCACAGACCGCCCATCGCCTCTAGGCGCGGGTACGTCATTCCGGAGTAGTCCGCCAGGCCGCCACTCGTTGCCCTGCGCAGCTCCTCGAAGATGGTGCACGGGTCGCTCGCTGGAAACCACCGCCCCTTTCCGAGGCGTCCGGCTAAGTCGACAATCGTTTCGAGATCAGTCTGGACCCCTGTCGGCGGCGCGAATGCCCGACGCCGGCGGACGACCCTGCCTTCAAGGTTCGTGGTCGTGCCATCCTCTTCAGCCCACTGCGCGGTCGGTAGCACGACGTCTGCGAGCGCAGCTGTCTCAGACATGAAGAAGTCGGACACGACGAGCAGGTCGAGCGCGGTCAGACGTTCCTCGATTCGGGTCGCGTCGGGCGCCGAGACGGCGATGTTGGATCCAACCACGAGCAGTGCGCGAACACCGCCTTCAAGTCCGAGTGATTCGAGCAGCTCGAACGCCGGCAACCCCGCTCCCGGGAGCGTGTGCTCCGGTACATCCCACACTCGCGCGAGGTGTCGCCGCGCCGATCGATCATCGATCCGGCGGTAACCGGGTAACTGGTCGGCTTTCTGCCCGTGCTCGCGCCCGCCTTGACCGTTTCCTTGCCCGGTGATCGCGCCGTACCCGCCAAACGGCTTCCCGACCTGGCCCAGAGCCAGTGCGATGTTGATGTAAGCGAGCGCGTTGTTCACGCCCTGCGATTGCTGTTCGGGGCCGCGTCCCGTCAACACCATCGCGCGCGGTGCCGAACCGAGGATGCGCGACGCCTCGACGAGCTCGCCTTCCGGCACGCCGGTGAGGCGTTCCACGCGCTCGGGCCAGTAGGTCGCCGCCAACTGCCGGACATCTTCGAACCCTTCGCATCGCTCGGCGATGTAGTGCTCGTCGATCAGGCGATCCCGCACCAGCACGTGGAGGATGCCGTTGGCGAGCGCGGTGTCGGAGCCTGGCCTGGCATGAAGATGGATCGACGACCATTGCGCCGTGGCGGATCGCCGTGGATCGACGACGATGAGCTTTCCGCCGCGCGCGGCGAGTGCCGAGAAGTACTGCATCAGGGGCGGCATGGTTTCAGCGACATTGCTACCGGCGAGCAGCACCGCGTCAGCGTGCGCGATATCGTCGACTGGAAACGGCAGACCGCGATCCAGACCGAATGCCTTGTTCGCGGCGGCGGCCGCCGACGACATGCAGAATCGTCCGTTGTAATCGATGTTCGCCGTGCCCAGGGCGACGCGCGCGAATTTGCCGAGAAGATACGCCTTCTCGTTGGTCAGTGAGCCGCTGCCAAAGACGCCGACGGCATTCGCGCCATATCGAGCCTGAATCTCTCGAATACGCGACGCGACGAGATCGAGCGCCTCGTTCCAGGTGGCACGCATCAGCTGTCCACGCCCATTCCGTACGAGCGGCGTAAGCAGCCGGTCCGCGTGCGCGAGCGTCTCGGCGGCAGTCCAACCCTTGACACAGAGCCCGCCCTTGTTCACCGGGAAGCGCTCGTTGCCGGCGACGACAGGACTGTTCTGTTGACCTGACAGAATCATTCCGCACTGAAGCGCGCAGTACGGGCAATGTGTGGCGGTCCCGGTTTCGGACGCTGGGGCGATGTTCATCACAGAGGTCTGCGGCCGATACAGATTCGGATCATCAGACATCGCTTCGATGCAGCAAGCGTCGTACCTCTCCGTGTCGCGGACAACGCGTGAGCCGCTTATCTATCGCGCCGTGAATGAGTTTCGCCAACGTGAAGTCGACGATGACCGCCGACGTATTTCGCAGTGCAATCGACGAGTCTGTGGCTTCGAGCCTCGGCGGCCGACAATCATGGCGGCTTTTCACAGTGAGAAACGCTGGCCGGGGTCGCGGCGCGGGCGGGGCTCCGAGGCAGTCGGTCAGCACGGCGCGGAGCGCGCGCATTCGTCTGACAGAAATGTTGGAAGTCGCGAAGGCCGAGACAAATTGGAACGATGCGGGCCGTGCGCGCTCAGAATTCGTGGACGGAATCCACGTGGCCTGCCCGCGACGACGCTACTGACGCCCTTCGAGCCGCAGTTTGAACGCGGCCATCTCTTCGCCGTTTCGGACAAGCAGCGTGTCGCGAATCAGCACTGGATGATTCCAGGTCTTCCCTTCGAGTGCTTTGAAGCGCGCAACTTCCGTGAATTGAGCGGGAGTTGCCTTCACGAGCGCCAGCTCCCCTTCTTCTGACAGCACCAGCAGCAGATCTTCATCCGCCAGGAGAACCAGCTGACCATTGCCGTAGCGGCCGCCCTTCCACGTGCGATGTCCGTCCGAGAGATCGATGCACGACAGAATGTTGCCGTCGAACCCGAACGCATGTCCCTGATGGACGACGAAGTCGTTGAAATACGGCTTCAACCCGGTAGACGTCCAGCGCTCGGTTACATTCCACCCATTCGATCCGTGAGTGACACTGAGACGCCGAAGACCCAGTCCCCCACTGGTGGCGATGGCGTTGATCAGAAGATCACCGTCGCCGGTCAATGCAGGTTGAACGATCGTTGTACCACCGCCGTCCCATTCCTGCTCCCACAACAGCGTGCCGTCTGCAGGAGAAACGCTGGTGACCCCGGCGGCGCTGAGCAGCACGATCTGCTGGACACCGTCGGCGGCGAAGAGATGCGGCGAGCTGTAGCTGCCGGGACGCGGCGGACCGAGCCATCGGCGTTTTCCGGTGGCCGCATCGTACGCCGCGAGTCTGCCGGATGCCGCGATGATCACCAGGTCGTTGATCACCAATGGTGAGCTTGCAAAGCCCCACATCGGCACGGCCTTCTCCGCATCAGTTGCAACGTTGCGCGACCAGACGCGCGCGCCCGTATCGGCATCGAGCGCATTGAGAATTCCTGTGGCGCCAAATGTGTAAATCCGATTGTTCTTGATCGTCGGCGTCGCTCGAGGCCCCGGGCCACCGTTCGATTCCCAAAAACGGACCTGATCGTGGTGCCGCCATACGGGTTGTCCAGTGCTGACGCGATAAGCCGCGACCTCTTCCGACTCTCCGCGCTGCTCCTGCGTGTAAAGAACGTCACCACTGACCGCAAATGACGACCAGCCGGGCCCGATCTGCCGCCGCCACAATTGCACAGGCGGTGATGTCGTCCAATCCGTATTGATGCGCACTCCATCGATCGCGCTGTCGCGATTTGGACCGCGGAAGCCTGGCCACTCGGGTTCCTTTGCGCGGAAAGACGGTCTCGGCGCGACCGGCGTCGTGCTACCGGTGGTATGGAGTGCGACGGGCTCATCAGAACGTGGCGGGGCTGCGGGCGGTGAAGATTTTGTCGCAGTGACGTTCGCTTCCTCTCCCGTCGCGAGAAGACGCTCTTCCGCGGTCTTCGTCCAGCGCCACGTTACTTGAGATCCGCTGCCAATGATTCCATCCGTGCGAAAGAGCAACCACACACCACACGCGAGGAAGATTGCCGCAATCATTGCCGTGCGACGAACCACATCCGAGAAGCCGCGAGTCAACACCGCCCAGGCGACGAAGACGGGACCCAGAACCGGGGGAAGCGCGTAAATGGGATACATCATTCCCATCATTCCGCCCGCGATTGATTTGTGCAGTAGCGGCTTCGTGAAAAAGAACGCCGCGACGATGACGACAATGGCGCTGATCCGTTCAACCCATGGCGCACGGCTGAAGAACACCCACCAGATCAGAATGGCAACCGCACAAACCACCGCACCCAAAAACCCGATGACAAACGCATCTGGAAAAACGATGGGAACCCCGTACCTCGAGATGCACAGCAGAATCGCCGCGACGATGCCGGGCCAGAGACGAAGCGGTTCCCGGGAAGTCATTCCGCCCTCAAGGCTTGCAAGACATCGACGCGCGACGCTTTCGCCGCCGGCATCAGCGATGCCACAGCCGCGGCGCAGAAAAGCACCGTCGCTGCAGTTATCACCGCGAGCGCGCCCGGAACTTGCGCGTGCTCGAAGAAGCCACGCGACACACGCTCGAGCACGAGACCTGCCGCGGCACCGGCCAGAATGCCGACCGCCGCGATCGCCAGCCCCTCCGAGAGCACGCGGGTAATCAACTGCCCTGGTGAAGAACCGACGGCCAGCCGAACGCCGAACTCGCGCGTGCGCGCGCTGACCGAGAACGACAGCACGCCTGCGACACCGACGACGGCGATCAGCAGCGCGATACCCGCAAATCCAGAAAACACGAATGCGTTCAGGCGCTCCGGCGAGAGCACTTCGGTACGAACGTCTTCGAGCGTTGCCGCGCGCTCAAGTGGCTGATCCGCCGAAATCCTCCGGACGACCTGCGTAACGGACGGCACCAATGAGTACGGGTCACCCGCCGCGCGGATGAATAGTCTGGTCGCGATGCCAATCTGTCGGACCGGGTGATACACCGTCATGACAGGTTGCTGGGCGATGTTCTCATCGTCTGCATCCGCGACGATGCCGATGATGCGGCGCGGGAGCATCCTGCCGAAATACGGATCCGTCCACCACATCTTCCGATCCAGCGCGTCGCCGTTCGGGAACAACCGTTGCGCGACGCTCTCGCTGACAATCACGACAGGGTCGTTGTCGCCGCGGTCGTCGTCGGTGAAGTCACGACCGGCAAGAATCGGAATGCCGAGGACGTCAAAGAAACGAGGCGAGATCATGCGGAACCGCGCGCGCGGATTCTCTTCTCCATTCGCCGGCGTGTAGCCTTCGACGGCAAACTTGACGGCTGGGCCGAAGATGCCCACGTCGCGCCACGGCACAAAACCGCCGATTGCGACCGCCTCGACACCAGGCAGTTGGCTCAGTTGCTTCATCGCGTCGTCGTAGAAACGGATCACCTTCGCATCGCCGATGCCGACACCGGTCGCCGAAGTGGGCATATCGAACACCAGCACGTGACGCATGTCGTATCCGGTTTTTGCCGTCTCGAGGGCGACCAACGTCGCCAGCAGCATGCCTGCACCAGCAAGCAGCACGAACGAGAACGCGATCTGTGTTGTGGCAAAGATTCGGAGGCGGCGATTCGTCGCGGCCGTGATCCGAAGACTGCCGCTCGTCAAGCCCAGACCTGACGGTGCATGTGGTGAAGGCAGACGCGGAATGAATGCGAGCAGCACCGAAGCGGCGATCGCCAGGCCGGCACCCACCCACAACACGCTGGGATCGGCGGTCACATCGAGCGCGCGAACGGAAAAACGGGCCGCATATCGCGCCACAGCGGCAACGAACCAGGGCGCCAGCAGGACGCCAAGTACAGCGCCGGCACCGCAGAGAACCAGGCTCTCCGCCAGAAGCGTGCGACGGAGCGCACCAGTCGTCGCACCGAGCGCAGCGCGCACGGCGAGTTCTCCTTCGCGACGAATCGATCGCGCGAGGATCAAGTTGGCGACGTTCGAACACGCGATCACGAACACGACCGCGGCGGCGGCAAGCAGCACGAGCAGGATCGTCCGCGCAGGCGCAGCAATCTGTTCGCGCAGCTTGGACACGCGCAGCTGAAAGTTGGCTTGCGATGAATACACCTCGGGATGTTCGCGCATCATCGCCTGATGCACCGCGGTGAGTTCGGCCCGCGCATCCTCGAGCGACACTCCCGGCGCGAGCCGGCCAAAAAGCTCCGTCATCCGGTGGGCACGATTGGTGACCATCAAGGCCCCGAGATGATGTGGGCTGGTGACAACGTTGGCGATGATTTCAGTGTCGGCCGGGTACGGCACCGTCGGTTCGAGAACCCCGACTACCGTCGCGGTGCGCGGACCAAGACGGATCGTCCGGCCAACAACGGTCGGGTCGCTGTTGAGCGACGTCCAGAATCGATAGGTCAACACGGCGACGCCTGCTGCCTTTGGCCCATCGTCGTGCGCGTTCAACAGACGTCCGAGCACGGGACGAAGGCCCATGACTTCGAAGAACGATCCACCAACGACGCCAGCCTTGACGATCCGAGGCTCGGGGCCAAGCCCGATCAACGTGAACTCCACCGTAGAGAAATCGCCGAAGTCGCCGATCGTTTTGACACGTGACTCGAGATCGCGTACTTCGGGAACCGAGAACGTCATGTTCTCGGCACCGATCCCGGGACCACTCTGGCGAATGTAGATCAACCGATCTTCGTCGCGATTCACGAGCGGCTTGAGGAGGACGCCGCGGACGACACTGAAGATGGCGGCATTGGCGCCGATGCCGAGTGCGAGCGTCACCACAACCGTCGCGGCGAGCCCCTTGCTACGCAGCAGAGAGCGGAGCGCGATCCGCATCTCTCGCCCGAGTGCGGTGCACGCATCGATCCAGCGGCTGTGCCATACGCGTCGCATTGATTCGCGCGCCGCGGGAATGTAACCGAACTCGCGGAGCGCCGCCGCGCGAGCCGCGACGGGATCCTCGCCGCGATCGATCCGCTCCTTGATACTGAGCGCGAGGTGTCCCCGGATTTCGTCGTCGAGCTCGCGCTCATCAGGTCGCATGGTTATTCTCTGTCCCCCGGCGCGGGATTCATGATGCGTCCGATGGCATGCACCAGTTGCGACCAGCGATCCTGCTCGCGCGACAACTGAGCTTTTCCTGCGGCAGTCAGCTGGTAATACTTCGCCCGCTGATTGGCCTCGCTCACGCCCCATTCGGATTTCAGCCAGCCGCGCTTCACCAGGCGGTGGAGCGCGGGATAGAGCGAGCCGGTTTCGACCCTAAGGAGATCGTCGGATTGCGCACGGATCGCCTGGCCGATCCCGTGGCCGTGCTGCCGGCCCCAGAGAAGGGTCCGCAGAATGAGCATGTCGAGAGTACCCTGGAGAAGCTCCAGGCGCTGATCGTCGGACGGCTTGGTCATGGTCGTAGACAGTCTACGGCCTTAGACGTAGGAGGTCTACGGCTAGTTCCGGCCTCCGCTCATGAATGCAGGCGGAGGCCGCCCACCGTAGCCGTGGCGAAGGTGGGCCGCGGTGATGCTGAACGATCTACGGCCGGCAGGCCCGGTCATGAATGCAGGGAACGCTGCGAAGCCGACCCGCCCTGTAGTACGCTCAACGACTATGTCTTTATCGAAATGGGTGTTCCGGTCCGGCCACGCGTGTCTGTTGCTCATCGGGTTGATGCTCGTTTGTCTCGCCGTGGCGTGCCGATCCAAGCCTTCCTCGACGACGCCGGAGCCGACCGTGACCGCCGACACCTGGGCGGTCGTCGATGGGCACCAGATCACGCGCGACGACGTCGAAAAGGCCTATCGCCGTACGCAGGACGACGGGCAGCCGTTGTCTGACGAGGAAGCGCTGTCGGCGAAGCTGACGCTGCTGAACGACCTGATCGTGCAGCAGATCCTGCTCGCGAAAGCGGCCGCGCTCAAGGTCGATATTCCGCAGAATGAGCTGGATACTGCGTACGGGAACGCGAAGAAGAATCTCAGTGATGACGCATTCCAGCAGGAATTGAACAAACGCAAGCTGACCGCGGCGGATATGCGCGAAGGGCTGCGCCGCGAGCTGCTGACGCAGAAGGTTCTCGAGCAGGAAGTCGGATCGAAGATCACCGTGAGCGACAAGGAAGTCACTGATTTCTTCACCGCCAACCGCGCGCAGTTCAACATACCCGAAGAGTCGTATCGCATTGCGCAGATCGTTGTCACTCCGGTTCGTGATCCGCAGATCGCAAATGGCACCGGCGACGATGCGACGACGCCGCAAGCGGCGGTCGCGAAGGTCCGCATGCTGATGGAGCGGCTCAAGGCTGGTGCATCGTTCCGGGACCTGGCCGCAGGCTATTCGGAAGATCCGGAGTCGGCACCCCGTGGCGGCGACATGGGACTGGTGCCACTCTCGAAGCTGAAGCAGGTACAGCCGGCGCTTCGCGATGCGGTGTTGAACAAGAATCCAGGTTCGGTGAACGTCGTGAACGGCGGTGGCGCTTACACGATCGTCCTCGTCGTTGCTCACGAAACGGCTGGGCAGCGGGATCTCACAACGCCGGGTGTGAAAGACCAAATCACGCAGGGGTTACGTGGACGCAAGGAGCAGCTGCTTCGCTCCGCGTACCTGACGGCTATTCGCACAGATGCCAAAGTCGTCAATTATCTGGCGCGCCGCGTTGTCGACGCAAAAGGGGCCGTGACGCAGGTCCAGCAGCCGCCGTCACTGCTCAAGTAGCTTACGGCGGCTACGATCCGGCCTTCGCCGGCTGAAACGATGCCGCCACGTGCGCAAACATCGCTCGGTACTTCTCGACTGATGCGGTCGGCGCGATGCACACCAGCCGGTACATGACCAGGCCAATTGGAATCGAGTACTGTGCAACGTGATCATCCGTCCCCGATATTCCAGGTCGATCGTACTGAAGGAGAATGATCGGCCCGAGCTGCCCATTCTTGACGGCGACGTTGAATTGTTTTCCGCTTAGTTCCCGATTCTGCACTTCCTTCAGTTCTCTTTCGCCGAATGCGGCAATCAGAGAAGGCTCCAGCGGCGCTTGCAGCCGCATGTATTCAAGCGTGATGAGACCGCCGGTTTCCCACTTCCTGGTGTCCTCGACGAGCGAAAAAATCGTGCCGGTGTGACCGGGAGCCAGGTGCCAATTCTTCGGGAGTGCAATCTGAAACGCGCCCGTGAATACCTTCGGTTGATCGATATTCTTCGCATTCGGCTGCAGGCCGTACCACGGATCAGATGATCCTTGCGCGTGTGGATTCGCCATCGTGGCGAGTGATGCGAGTCCGAGCAAAACAACCCCAGCGATTGTGCGATTCATGAGTGACTCCGGGAACGAGCTATTTCTCTAACTGCTGCAGTCTGGCTCTCGCTGTCGCATAGCACGGGTCGGTCTGCGGCAACAATCGAACAGCGTCGCGCAGCGCAGGGAGGGCTGCCGCGTTATTTCCGAGCGAGAAGTCCAATAAGCCCTGGGTACACTTGCTTCGGCCGGCCGCGAGCTTGCGGTCGGTCACCCGCTGTATCAGCGCATCAACCTGAAGGTTGGGATCGAGTTGATGAGCGTTGCGGTACCCTGCAATCGCCGCATCGTAATTGTCCCTGGCGTCGGCAGCCTGCGCCGCTTCGAGCGCGGCTTTACCTTCGGCGCGCATCCCGTTGCGCGCGTCCTCGCGACGCTGCTGCAAGTCCAAGTACCCGCTCGGCACTTCATTCATCAATTCGTTGAAGAGAGCCATCGCCTGCACGTACTTCTGGCTGTTGAGCACGGCAACCGCGTCCTCGTACTTTTTGCGCGCCGCGGTCATTCGCCCTTTGTAAGCCTTGTCGGTCTCCCCCTGGATAACCTCGAGGCCGCCCTGTGAAGGAGGAACAGGCACTGCGGGTTTCTCCGCGCTCGCGACTGGCGGCGCAACAGGTTTTGTCGGATTGATACAGGCGTTCGCTTTGACCGCCAGATCTTTCGCGCGCTGATTGTTCGCATCCTCGGCAACGACCGCGTTGATGATGTCAAGGCCCTTTTGACATTCCGCGGCGACGTTCGTCTGCAGCAGTGGCTCGGCTTCATTGAGTCTGTCGTCGACCGACAGCGGGGCAGGTATTGAAGACGTGGTCGCGGACGCCGCGTGCGCCAGCTTCTGACCGCATTCGTCCTTGAGCTTCAAGGCCTGGGGCTCGGTGGGATTCTTTTGCAAGGCGGGAGTGATCTGAGTGTCGAGCGCCTCTTGACATTTGTCGCTCCTGATCAGAGCCTCAGCGACGCTCGAGTCCCACGGAAGCGGCGCTGGCTTCCGCATCACTTTGTAGGCGATGAATCCCACCGCGACCACCAACAGCAATGACGCGATACCGATGAGAACCCGAGTGTTCCACGATGAGGGTTGCGGCGTGGTGGCGGTGGTCTTGATGCGTTCCTTGCGCACCGCTTCCTTCGCTTCAGGCGCGGGACGCCTTTCGACGGGCGGAGCCAATTCCTGTTTCTTCAGCGCCGGGCCGAGGCTGTCGAGTGCGAGCGGCGCCGCCGAGCGTTCCGAGAGTCGGGTGAGTTCGGTCGCCGTATCCACAACACCGATAGGCGCCACCGCGGTCGCCGGCGCGGCGACTGGCGCTTCGAGCATCAGTCGATATGGGCCAACCGCAACGCTCAGGCCAGGTTCCAGAACGACGGACGGAACACGCGATCCGGAAACCCAGATCCCGTTCTGGCTGCCGAGATCAACGAGCGTGTAACGGCCGCCTTCGAAACGAATCTCCGCGTGATTGCGCGACACACCTTTTCCCGGATCCTCGAGCACGAGATCGTTCTGCGAGCCGCGGCCGATCCGTACGGTCTCGCGTGTCAGCTCACGTTCGTCGAGCCGTGTGTCACCACGAAAAATCAGTAGCTTAGCCACGTGGTCCGTCCCCTTGTTTCACCAAACGGGTCTTGACGCGCTTACCATCCGATGTCGGCCGCGTCGCCGGCGGTTCGGGTGCATCACCCTGCGTCCACTTCTTGACCGCGCCCGTCAGCCGCTCCCACATGCCCACGGGCCGTGTGAATGACAGCGTGTCATCATCGGACGCACTCTTCTGAGCCGCGTCGTGTGTGAGGTCAACGGTATCGTCGACATCGATCGGCCTGGTCTCAATCAGCGCTCGAGCGTCACGAAGGATTTGCTGTGCCTCTTTGCAATCGGGGTCGACGGCCACCGCGTTTTCCGCGGTCCAGGCAGCGCGCTCGTACTCGCCGCGGGCAAACTCCGTCCGCGCACGTTCGAGAATCGGCGCGACCGCTTTCGCTCGCTGCTTTGCGAGACGCTGTCGCTCAGCCTCTTCCGCCAGCCGTGTCTCTTCTTGCTGGATGCGCGCAAGCAGCAATTTGTGCTGCGGGTTGGCAGGAGTCAGATCGGCAGCCGCCGCTACCAGTTCGCGCGCTTTCTGGAACTTGCCGCGCGCGAGCTGCTCCTTCGCATCTTCGATATGGCGGGTCGCTTTCGCCTCGCGCGCCTTCGCGTCTGCTCGTTGTTTGACCTCAGCGCCCGCCAGCCCTGACACCTTTCGGGCAAGAACATGACCAGGATCGATCGCGAGTGCGCGACCGGCAAGCTCCAGGGCACGCTCCGGTTCGCCGGCCTGCAAAGCCATTTCTGCCGACTTCGCGTGCTCGGCGGCCTCCGCGGCGCGCCGTTCCTCAATCGCAAGCCGCTTCGCTTCAGCGTCGAGGCGCGTGATTTCCGCTGCGACCAACGCATGCGGCACGCGCGCATGAAAGGAGCGCAGCTCCGTCAGCGCTTCATCGCGGCGGCCGGCCGCAAATGTGCTCCGCGCGGCTGCGACGGCATCGGCGGCCTGCCTGTTCCACAGCGCCTCGCGTTCAGCATCGGCAATCGATGCTGTCAGTCGATCCTCCACGGCCGCGATCTCGGATGCGGGGTACAGCGGATACAGTTCTTTCGCGCGAGCGATCTCACGGGTCGCTTCATCAAAGCGGCCTCTGGTTCGAAGCACTTCGGCGCGCGCAAGCGCTCGCTCGCATTCCGTTCGACGCTCGCGTGCCTCCGCCTCGATCGCGGCAATCGCGGTACGTTTCAACGCGGCCGCCTCTTCCACACGGTTATCGAGCAGCAGGGCGTCGTCGCACAAGACAATTACAGCCTGCCACTGCTTCGCAGCCGCCGCTCGCTTCGCCTCGTCGAGCAGGGCACGGGCACGATCGTCGATCGCGCGCTGTGCGGCAATCAGCCCTCGGCACTTGTCCGCTTCCGCAGCAGCCCGCCGTGATGCCGGCTCAATCTCCAGAGCCCGCTCGAAATGCGCAATGGCCTCGCGAGTCGCGCCGGCTGCCGCTGTCGTCAGCCCCTGTTCGACACTGCTCAATGCGCGGTGCCACCGTTCCACCTGCCCGGCCG
>JBKPSH010000234.1:0-10745 GCA_046734955.1 Acidobacteriota bacterium
GCGTGGTCAGTTCGTCGAAGAACTCCCGCGCCTGCGTGCGCTTCACCTCGAAGCGATCGGCGAAGTGCGAAAAGAGTTCAGATTTGCCCATCCTGCGGGCCTCTGCCATCGGCTATTCCCCTTGCTTGTGCGCGCTCTCTAAAAACCGCCTCGCGGCCGCGCGCGCGTGCGGCGGCAGCGGAGATAGGACAGTCGCCGCTCGATTCCCGCGGGCATCGCC
This sequence comes from Acidobacteriota bacterium, assembly GCA_046734955.1. GTDB lineage: Bacteria > Acidobacteriota > Vicinamibacteria > Vicinamibacterales > 2-12-FULL-66-21 > JALZOC01. The sequence continues at coordinate 221 of JBKPSH010000234.1, forward strand.
GTGGCGCGTCAGCGCCGGCGAATCTCCGAATCATCGAAGGGCAATGAGGCCACATCCTAGCTCGCGTTGTTTTTCGGTGTCAATCACGCAGGAGCCGCTAACTCATGAAAATGGGCCGGAATGCTACAATTTTGACGGTCATGCCACCCCCGGTCCTCGAGACCTTCCCCAACCCCGGCCCGGAGCGCGATTACGAAATCAAAATCCGCTGCCCCGAGTTCACCTCGGTATGTCCAAAGACAGGTCTCCCCGATTTCGGCGAGATCACCATCACATACGTGCCCGACGAGCGCTGCCTCGAGCTGAAAGCGCTGAAGTACTACCTGATCGATTTTCGCAACAAGGGGATCTTCTACGAGGCCGTCACGAATCAGATTCTCGATGATCTCGTTGCCGCCTGTTCGCCGCGCCGCATGACTGTCGTCGGCGACTTTTCGGTGCGCGGCGGCATTAGCACGACGGTGACGGCGACATTTGAGAAGGGACAAGGGAAAAGGCAGAAGGGAAAAGGAAAGGGACGAAGGCGGCAAGGTTGAAGCACATTCCCATCGAACACACGCTCGATCTACACACCTTTCATCCACGCGACATCAAGTCAGTTGTCGAGGAGTACGTAAGCGCGGCACACGCAGCAGGCCTCAGAGAAGTGCGTCTGATTCACGGACGAGGGCGTGGTGTTCAGCGGGGAATCGTTCAGGCTGCCTTAGAGAAGCATCCCCTAGTGGAAAGCTTTGACGATGCGTCGGACTCGCACCGTGGGGCAACCGTAGCGATTCTGCGTTAACGCGTTTGCTTTTCCCTTTTGCCTTTTCCCTTTTGCCTTTAGAAGAGCCCAGGACAAACTCTCCAGCGGACGACCTGCTGGTATTCACGATAGCTGGCGTCACGCGCGAGCGTCTGCTCCTCGCAGACCGCGCGCAATAGCAGCGCGCTGTCGCCAACCATGAGGATCGCGACGTTCCAGGCGGTCGGATTGGCAAAGATAAACGCGACGTGTGTGATCAAGTACCCGAGATAGATCGGATGACGCACGATTCGGTACGCGCCTGATGAGACGACGCCGCGGTTGGCTGGCATCAATCCAAAGCTGCGGCCCAGCGTGACTTTGCCGGCAATGACGATGGCCAGTCCGATCACCGACGCTGTCACAGTGATGGACGGCGCCAGCAGTGCTGCGACTTGCGCTGGTCTCACGAGCGGAGGGCCAAGCAGCGAGACGAGCGTGAGCAGCCGCGCGCGCATACTGCGATCGACGGCGGTGGCCGCTCGACGCAACAACGTGAGCGCCACAACCAGGATCTCGCCCGTCAGAAGAAGCAGGTTCGTGAGCCGGCCCGTCTGAAGAAAGTCGGCACCGAAGCGAACGGCCATGAACGAAAAGAGCACGATGATGACAGCGCGCGAGAGAATGTCGCTCATGCGCTCGGCATCAAGTCGCGCCGGCGCCACGTCATATGGCGTCTGTACGGTGACCGCGAGCCGCTTCAATTGCCCGACCCCTGAGACTCTGCTTCCTCGATGAAGTACGCGCCGCACGCTGAGTCCAGAAGCTCGCGCGTGATCACCGGATCCCGATTCGTGTAGCGGCAGATGTCGACGACCTGCGAGATCAAGTCGCGCGGATGGCACGCGCGCATCTGGATTTTTCGCGGCTTGTAGTACTTGCGCTCGAGATACTCGACCATGACCGGGTCGAAGACCAGGCCGCGCCGTTTGCAGTTGAGTTCAAAGATGCGGCAGAACTCCTCGAACGTCGGGTTCTTCGCCATAATTTTGTACGGAATACGGCGGAGGAACGCTTCGTCGGCCAGCGACTGCGGCTTCAAGTTTGTCGCGAACACGATGAGGACGTTGAACGGCACTTCGAACTTGCGTCCGGTATGCAAGGATAGGAAGTCAACGCGGCTTTCGAGCGGAACGATCCATCGGTTCAACAGGTCGCGAGGCGGAATCCGCTGTCGTCCGAAGTCGTCGACGACGAACACGCCGCCGTTTGCCTTCAGCTGAATCGGCGCTTCGTAAAACTTGGAAATCGGGTTGAACGTCAAGTCGAGCATCTCGAGCGTCAACTCACCACCGACCACGACAACGGGACGACGGATCGATTCCCATCGCCGATCATGCACCGCATTCGAAATGACACTGCCCGAGTTCAGCGCCTCGTGCATGCGCAGGTGACTGACCGGGTCGTACATCGTGATCACCTGGCCGTCGACGTCGATGGCGCACGGCATGTGCATTTCGCCGCCGAGCGCCTTGCCGATGCCCTCCGCAAAGACCGTTTTACCGTTTCCAGGTGCGCCGTACAGAAAGAGCGCTTTGCCGGAGTTCACGGCCGGCCCGAGCGCATCGAGCATGCCCGCACCGACGACGAGATGGTCGAAGCCTTTAGCGAGCATGGTGCGATCGAGATACGGACGGGCCTCCATTGAGGCTCGGACGTAGGCGTTATATTGCGCCAGCGGCACCGGTGCCGGGCCGACGTAGCGGCACATCTCGAAGAACTGGCCGGCGCGCTCCCGCCCGAGGTCGGTGAGAATGTAGCGATATCCTGCCGATCCCGCACCGCTCGTGCCGCGGACCTCTACCAGCTTCTCGATCCGTGCGTGCTGGATGAGCGCATCGAGCACGGAGTACGGCACGCGCAATTTTTCCGAAAGGCTGGTGCCGCTCGCTTCGCCGGCAACCAGGGTTTTCAACAGCAACTGCGAGAGCGAATCGTAGTGAAGGCCCGTCTCCTCGATCGAGGTCGGCGGCGGTGGCGGTGCGACGCTCGATGAGAGCCGCGACTCGACAAGAGCTGGCATCATTTCAACGACTCCCCGGCTTGCGCCTGTGCAAGTTCGATCCGATGACCCACCTGGGTGCCGGACGCATCGAGCACGCCGGCTCGAAGCTCCAGCACGCCTGCCGTTCCGCGGCGCGGAAAGCGGATCCGCCAGGGCTTCATGTCGGCGACGCGGTCGATGATCACGCCTCGATCGTCAAGCGCGATCACGTCAATCGAAAAACGCATCCAGCAGGTGTGAACGCCCCGGCTCGGGACGATCCACAACCCTTCGCCTGCCTCGAGCCCGTCGCGCGAGAGCAGCCCGACGGCGCGCGTCGCACGCGTATCGGCGACATCGATCCGATCGGCGACGATCGTTCCCGTATCGAGATTTCGCGCAACCAGCATTCGTTCACCATGTTGACGCGCGGCTAAACGCGCGCGCTACGGGTATCTCTGAGCACTCTTGGCACCCCTGGCACCCGTTTACTTCTTCATGTTCTCAATCATCGGGAACAGCACTGTCATAAACCTGATCGCGGCCGGCCCGATGGTGACGATCCACACCGCGGGGAAGATGCAGAACACGAGCGGAAACACCATCTTCACGCCGGTCTTCGCCGCCGCCTCTTCCGCGCGTTGCCGCCGTTTCGTCCGCAGCGTTTCCGAATACACACGCAGCGACTGCGCGACGCTGGTCCCGAACTTGTCGGTCTGAATCAGCATGGTGACGAGTGAGCTGAGGTCGTCGACGCCGGTACGATCGGCGAGGTTGCGCAGCGCTTCGGGGCGCGGCTTGCCGGCTCTCAATTCGAGGTTGATCAGCTTCAACTCGTCCGACAAATCCGGATATGCAAACGCGAGTTCGGTTCCAACCCGCGTCATCGCCTGATCGAGTCCAAGGCCGGCCTCCACGCTGACGACCAGCAGATCGAGCGCGTCGGCCAGGGATAATTGGATCTTGTGCGCGCGGCGCTTCGCCAATCGGGCCAGTAACATGCCAGGCAGTACGTATCCGGCGCCCAGACCCGCCAGGGCCATCGTCATGTTCGGCTTCGCCACAATCGAGGTGGAAAAGAACATGAACAGCCCGAGCGCAAACAGTACGCGGATGCCAAAAAAGACGGTCAGCGCCTCCTCGCGACGGTAACCGGCCTGCGTCAGCCTGAGGCGCAGCGGCCCCATCTCCTTTGGCGATCGCGGCATCTTCTCGCCGATCCGCTTGAAGAGCGCGATCAACGATTGCATGCGGGGCTTCCGCTCCTCCGCATCTGGCGCGAGCATCAATTCCTCGAGGCGCCGATCGATCGCGCCCGCCTTGCTCGGCATGAACATCAGTGCGAGCGCGCCAACGAGCAGCGATCCAAAAACGAATGCGAGGACGGGCAGATACATCGGCACGCTACACCTCGATCTTGACGACCTGCTTGATCCACATGTACCCGATGAACTGCATGACCATCGCACCGACCAGCATCATCTGTCCCATGCGTTCACGGAAGAGCAGGTTCATGTGCTCGGGATTGATGAACGACAGCGCCACGCCCAGGAACGCGGGCAGCGCCAGCAGAACGTAGCCGGTCAGGCGACCATGCGCCGTGTAGACGCGGACCTGGCGAAGAATCTTGAATCGTTCGCGCACGACGTGCGCGAGGTTCTCGAGAATTTCAGACAGGTTGCCGCCGGTCTCGCGTTGGATGAGTACCGCGGTGGCGAAAAAGCGCACGTCCAGTATTGGAATTCTGAGGGTCAGATTCTCCAGCGCATCTTTCATTGGCAGACCGAAGTTCTGCTCGTCAAACGTCTTTCTGAACTCGGGTCCGACCGGTTCGTCCATCTCGTCGGCGACCATCTTCAAGCCGGTGGCGAACGCGTGACCGGCCTTCAGTGCACGCGAGATCAGATCGAGCGCCTCGGGAAACGCTTCTTCAAATGCCCGCAACCGGCGTGTCCGTTTGATCCGGAGCACCAGGAACGGCATCGCGAATCCCAGGGCAAAACCGATCGGCATGGACAGAGACGTCCGGGTGGCCATGGTCGCGACGAACGACATGATGACGGCGAGACCGGCCGCCACCAGGAACACCCCGCTGACGCTGACCTTCATGCCCGACTGCTCGATCCAGCGTGAGATCGCGTTGCCGCGCCGCGAACCGGCCATCATCCGGTCGAATGCCGGCAGGACACCGTTGTCGCTGGCCTTGAGAAGTTCGCCACCGGTCGGAGCGTCCGCGTTCTCGACTGGCGCCAGCGAATCGAGTCGCGCCATCAACTTACGCTGCGCGAGCATGCCCGGCAGCTTCGTCGAGGCGATATACAGGCCCATCACCAGCCCCATGCCGAGGATGAAGGCCGACAGCAGTGCGACGAACATCACCGCACCTCCACCACGCCCTCGAACATGTCGGGCGGGAGATGAACGCCGGACGCCTTCAGGCGATCGCACGCCTTGGGCCGCACGCCGGTCGCGCGGAACCGGCCGACGACTTTGCCGTCAGCGGTGACGCCGGCTTTCTCGAACAGAAAGATTTCCTGCATCGTGATGACGTCGCCTTCCATCCCGGTGATCTCGGAAATGCTGATCACCTTACGCGTGCCGTCGCTCAAACGCGTTTGCTGAATGACGATCTGGATTGCGGCGGCAATCTGCTGGCGCATCGCGCGCTCCGGCAGGTTGGTCGCGCCCATGGCAATCATCGTCTCGATTCTCGACAGCGCGTCGCGTGGTGTGTTGGCGTGAACGGTGGTCAGCGATCCGTCGTGACCGGTGTTCATCGCCTGCAGCATGTCCAGCGCTTCCTCACCGCGCGTTTCGCCGACGACGATGCGATCGGGGCGCATACGGAGAGAGTTGACCAGCAGCTGACGCTGCTTGATCGCGCCCTTCCCTTCAACGTTGGGCGGGCGCGTTTCGAGCCTGGCGACGTGCTCCTGATGGAGCTGAAGTTCCGCCGCGTCCTCGATCGTGACGATTCGTTCGCGCTCGGAAATGAAGCTGGACAGCACGTTGAGCAGCGTCGTCTTGCCGGCGCCAGTACCACCGCTGATCAGCATGTTCAGCCGTGCCTTGACGCAGTGCTCGAGAAACTCCAGCATCGGCCGTGTCAGCGATCGAATCGTCAGCAGATCCTCGGCCTTCAGCCGCTCTGCCGGAAAACGGCGGATTGAGAGGAGCGGGCCATCGACGGCCAGCGGCGGAATGATCGCGTTCACACGCGAACCGTCCGGCAAGCGCGCGTCGACCATCGGCGAACTGTCATCAACGCGACGGCCGACGCCGCTGACGATGCGGTCGATCACACGCATCAAGTGCTTGTCGTCCTGAAACGTCGTCGGCAGCCGCTCCAGTTTGCCGCTACGCTCGACATATACCTGCTTATATGTGTTGACCAGGATGTCGCTGACACCCGGGTCGCGCAGCAGCGGTTCCAGCGGGCCGAGGCCAAAAACCTCATCGATAATGTCGCCGAGAATCGCTTCGCGTTCGCTCATGCTGAGCGGCATCGATTCTTCGGCAATCAGGTCGAACAGCAGCGTCCGGATTTCCGCTTCAGCGCGCGGCCGTTCGACCGACGCCAGCGTCTCGAGGTTCAGGCGATTCAGCAGCTTTCGATGAACGTTGGCCTTGAGCTCGATGTACTGGGCGCGAGGTGGATCGGCGCGGCGCGGCGCCGCCGGGCCGCCATTGGCTTGTTGAATGTTGAGGGACACAGACATGGCAATGGTTCCGCGTTAGAGAATTCCGAGAAACGCCTTCCGCCGCTCCGGCTCTGGCTTTGCGTCCTCGTGTACAGTGCCGAGCAACTGCCGCGTGAAGCTGCCGAACTGCGCGGCAAGCTCGGAATGGTTGGAGAGCGAGAGCGGCACCCCGGAGTTGAGCGCCGTCGACACGGTTCGGTAATCGCTCGAGAACGTCTGGTGGATGCCGTACCCGAGTGCCGTTTCGATCTGTTTTGGCGCTATCAGGTTCTGGTCGGACACCCGATTCAGGAGAACCTTGACCCGCTCGCTGCCGGCGCCGAGCTGGCGGATGCGATCCACCATCCGTTGCGCGTTCCGGATCGACGGCACATCCGGATTGGTCACCAGGAACACTGTGTCGGCCGCATACAGCGCCGACACCGCGCAACCATTCAGCATGTTCCCGGCATCGATGATCAGGTGATCGTAGAGCCGCGACAGCGCACGCAGGAGTTCTTCCATGGCGCTGGCGTCTTGCTGATTCGGCCGATCGAACTGCTCAGACCCGGCGAGGATGTCGAGGTCGGACTTGTGGTGCGCCATCAGCTCGCGCAGGAACTCGCGGTCCAGTCGATGCAGGTTTTCAACCGCGTCGAGGACCGTGAATCGCGGACGTACGCCGAGAAAGAGCGCGACCTCGCCGAGACAGGGCTTCAAGTCGATGATCGCCGTCGGACGCTTGGTCAGGCGGGCAATTTCGACGGCACAATTCACCGCGACGGTCGTCGTCCCCGCGCCACCCTTCGCACCGACGAACACGTGGGTGACGCAGGGCTGGCGGGCACCCGCATGCGCGGCGGCATGCCGCGCCGTGGTTCGGCGCACCGCACTGTGAAATGACTCTTCTGTCGACTTCGGTTGCGAGGCGCCTGCGCTCCACGGGAAGAACTCGTTGGCGCCGGCGCGCATCGCCTGCAGGATCAGATCGGGGTCTGCGGCGCCGGCGATGGCGAAAATCGCCACCGTCGGATGACTGGCGCGCAGACGCTCGATCGCCGCCATGCCTGACGACGCGTCGTGCCGTATATCGACGACGACCAGGTCCGGCGCGGCGCTCGCCGCACCGGCCCGGCGATCCTCGACAATGCCAACGGGGACCCCGCACGAGCGCAGAAGCGTCGCGATTTGCCGCTTGAATTCGTCGTCGTGGCTGACGATGGATGCCGCGAGTTGTGCCATGAGCGCCCTACTGAACTAGTCGAATTGCTTTTGGATTGAGGCCCACCGGTGGTCCCTCATGGGTGCGATCACGAATTCCGGCAATCGGGATGATGCGACCGACGAGTCCGTTGCCTTCGATGTGATCGAGGAAGAACCCAATCCAGTTTGCCGTCCTCAAGGACGCGTCACGGCCCATGCGCTTTTGTGAGTCGTAGTAGACCGGGTCGTAGAGCGGAATCGGGAAGATCCGCGGACTATGCGTCCCGTACGGGCTACCCTTGACCGTGTTGCTGCCTGAATCCCAATAGGCGGTCGGGTCTTTCGCAATCAGCAGCTCGGCACCGGAAACGGTCGGGCCGTTCATCGCACCCGGCTCCTGCTGCAGCAGGTCGCCCCAGTAATAGCTGGTCGTGTTGCAGTTGGCGATGTTCCAGTCGTAGGCCGCACCACCCGTGATCGGTGGTTTGCTCAGGTCGATGGAGAAATAGAAGCTGACCGTGATGTTCGACCCTGTGGCGGCGCGAATCGTCAATACCTCACCGCGCGAGCTTTCCTGGTTGTATCCGGTGTAGCCAGGCTGATCCGCCGGAATGTAGATGTCGGGATTTGCCAGCGGACGACCTTTGTTGTCGAACGCGTCGTAGGTGTCGGTACCGTCCCACGGCGGCGTCTGCTTCTCGGTCCACTTATCGGGAATCGTGAACGGCTTGACGCACGTCATCGCGTTCGCGTCGGAAGCCTCCGCCGTCGCCGTTGCGGCAATGTTTGCGGTCGGCATGCCAAAATATCTGGCGATCATCGTATTGAGCGGGTTTCCATGCGCGGCGTTCCGATAGACGGTCACCTGCACGCGATTCGGTTCGCCAGCCGGGTCGGTGGGAAATGTGACATCCGCCGGACCCACCGCGACGTTGGCCCTCATCACCTGGTTCGCCAGAGCGCCGTTGATGGCATTGGTCACCGCCGGACCTGTCGCGCTGCGATCGTCCCAGTTGTCGAACACGAGGGCCGTGGCGCCGGCGAGTGCGCCCGCGTCAGCCGCGTTCTGCGCCTGGCTCCGCGCCGTCATCAGCATGCCGACGTCGATCGCCAGCATGCTCGCGGCGATGAACGCCATCATGCTGAACCCAACAAACACGTAGCTCATCCCGGACTCGTCGTGTCGGAGACGTTGCATTTTGTTCATGAGGAGCTCTCCGCTTTCAATGACGCGTTGTTATCCGCCGCCCCACGTCACCTTAGTCATTTCTTGACCTTCGCTTTCTCCAGTTCCGCCTGATAGGCAGCCTGCGCAGCCTTCAGACGAGCTGCGGCGTCGGCCATCGCCTTGTCGCGCTTCGCATCTTCTTCAGCCTTCTTCCTGGCTGCTTCCGCGTGCTCTCTCTCGAGCTTCTCGGCGACGCGCTTGTCCTCTTCGGCCTTCTTCTGCGCAGCTTTCTGCTGCTCAGCATCCTTCTTGGCTTGAACCTCAGCGGCCTTGCGCTGCTCTTCGCGCTGCTTCTCCTGCGCCTTGATCTCCGCCTTCGTCATCATCTTGTGTGGCGCGGCCTTCGCCGGCGCATCCGGAAGCTTCGACGGCACCGCCGCCAGGACAGGCTGGTTCGCGTTCGCATTCGGCAGCGCGGCTGAACCCTGGATTGGTCGGGCAACTGGCGCCTCCGCCTGCGGCTCTGGCGCGGGTGCCGGCTGCTGGCTGCTCTTCGGCGCCGTCGTGTTCGCCGGGTACCGCGGCGATCCGACATACGGCGTCGGCGGCGGCAATGTCTTGGCCGGACGATCGAGGTACGGCTCGACCAGCGACGGCAGACCAGACGACACACCCGTTGATCCGCGGCGCACGATCGTCGGCGTTACCATCACCACGAGTTCGGTGTCGTTCTTCTGATACGCACGGCTCCTGAACAGGTATCCGAGCACCGGAATGTCGCCGATACCAGGAATCTTTTGCATCGTGCTGTTCAGGGTGTTGTTCATCAACCCGGCGATCGCGAACGTCTGTCCGTCCTGCAGCTCGACTTCGGTGTCAGCGCGGCGTGTCGTCAACGCGGGCAGACGGAATCCGTCGAGCACGATCGAGTTGGTGAAGTCGAGCGAGCTGACCTCAGGCTTGACCTTGAGATTGATCAGATCGCCGCCGAGCACCGTCGGCGTGAAGTGCAGGCGGATACCGTATTCCTTGAACTGGATCGAAATCGCCACGCCACCGGCACCGGTCTGCGCGACGGGATAGGGATACTCGCCGCCGGCGAGGAAGCTCGCTTCCTTGCCGTTGACGGTGATGAGATTCGGCTCCGCCAGGCTCTGGAAGAGTCCTTTGCTCTGCAACGCGCGAATGACGGAACCGACGCCGTGTTTCGAGTTGAACACGAAGACGTTCAGATAATCGCTGAAGGTCAGACGGCCGGGTTTGTCGGAGTCGAATTCCGGGCTCGCGAACTGCTCGGTCGTTGCGCGGGCGGTCCAGTCGTTCTTGAACTGATTGAGGATCCAGGTGGCTCCCAGTTCCTGCAGCGCGCTGCGGCTCACTTCGGCGAACCGGACGCGCAGCATCACCTGGTTCGAGGCGACGCCTTCCTGCTGCTGCAGCAGGTTGACGACGTTCTCCTTCTTCTCGACGAATCCGCCGGCAACCTCACCGGCCTTTTCGACAACGTACTTGCTGGTGACGCTGCCGGAGATGACCACGTCCTTGCCGCTTCCGGCGACGGTGATGTTTTCGCCGGGGAACAGCTGCTTGACCTGTTCGGCGAGGATCGTCAGGTCGCGGCGGACGTTCACTTCATAGGTCTTGATCGAGCCGCCCTTGTCCCACACGAACAGCGAAATCGTTCCCGGCGATTTGCCGTGAATCAG
>JBKPSH010000235.1:0-31762 GCA_046734955.1 Acidobacteriota bacterium
CCTGAAGTACACGACCGCGTTTACTTTCACTGAGACGTTGTCGCGCGTGATGACATCCTGCGGTGGGACGTCCATGACAATCGTCCGGAGGCTGACGCGCACCATCCGATCGATGGGCGCAAACACCAAAATGACTCCCGGGCCTTTCGGCGCCTCGAGCAGCTTTCCAAGACGGAACACGACTGCGCGCTCGTATTCGTTCAGGATTTTGATCGAACTGAGCAGGTAGAACACGACGATGGCCACGACGATGAGAAACGGCGAAATCAGCACGGCAGGCCTCCGGCGCGCATCATATGATCTTTCGCCACATGTAGCGTCGCGCTTTAGATCTTGTTGAAAAAGGGTAAATTGAACATCCTGTAGCGCAGGGCTTTAGCCCTGCCCACAGGCAGCCCTGAAGGGCTGCGCTACACCGCGGAAGAAGGCTGTTCCGACGCACCCGGCTCTGCCGCGACCCGAAGCCGTAGCCCGTCGACGGCCGTCACTCGAACGGGGGTGCCAGCCTCTATCCGTTCGTTCGCCGAGGCGGTCCAGATCTCTCCGTGTGTCCGTACGCTGCCCGTGCCGCCAGGATCAATAGACGTCAGCGCGTAGCCCAACTCATGAAGCATCGCGGAAGCGCCGGTCGCCGGCTGGGCGCGTTGCGCATTGACGGCGAGAGTCACCAGGAACACGAGTATCCCGGCGATCCCGAGCGTCACCGGAATAATGAGCCGCAGCCCTATCTGCAGTTCAGGCAGCGGCGAGTCGATGAGCATCATCGAGCCGAGGAGCAGCGAGAGCACTCCCCCGACCCCAAGCAGCCCGTAGCTGGTGACCTTCACTTCCAGAACCAGCAACCCGAGTCCGAAGAGGATCAGGAGCACGCCGGCATAGCTGACCGGCAACACCTGGAATGCAAAGAACGCAAGCAATAGGCAGATACCCCCGGCGACGCCCGGCAGCACAGCGCCAGGACTCCAAAGCTCGATCGTCAAACCGAGTGTCCCGAGCGTCAGCAGGAGGTAGGCCACCTGTGGATGCGCGATCAGGCTGAGCACTCGTTGCTGCCAGCTCATTTCGACATTCACCGACGTCGAGCCGGCCGTGTGAAGCGTTTGGGTCTTACCGTCGAATCGCGTGATCGTTCGACCATCGAGCTTGCGAACGAGCTCGGGGACATCGTTCGCGACGAGATCGATCAGTGGGGGCGAGGCAGAGAGCGCCTCCTGTTCGGTAAACGATCGGCTTTCGAACACGGCTTGTTCGACGAGCGACACGTTTCGCTTTCGCTGCGTCGCGAGCGTTCGCGCATACGCCGCGACGTCGGAGGCCATCTTCTTGGCCATCGTGTCGTCAATTTTCTCGCCGTTGCCCGCGACAGGATGCGCTGCGCCAATGTGCGTCGCCGGTGCCATGGCAGCAATGTCCGCGGCGATTGTGATCAGGAAGCCCGCCGACGCGGCGCGGTTGCCGGAGGGACCGACGAACACCGCCACCGGTGTCTTCGCGTGAATGATGGCGTTGTTGATATCGCGGGTCGAATCGACGAGTCCCCCGGGCGTGCGCAGCGTGATCACGACCAGCGCCGCTCCGTCGGCATCAGCCTTCGCGATCACTTCGCGGACGTATTCGGCGGCAACCGGATGAATGATCCCGTCGACTTCGGCAGTGTAGACGTGAGGACTCGACTGCACTTGCGCCATTGCGCTTGCAATGGCGAGCAGCGCGATAACCGCCGCGATGAATTGCCGTGACGCGCGCATGACAGTCTCCTATTACTTTACCCCTGCCAGCCTCCGTTTTGCTTCAGCTGAATTCGGATCCAGCGCCAACGCCCGTTCCAGTTCGGCGCGCGCGGCTGTCGAGTTCTCCAGCGCCAGATAGGCGTCAGCCAGCGCGATACGCGCCGCCACAGTGTCTTCGCTCCAGATTGAAATCTTGAGGGCATTCACTGCATCTTCGCGGCGTCCTGCCCGCAGGTGGATGCGGCCAATCAGCAGGTGCGCCCGGGCTTCGTACGGCGAGAGGTAAACCGCGCGGCGAAGTTCCGACAGTGCCTCGGCGTCCGCTTGACGTTCGTATAGACGCTGCCCCCGCTCGAGGTGAAATTTCACCAGATCTCGCTGATCCTGCTGTGCGGAGCTCGACACCGCCGTCTCCGCTCCACCGCCCGCTGGGATTTCCGGATCGGTGCGCATGCGCTCGAGTCCTCTCGGTACCGGCATCTTCTCCGCTGCCGCACGCCGTTCGAGCTCCTCATACCGCGACGACAATCGGCGCGCGAGTTCTCTTTCGCGCTCTGCCTCAACGCCGCTGCCGGAACTCTGCAGCGCTGCGGCGAGGGCAAAATGCGCATCGGCGTCGCTCGGATCGCGCCGGACCGATTCGCGTAACCAATACGTTGCCGCCTGAGTGTTGCGCTCCAGCATGTAGGCGTACCCGAGATTGAAAAGCACATCAGCGTCGCCGGGGGAAGCATCTGCGGCTTTGGTCAGAAAAAACGTCGGCGTGCCTGATTCCGCGGTGGCGCCGCGGCGGATTTGGATGACTCCAAGATTGTTCCACGCAGCGCTGATATCGAGCGACGTGTCCGACGGAGTCACGTCATCGATCAACGCTTTAAACGACGCGAATGCTTCGTCGAAGCGCCTCAACCGAACCAGTGATACGCCGGCCAGAAACCGCGCCCGGCGAGAAAGTGGCGACGAACCGGTGACGGCTTTGGCGGCCGCAAGCGCCGACACGTGATCGGCGAGTCCCGTCCGGACATTCCAGAGCGCGAGTTCTGCGCGATCGTAGCCAGGGAACAGCTTGATCGCGCTCTCGAGAAAAGCCGCCTGAGCCGCGGGAGTCTCAGCGACGAGGCCTTTGATGTAGTTCTCGAACGCATTCAAGGGCGGATACGCCGACGCATAGGTGGGTGCGCGTGAATCCGGCGCGATACGCGACGCGACGCGCCGAAAGCTGGCAAACAGATCGGTCAACGGGGCTTGATCCGAGATCGCAGGTTCGAGGCGTCCAGCGTCGAGGCGAATCCTGTGCGCATCGATCTTCAACTTGTCGCCATCGAGGGTGACGGTTCCCATGACGACGTCGCTCGCGCCGACAAGGCGTCCTACCTTGATCACGGTTGCCCGGCTGAGCGTTCCTGTCAGCGGCAGGTGAAGGTCGTCGAACGCGCGGACCCGTTCGTCTCGGGAGATCGCGCGCAGCCCGCGCGCGCCCAACTCGTCGGCGAGGAGCACCGCCGACGCTTCCGACAACCAATGCAGGCGCTGGTCATGCGCCGCGTTCTCGAACGGAACGACGAGAATCCGCCCGTCCGCCGGACGTTGCGCCGCCGCTGACCCCGCGATGAGCAGTATTGCGGCCGAAATCAGAAAAAGGTGGCTGGCACCTTTCGCGGAAAGGTGGCTGGAACCTTTTTGTCGCTTTTCGTTCGTCACGCGGCTGCAGCGGGCTCGTCGACGTTGGCGCCCAGGACCACGACCGAGAGCAGACAGCCCTTTCGCGCGCCACCGGCGCGGCATTCGCTGACCCGTGCGTCCGCGCGCAAGTCGAAGTGGTGCAAGACGCGCGCGATCGCTGACGCGTAAAAACCGCAGAGGGGAAAACTCGATACTTCGCGGACCTCGCAGAAAAGCGACCCGCGCAAATCGACAGATGCCGTACCGCGCCGCAGTTTCATGATCGCGCGCGATCCCGGATACGTCTGGCGAACGAGGGTCCGGGCGTTTCTCAGCGCGGCTCGCGTCCGCCAGGCCGCCGGAAGAGCACGGACGAACCGGCGCTCGAATGGTGAAAGATCGTTGACGGTCCAGTCGGCGGCGTATTCGCCGGCGCGCGCGGTGATCTGCCCGTAAGCCGGGCCTTCAGTGCGCAGAAAACTGAGGACCGCAAATAGCGGCGCCAGGCCAATGGTGCCTTCGCGCAGGCCAGAGACGCTGAGCCAGTTCTCATAAAACTCGAGGCGCGACGGAAGCACCTCCGCGATCGCCTGGTGCAGGCTGGCAACAAGCACCCGTCCAATCCGCGGCTCGCTCACCGTCATAGTGCCCTGCGCCTTGCAAGCGATCGTTCGGTCACGGCGGTTACCATTCGAGGTTTGATACTCTTGTCGATCTGGGCATGAACCAACAGGCCGAACTGGCGGCCGCAATTCTGGCTGGCGGGCGCGCCAGCCGCATGGACGGTGTGAACAAGGGAACACTCGTAGTCGGTCGAGCCGCGATTATCGACCGGCAGTTGGAGACGCTCGGCGAAGTCGCGGCCGAGATCTTCGTCGTGGGCCGGAGCGACGCCAGCTGGAGGTCGCGAGGGCTGCGCGTCATTCCTGACGAGATCCCGAACGCAGGGCCGCTCGGCGGCATCTATACGGCGATCGTGCGGTCGCCATGCGAACGGACGCTCGTGGTGGCCTGCGACATGCCGTTTCTGTCCAGCGCTCTGTTGCATCGACTGGCGGCCGTGAAGGATGCCGACCTCGTCATTCCACGCCATGCGAGCGGCTACGAGCCGCTGTGCGCGATCTACTCGCGGGCGTGCGCCGGCGACATCCGCGACCGGCTTGCACGAGGATTGAACGAGGCGTCGAGGCTTCCGGACGGTCTGCGGGTGACAGAGATCGACGTGGACAACGAACGATCCTTCGTGAATGTCAACACGCCGCATGATTACGAGCGCGCCAAGGGGCTGAGTGAGTAAATGCCGGATCCGCCGGCAGATCGTATCACGACTGGACGACCCTGAGCGCAGGTTGAGCACTGATTCATGATTCTGCCAATTCACACACTGGTTCGAACCCTCATGGCAGAGGCCGTCGTTCGACTCTACGGTCTCGCGATCGACGACCCCGCGCTGACGGGGATGGCAGTCGAGCCGGCTCCCAAACGCGCGCTCGGTGATCTCGCCGTTCCACTCGCGTTCGAACTGGCGCGCCGCCTTCGCAAGGCCCCGCGAGTGATCGCGCAGGAGATCGTCGCGTCGCTGGGAACGGTCGCGGGCTTTTCACGGATTGAAGCGGCGCCGAACGGCTACGTCAATTTCTTTCTCGATCGCCCGCTGTGGACGCGCAGGTGGCTCACGCACGAGACCCGAACCGCAACGTCCAGCGGCAAGGCTATCGTCGAACACACGGCAATCAACCCGAATAAGGCGGCACACATCGGCCATCTGCGGAATGCGGCGCTCGGTGATGCATTCGGACGCGTTCTGCGGTTTCTCGGCCGAGAGGTTGAAATTCAGAATTACATCGACGACACCGGCGTCCAGGTCGCAGATGTCGCCGTTGGCTTTCGTGAACTCGAGCACAAATCGCTCGATGAAGTCCGGGTGATCGCTGATGCGGGAAAATTCGATTATTACTGCTGGGATCTGTACGCACGAGTGACCGAGTGGTATGCCGCGTCTGCTGATCGTTTGAAGGTTCGGACACAAGCGCTCCACGACATTGAGCATGGCAGCAACGACACCGCGGCGCTCGCCAGCTTGATCGCCGATCGCATCGTCCGCGCGCATCTGAAGACGATGAGGCGCATGAACATCGGCTACGACCTCCTCACGTGGGAGGGAGACATTCTCCGCCTTCACTTCTGGACCCACGCGTTCGAGTTCCTGAAGAAGACGGGGGCCGTCTTTCTTCAGACCGAAGGCAAGCTGAAGGGCTGCTGGGTAATGCGTATTGAGGATGAATCCACAGACGCAGCCTCGACGAAAGACTCCGACGCCGGCAACGCGGAAGAAGAGCCGCGTGAGAAGGTCATCGTCCGATCCGACGGCACGGTGACCTACGTCGGCAAGGACATGGCGTATCAGCTGTGGAAGTTCGGGCTTCTCGGTAAGGATTTTTACTACCGTGTTTTCGAAGCAGGGACAGAGCCGCTGTGGTCAACGACATCGACGCCAGCTTCCAACGGAAGTGCGCCGCAATTTGGACGGGCCTCGTGGGTTTGCAACGTCATCGACACCCGGCAATCGTATCTGCAGAAACTGGTCAAGCAAGCGCTCGCGGTGCTGGGTTACACAGAACAGGCGGCGCATTCGATTCACTACTCGTACGAGATGGTGGCGCTCTCGCACGCGACGGCGCGTGAGCTCGGTTATGACACCAGCGAGGACAGCGATCGACCCTTCGTCGAGGTTTCTGGACGCAAGGGCCTCGGCGTGAAGGCAGACGACCTGCTCGATCGCGTCACGGAAAAAGCCGCCGCGGAAGTTTCCAAGCGGAATGCCGATCTGACAGCGGATCAGGTGCAAGGCATCGCGCAAGCCATCGCCACCGCGGCTGTCCGGTACTTCATGGTGAAGTTCTCGCGCGGGAAAGTCATCATCTTCGATATCGACGAGGCACTGAGCTTCGAAGGTGAAAGCGGACCGTACCTTCAGTACGCCGTGGTCCGCGCCAATAACATCTTCAACAAGCTGAAAGAACGCCACGGGCTGGCGGCCGACGACGTGATCTCAATGCTCGACACGATTCCGCCATCGGTCCTGACGCGCAACGACGACGAAGCCAATGATTTGTGGGGACTGGTCTTCGAAGCCGCGCGACTCGACGAAATCGTCGAACAAGCGGTGCGAACGTTGGAATTATCGGTCGTTGCGAAATATGCGTTTGGCCTCGCCCAGGCGTTCAACGGCTTCTATCATAAGTATTCGATTCTGAACGAGGAGCGCGAGGACGCACGGGTCTGGCGCGCCGCCGCCGTGGCGTACTACAGCGCGCAGCTCGCGCGTGCATTGGACCTTATGGGATGCGGCGTTCCGCCGAAAATGTGAATCATGGAGAACCCACCGGTTATCGGGGTCACCCGATGCAGCAAGCTCGAGGACTATGTCGCGTCGGTTGAACGCTCAGGCGCGCGAGCACGCGTTCTCGAGGTCAGCGAAAGCCCGCGCGCAGTTCTGCAGACGATCGACGGCGTGCTGCTGACCGGCGGCGGCGATGTCGATCCCGCATTCTATGGCGAGGACCGCCACCGGACGGTCGAAGACGCGGAACCCGGGCGCGATGAATTCGAACTCGATCTCGCCAGGCGCGCCATGGAGGAGGATGTGCCACTGCTCGCGATCTGCCGCGGCGCCCAGGTGTTGAACGTCGCCGCAGGCGGGACACTGGTGCAGGACATTCCTACCGCCGTAACAACCGACCTGACGCATAGCCTCAAGGAACCAAAGGACTGTGTTGCGCATGACATTGAGGTGGCCGTCGATTCGCGCCTTTACAACGCGCTCGGTGGCGCGGTGAGCGCATCATGCGCGTGCAGAGTCAACAGTCGCCATCATCAGTCCGTCGGAAAAATCGGGCGCAATCTCAAAGCGTCGGCAACCGCGCCCGACGGCGTGGTCGAAGGCATCGAAGCGCCGGCCGCGACCTTTTGTCTCGGCGTTCAGTGGCATCCCGAGAACTTCTGGCGCACAGGAGAGTTCAAGCCATTGTTCGATGCGTTCGTTGCGGCCGCGCGTGACCGGATGGAATCAAAGCTCTAATCGCTAATCACTGATCACTCATCGCGAATCGCTGATCCTCGAATCCCCGGATCCCGGATCCCGGATCCCGGATCCCGACACATCATCAACGCTCGAAGACCCCAACACTCTCTACGTGTGGCGTATTCGGAAACAGATCGAACCCACCTAACGAGGCGAGCCGGTATCCGGCATCAAGGAGCCGCCGCGCATCCCGGGCCATCGTCGGCTGATCGCACGACACGTAAATGATGCGGCCGGCTCCATGGGTGGCGATTGCATCCATGGCTTCGCGCGAAATTCCCGTCCTCGGCGGATCGACGACGATGGTTTGCGCCCGTTCGCGCGTTCGAGAGATGAAGTGCTCGACGCGTCCCACGACAACGTTGATTGCGCCAGAATACGCCGCCGCGTTTTCGCGCAGGTCGCTACTGCTCGCCTTGTCGCTTTCCACCGCCGTGACACGAGCCCGTCCTGTGGCGGCGAGCGCAACCGAGAACAGACCAACGCCGGCATAAAGGTCGAGCACCGATCCATCTGATGGTGTCGCGTCGAGTACCGTGGTCACGAGCTCGGGCAGCAGAAAGCGATTCCCTTGAAAGAACGACGCTGGTTGCCGTCCTAGTCGTCCCGCACTGGCTCGCTGCTTTGTGAGCGTTGAAAGCGGATCGAATACCGTCGGACGGCCAACCCGGACGAACGGCCCCAAATGTCCTCGCGCCGTGCAGCCCGTGAGTCCCGCCGCGTCCACAGATCGAGCAAGCGACGACTCGACAGATGGCGCTTCGGACGTGATATCGAAATGGATTGCGCGTTCGTCAGCGGCGATGTTCTCGCTGAGTTCGAGCGAGGTTACCGAAGATCGTGCCTCGCCGAGCGCCGAAAGCGCAGCTTCAACCGCGTCCATCGCTCCCGCGGAGAGCTGGTTCGTGGTTCGCGCATCGCACAGGGTATGTGTGCCTTCACGGTAAAAGCCGGCTCGGTTTTCGCGAACGTGCAACCGCGCCCGAAGCCGATAAGCGGTTTCCGCCGATGGCAAAACCTCCACCGGATGTGAAAGCGGTATACGACCGATGCGCGTGAACGCGTCCGCGATGATTTCCGACTTGAGCTTGACCTGGCGCCGATACGCGATGTGTGCGTAAACGCATCCGCCGCAAAGCGGGTCGTCAGCGTGACGACGATCAGGGGACGTAGCGAGGACGGAGATCGTGGAGGCAAATGCCAGGCGCTTCTCCACTCTGTCGATCCTGGCGGTGACGCGCTCTCCGGGAATCGCTCCGGCCACAAGAAGGATTTGCCCGTCGTGCCGCGCGATCATTCTGCCGCCGGCCGCGGGCTTGTCGACTTCGACATTCACCTGGCTGCCAGGGCTCAGCACGTCAGTCGTAGGTCAGGGTTGGTAAGCCGAATGCGTCGCGAAGGAGTCGATCGAGCGCCGCGTCGCGCGCTCGCGCGTACTCGGCCTGTGGCATGCGCGCCTTGAACGGAGCCAACTCCGCGTCTGCTTCCTTACTCAGTGAGGCGGTAAGTTCATCTGTTGATTCCGCTCGCGCCGCGCCGACCAGTTGGTCGTCGAGAGCCCGCAACTTCTCAACCAGCGCCGCGCGCGAGTCCCCGCGCGCACCGCGAGCATCCGCAACCAGCTGATCGAGTTGGCGCACTACCGCATCGAGGCTTTCGTTGAATACTGCGCTCCGCATGCCGCCACCACGCAACGACGTCAGGCGAGCGAGCGCGCGCTCGATGTGTCCGGCAAGGGCGGGTTTTCGTGATGGCGGCTCCTCGCCATTCACACTATCAACGCGCGGCACGCCAATGGATCGGCGCCACGCATCGAACAGATCAAGGATGTCGGCTTCGCAGAACTCAATTCGCACGGGCCGACGTCGCGGCCCCTTTGCATAGTAGCGATCGCAGTACTGGTCGATCCCACGAAACGCAACCTTTAACGGCACGCCGGCATTGGCCCAGCCGCACACCTGCTCGAACGCAGGACCAACGATGCGAATCAAGTGACCTTCGTTCTTGCGACAAAGGTAGGCTTCTATTTGGCGACAGTAATCGGAGGAGTCCATTCAAAAGGGAAAAGGTAAAAGGGAAAAGGTAAAGGTTAAAGAAGATCGAGCTATCGATTTCTCTCCCAGATAAGGCGCAGGCCTTGAAGCGTCAAGTCCGGATCGACTCGCTCAATTACCGTTGTCTCGGCGGCGATGATGTCTGCCATTCCGCCGGTCGCAATGCACGCGGCGCGATCGCCGCCGTCGAGCTCAGCGCGCATGCGTCGGACGATCCCGTCGACCATCTCGACATAGCCGAAAAACAAACCGGACTGCATCGATGTGACGGTCGTGCCGCCGATCACCGTTGGCGGCTTCCGCACGTCGACTCGAGGCAGTCGCGCTGCGCGCTGGAAAAGGGCATCGGCAGAGATCCCGATCCCCGGACAGATCACACCGCCGATGTATTCACCCGCCGCCGATATCGCATCAAACGTCGTCGCAGTGCCAAAGTCGACAACGATTACAGCTGAATGAGTTTTGCGCCCATACGCCTCGTACGCGGCAACACCATTGACGACGCGATCGGCGCCGACGTCCGATGCCGGTGTGTAAAGGACGGGCATGCCGGTGTTGGTTCCAGGATCGACGGTGAGCGGCTTGTGGCCGAAGTACCGCTCGGCCATCTCCTCCATCGTGCGCGTCAACGGAGGCACGACCGACGACAGAATGATGCCGCTGACTTGGTCCAGCGGGATGCCACTGTGCGCGAACAGATGCGTCACCAGGATTCCTACTTCGTCGGACGTGCGCTCGCGCAAGGTGACCAGCCGCCAGCTTTCAGCCAGCCGTGTCCCATCGAACACGCCGAGGACGATGTTCGTGTTACCGACGTCGATAGCTAGCAACATTCTTCATTTCCAACGAACTTCACCCGAGATAATCCGTTCCATCCGATCGCCGACGCGGACGAGCAGCGCACCATCATCATCGATTCCCGCCGAAGTGCCCGTGACCGGACCCCGGATCGTGTCCCACTCAACGGTCGCGCCGCGTGATGATGGCGCCAGCTCCCGCCATCGGCTCAACACGCTGGCGGAATTGCCTCGCGCCAGTTCTCGAAATCGCTCGGCGAAGACTGCGATCGTCTCTGCCAGGACCGCTGACGCATCCACCGGGCGACCCAGCTCCACTTCTATCGAGGTCGCTCGGTCCGCCAGTTCGGGCGGATACGCCGCCGGCCCGAGGTTGATGCCGAACCCGAGTATGACGTACTGCAGCCCATCCGCAGTACTGGTAGCCTCGGCGAGGATTCCGGCGAGTTTCCTCCGTGCGGCGGCTCGCAGATCGTCGACGACGACGTCGTTGGGCCATTTGATGTGGACGGGGAGTCCGGTCGCATTGCGGATGCCGTCGGCAACTGCGACACCCCCCGCCAGGGTAAGGAACGGCGCCGCGCGTTCATCGCGACACACGATGGATACATACAAGCCTGCGCCCGGAGGCGAGAACCAGACCCGGCCGAATCGGCCCCGCCCCGCGGTCTGACTTGATGCGAGCACCGTTGCGCCTTGCGGCGCGGCATTCTCGGCAAGCGCTGCCGCGATGTCGTTCGTGGAACCTGCCTCGAGAAAGAAATAGAGGGGGCTTCCGAATGTTCCGCGGCGAGCGGCAGTAGCACTGAGCGCGCGCGCGAACTCCTCAGGGACCGGATCGGACATTCCGTGCGGACTACGCTTCGACCGACGAGCCAGCCTTCGTCGACTCCTGCGGAGACGGATCCGGTTCGAGCTCGAAGCTGAGATCGACCGCAGGCGCTGAATGGGTCAGCGCACCGACGGAGACGTAGTCCGCGCCGGTGCGCGCGAGGTCGGCGATACGATCGAGCGTCACACCTCCGGACAACTCAATCTTCGCGCGACCGCCGATACGCTTGACGGCGACGCGGATCTCCTCGATTGGAAGATTGTCGAGAAGAATGACGTCAGCGCCTGCCGCAACCGCCTCATCGACCTGTTCGAGGCTCTGTGCTTCGATCTCGATGGGCATTTCGAGGTGCGCCGCCTTCATCTTGCGTAGCACTTCGGCGACGCCGCCGCCGAGTCGGATGTGGTTGTCTTTGATCAGGATCCCGTCGTCCAGGCTCGCGCGATGATTGGTGCCGCCACCGGCGCGGACTGCGTATTTTTCCAGGATGCGTAACGTCGGCGTCGTCTTGCGAGTATCGAGAATTGTGATGGTGCCGCCGGTCGCGTCTACGTAGCGACGCGTCACGGATGCAACTCCAGAAAGGCGCTGCAGAAAATTGAGGGCGGTGCGCTCCGCGGTCAACATCGCCGCCGCCGAACCACGGACGATCGCGACGGTTGTCCCGGGTGTGCAGCGGTGGCCATCGTCAACGTTCTTCGTGAACACCGCAGCAGGATCGAGTTGGCTGAATGCCTCGGCGGCAATATCAAGCCCGGCGATCACGCACTCGGATTTTGCGAGGATGATTCCCCGGGCGCGCAGCGAGGGATCGACGGTTGCTTCGGTCGTAACGTCGCCCCATCCGAGATCCTCTGCCAGCGCCCGCCGGACGGCTTCGCGATACAGCGCCGGCTCAAGCGGCGCAAAGGGGACCGACCTCATGTCGCGCGCTCCTATACTGTCGGTTCGGGTGGTGCGAGCTCCACGTGCACAGTAAGCGTGTCTGCTTCAGCCGTCTCGAGCCCCTGGATCAATCCCGCGGCGCGCAGGTCGCGCTCGACTTCTGGCAAAAGCGCAAGCATCGAGGCCGGGGCGTGCACGCGTGCCAGCGCAACAGCTGTCTTCAGCGGACGCTGCTCTTCGGATTTTTTCTTTCGAATGGCGCTGAGAACGGCCGCCGCGAAGTTCAACGCCTCGACGCCTCGCGGATCTTCGGAGCAACCAGCGGTTGCCAGCATCTCTTCCGGCGAGGGCCACTCGGCCTTATGTATCGATCCAGCTCGCCACCAGGACCAGACCTCTTCCGTGACGAACGGCAGAAAGGGCGCAAACAGCCGCAGCAGCGCCGACAACGCGATCAAAAGGGCGCCGTTCGCAGACGCCGCCAGAGCTGCTCCCTGATCCCCATATCGGCGACCCTTTACGAGCTCGAGATAGTCGTCGCAAAAGAACCAGAAAAAAGTTTCGCTCCGTTCGAGGACGCGCGCGTAGTTGAACCCTTCGAGATCATCGGTCGATTCGCGGACGATCCTGGCCAGCATCGTGAGCAGACCACGGTCAACGGTTGACGTCGCGGGTCCATTCGGCTCTGGTTTCGCGAGCACGAAACGCGAGGCGTTGAGCAGTTTGATCGCGAGCCGCCGGCCGACCTTCATCTGACCGGGATCGAAGGCGGTGTCGGTTCCCATCCGGCCGCTGGCCGCCCAGTAGCGCACGCCGTCCGACCCGTGCTCTTCGAGCAGCGCCATCGGCGTGATGACGTTCCCCTTCGACTTCGACATTTTCTTGCGGTCGGGATCGAGGACCCAGCCGGAAATTGCCGCATGCTTCCAGGGAAGCGAGTTGAATTCGAATTGCGAACGCAGAACCGTGTCAAAGAGCCAGGTGCGAATGATGTCGTGCGCCTGGGGCCGCATATCCATTGGGAACACACGTCCGAAAAGCTCCGGATCTTCTTCCCAGCACGACACGATCTGCGGCGTCAACGACGACGTCGCCCACGTGTCCATGACGTCAGGATCACCGGCGAAGCCTCCGGGCATGTTGCGCTGTTCCTCGGTGTAACCGTCCGGCACGTCAGTCGACGGATCGATTGGCAAACGCTCCTCGGCAGGCACCAGGTGAGCGTCGTAATCGATCGAACCGTCAGCGCGCACTTTGTACCACACGGGGAACGCCACGCCAAAAAATCGTTGACGACTGATGCACCAGTCGCC
The DNA here is from genome assembly GCA_046734955.1 of Acidobacteriota bacterium. Lineage (GTDB taxonomy): Bacteria > Acidobacteriota > Vicinamibacteria > Vicinamibacterales > 2-12-FULL-66-21 > JALZOC01. The sequence goes on from JBKPSH010000235.1 coordinate 13,358, forward strand.
GGCAAGACCATTGATCCAGTTCTCGTAACGCGCCTGCATGTACGGCGGATGCCACCGCAGTTCCTTTCCGCGTGCCAGCAACGCGTCGCGGAACTCCATCGTTTTGATGAACCATTGCCGGCTGGTCACGATCTCGAGTGGCCGATCGCCCTTCTCGTAGAACTTGACGGCGTGCGTGATCGGCTTGGGATCACCAATGAGATCGCCCGACGCTTTCAGCTGCTCGACGACTCGGGCGCGTGCCTTCGCCGCCGACAATCCCGCAAGCTCGTCGTAGTGCGCCTGCGCGCGCGCGACATCGATCGATTCCCAGCCGCGATCGCCCCACGTCAGCGGTCGGAATGCGCCGTTCGCCTGGATGATTGCGCGCACCGGAAGGTTCAGCTCGCGCCACCACGTCACGTCGGTGACATCGCCGAACGTGCAGATCATCGCGACGCCGGTGCCCTTCTCCGGATCGGCGAGCGTGTGTGATCGAACCGGCACGCGCACGCCGAACAGCGGCGTGATGACGTCCGTGCCGAAGAGTGGCTTATAGCGTTCGTCGTCGGGGTGTGCGACAAGCGCGACGCACGCGGGAATTAACTCTGGTCGCGTCGTGTCAACCGTGACGGAACCGTCGCGATCGGCCAGCGCGAAGCGCACGCGGTGGTACGCGCCAGGCTGTTCGCGATCCTCGAGTTCCGCCTGGGCGACGGCGGTACGAAAATCGATGTCCCACAGGGTCGGCGCCTCAACCTGATACGTCAGACCGCGACGCAAGAGACGCAAGAACGACAATTGCGACATTCGTTGCGAACGGTGATCGATGGTGGCGTACGTCATCGCCCAATCGACCGACAACCCAAGATGCCGCCACAGATGCTCGAAGGCCTTCTCGTCTTCGGCCGTCAGTCGCGCGCACAGCTCGATGAAATTCGGGCGCGATACCGGGATCGGGTGCTTCCCCGGCTTTTCCGGAGGCACAAACGACGGATCGTACGGCAGCGACGGATCGCACCGAACGCCAAAATAGTTCTGCACACGGCGTTCTGTCGGCAGACCGTTGTCGTCCCATCCCATCGGATAGAACACGGCCTTTCCCCGCATCCGTTGGAAGCGCGCAATCACGTCGGTGTGGGTGAAAGAAAACACATGCCCGACGTGCAGCGATCCGCTCACGGTTGGAGGTGGAGTGTCGATTGAGAAGACCTCGCTGCGCGGACGGCTTCGGTCGAAACGGTAGACGCCATCCGCCTCCCAGCGGGCAAGCCACTTCTGCTCGAGCCCTTCAAGGGCGGGCTTATCGGGAACCGTCACCGGGTGGTTCAAGAGGGATTGCTGATTGCTGATTGTTGATTGCTGATTGGTCATTTCCCAACTAGGCGAAATAGCAATGATCAATCAGCATTCAGCAATCAGCAATCAGAATTTTCAGTGGGCCTTAATCCTATCGATCTCTTCACGAACGAGCCGCTCGGCGACGTCGAGCACGGTATCGCGCACTACCTTGTCGGTCATCCGCGCGATCACCTTTTCGACGATCTCGTTCACGGCATCGTCGGAGATGCTTGCCGACCCGACCGTCGAGGACGAAACGCGGCGTCCCTGCTCGGCGGAGAGAAGAGCCGCAAAGGCGTCCGCGAGCGAGGGAACCGCCACGATACCGTGTGCCGCTGGGGCAGCAGGCAATGGCGCAGCCGGACGTGGTGTGACAATTGTGGGAACGTGCGGAGCGACGGGCTCCGGGTCAGTAGCTGGTGATGTCGTGCGAACTGGGACCGTCGCATCGACTACGGGACCCGGACCGGAAACAGCAGCCGGAGCCGGAGGAACCGGCGGCGCCGGTTGGACGGCACGGTCCTGGCCCTGCGGTGACGGTGACGACGGAGCAGTCTCTGGTGCGGGCGGCGCAGGAGGCGGCTGCGATACAAAAGGTATCGGCGATGGGCGCTGAATCGGCGGCGGTTCGGCCGGAAGCGGCTGACGCGGCGCGGGCGCTGCCGAACGTTGGGGATCACCAGTCAAATCCGGGTCCCATCCAGGAAAATCGTCGGTCGAGAGACCGGCAGGTGGTGATCCGATCGGAGCTGCCGCCGACGAAGCGGGCGGCAGGATCGCGGACGCCGCAGAGCGCGCTTCCGTGGCGGCCTCAACACTCGCGAACGCCGCGTCGAGACGATCGAAATATTCCTCCAGCGACGCCGAAGCCGCCGTCGCGGCCGCAGGTGATGCCGGTTGCGAGCTCGCGTCCTTCTCCGCCGGGACTGGAGCACGTTCCGGCGCCGGCGGCGCTGGCTTTGCTCCCCACAAACCACCCGAACGACGACCAGCGAGCAGGTCCTTCACACGATTGATGACCATTTGAGGCTCGAAAGGCTTGACCAGCACGCCGTCGCACCCGACGGCGCGCGCGCGTGTTTCATCGATCGGCTCGAATGCTCCCGTCAACAGCAGAACGGGAATATTGGCGAGCTGAGGATTCCGTTTGACGAACTCCGCGACCTCGTAACCGTCGCGTTCCGGCATGCCGACATCCGCGAGCACGATATCAGGTCGATCGGACTGAATGCTCTCGATGGCTTTCTTTCCGTCGCCGACCGCGAGCACGTGCACATCCTCGTCGGCAAACGTCAGTTCGATCACTCGCTGAATCGTCACGCTGTCGTCGGCCAGCAGCAGCTTGTGCGACATCAAACCTGCTCCACTCGGGGCCTGACGTTGTCCGTGATGAACGTGATGATGTCCTGCATCGGACTGCCGGGCAAGAAGATCCCTTTGACCCCGATCTCGCGCAACCGTGGGATGTCGACGTCGGGAATGATCCCGCCAATCACGACCAGCACGTCGTCCAGTCCCTTCTGTTTGAGCAATTCCATCACGCGGGGACAGATGTGCATGTGCGCACCCGACAGAATCGACAGGCCGATGGCGTCGGCATCTTCCTGCAGTGCGGCGCCGACGATCTGCTCGGGGGTCTGACGCAGCCCCGTGTAAATCACCTCCATGCCGGCATCGCGCAGCGCGCGCGCGATGACCTTCGCTCCACGATCGTGACCGTCAAGCCCCGGCTTGGCGATGATGACGCGAATCTTTCGCATGTGATAGTTGCCAGTTACCAGTTCCCAGTTCCCAGTTCCCAGTTTTTCTTCCTCTGACTGGAAACTGGAAACTGGCAACTAGATAAGAGGCACCTCTTCGTACTCGCCCCATACTTCGCGAAGCGCATCGCACATCTCGCCGACCGTGGCATAGGCGCGGGCGCAGTCGAGAAGCGGATACATCGTATTGCTCGTGCCCCGCGCCGCTGCACGCAGCGAGTCGAGCGCGCGGCTGACGGCGCCGGCGTCTCGGGTCCGCTTCAGGTTATCGAGGCGTGTCAACTGTTTTTCGGCGGCTGTCTCGTCGATGTACAGGATCGGTACTGGCGCTTCATCTTCCTGGACGTAGTCGTTCACTCCAACAATGACTTTTTCGCGCCGCTCGACCGCCTGCTGGAACTTGTACGACGCCTCAGCGATCTCACGCTGTGGAAACCCTTGCTCGATCGCTTCGACCATGCCACCGAGTCGATCGATGGTCGTGAAATACTCCTTTGCCCCGTGCTCCATGTCGAGCGTCAGACGCTCCAGGAACCACGAACCGCCGAGCGGGTCGACCGTATTGGTGACCCCACTCTCGTGCGCAATGATCTGCTGGGTACGAAGCGCGAGCCTGGCGGCGTCCGCCGTTGGCAGCGCGAGCGCTTCATCGAGCGAGTTCGTGTGCAGCGAGTTTGTACCTCCGAGTACTGCCGCCAGCGCCTGAAGCGCGGTCCGGACGACGTTGTTGTAGGGCTGTTGGGCGGTGAGCGAAACACCTGCCGTCTGCGTGTGGAAGCGCAGCTTCCACGAGCGCTCGTCCTGTGCCGCAAACCGTTCGCGCATCACTTCGGCCCACAGTTTGCGGGCGGCCCTGAACTTCGCAATCTCCTCGAAGAAATCGCTGTGCGAGTTGAAAAAGAACGAGATGCGCGGCGCGAAATCATCAACGTCCAGTCCGGCATCAATGCCGTACTGCACGTACTCGATGCCGTCACGCAATGTGAACGCGAGTTCCTGAAGCGCCGTCGATCCGGCTTCGCGGATGTGATAACCGCTGACGGAAACGGTGTTCCATCTCGGCACCTCTTTCGAGCAGAAGCCGAACACGTCGGTAATCAACCGCATCGACTCGCGTGGCGGGTAGATGTATTCCTTCTGCGCGATGAACTCTTTGAGGATGTCGTTCTGAATCGTGCCGGAGAGTTTTCGCCAGTCCGCCCCCTGTTTTTCCGCGACCGCCAGATACATGGCGAAAATCATCGGGGCGGGCGAGTTGATCGTCATTGACGTCGTGATATCGGCCAGCGATATCCCGTCGAACAACCGCTCCATATCCGCCAGCGATACGATGCTGACGCCGCACTTCCCCACTTCCCCGAGCGACAGCGGATGGTCGGGGTCGCGTCCCATCAAGGTCGGCAGATCGAACGCGATGCTCAAGCCGGTTCCACCGGCGGCGAGCAGCGCCTTGTAACGCTCGTTCGTCTCTTCCGGCGTCCCAAACCCGGCGAACTGCCTCATCGTCCACAGCTTGCCGCGATAGCCGGACGGATGAATGCCGCGCGTATAGGGGTACTCGCCAGGTGAGGTCAGATCGCGCTGAGAGTCGAGATCCTGAAGGTCATCAGGAGTGTAAAGACGATCGATTGGACGTCCCGAGATCGTGGTGAACGGTACGTTACGTTCCGGGGATTTCGCGAGCGCGGGCTCGAGCACCTCGCGCTCCCATCGCTGCTTGCGCGTGAGCGCCGCCGCTTTCATCGTTCATTGATTATACGGGTACTCGCCTTTCGCTCCTGGCTGTTCCCCTGGTTGTTCGCTGGAGAGGTAGCCCGCGGAACGGAGTCGCCGACCGAGCGGCGACGTAGTGGAGCGGGCAGGAGCGCCTAAAGGTGGGCGCGAGGTGTCAAGTGAGGACGGCGAGCCGAAGTCCCGCCGTCCTCTTTTGAAGGCTGTTAATTAGCGAACCCGCAGACGGCCCATACGCGGAATCCGAATGTTGCCGCCGTGTCCTGACTCAGTCGAATAACAACGCGCCATGACGTCTGTGACAACGGATATGAAGACAGCGCATGCACGTTGGCGCTCGGGTTATTGGTTTCCCAACCGCCACCAAGCACCCTCTTCCCAGTCGGACAGGTCACGTCCAACGACGACTGCTGATTCGGCATCAGGTTTAGCGTCAACATTGCCGTCGACGCGATCATCTGACCACTGATGCCCGCCGGTCCTTGCGGTCCCGTCGCTCCCGTAGCCCCCTGTGGTCCTACAGGGCCCTGTGGACCCGTGGGTCCCGCCGGTCCTGTCGGCCCCATTTCACCTTGCGGTCCGGCAGGGCCCATTGCGCCCGCTGGTCCCGTCGCACCTGCAGGACCAGCAGGGCCCGCGGGTCCGACGGGTCCTTCTGGTCCAGCAGGGCCGACCGGGCCTGTCGGACCCACATCACCTGTGGGTCCGGCAGGGCCCGGGTCCCCTTTCGGCCCTACTGCTCCTGTATCACCCTTCGGCCCCGCGGGTCCTGCTGGCCCCGTCGCGCCGGTGTCCCCTTGGGGGCCCATTGGACCCGCAGGTCCGGCAGGCCCTTGCGGTCCTGCTGGTCCAACTGATCCCTGGCCAGCCGATCCGAGGGTGAAGATGAACCCACCGCGGTCCTTCTCTCCGGTTCCCCGGATCACCGTCAGGAGGTGCGACCCGTCTGGCACGGCGTTCGGGAGAAACATGATGATTTGCGTGTCGGTCGCGCTGATTACCGTCATCAGGTAGTTTTCACACCAGACCTGTGGCGGCTGTGCTCCGAATCCAGTCCCCTGAATCGTCAGGGTCTGGTTGACGCGATCGACCGCGGTACTCAGAACCACGAGCTGGTTAGAAGTCGGCGCCACCGGCTCGGCCTGTTTCTGGGCGTACGCGAGTTTCGTCCCCAGCAGCAAGAGGAAGAACGACAGCATGACTGTGCGTATTGATAAGCGCATAGTGCCTCCGGACACTACCGCTCAGGTCAGCAAGGGCAAAGCCACCACGGCCGTATCAATTAAGTCGTTTCTAAATAAGGAGTTACATTAAGTTTCTATCCTGTAATCGCACGTAGAGTGTTCAGTTTTGCGCTATGAGCCACGTTTTTGATGGATTATTGAAGTACTCTAACTGACAGTATGGCCGATTCGACGCTCATCTTGACTTGCGCCATGCGGCACAGTAGCTTGGCCTATTCTACCCGTTCAGACCACGAAAGACGTCGAGGCGAGCGTGTGCGGGAGTTCCGAGCGGCGAAGCCCTTCTGAGTGATTAAGGAGTCTCATGGAAGCAGGTGGCATCTTCAACGCGATGCTCCAGGAGTTCGAGGGAGCTGCACGCCTGTTAGGGCTTGATCCGGGGATCTGGAAAATCCTCACGCAGCCGAAACGACAGATCACCGTCTCGCTACCTGTCCAGATGGACAACGGCGAAATCGAGGTCTTCACCGGCTATCGCGTGCAATACAACATCACGCTCGGTCCGGCGAAGGGAGGAATCCGATATCACCCCGACGTGACCCTGGATGAAGTGACGGCGCTCGCCGCGTGGATGACGTGGAAGTGCGCGGTGGCACACGTTCCGTTCGGCGGCGGAAAGGGCGGCGTCGTTTGCGATCCGACCCGGATGTCACGTCGTGAGCTCGAGGCATTGACGCGGCGGTATGTTGCCGAAATCATCGACGCGATCGGACCGGAAAAGGACGTGCCCGCCCCTGACGTCAACACGAACGATCAGATCATGGCGTGGGTGATGGACACCTACAGCATGCACGTCGGCCATACCTCGACTGCCGTTGTCACCGGAAAACCGATCGAAATGGGCGGTTCGCTTGGACGCCGCGAGGCCACCGGACGCGGCGTGATGATCGTCACGCGTGAAGCCGCCAAGCACCTCGGATTCGACATCAAGGGGGCGCGCGTCGCGGTCCAGGGCTTTGGCAACGTCGGCTCTGTCTCAGCCGACTTGCTTTCGCAGATCGGGGCGAAGATCGTCGCCGTCACCGACTGGAAAGGGGGCGTCTACAACGCCGATGGACTCGACATCGCCAAAATGCTCGATTACGCAAAGCAACACAAGACGATCGACGGCTTTCCTGGAGGCGAACCGATCGACAACGAGCAACTCTTTGCGCTCGACGTCGAGGTCCTCGTTCCCGCTGCGCTCGAAAACCAAATCACGCTGGACAACGCCGCGACGATCCGCGCACGGGTCGTCGCTGAGGGAGCGAACGGCCCGACCACGCCGGAAGCACATACCCATCTCCACGAGCGCGGCATCTTCGTGATCCCCGACATTCTCGCCAACGCCGGCGGCGTCACGACCTCATACTTCGAATGGGTGCAGGATCGTCACGGCTACTTCTGGGAAGAGAGCGAGGTCAACCGGCGCCTCGAAGCCAAGATGGTCGAGGCGTTCGACGACGTGTTGAAGACGTCGATGAAATACAAGACTGACTTGCGCACAGCCGCCTATATCGTTGCGATCAGCCGCGTGGCAACGGTGACGAAGATGAGGGGGATGTACGCCTAATCGATTAGCGCCCTATTCTGAAGGCGACAAGCTCCTGCGCAGTACTCCCACCGTCGCTGCGCGCGTTCAACTCGACTAGATACTCTCCCGCCGCGAACGCAGATAATCCGAGTTCGATCTCTGCCGGCCGGCCGGGAGCTTGCTGCACCGGCAGGTCGGCCATCGATTGGCCCGTGCGATTCAACAGGCGCGCGGAGACCGGTGGCGTGACACCGCCGGGCGCATACGCTTCGACGCGAATGTAAATGCGATCGGTGCGGCTGAACTGACGCTCCGTGGTCGGCACTGCGTTCGGATTTGCCTTTATCGCCTGGAGCTCCGGGATCGTGCGAACACGATACACACGCGGCGTGCTGAAGGACATCGAGACATTGGTGAAATCCGGTACCGTAATCTGACGTCCGAGCGTGTCGATCACCTGGCCTCGCGGGTTTTCGACCACCATCTTCATATCGAGCTGACCCGGCGGCACATCGAACGAGACAGCGCCCCCCTTCGACGGCGTCGTTCCAGCGTCGTCGGGGACTCGCCCGCGAAACACCGGGCGGCCGTCCGTTGCAACCGCGGTCAAAGCAATCCTTGCCGGCGGATCTTCGACCGGCCGGCCCGGAACCGCCGGCGCCGGCTCCCACGAGAACGTGACGTGCGTCATGCCGTTGTCGCCGCGCGTCGTCCCGATCCAGAAATGGGCAGACTTGTCGCGCGTCGGCGTCGCGAGATCGTTCAGTGCCGACGTGACTGCCGACGGCGCCTCGGGCTTCGTTGCAGCGGCGTTGATCCGCGCCACGTCGTCGTTGGTGTACGCCCAGTAGCCTTTGCGCGCGCGGATGTCGACTCCCTTCCGCTTCACGTTGACCTTTATCTGATGGAACTTGCCGTCGGTCGGCGCCTGGGTGGAGCTGTAGCCGAGCAGATAGTAGCTGCTCGAGTCGCGGATGATCTGTTTCATTCCGACTGCAAGATCATTGCGGTTGACGATCGCGCGTCCATCAGTATTTGCCGCGAGCACGTGCAGGGTGTCTTGCATCTGGCGAAGACTGGTCGCATCCTGCGTCACGGTGATCCCCTTCTCCACACCGTACTCGAACACCGCAAGACCTCGCGGATCCACCGGATACACCGACGTGTTCATGCGCGCCATCGCGTTGAACACCTGCTGCATGTCGAAAAGCATGTCCTGATCGTTGAGCATCTGGTCCCGCATCGAGGCTTGTGGCGCACCCGCGCCGGCATTCCGGTACGGATTCTGGAAGCCCGGCATCGACGCAATCGGATCCGACATCTGCGCGGGCAGGATGCCGGTGAAACCTTCACTGACGAAGATGATCGACTTGCGTCCTTCACGGAGCGCGCCCATCTTCATCGCCGCGCCTTTGAGCGCGTCCATGCTCACCTGATTGCGCACCCGCTCCACAACCTGCGCCGGATAGTTCGCGTACTTCTCCTCGAACTGGTTGCGCGGCACGTAGTTGTACTTGCGCCCTTCGAAATGCTCGATCGCCGAAATCGCGGCATCCCGGTTACGGCTGAACCGCAGATCGGTGATCGGCGTCAGCGGATACATGATGGCAACCATGTCGGCCGGCGCGAGTTGGTTCTGGATGAACTCGACCAGCGGTTTTTTCACCGACAGATCATTGCCGCGCTGCACGTGGTAATCGTCCAGCAGAATGACGAACAGGCGAACATCGGGCCGTGCCGCTTCACGTTCTTCGTCGATATCGTCGCGGATCTGCTTCGGCGGCCCACTTTCCGCCATCGCGATCGCATCCAGCTTCACGATCGAAAACGTATCGACAGTCTGCGGCTTCCCATCCTCGGTCACCGCAAAGTCATTCTGGGTGAGATCGAGAACCGGGTTGCCATCCTTGTCGGTCACGATGACGTCGACGCTGACGTAGTTGATGCCGCGGCGAATGGTCGGTGGCTGCTGCTGATCAGCCGGCTGCTGCTGCGAGGCAGGCGCGGGTGATTGATTCGCCGGCTCGCCTCCAGACTGCTGATCGGATCCAGCAGGCCCGAAGCCGTGGACGACGGCGACGGCAGTGAGAAGAGTCAGCCCACAAACCGCGGATATTGCGCGCGACGAGATACTCATAAAACTTTAGACTCCGGCCTCAGGCAGGCGGCTTCGAGACGCGCGGGCTCGTAGCCCAATGATAACATTGGCTTCCGGCCGGCGCGCCGCGGCTGCAGGAGAGATCGTGACCGAAGATACTGCCGAACGGAGCCATCCGCTAACTGTCCTGTCCGAGGACGAAGCCATTCTTCGCGAAAGTGTTCGCGAATTTGCGGAAGCGCAGATCCGGCCGCTCGTGCGTGAAATGGACGAGCACGCAAAGATCCGTCGCGAGCTGATCGATCAGCTCTTCGAACTCGGCGTGATGGGCATTGAGATTCCGGAGAGTTTCGGCGGTTCGGGCGGCACGTTTTTCCACGCGGTCCTGGCGGTCGAAGAACTGTCTCGCGTCGATCCCTCCGTCGGCGTCCTCGTCGACGTGCAGAACACGCTCGTCATCAACGCGCTCGTCCGTTGGGGCACCGACGACATCAAGCGTCGCTACCTCCCTCGGCTGGCGTCAAAGACCGTTGGCGCTTACGCGCTGTCCGAGGCGGGATCGGGCAGTGATGCGTTCGCGTTGACGACCAGTGCGCGGAGAGATCGAGAAGGTTTCCTCCTCAACGGGCGCAAGCTCTGGATTACCAACGGCAACGAAGCCGACCTGTTTATTGTCTTCGCGACGATCGATGCGTCAGCTGGATATCGGGGCATCACCGCGTTCCTCGTTGAACGCGGTTTCGACGGCTTCACCGTCGGCAAGAAGGAGGACAAGCTCGGCATTCGCGCGAGCAGTACGTGCGAGCTCATTCTCGAGGACTGCTACGTGCACGACGGGAACATCCTTGGCGACCCCGGCAAGGGATACAAGACCGCAATCGAAACGCTGAACGAAGGACGCATCGGTATCGGCGCGCAGATGATCGGACTGGCAAAAGGCGCGCTGCAGCATGCGATTTCCTACACGAAGGAGCGGAAGCAGTTCGGCAAGTCCCTTGCGGAGTTTCAGGCGGTTCAACATCAACTCGCGCGCGCCGCGGTCGACGTCGAAGCCGCGACGCTTGCCGTCTACAATGCCGCGAGGCTTCGCGAGGCCGGCCGCCCGTTTCTGACCGAGGCGGCGATCTGCAAGATTCTGTCGTCGGAAGTTGCCGAACGCGTCGCCTCGCTGGCGGTCAATCTGCTTGGCGGTAATGGGTTCGTCAAGGAGTACCCGGTCGAGAAACTTTACCGCGACGCGAAGATCGGTCAGATCTACGAAGGCACGTCGAATCTGCAGCTGCAAACGATCGCGAAGCAGATTCTGGGATAGCATCCCGCAGGATGTCGGAGGCGCGTCATCTCGCATTCGCGCTGCTCCTGCTGCTCGTTGCCTCAGTTTCGACCGTCCTGCTCCACCGACAGACCCTCTCCTACGGGTTCGATTACGACGACTACCATTTCACGCGCCCGTACTCGCGCGCGGAGGTTATCGCCGCCTTTCGCGGGCCTTGGGACTCCGCCGGCATCGAAAGGCCGTACTACCGGCCGCTGACAATCGCGTTCTACGCGGCCCGGTTTGAACTACTCGGAATCAATGCCAGCGCGCATCATGCAGTATCGCTTGCGCTGTTCTCGATTGCCGCGACGCTGGCCGGCTGGTTCGCGCTGCGCTTGAGTGCATCCATCCTGATCGGTTTCCTCACAACACTGTTGTACGTCGTGCACCCGGCGATGCCATATTCGCTCGTCGCCTGGGTTACCAATCAGATGCACCTGCTCGAATCAATCGCGGTACTGGGCGGTTTAATCTGGTGGGACGTGGTGCGGGCCCGTGGCGCAGTATGGTGGCTGCCACTTCTCGGTTTCGCAGTGGTTACATTTCTCATCAAAGAAGACGGCATCATGCTTCTGCCGTCCATCTTCGTCCTTCACCCATTGCGCCGTCATATCGCTGACGAGCGGGTGCCGCCGATCCCGAGAGCATTTGTTGCAACAGCGGTCGTCGTCATCGTTCTACTCCTCGGCGTTCGCGAGTGGGCCCTGACGAGTAACGCTTCCGTGAGATTTCCGGGAACCAGCGCAGCTCTCGGCAACTATGTGCACGGTCTGAATGGACTGCTACGGCTCGTTCCAGCCGATCGTGCGTGGCAACTGGCGGCGAGCTGGTTCGTGTCGCTCGTTGCGCTGAGCGCATTCGTGCGGTGGCGACGGCAGGCGCGCGAAGCGCGACTCACGATGACAAGCGGGATTGTGATTGCGTTGCTCTTCAACCTGCCGTTCGTGTTCATCACAAAAGCAGAGCAGATGCATCTCGTTGCTCTTGGCGCAGTGCTGCTGGTCGCAGGGGCATGCGGCGGTCTGCTGCTCGCCGCACGTGGGATCGCCCGAGCGGGCGTGGCCGTCACATGCGCGGCGGGACTCGCATCTCTCGCCGCCGTCGCCCACGACATCGCTCGGGACTTCGCGCCTTACGGCCCCGTGCTACTCGCGCATGACGAGATGGTCCGTGGATGGGCGGCCGTTCCGACGGATCTCCGTGAGTACCTCGTACGAAAACAATCGCCAGGAGCATCCCAATCGCTCTCGCCTGACCCGTCGCGTGCACTCGATCTGGTGATGTTTGGCGTGCACGAACCCGAACGGTCGCCCGAGGGCGTGGCATATCGCTGGATGTCAGGACCACGGGTGGAGGTACTGATCCGCGAGGGCGTGCGCAGGGTGACAATCCCGCTCCGTCACGCGATCGAAGTGTTTCGCGAGCCGGCACGCGTCCGCATCACGACCGATGGCCAGGTCGTCGATGAGATTACGCTCGCAACATCCGAGTGGCGCATGTCCACAACGGCGATCGTGGCAGATCGCGCACCCGCATGGACGCGAATGCACCGGCTTGTCATCACCATCGATCACGCGTGGCGGCCGATGGAGGTCATTCCCGGATCGCGGGACAATCGGACGCTAGGGCTGCAGATTGGGGAAGTGGTGCTCAGGTAAAGGGAAAAGGGACAAGGGAAAAGGGAGAAGGAAACCTTTTCCCTTTTGCCTTTTCCCTTTAAGAGAGAATCGCCTCGGCAATCACCATTCGCTGCACTTCTGACGTGCCCTGATAGATCTCCGTCGCACGGACATCGCGGAACAGACGCTCAACCACTGAGCCGCGGCGGTATCCAGTTGACGCGAGAATTTGCATCGCCTTGTCGGCGGCGCGATGGGCGGCCTCGGACGCGAACAGCTTCGCCATTGACGCGTCGAGCGTCGAACGCGCGCGCCGCTGACGCGCGTCGGCGGCCTTGAGCGTCAGCATCCGCGCGGCATCCAGCTCGGTCGCCATATCCGCGAGCATCCACTGAATCGCCTGATAGTTGCCAATCGGCTGACCAAACGCTTCGCGCGTCTTCGCGTGACTCAACGCTTCCTGCAACGCGGCGGCGCCAACGCCGAGCGCCTGCGCGGCAATGGCCACGCGTCCGCCATCGAGCGCCCACATCGCGATTCGAAAGCCGTCGCCGGGATTCCCGAGCAGCGCATCCGATCCGACGCGGACGTTCGTGAACGCGAGATCCATGCAGCCGAGGCCGCGGACACCGAGCGAGTCGGCCGCCGCAACGCGATCGATCCCGGGCGTCTCCATCGGAACGAGGAATGCGCTGACACCGCGGCCGCGAATGCCCGGCTGCGTCGACGCAAAGACAATCAGAAGATCCGCGGCCTCGGCGTTTGCGACCCACACCTTGCGCCCGTTGATCACATAGCCGCGGTCGTCGAGTCGTGCCGTTGACTGCTGATTTGCGGCGTCCGAGCCCGCGTGTTCTTCCGACAACGCGAATGCGCCGATCGCTTGACCGCTGGCAAGCCGGCCTAGCCACAAATCCTTTTGTGCGGCGGTTCCAAATTCGGCAATCGGCTCAGCGACGAGCGAGTTATTGACGGCGGCGATCACCGCAAGCACCGCGCTGACTGAGGAGATTGCCTCGATGGCAAGGGCATAACTGATATAGTCCAGGCCCGCACCCGCCCATTCGGTGGGAATCGTCACCCCGAGGAGCCCAAGCGCGGCCATTCCGGCGACTAAGGCACGAGGAAAAACTCCCCGTTCGTCTATCGCTGCCGCTTCAGGCGCAATCCTTTCTCGCGCGAATTCGACGATTCGCTGCTGAAAGTCTCGTTGGGTGTCGGTGAGTTCCAGGTCCATTGGTGGGGTTGATTGTATTTCTGAATGTTGTAAGAGCGAACCATTTGGTCCCTGTGGCCGTCATACTTCGTATTGCGGGACGAATGCCACTCATCCCTATAAAACCCATCCTCCTCTCGCTCGCCGTCGTTGCACTGCCCCGCCTCGCTGCTGCACAAACTGCAGCTCTCGTTGACCTCCACGATTTCGGCCCCCGCCAGGTCAAGTCGCAATCATTTGCGCTCGCGTCGCCTGAAGATCTGCAGATTGACGCGACCGGGGCGGAATTGACGGGCAAAGCCGGTTGGTCCGCGTCGATGGGCGAAAAGAACGGCAAGCCGGTGCCGCCATGGTCTGGAAACGCATGGATTCTGGATCTGCAGTCGCGCAAGGTCGTGTGGGAACTGAGTGAGGCACAGACCACGAGCGGTTCGCGTGGTCTACGTCAGTTTAAAGGCACCGTCCGCTTGGCGGCGGGCTCGTACACCGCCTATTACGCCTCATTCCCTGACGGCGAATACTGGAGCGACGACAACGCGAAGCACAAAACCGATCGCAAGTGGCACTGGTTTGGCGACGACCCGGTCGAGAGTTTCAAACTCGTCGTCCAGGGCAAGGGTCAGGTCCTTTCTCCCGCCGAGAGCGATCGGCTGCGTGCCTCCAATGCCCCTTTGACCGTGGTATCGCTCCGCGGCAGATTCCACGAGCAGTTTGAAGAAGCCGGGTTCGTGCTCGCGAAGCCGACGGAAGTTCAGATCTCGGCCGAAGGAGAGGCGCGAGAGGACGGCGAATTCGATTTCGGCTGGATCATCAACGCCGACACGCATGCCCCGGTGTGGCGATTCAACTGGCGCGATTCGCAGCCGGCAGGCGGTGCACCAAAGAACCGGCGCCTCACCACCTCGCTGCGTCTTCCGGCAGGACGCTACGCCGCGTTCTACGCGACTGATGATTCGCACGATCCCTCCGAATGGAACGCGCAGCCACCTGCAGATCCCGAAGCGTGGGGGTTAACAGTCGCGGTGAACGATCCCGACGCGCGCAGTGCGGTCAAAACATTCGCCTACGAACACGTGCCACAGAACGCGACGATCGTTGCCGTGACCGGGATCGGGAACGACGCGACCAAGAAGCAGGGGTTCACGCTCACGCGACCGACCGATGTCAGAGTCTATGCCCTGGGCGAAGGACGCAACGGCCGCATGTTCGATTACGGCTGGATCACGAGTGCTGACTCACGCAAGCGGGTATGGACGATGGAGTACGAGGCGACGGAAGCGGCGGGTGGCGATCGCAAGAACCGGCTGGTGGACACCACGCTCCATCTCGACAAGGGCAACTACGTCGTGCATTACCTGTCAGACGATTCGCATTCGGCCGAGGAGTGGAACGCGGCGGCTCCTCCCGACGGCCGCCGATGGGGCATCACCGTCCTCACGGTAAACGGCGCCGTCGACCGAACCGCGGTACTGCCGTACGACGAAAAACGCGATCCGGCGATCCTCGCCGAACTCACCGGCATTCGCGACGACGAGCAGGTGCGAAAGACGTTCTCCCTCGATCGCGACAGCGACATCCGCATCTACGCGATCGGCGAAGGCTCGGGCGGAGACATGGTCGACTTCGGGTGGATTGAAGACGCGAAGAGCGGCCGGCGCGTGTGGGAGATGACGTACCGCGTCACCGAACACGCGGGTGGCGCGAAAAAGAATCGTCGATTCGACGGAGTGATTCGATTGCCAGCCGGAGACTACGTGCTTCGATATGAGAGCGACGGATCACATTCGTTCGGCGATTGGAACGCCGCACCGCCCGATGATCCCGAGGCATGGGGAATTACGGTTTCTCGAGCGAAGTAATTGGTGAATTGCTGAGCTGGTGAATTGGCGCTGTCTCTTCGCAGTAGCGCTACCAATTCACAAATTCACCAATTCACGAATTCACCAATTTCTCAAAAATTGGCCTGAGCTTCCTCGTCGTCTCCAGTAACTCCTCGGGCAACACTCGCGTTTCTCCAACCACCGTCATGAAATTCGTGTCGCCGTTCCACCTCGGGACGACGTGCATGTGCACGTGATCGAGAACACCCGCGCCGGCCGGCTTCCCGAGATTGATCCCCATGTTCATGCCGTGCGGGTTATAGCCCTCGATGAGCGCGAGTTCGGATCGTCGCGTGAGGTCGATAAGCTCGCACAGCTCTTCGTGCGTCGCCGCGGCCAGCGAAGGAATGTGTCGGTTCGGCACCACCATCAAGTGGCCGTTGTTGTACGGATAAAGATTGAGAATGACGTAGCACGTCTTGCCGCGAAAAACGATGAGCGACGACTGATGAAATGCTTCGTCGTTGTCCGCAGAACCATCGACGTCAGTTAACGCATCGCAAAAAACACAGCCCCTGGCTTCTCCCCCACTCAGAATGTAGGGCAGCCGCCAGGGGCTCCAAAGCCGATCCATTTGTCTAGACGCCGGCGATATCGGGATCCACGCTGACCGGGGCGGGAGTTGTCGGCGCCGCCGGCGCCTCCGGCTCGCGATTGATCAGCTCTTTGAGCTCCTTGCCCGGTTTGAAATACGGCACTTTCTTTGGCGGCACATCCACCTTGTCGCCCGTCTTTGGATTTCGCCCTTTGCGGGGCTCACGACGTCGCAAACGAAAGCTTCCAAACCCGCGCAGTTCGATCTTCTCTCCGCGATGCAGCGCGTCGATGATGCTCTTGAACACCGTGTCGACGATCACCTCGGAATGTTTCTTGGTGAGGTCCGACACGCGTGACACTTCCTCGACGAGCTCCGCTTTCGTCATGCTGCCGTTGGTCATAAGGGCTCCCATCAGTTACCAGTTCCCAGTTGCCAGTTCCCAGTCAGACTGGAAACCGGAAACTGGAAACTGGCAACCTCTTTACTGCTGGTGCTTGAAGTGATCTCCCAACGTCACTTCCGGTCGTCCCGTCGTTTCTGTGTACGCTTCCCAGTCCGCGCGGAACTCGTCATTCTTCAGCGCGCGGATGCTCAGACCGACTTTGCGTTCGGCGGGGATCAGCTTGATGATCTTCATCTGGTAGCTATCACCCGCCTTTAGATCGAGCTTCTCGTCCTTGCCGGCGTGCTGCGAGTCGTCGAACTCCGAGACATGAATCAGACCTTCGATGCCTTCGGCGAGTTCGACGAAGGCACCGAAATTGGTCAGGCGCACGACCTTCCCTTCGACGACGTCGCCGACGTGGTGCTGCTGGAAGAATTCATCCCACACGTCGGTCTGCAACTGCTTCAGCCCGAGTGACAGGCGCTGGTTCTCCGCATCGATATTGAGCACCATCGCTTCGACGGTGTCTCCCTTCTTCAGCACCTCGGACGGATGCTTCAGGCGCTTGCTCCACGACATATCGGAGATGTGGATCAAGCCGTCGATCCCCTCTTCCACCTCGACGAACGCACCAAACTCCGTCAGGTTGCGAACCTTGCCGGTGATGTTCGTACCGATCGGATACTTCTCGCTCAGCTCGTGCCACGGATTGCTCTCGACCTGCTTCAGGCCGAGGGAAATCCGGCGGGCGCCGGGATCGACGCCGAGCACCATCGCTTCGACGGTGTCGCCAACGTTGAGAATCTTCGACGGGTGCTTGACGCGCTTGCTCCACGACATTTCGCTGACGTGGATCAGCCCCTCCACTCCGGGCTCGAGTTCTACGAACGCGCCGTAGTCGGTGAGGCTCACGACCTTGCCGCTCATCCTCGCGCCGACCGGGTACCGCTCGATCACGTTGGACCACGGATCGTTCATCAACTGCTTGTGGCCCAGCGACACGCGCTCGGTCGACGGGTCGTACTTCAGGACGATGACGTCGATCTCGTCATTGACCTTGAAGAGCTCGGATGGGTGCGAGACGCGGCCCCACGACATGTCGGTGATGTGGAGCAACCCATCGATGCCGCCGAGATCGATGAACGCGCCGTAGTCGGTGATGTTCTTCACGACGCCGCGAAGCACCTTGCCTTCGGCAAGCGTGTCGAGTGTGTGCTTCTTCTTCTCTGCGTTCTCTTCTTCGAGCAGAACTTTGCGCGAGAGCACGATATTGCCGCGCTTCTTGTTGACCTTGATGACACGCATCCGCAGTTCCTGACCGCGGAGTGCATCGAGGTTCCGAACTGGACGCACGTCGATTTGCGAGCCTGGCAGGAATGCGCGGACGCCGATGTCGACCGCAAGACCACCCTTGATGCGCTCGATGACGCGGCCAATGACGACCTTCTTCTCGGCGTAGGCCTTTTCGACCTCGTCCCAGATCTTCATCTTCTCGGCTTTTTCGCGCGAGAGCACGACGTAGCCTTCGCGATCCTCGGTACGCTCGAGCAGGACGTCTACGGTGTCGCCAGGCTGCACGGAAATCTGACCCGTCTCATCGACGAACTCATCAACCGGAATGATGCCTTCCGATTTGTAGCCAACGTCAACGATGACTTCGGATGGGGTAACTTTCAGAACGGTGCCCTTCACGACCTCGCCTTCCGCGATGTTGCGGAAGCTGTTATCGTAAAGGTCCAGGAGGCGTGCATATTCTTCGGGATCAACGTGATCGTCCATCTGG
>JBKPSH010000236.1:0-11198 GCA_046734955.1 Acidobacteriota bacterium
AAACGGCTCCGCGAGTATCTAAGGTTATGAGCAATCAGTACGATCCATACGCGCCGCCTCCTCCGCTTCCGATCCCGGACTCTTATGTCGCACCGGATCCGGCGGGGGAAGCGTTGACGGCGGCGGAGCCGCGCGTTGCAACCGAACCCGTCGCGGCGCTGGCGGATGGAATCGGCGCGCAACGCGACGGTCGCATCGCGATTGATAGCGGATCGCTCCGGATGGAGCGCGTCGTCGAAGAACTCGTCGCGTGGCTGAAGACGCTCGCGTCGGCGGCCGTTTACGCAACACTCATCGTCACCTTTGGTTTCCAGGTTGCGCGCGTTGAAGGCCACAGCATGGCGCCGACGCTCGAGGACCAGGATCGTCTCATCGTCAACAAGCTGGCGTACCGAATTGGCGAACCGCACCTCGGCGACATCGTCATGCTCTATTACCCGAACGATCCCAGCAAGTCGTTCGTGAAGCGCGTCATCGCTGAAGAGGGTGACCAGCTGCGGATTGTCGACGGCATCGTTTATCGGAACGATGTACGGCTAGATGATTCGTTCGTTCCGCCCGAGTATCGAAGCCACGACGACTGGGGGCCTGAAGTCATTCCAGAGGGCTACTACTTCGTCATGGGCGACCATCGCAACAACAGCTCGGACAGCCGGCACTGGCGATACGTGCCGAAGAAATACATCATCGGCAAGGTCCAGCTGCGGTGGTGGCCGCTCCGGCACGCACGGATGTTTTAGGTCTGGTTCTGTCCCGCTCGAGCGCGGTTAACCGCGTTCTCCTGCGCGTTCTACTGCTGAACCTGGCGGTCGCCGGGGCGAAGCTGGTTTTCGGCTACGCAACCGGCGCCGTCAGCATCATCTCCGACGGTTTCCACTCCCTCACCGATTCGGCGTCAAACATCGTCGGTCTCGTCGGGCTGCGCGCATCACGCAAGCCACCGGACGAAGACCATCCCTACGGTCATCGCAAGTACGAGACGCTGGCGGCAGCCGGCATCTTCGTCTTCCTTTTGCTGGTCGTGGTCGAGGTCAGCCGGGCGGCGCTCCACCGGCTCGCCGGCGCCGCGGCACCGCGAGTCACCATCCTGAGCTTTGCCGTGATGATCGGCACGTTGATCATCAATCTGTTCGTGGTTCGTTACGAGCGTGGCGAAGCGCGGCGATTGTCGAGTGAGCTATTGCATGCGGATGCGATGCACACGCAAAGCGACGTGCTCACATCGTGTGCCGTGCTCGTGTCTCTGGCGGCCGTGTGGCTTGGCTTTCCCATCCTGGATCCAATCGGCGGAATGGTCATCGCGGTCTTCATCGCGAGGACCGGCTGGGGAATCGCGCGGGATACGTCGAACGTGCTGGCCGATCGCGTCGTGCTCGCCGAAGAGGATATCCGTCGGGTTGTGATGAGCACCCCGCACGTGGTCGGTTGCCATCAGATTCGCTCGCGCGGATCCGCCGATCACACGTTCCTGGATTTGCACGTCTGGTATCCCGCGGCGATGCCGCTGCACGAGGCGCACCGGCTGTCGCACATCGTGAAGGACCGCTTGATGTCGACGTATCCGCAGATTGCCGACGCGATCATCCACATTGAGCCGCCGCCGACGAACACTAACAATCACTAATCGCTGATCACTGATCGCGAATCACCTATCGTCGAATCATTGAATCCCCGGATTCCGGATCCCGCACCACGGATCCCGGTCACTCCCGATACAGGGCCTCAATCTGCTCGCGCCATTTCTCTTCGACCACCTTGCGCTTGACCTTGAGCGTCGGCGTCAGTTCGCCGGATTCGACTGTGAACTCGCGAGGCAGGAGTGCGATTCGTTTGATTCGCTCGTACTGTGACAGCTCGCGGTTGAGTGCGTCGACGATCTCCTGATACAGGGCAATTACATCCTCGCGCGCGAGTAGTTCTTCACGCGTGCCGGGAGGACGACCCAGATCCTTCAAGCGACGTTCGAGTGCCTTGAACTCCGGCACGATCAGGACCGCGGCATACTTGCGCCGATCTCCGAGCAGCACGGCTTCGGCAACGAGCGGGCTGCGCTTGAGGACACCCTCGATTGGTTGCGGAGCGATCTTTTTTCCGCCGGACGTGACCAGCAGATCCTTTTTGCGATCCGTGATCGTCAGATAGCCACCGGCATCGATCTGACCGATGTCGCCGGTGTGAAACCATCCGTGCTCGAGCGCGGCAGCGGTCGCTTCGGGCTTATTAAAATACCCGGTCATGATGTTCGGTCCCCGCGCGAGGATCTCACCATCGTCAGCGATGCGCAGCTCGACGCCGGGGATCGGCCGGCCGACGGTGCCGACCCGGAGCGCGTTCACCGGATTGAAGGTGAGAATCGGCGCCGTCTCGGTCAGTCCATAGCCCTCGATAATCGGAATGCCAATCGCATAGAAAAATTCCATCACATTTGCAGACAACGGCGCGCTTCCGGATGCCACGAATCGAAGCCGTCCGCCAAGCCTGGCGCGAATCGCAGAGAACACGACCCGATCTCCAATAGCGCTCGCCATCGACGTCAACGGCCCGGCGCTCTTTCCCCGGAGCACCGCCTTCGCGCGGGCGAGTCCGGCGGTCAACGTCCAGCGGAACAGCGTTGCTTTCGCACCGCCGGATGCCGCCGCGGCTTCCGTGATCCGCGCGTGCAGCTTTTCGTAGACGCGAGGGACGCCGGTGAGCACCGTCGGCCGCACCCGGCCCATGTCGCGCGCCACGGTGTCAAATGATTCGGCGAAGATAATCGTCACGCCGCAGAAGAGATACACGTACGCGACCATGCGCTCGAACGCATGGCTGAGTGGCAGAAACGAGAGCGCGACATCGTCTTGGGAAATATCCAGCGCGTCCGCCGCGCCGCGCATGTTCGACACCAGATTGCCGTGCGTCAACATGACGCCCTTTGGTTCCCCCGTCGTGCCGGACGTGTAGATGATCGTCGCGAGATCGTCGCGCCCGATCCCGCGGGCATCGTCGCGAAATCCACGGGCGGCCCCCCACTCCCCCGTCATCCGGCCATGTCCGCGACGTTCGACCTCCTCGAGCGACAGTACCGACGGCGATCCCGGAGGCGGTGCACCCCCGGGAGCATCCATCAAGACCACCGCCTCGAGCGAGGGGAGCAGGTGCCGAACCTCCTGGAGCTTCTCGAGCTGCAACTTCGTCGACACGATGGCGAGGCGGGCGCCCGAATCGTGCAGGATGTATTTCGCTTGAGCCGCCGAGAGGGTCGGATAAATCGGCACGGTGGCTGCACCCGCGGTCAAGACCGCGAGATCGCACAGCAGCCACTCAGGACGGCTCTCGGCGATAATCGCCACGCGATCACCACGCGACACTCCGAGCAACCTGAATCCCAGCGAGAGATCCCGAATCCGCTCGAACACTTCCTTGCTCGAGAGTTCAATGACTTCGTCCGCGCGGCATCGTCCTAGCGTGACCGGCTTGGGGAACCGGCCCATGACATGGAACGGCAGGTCGGCGATCGTCTTTACATCGGCGTCGATCTCGACGTCGGCAGCCGCGGCGGCTTTGGTCATTGCCGGCAGGGTAACACGGGTGCCAGGGGTGCCAAGGGTGCCAGGGGTGCCCCTGGCCCCAACCACGTTGGTACAATGCGGCTTGTGAAAGAGGCGAACAAGACGCGTTCGGGACGCTTGGCTCGCTCTGGAGAGTCGATGCGTGATGCCGCGACGGAATCGGTTTCAGAGCTAACAACGAACCGATTGTCCGTGTACCTGCGCTGTCTGAACACGCTCGATGCTGCCGGTGTGCGGACCGTGTCGTCGCAAGCCCTGGCGGAACAGTTTCATCTCAACGCCGCGCAGATAAGAAAGGATCTCGCGTACTTCGGCGAGTTCGGCGTGCGCGGCGTCGGTTATTACGTGAAGGAATTACGGCGCCATCTTCGCCAGATACTTGGTCTCGACGCCCACGTCCCGATTGCCATAATGGGCGCGGGAAATCTTGGCCTCGCGCTCGCCGACTACCCCGGATTCCGCGACGAGGGTTTTGAGATCGTCGCGCTCTTCGATTCGATGCGCGAGAAGATCGGACAACAGTCGCGGGCCGGCGTGCCGATCTATGACATCCGTGATTTTCGCAAAACCGTGCGGCGCGCCCGGATTCGAATCGCGGTGATTGCGGTCCCAGCCGGAGCGGCTCAATCGGTCGTCAACACGGTGGTTGCCGCGGGCGTCAAGGCCGTGCTCAATTTCTCCCCTGGAACGCTACAAGTGCCTGCCGATGTCAAACTGAAGAGCGTCGATCTGACGGTCTCACTCGAGAGCCTTTCATTCTTTCTCGCGCAGGGAGACGTCGATGCCTAAGCCGGTGACGAAAGCAAAGCCTGCCCGGCGCGGACGGTCGCGGTTGTCGCATGTGACGTCGTCAGGCGATGTGCGGATGGTGGACGTCAGCCAAAAACCGGTGACAACCCGGGAAGCCGTAGCGCGTGGACGGATCACGATGTCGCCCGCGGCTATCCGCCAAATTCGCTCCGGTGCGGTCAAGAAAGGCGATCCGCTTCAGACTGCCCGCCTTGCCGGCATCATGGCCGCCAAGCACACAGCCAGCGTCATTCCTCTGTGTCATCCGCTGCCGCTCTCGCATGCCGGAGTGACGCTCACACCGCTGACCAATGGGTACGACATCGAGGCGCGCGTGCGCACCACGGCGCAGACGGGTGTGGAGATGGAGGCGCTGCACGCGGTAACCGTCGCCGCGCTGACCATCTACGACATGATTAAGGCCGTGGACAAGCGCATGGTCATCAGCAATATCCGTCTCGTCGAGAAACGCGGCGGCCAGAGCGGCGACTTCCGGCGTTGACGGCGTCTCGAACGATTCTGGTCGCGATTTACAGCCGGTTCCTGGCCTGGAACATTCCGCCCGGCAACGTCACGGCTCTTCGCGCGCAATTTCCTCAACATGCGTTTCTCCATGCGCACAGTCACGATGAAGCGCTTGAACTGGCCGGCGGTGCCGACATTATGTTCACGGCAGTTCTTCGGCCGGACGTCTTCGAAGCTGCGAAGAAGCTGCAATGGATTCACAGTCCGGCTGCCGGACTGGAATTCATCTTGTCCCCTGCCGTGATTGACTCCCCCGTGCACGTGACGAATTCACGTGGCCTGAGTGCGGACACCATCGCCGAACACACCCTGACGGTGGTCCTCGCACTGTTCCGCAAGCTGCCGATGGCCGTGGATGCACAGCGGTCGCGCGAGTGGACGCAAGCGGCCATCGTCGAGACGCCCCTTCGTACCATTGCCGGCTCTCGTGTATTGATCGTTGGTCTTGGCGCGATCGGACTAGCAACCGCTGAGCGATTCACGTCGCTTGGTGCACAGGTGGATGCGGTCAGAAGGAGACCTGAACTCCCGAAGCCTGCCGGCGTCGATCAAGTCGTTCCGACCGAACGTATGATCGATCTGCTTCCGCGCGCCGACGTCGTCGTCCTCGCCGCGCCGGAAACCGCAGCGACACGCCATCTCATCGGCGCTCGCGAACTGGCGGCGATGCGACAGGGATCGATTCTCGTCAACGTGAGCCGCGGATCGTTAGTCGACGAAGTGGCGCTCGTGGCGGCCCTCACCGCCGCGCCGTCAGGTCGAACAATCGCGGCTGCCGCACTCGACGTCTTCGAACACGAGCCGCTTCCGGCAGAAAGTCCCCTCTGGGTTCTGCCCAACGTTCTGATCACTCCCCATATTGCCGGTTTTCGTCCCGACCACTGGGACGCCGTTTGTTCGCTGTTTGCCGAAAATCTTCACAGATTCGATACCAGCCAGGCGCTTTTCAACGTCGTCGATAAGAGGGAAGGGTATTGAAATTCTGAGTGCTGAATTCTGAGTGCTGAATGTTTGGGCCGATTCTCATTCAGCATTCAACATTCAGCATTCAGCATTTTGTGTAATATCACCCTCCTATGGCACAAGCGCAGCAACGGCAGGCGACGGCAACCGCGGCGCCAAAGTTTCAGCCTTATGTAAAGCCGACTGACTCCCCTGCGGAATTCACCGCCAAGGCGGTGATCCTCGGGGTCCTCTTCGGCCTCATCTTTGGCGCATCGACCGTTTATCTCGGGCTTCGTGCCGGACTGACGGTGAGCGCCTCGATTCCGATCGCCGTGCTCGCCATCTCTGTCCTGAAGCGCCTCGGCGGCTCGACGATTCTCGAGAACAACATCGTCCAGACGATTGGGTCGGCTGGCGAGTCACTTGCCGCCGGTGTGGTGTTCACGATCCCCGCGTTGATTTTTCTCGCGCCGAACGGGCCCGCGTACTTCAACTATTTCCAAATCACGCTCCTCGCGATCGCCGGCGGCATCCTTGGCGTGCTGATGATGGTGCCACTGCGTCGCGCGCTCATCGAGAAGGAACACGGCGTGCTGCCGTACCCGGAAGGAACGGCGTGCGCCGATGTGCTCGTCGCAGGTGAGCGTGGCGGCGCACTCGCGCGCACCGTTTTCATGGGGCTCGGGACAGGTGCGTTGTGGAAGTCACTGTCATGGATCTTCCAGATCTTCCCCACCGCAATCGGCTACACGATGGCGCGCACAGGCGTCTTTCCCAACGCTACGCTGAACCTGGATCTCTCGCCGGAGTACATGGGTGTCGGCTATGTCATCGGGCCGCGTATCGCCGGTGTCATGTTCGCAGGCGGTGTTCTGTCCTGGCTCGTTCTGCTTCCCCTGCTCTCTATTCTCGGCAACTACATGACGGTGCCATTTCCTCCCGTTCCGGCGAGCGGTTTGCGCATCGATCAAATGTCCGCGCGTCAACTATGGAGCGCTTACATCCGTTACACCGGCGCTGGCGCCGTGCTCGCCGCTGGTCTGATCACGCTGGCGCGAACGCTGCCGACAATCGTGTCCTCGTTCAGGGAGAGCGTGAAGGAGTTCGGCGCGGGGGGCGCTGCGAGCGGACAGCTTCGAACCAGCCGCGACATGCCCCTGATGGTCGTGCTGATTGGATCGTTGCTGATTGCGTTGTTCCTCGCCGTCACGCCTGGCATGCCCATGCAGTGGAACTTTGTCGCAGCCGCGCTCATCGTCATCTTCTCGTTTTTTTTCGTAACCGTCTCGTCGCGCATCACGGGCCTTATTGGCAATTCGTCGAATCCCATCTCGGGTATGACGATCGCCACACTCATCCTCACCTGCACGATATTTGTGGCGGTCGGCTGGCTTGGTGATGCCTATGCGCCAATCGCGCTCGGCGTCGGCGCCGTCGTCTGCATCGCGGCGGCGATTGCAGGCGCTACATCACAGGATTTGAAAACCGGATTCATTGTCGGCGCCACGCCAATCCGCCAGCAGGTCGGCCTGGTTATCGGTGTTCTCGCCGCATCGTTCGTCATAGGAATGACGACGCTATATCTGCACCGCATCATGGTGATCGGGTCAACGTCGCTGCCGGCGCCGCAAGCGACGCTGATGGCAACGATCATCAAGGGCCTGTTAAGCCAGAACCTGCCATGGGGACTTGTCCTCGTGGGCGTATTCATCTCCGTCACCCTGGAACTCTGCGGTATTCGCTCCCTCTCGTTCGCAGTCGGGTCCTATCTGCCGATTGCCACCACCGCGCCCATTTTCGTCGGCGGGATCGTCCGATGGCTCGTCGAGCGAAACACGGGTAAGTCGCAGGAATCGGAGATCAGCGCAGGCACGCTGTTCAGCTCTGGCCTGATCGCCGGCGGCTCGCTCGCCGGCATTCTCTACGCGGCGCTATTTGGCCGGAATCTGATCCCGGCTGCCGACGATGCGGAGACGCTGGGGTTGATCCCGTTCCTTCACAACGGGACCGCCGGTACAATTGCTGGAGGGCTTTTGTTTCTCTTGCTGGCAATCGTCCTGACACGTGCAAGCCGGAAGGATCTTGCCTAGAGGTCTTGACCGCTTAGAGCTTGTACAAATGAGTCAAACGTTTGCGGTCAAGACCGTCCGCGCGTCAGCGCGGCGTTATCAAGCTTATCGCTTAGCGAGGCGTAGCCTCGACGGTCTCAGGCGTAGCCTCGCTAGATTCTTGATTCCGTTCGGAGCAGTGCTCCTCATCGCGGTGCCCGCCGCGGCGCAGGTACCCGACCGCATTGCCACGACCGCCCAGGCGCTCGTCACAAATCCGCTTTTCTTCAACGGAAAACGGATTGTCATCAGACATGTTGTGAAGCTAAGCGGCCAGCTGACGGAGCTGGATGGCACAGCAAAGCCTGTCTACGTCTTCTGGCGAGACAAGCAGGGTGGATCGGACGGCGAGATTCGTGGTGAGTTCTACGATCTCGGCCGCATGGTCGAGGGAGACCAGCGTTTCAGCTCGTACAATTTCACGCCGGTCATCGAAGCCGCCAGCCATGGACAGTGGCCGGCGCGCGATCAGGTGTTCGTGATTCTCGGCGCCACGTTCGTCGACAGTCCGGCGCCGACCAGTCCAACCGTCCGATCGATCGCACTTCTTCCCGAACAGTTCGACAATCGTGAAGTCACGCTCATCGGCCGCTTCAGAGGACGGAATCTTTTCGGAGACCTGCCGCAGGGAGTAGCAAAGAGTAAATGGGATTTCGTGCTGCAGTCTGCTGATGCGGCGATCTGGATTACCGGGCTCCGGCCGAAAGGCAAGGATTTCGATCTCGATCCATCCGCGCGCGTCGATACGGGCAAGTGGCTGGAAGTGAAAGGCAGGGTGGAACGCGACGCGACGGCTGTGTGGATCGCTGCCGAATCCATTCGATTGACCACCGCCCCTGCCGAAGGACCGGTTGAGGTCGCCGGCCCGCCGGTTCCAGCCGAACCGCCACCGTCAGTCATTTTCAGCGCGCCGCTGGCCGACGACACCGACGTCCCAACCGCGGGACGAATCAGGATCCAGTTCTCACGCGACATGAAAGGTGACAGCTTCCGCGAACACGTCCGCGTCCGTTACGGTGGCACACCTCCTCCGACGGAGGCGCCGCCAAACTTCACCGTCGCCTATAACGACGGCAACCGGTCGATTGAAGTCAGGTTCAAGGAACCGTTGCCCGCATTCCACGTCGTAGTGATTGAGTTGACCAACGGCATCGTGGCCATCGACGGCCAGCCGCTACAGCCATGGACCTTGAAATTTACGACGGGGCAGTAGCTCCTCGTTGCTGGCTGCTGGCTGTTGCGGATCCGCTGCGGGAATCCGGCATTTCGCTGAAATGTGATACAGAGGATTTGTGGACTTGCTTACGACGCTCGGCCGCACGATGGGGTTTTCGTTTGCGGCCGGGCTGAATCTATATGCGACGGTCGCAATTCTTGGATTAGCGAGCCGCTTCGACTGGGTTCAGCTTCCGCCGCAGTTCAAGGTTTTCGACAACGACATCGTGATCGGCGCGGCGATCGTGATGTATCTCGTCGAGTTCGTTGCCGACAAGGTACCGTGGTTCGATTCGATCTGGGATGCGGTGCACACGGTCATCCGTCCTGTTGGCGGCGCACTCATCGCGGTGGCGACACTCGGTCACGCCAGCCCGACAGTGCAGGGCCTCGTCGCGTTGCTTGGCGGCTCGTTGGCGGCCAGCACGCACTTGACGAAGGCAGGGACGCGTGCGGTTGCTAACGCCAGCCCGGAACCATTTACCAACTGGATCCTGAGCCTGACGGAGGACCTATTCGTCGTCGGCCTGGGGTTCATCGCGCTGAAGTACCCGGCCATCGCCGCCGTGATCGTTATCGTCGGCGTCGTGTTGATTGTGATGTTTGCGACGTGGATCGTGCGTGCACTGCGCAGGCGTTGGGGACGACCTTCGCCTGTTCTGAGCGCGTAATTCACTCGCTGAGCAAAGCAGCAACCCTGTTTCGCACCGTCGTGACCAACTTGTCGCGATCCTCAAGCGTCATCCCGGTCGTCTCGACCGGCTCGCCGAAACGAACGCGGACTGTGACCGGATAGATGATCAGGCTTCCTTTGCGCAGGGCGTTCCGCGCGCCGCTGATGCCGATCGGCACGACCGGCGCCTGACCCTTGATCGCCATGATGAAGCCGCCCTTCTTAAACGGAAGCAGATCGCCGGTTCGGCTTCTCGTGCCCTCCGGAAAAATCAGGAAGGAGTTTCCCTGCCGCATCGCCTCGGCCGCTCGATCGATGGCGGGCAGGCTCTGCTCGGGGTTTGCGCGTTCCAGCGGAATGAACCCCGCGAGGTCGAATGCCCGCACGAGGACAGGCAGGTTGCGCAGTTCGGCCTTGTAAAGAATGCGCAGCCGGGGAAACAGCTCGCGCAGGGCGTCGAAAATTATCGGCGGTTCGACGTTGCTCGTGTGATTGACGACGTACACGGCGGCTCGGGAGCCCTGGATATGTTCAGATCCGGCGAGGTCGACTTTGATGCCGCTCAGAAACAACCCGAGCCTGACGCCGAGATGGCCGACCCGATAGAGCAGCGCCTTTTGATTGAAGAGCAGTGCGATCAGTAAGAATGGGGGACCGACGAGCAGAACGTAAAGTGCGACCGAGACGTAGGTGATGATCGAGCGAAGCGCTGAGAGCATAAAGGGAAAGGGACGGGACTCTTCCTGAAAGAACCCCGTCCCTTGATCCGAGAGCTCGAGCCGGCGTTACGATGCCTTCGCGGTGCGCCGTGCACTGACGCGCGTCGTCGCCGTTGCCTTGGCCGCTTTCGCGCGGGCGATCGATCGATTCTTCGTGGTGAAGCAGCGATCAAGCGCGCGATCGACCTTCTCTTCGATCGCAGCCGTGATCTCATGAGAGACCTCGGAGATCTCCGAGACCACGAGGAACTTGGCACGATCAAGCATGCGCTTTTCACGAAAGGAGAGATTCTTCGACCGCGCGAGGAACGTCAGACTCTTGAGCACTTCGACGACGTCATAGATGGATCCCGTCCGCATCCGATCTGAATTGTCTTTGAAACGTCCTTTCCAGTTCTGATGATTGTCGATCTTGCCGTCGCCAAGCAGCGAGAACAACCGTTCGATTTCTTCGTCGCTGATAGCGCGTCGAAGGCCGACGCCGTCAACGTTGTCGACAGGCACGAGCACTGTCGTCTCGTTGGCTACCATCCGCAGATGATAGAAACCGCAAGTTGTTCCCAGGATGGTTTTGGTTTCGATGCCCTGAACGACGCCGAGTCCGTGGTTTGGGTAAATGACCTTGTCACCGACCTGGAATGTCACATGTCCCCCACTGAAGTAAGGTGTGTAG
>JBKPSH010000237.1:0-8507 GCA_046734955.1 Acidobacteriota bacterium
ACCGGTGCCGCCCCGCGACAGACCCCAGGAGCGAAACGCGCCATCGATCTCTCCCATGTAATGGTGGAGCAGCACGTATGCGGTGCCAGGCGATCGCACACCGAGGAATGTTCCGATGATTCCGGACGCGGCCATCGTCGCTTTCAAGACGTCGGTTTCGAACCACTGATCCAGAAAGTCAATGGCACTCATCGTCATCAACTGGATCTGGTTGTATCGATCGATGTCACTCAGCGATCGAAATCGACGGACGAGCGACATCAGATCCAAAAGCCCCCTTGGATCGAGCGACGTCGGATCCGGCGGTGTCATGTTCAGGATGGGTTTGACGAACCGGCCCATCTCCACCATCGCCTTGCCGTACTCGTCGTACGCCTCGGCATCCACCCTCGAGTGCCGCGCGATTTCACGGCGCGTGCGAGCGTGGTCGTTGACTCGCCACAAATAATTGCCATCCGGCATCGGCGTGAACGTGCCGTCGAGCGGCAGAATTTCCAACCCATGTCGTGGCAGATCGAGCTCGCGGATGATTTCAGGTCGAAGCAGCGAGACGACGTAGGAGCACACCGAGTACTTGAATCCCGGATAGATCTCCTCGGTGACGGCGGCGCCCCCGAGAACGTGACGACGTTCGAGCACGAGGACCTTGCGTCCGGCGCGAGCGAGGTATGCGGCGTTCACGAGACCGTTGTGACCGCCGCCAATAACAATGACGTCGTAGTTCATGCGGGCAACAACCAAATATGACGACCAGTGAAGGAAGACGCGAAGGACTGCGTGCGCGGGCACGCTCGGTCAGAGGCCGGCGGTTCGCGAGCAGAGCAGGGCGAGCATCGACTTGGCTCGCATTCTACTCCGACGGCGAATGTTCGCGGCCGCGGGAACCTGGTTCGAGTAGTGTGACGTATCAGTACCCGTGGGGTGACATCGTTCGCACAATCTTCTGTCGGAGCCACAAGTACCTTTGTTTGTGCTGTTTACACACTCCGAGCTAATGATGCGATTTGGGTAGCGCTTACCCCGACACTTCTGCTACGCTTCGCGCTCTCGTTACAACCAGTTCCAATTCCCGCAAGGGTGAATTTAAGGCGGCGCGGATTGAGAGAGCCGGCTCTTTGGAGACATCCCTCGTTTCCAGATTGGGCGGGCACTCACGTTCGCGGAGAGGACACAGTATGGCATCGACCAAACCGGCAGCCACGGCTATCGCGCGAGCGTTCGCGTTCATTGCACTGACTGCGCTTCTTGCGTTTCAACAAGCGGGACAATTGCAAGCGGTCGCGACGCCACTCAATCCCTTGCCCGATCCGCATAGCTATGTGGTTACTGGCAACTATGCCGTCGCGTCCGACGATATTCCGGCGCAGACGCAGAAAGGCTCGGTGACGCGAACGCTTCACATAAATACCTGCAAGCCCCAGGCGAATCCCCCAATCGTCACCAATTGCGTGCCTTCAAATGCCGATATCGTCGCCGCATACCTCTACTTCGAGATGATCGATGTCGATCCGCTTGCGACCACCGTCAAGTTCCAAGGGGAGCCGGTCACCAACGCGAGATTCAGTTCGATCGTGAAGCGTAGCGACCAGGCGCTGACCGGCGCGGCCTGCTTCAGTTCCTCGGGAAACCTGGTCTTGACCATGTTTCGTGCCGACGTGCGGTATTCACTGCCGGTCCAGTACGACGCGAACCATCAGCCGACTGGAAAGCGCCTGGTTGGCGACGGCGACCTGACGACCAATAAAGACAAGAATGGACAGTTTTATCCAGCTGGCCTGACCGTTGAAACGATGGAAGGCGGAACCGGAAATATCCTTCCGCAAGTTGCCGGCTTTTCGCTGTTCGTCGTCTATCGTGATCCGACGGAGCCGCTGAGAAAGATCGTCGTCTACGAGAATCCAAAGAACGAGCACGGTTCTCCGGGCCAGGTCTACATCCAGCCCAACCTGAACACGGTGACGAAGCAGACGTTCGCCGGAATCTACAAGTCCACGACTGACACGAAGGCCTTGTTCACGCTGGCCGCCGTTTCAAACCAGAGGAACCAGCACGAGAGAATACGGTTCCAGGGTAACCCCGCTGCGCCAGCCACATTCCTTGCAAACGACGGCGACGATCCGATCAAAGAGGGACAGACAGCGTCAGACCGCGCGTGGTCGACTGTGACCTACAACGTCAGCACTGCAGGAACCGGCGGAACGTCGCTGATGACGCCTGGCGTTTATACCAACTCGGGACCTTTCAGCGGCTTTGGCGAAACTCCGGTGGTGACGCTCGACCATCTTCCGACTAGCGGATCGTACGATTGCATTACGTTGTCGTTTGCGGCTTTGAGCACGGCCGTGGCCGATCGCGACACCGATGGTCTACCGGACGGTGCAGAGGATGGCAACGCGCTGTACGACGCGGACGGAATGCCTCTCAATTACGACAACTGGGGCGCAAGTTCCTCCCACAAAGATCTCTTCATCGAAGCGGACGCGATGGCAACAGGTCCGACGAGCTACGGGTCGGCGAGTGCCCCCTACAGCCTTTTGACGAGCACGGTTACCGCCAATACCGCCACCGACAGCACGGGTCACAGCCACATGTTGCAACCCGCGGCCGCAAAGGTCCTCATTGACGCGTACCTGTTCGCGCCCACCTATTCGACTTCACCGGTACTCACACCTGGTCCGATTACTCCGCACCTCGATGTCGGAAACCCGGCGAGCTATATCACCGCCATCAACGCGATGGCCAACGATCAGAACAGCCCGTATTACAGGCCGGGCAATCCGTTGGACTATACGCAGTTCTTCATTCCTGCGGCCGACGCGAGAGGCGGCCAGCTCGTTCCGGAGACTCGATGTGGGTTGGGGGTCCTTCCGTGTCAATTCCAAGACTATCCGGGCACGATGGGGTACACACGTGGCCTTCCCGCCTACGCCAGCCTGTATTTCGACTGGAATCGCCTGGGCTGGTTCCACTACCTGTTCTCCGTGCACGCGCTCGCGAAGCCAAAGTCTCCGTACCCATGCGTGAACAACCAAACGAATCCGCCGACACTGGCAAATTACAGCGAAGACGGGACGGTATTCCCCGCTCCCCCGGTGGGATACAACGAAGACAAGCACTGCGGCGGACAGCTTGACGACAACAAGGCATTTCACGTGCCGAAGACGACCGGCGGCAGATCCAATCATCCGGGCTCGACTGCTGTCGTCGCACTCGGCGGGTGGCAGAAGGTTACGAGTGCCGGAGTGGTCGTCGAGCAGGCCCCAGACGAACTGTATGGCGCCGTAGGCCTCCACGAAGTCGGGCACAACGGAGACCTGTGGCATGGCGGGCCTCCAGCCACATGGAATCCGACGACCCGGCTGCTATCGTTCGAACCGAACTGCAAGCCCGTCCATGTCACCGTAATGAATTACATGTTCCAGGTGACGGGCCAGAACAAGGACAACGACAGTCGAACCTACTTTGATTATTCGCGTGACCCGGATCCTTCGGCGAGCGCCAATACGCTCGACAAGAATCATGTGAGCGATGGGGCGTTCGGCACTCCGCTGTCGTATCGCACAGCGTGGTTTGCGCCGGCCACGTTCGCGGGAGCCACTGCGGCGAAGCGATATTGCAACGGCACCCCGTTTGGCACAAACCCTAATCCCAACATGGCTCGGTTCAACGGCCCGCTCACGACCGATCCGAACGACTACAATGCCGACGGGGATACGAACGACTTCGACTACGCGCAGGACCTGAATCTCGACGGCCCGGGCAGCCCAGCGATGCTGACGGGGTTCAACGACTGGCTCCAATTCGCCTTGAACCAGCTCGGTGGTGGAAGGGATTTGCGGGGCTTTTCCCAGACCGCGTCTGCCGACGAGACCGCCTCTGCCGACGAGACCGCTTCCTCGGACGAGACCGCGTCTGCCGACGAGACCGCTTCTGCGGATGAGACCGCCTCTACCGACGAGACCGCCTCTTCGGACGAGACCGCGTCTGCCGACGAGACCAGGGAATTCGACGACGAGTTCTTCGCCAGTACGGGATTCGCGGCGCCGAAGGGCGTGAAAGCGTGCGTCATCGGGTACGATGCTGGTTGTCAAACAGTTCCACCAACCAACGCATCAACCGCCAACTACCATCACAACCTCATCACGTGGACCGCACCGGGCGGACCGATCAACCCCACGTCGTTCACGGTTTATCGTTCGACTGGATCCACGTTCAACGACGCGGCCGGCGGGCATGTCACCGTCGGAACAACATCGGGAACCGCGAACTCGCTACCGCCTACATTCTTGGTCGACCCCGAAGAGCTCCCTGAAGGCGTGCAGTTCACGTACGCTGTGAAGGCGACCTTTGGCACTGAGGGAACCAGCCCGCGATCCGCGCCGGCGCTGGTTACGGCCAGGAACTCCGCGCCTGTGCGGCTCGCTGCTGTGGCGCCCGCCTTCGACTACGTCACTGATAAGGCGTTCACCGTCCCTGCTTCCGGTTTCCCGTCGCCGTTCGTGGCCGCCACGGATGTGGACACCGCGGGCTTTGGGCCAAACAACGCGACGCTTACGAACAAGCTGAGAGGTCCGAAGCCACCGAGTGGAACGACGCCGCAGAACCCGATTGTGACGTCACCGGCGCACGGAACGCTCAGCGCCCTGACCTACGATTCAAACGGGATGTGGACCGGAGGATTTACGTATACGCCGACCTCAGGCTATAGCGGACCCGACAGTTTCACGTTCCTGTTCAACGACGGCCTGTGGAAGAATGCGCCGCCGGCCGCCAATGGCGATAACTCCACTGTGCTCAGTCCAAATGCGACCGGCTCGGTGAGCATCAATGTGAAGCCGAAGAAGAAGTAGCGTTCGTAGGTTTGGATCTTCAGAGCAGGGCGAGCGATCGCCCTGCTCTTTTATTTGAGACGAACGTCGAACGAATAGCTCAATTACCTGCCCGCCTACGGATTTCTGGCAGCAGTGGATCCTCGGTCGAGTTGCCGCGGATCTTCAGATACTCGCGATACGAGTTCGCAAAGTTCTCGGTCTGTAACCCTTCACGAGCACGCCCCTGGTAGTAAAACACCACAGGAAACATACCGTAAGTCGGATCTTCGTTCACCAACGACAACGCCTCGCCTCGTCGTTTGATGCAGATGTCGAACTCGGAGTCGGCGCGAGTAAATTCGCCGGCCGCCAGATACGCCCTGCCGAGATCGAAACGCCCCAGCCAGGTGTCTATCACGCTATTGGCGTCGGTCAGAAGCTTGACCGCCTGCGGCAAGTCTCGCTTCTGCAGAGCGATCTGGCCTTGAAGGATCTTGCCGTACGCCTGGGGCTCCGCCGCGAGCCGCGAGGCGTAGTCTGCTGCCAGGACTTCCGCCTGCCCGACTGCACCTGCTTCAATCAAAACGCGAGCAGCCAGGAATCGGTACGGAATGACCTTGCTGTTCGCGAAGACCTTCTCTGCTGCCGCTATCGCCGCGTCCTTCCGTCCGCGCACCAGGTGCACGTATGCCAGCGAGGCGAATTTATTTGCGGCCGTGTCGCCGTTGTTGGCGGCCAGATCGGCCGAAGCGCCTTCCTCGAACGTACGCGCGGCATCCGTGAAGTGGCCTTCGTACAGGGCCAGATCGCCGAGACCAGCTGTGCCATAGGCCTTACCGAACCCGCCCGTCGCACTGAGCTTGCCGTACATTTCTGCGGCCTCCGGCAACTTGCCCTGCCCCAATTGGCTGAATGCCAAGGCGAGCATCGCGCGCGGCGGCAACTCCTTCAACGCTCGCGTTTCTCGTTCTGCGCCGACGAAATCTCCCGCGTAATTCATGAAGATGGCCATATTTGCTCGGTAACCGACATGGTTCGGCAAAATCTCCACCGCCTGCCGGAGTTCATCCACTGCGCCGCGCATGTCGCGCAAACCGACCATACATACTGCACGTTGATTGTGCGCCACCGTATCTCCGGAATAGCGCGCCAGCATGTTCCCGTATTCGTCCTTGCATCCCTTCAAATCACCGACCGACCGAGAGTAATAGCCGCGAACATTGAACCGTTCGCGCTCGGTCATCGTGTCGAGAGAGCGGAGAGCTGCCTTCGCATATTTCTCAGCATCCTCCAGCTTGCCCACATTCCGCGACATCGCCGCCGCACTCTGGTAGCCGAGGCCAAATTTTGGGTCCAGTTCGACCGCCTTCAAAAACTCTTGCAGCGCCTCCCCGTACTTGGCTTTCGACTGCAACTCCACGCCGGCGGCGTAGTGTCCGACCACTTCAAGGGAAGTGGTTGAAATACTCTTCATCGCGAACAGCTGCGCCGACTCCGACGTTTTGTCGCCGAGCACCTTGCGCACCGTGGTCGCAAGCTTCGTCGCCGTTGCAATGACCTGCTCTTTGCTCGAGGCGGAACCTCTCGCATCAGCGACCACATTGCCGGTCACTGGCTGCGCGGCTTTCACCTCGACTTCGTAACCGCTTCCTTTACGGTCGATCGAACCAGAGAGGACGATCCCCGCAGCCTGCTTGATTGCGATCTGGCGCGCTGCCGCCTCGTCGAGTTTCTCAGGTATTGGGATGCCAAACGCGGCACGCATCCTCGTTCGATCGTGCGCGCTGATGAAGCTCGCTCCTTCCAATGCGAGCTTGAGCATGGGCTCGAGCGTGTGGTCGAAGGTCGGATCGCTGGTCTTGTTTTCGAAATCCGCAATAACCACCGTCACCGGATCGTGCGGCTTCTCCGGTGGCGGCGTCCGCGTGAACCACCACGTGCCAGTGACAAGACTGGCCACGAGCATCACGGCCACCGCGATCATGCGCGGCGTGAAACGGCGCGGCTCTCGAATCGGTACGCCCTTGTCATCGAGGCGATTGAGAGCCGCCGCGAGCTCAGCGCTTGTTTGGAAACGTTTGTCGGCGTCCGGCGCGAGGCAGCGCGTAATGATCCGATCGACCCCCTCGGGCACCTCCGGCACGATCGACTTGACCGCGGGTGGGGCATGCTGCATCCGTCCCTGCAATTCGGCAATTGCGCTGCCCGCATGCTCGGCGCGAGGACGGCCCACCAGCATGTCGTACAGGATCAGGCCGAACGCATACACGTCCGCGCGCTGATCCACGTGCACGCCTCTTGCCTGCTCCGGGGCCATGTATTCGACCGTGCCCACAACGGCGCCGAGCACGGTCGCGTTCTGGTCCGCCGCGGCGCGATTCAGATTGCCGACAATCGTGTCGGCGCCGGGAACGGGACCCGCGGCCTGAACACTTGTCGATCGCGCGATGCCGAAATCCATGATCATCGCCTCGTCCTCGGCGCCGATCATGATGTTGGCGGGCTTCAGATCGCGGTGCACCACACCGACCTTGTGCGCCTCGACGAGCCCCGAGACGACGGCGCGAGCGATGGGCATCACTCGTGGGATGGGCAGACGGCCATCGCGCTTCAGGATCGTCGCGAGATCCGCGCCGGCCACGTACGGCATGGTGATGAACTTGATCCCATCGATCTCACCGAGATCGTGGATGCGGACGACGTTCTTGTGTGTGACCTGGCGGGCCAGCAGCAGCTCGCGTTTGAATCGCCGCTCGATTTCCG
The DNA here is from genome assembly GCA_046734955.1 of Acidobacteriota bacterium. Lineage (GTDB taxonomy): Bacteria > Acidobacteriota > Vicinamibacteria > Vicinamibacterales > 2-12-FULL-66-21 > JALZOC01. The sequence continues at coordinate 7,575 of JBKPSH010000237.1, forward strand.
CAGCCGTTTTCGGATCCGCCATCACTTCCGGGCGAATCACCTTGATGGCGACCGTTACGCCAAGCTCGGCGTCCCATGCCTGATACACAGCGCCCATGCCGCCAATGCCGAGTAGCCGAATGGTGTGATAGCGAGCGCCGAAAGCCGACCCCGGTTCGAGAGGTCCTCGATCCGATGGAGAAGCGCCCGCCCCACCCGCGGACACCTGGTCGCCTGTGGCTGCGATCGGAAACAACATCGTCTGCGCGTCGGCTGGCGACGGCCCTTCGGCAGACGGGGAAGCTTCGGGCATACCGATCGGGAGATCAGTTGAAAGCCGTGTTTCGTCGGCGTCCGCCCTAGCGTTTTGTTTGCGAGGCACGGCTTTTCCTCCGGGAACCCCCAAACGGCCGATGCCGCGATGCCTGTTTGCAACCGACGCCTGTCGAATAACCGACTAACGTCGTGCAACGGCAGGTGGTCGCATCGCCGGTTGCCTCCCGGTGGTGCAATTCAGAAGCAGGGTTTGGATTATGTCAGAAGCCCTTCCAAAATTGCACGTTTTGTAGCGACGAGGGAACGAGTGTCCCGATTCGGACCACACGTGCTCCTTCTCTGTAGAACGTCCGAACGCCGCAAATCGAACATGCGACGTTGAAATTGACGCAAACGGCCAAGTCAGACCGTGCACGGTCGGCAACTCGAACGAATCGCTCGAGAACTCCGCTAAGCTTTCGATGGACGAAGGCTAGCGAAGGTAAAGGCGAAGGTGATTCAATGCCAATAGGAACTCCCTTTCACGAACGCACTTTTGCCCTCTGCGAGAGTCTGAACTATCGCGAGTGGTCCGGCTATTACACCGTCAGCGCGTACGAAGGACATCATGAGCACGAATACAACGCGATCCGGAACGCCGCCGCGATCATCGATGTCTCGCCGCTCTTCAAATACATA